>NZ_CP029479.1:630833-1261666 GCF_003150835.1 Phenylobacterium parvum | reverse complement strand
AGCTCTCGATGGTGGTGCGCCGCGAGGGGGACCAGCTGCGGACCTACTGCCACTTCGGGACCGGCAACTATCACCCGCAGACCGCGCGGGTTTACACGGACCTGTCCCTGTTCACCTCCGACCCGGCCCTCGGGCGGGATTCGGCCCGCCTGTTCAACTACATCACCGGCTACGCCCGGCCCCAGCGGATGGAGAAGCTGTCCTTCTCGCCCCTGACCATGAAGACCGACCTGGTCCGGATGATCGCCGACGAGGCCGACAACGCGCGCGCCGGAAAGCCGGCGGCCATCTGGGCCAAGCTGAACTCCCTGGTGGATCCCGAGATCATCGACGCCCTCTACGAGGCCAGCCAGGCCGGCGTGGACGTCCAGCTGGTTGTGCGCGGCATTTGCTGCCTCAGGCCCGGCGTTCCGGGGCTTTCGGAGCGTATCAAGGTCAAGTCGATCGTTGGCCGGTTCCTGGAACACTCGCGGATCGTCGCCTTCGCCAACGGCGCCGAGATGCCCTCGGCCCAGGCCCGGGTCTTCATCTCCTCGGCGGACTGGATGCCCCGGAACCTTGACCGGCGGGTGGAGTCCCTCGCGCCTGTGGAGACTCCCACCGTCCACCAGCAGGTCCTGCACCAGATCCTGGTGGCGAACATCCGGGACGAGGCCCAAAGCTGGACGCTGGACGCTTCCGGCGGGTATAGCCGGGACCCCGCCTGGGATCACCCGGGAGCCTTTTCGGCGCACGAGTACTTCATGACCAATCCCAGCCTCTCGGGTCGCGGGCACAAGGTGAAGGACCTGCCCGGCGCGATTGACCATGTGGCGTCTCGCACCTAACCGGGCCCCTGCGCCCCTGGGGCCGCCGCCCGCAGAGTCGCGGCATGCGGCCGTGATCGACATCGGGTCGAACTCGATCCGCCTTGTCGTCTATCGCCTCGAAGGCCGCGCGATCTGGACGGTCTACAACGAGAAGGCCCTCGCCGGTCTCGGCCGCGACCTGCAGACCACCGGACGCCTCTCGCCAGAGGGCGTCGAGGTCGCCATGTCGGCCCTGCGACGCTTTCGCGTGCTTCTGCAGGGGTGGAGCAGCCGGGAAACCTACGTGGTCGCTACGGCGGCGGTGCGCGAGGCCCGCGACAGCCGCGCCTTCCTTCGCGCCGTCGAGGAAGAAACGGGGATCACCGTCCGCGTCCTCTCAGGGGAGGAAGAGGCCCGCTACGGCGCCCTCGGCGTGCTGGCCGGACAGGCCGACGCCGGAGGCGTGGCGGGCGACCTGGGCGGATCGAGCCTGGAGCTCGTGCGGCTGGATGACCCCGAGCAGGGGGTGAGCCTGCCCCTTGGCCCCTTGGCCCTGGGCGCACCCCGGGCGATGGATGCGGACCGGGTGCGGCGGGTTACCGCCCGGGCCCTGCGGCCCCATGCCGCGCGCCTATCCACCCGCGAGTTCCACGCCGTGGGCGGCGCCTGGCGTAACCTCGCCCTCCTCCACATGGAGCTAGAGGGCTATCCGCTTCACATCGCCCACCAGTACGAGATCCAGAGGACCGACCTGCTCGACATGTGCCGTTTCGTGGCGCGGCAGTCGCGGACCTCCCTGGAGGGTATTCAGGGCCTGTCGCGCAAGCGGTTCGACACCCTGCCCTACGCCGCCGTCGTCCTGTCGGAGGTGGTGCAGGCCCTGGAGGTGCAGAGGGTGGTGGTCTCCGCCTTCGGCCTGCGCGAGGGCCTTCTGCTGGAATCCATGCCTGAGAGGGTCCGCAACCTTGATCCCCTTGTGGGCGGGTGCGAGGCCCTCGTCGCGCAGAGCGGCCTGACTTCAGACCTCGGCCCCGCCCTTGAGGCCTTCATCAGGCCGGTCTTCGAGCAGCTTCCCCCCGCCTTCGGGACCCGCGACCCCATCCTCCTGGCGGCGGCCTGCCGGCTGGCGGACCTCGGCGCCCGGCTGCACCCGGACCACCGGGCGGACCTCGCCTTCGAGAAGGCTCTGAGGGCCCCCATCGCCGGCATGACGCATCCCGAGAGAGCCTTCCTGGCCAGCGTGGTCTTTTCCCGGCACGCCTCGGCCCCCACCCCGCCGGAGCCGGATGTGATCAACCGCCTCCTGTCGCCGGAACGGCGCGTCAGGGCCCGCGCCCTGGGATCGGCCATCCGCCTGGGCTGTGACCTGGCCGGCCGGAACGTGGAGGTGCTGCGCCACGCCGCCCTCAGCCTCGAGAACGACCGCCTCCGGCTCTCCGCGGAAGAGGGCTGGGAGGACATGCTCCTGGGAGAACAGACGGCCAAGCGGGCCATGACCCTCGCCCAGGTTCTCAAGATCCGCCTCCAGATGGGATGAGCCCCGCGTGACCCAGATCCTGATGTCCGAAGCCGCCCACCTGCGCATCCGCGACCGGATCGCCCACCTCGCGCCGGGGCTTCGGATCGTCACCGTTCCCGAGGCCGGACGCTACCAGGCGGACGGCGCCGAGGTGGCGGCCGCCGACCTGGCGCCCGAGATCGTCTGGAACACCCAGGAGGCCTACATGTCAGGGCTCCTGCCGAGCCTGATGCGTCCCCTCCTCGACTGCCCCTCGGTGCGTTGGCTGCAGACCTTCAACGCCGGGCTCGACCTGCCGGTCTTCCGCAGGATCATGGAAAAGGGGGTCCGGATCACCAAGTCCTCGGCCCAGGGCGTGGTCATCGCCGAGTACGTCCTGGCCCACGCCCTGTCCCTGATCGTGCCCATCGACGCCCAGCGGCAGCTTCAGGCCCGGCGGGAATGGGGCCGCACCCAATACCGTGAGGTCAGCCAGACGCGCTGGCTGCTGGTGGGCTACGGCGCGATCGGCGAGCAGATCGCCCAGCGGGCCCGGGCCTTCGGGGTGGACCTGACCGTCGTGCGCCGCGGTTCGGACGCCGGGCTGGCGCACCGCACCCTGCCCCTGTCCCGGATCTCCGAGGCCCTTCCGGACACCGACGTCGTGGTGCTTGCCTGCGCCCTGACGGACGAAACCCGGGACATGTGCAATGGCGCCTTCTTTGCGGCCCTCAAGCCCGGCGCCATCCTGATCAACATCGGTCGGGGCGGGCTGGTGGACGAGGACGCCCTGCGCCGGGGCCTGGACGCCAGTCGGCCGGCCTACGCGGTGCTCGATGTCTTCCAGACCGAGCCCCTGCCCGACGACCATTGGATCTGGGGCCACCCCCAGGTGCGGGTCAGCGCCCACACGTCCAATTCCGGCGACGGGGTGCAGCCGCGCGCGGATATCCAGTTCATCGGGAACCTGGAGAGGTACCTGGCCGGCGAGCCCCTCATGAACGAGGCGGAGCGCTCTGAAGTCGGTTTGGCCTGAGGCCGGACCGCGGGATCAGTCTGCAGCGGCCGGACGCGGCGCCCGGCGCACCTCGACCACCCGGACCCGGGTTCCATCGAGCACCAGGGCCAGTTCGCCCCGCTTGAGCCTGAGGGCGTCGGCGCCGAAGGCCTCCAGCCGCCATCCGCTGAGGGCGGGCGTCTCGGCATTGTCGTCCTGGGCGATCTGCTCGAGGTCGGACACCGTGGCGATGAGCTTGGAGGCCACGCCCCGGTCCTCGGCCCGGGCCTTGAGCAGGACCTTGAGCAGTTCCACCACGGCGCCTGCCGCGGGATTGTGCGGCGCGCGGGACTTTTCGATCACCGGGGCGGTGGCCTCAGGATCGCGCAGGGCCTCGCGGATGGTCTCCAGAAGTTCCGGACCGAAGCGCGACCCCGCAAAACCCTTGGGCACGGACCGCAGCCGCTCCATCTGGCCGGGATCGGTCGGCGCCTGGCTGGCCAGTTCGTCGATGGCGTCATCCTTGAGGATGCGGCCCCGAGGCTGGTCGCGGAGCTGGGCGGTGCGCTCGCGCCACTCGGCCACGGCGCGGTAGACGCTGAGATAGCGGGCGGTCTGCTTGCGGGGCTTGAGGCGCCGCCAGGCGTTGGCGGGGGCAACGTCGTAGAGGGCAGGATCGCAGAGAGAGGTCATCTCGTCCGAGACCCAGGCCAGCCGCCCCTCCGTCTCGAGACGGGCGCGAAGTCGCGGATAGAGGGCCGCCAGGTGGGTGACGTCGGCCAGGGCGTAGGTGAGCTGGTTGTCGGTCAGGGGGCGGCGCGCCCAGTCGGTGAAGCGGCTCGACTTGTCCAGCTCGATCTTCAGCATGTTGCGGACCAGGGCGTCGTAGGCGATCTGCTCGCCGTAACCCGCCGCCATGGCGGCTACCTGCGTGTCGAAAAGTGATGCTGGCAGCGCCTTGAGATTGTTGAAGATTTCAACATCCTGCCGTGCGGCGTGGAAGACCTTCACGATGGAAGCGTCTCGCAGGACCTCGAGGAAGGGCTCCAGGTCGATCCCCTCCGCCAGGGGGTCGATCACCGCCTCGGCGTCCGGCGTGGCCGCCTGGATCAGGCAGAGCTTGGGCCAGTAGGTGGTTTCGCGCATGAACTCGGTGTCCACGGCGACAAAGGGCTGACCCCGGACTTTCGCGCAGAAAGTCTCAAGCTCGGCGGTGGTCGTGATGGGGGTCATGGGCTAGCTATACGCCGTCGCGGGGCCGAGTCTGCAAGCCCGGCGGGCATTTTATTGAAAGGTCCGGTCATGAGCGAGCGTCCGAACGGTCTCACCTACGCCCAGGCGGGCGTGGACATCGACGCCGGCGCCGCCCTGGTGGACCGGATCAAGCCCCTGGCGAAGGCGACCCGCCGCCCGGGTGCGGATGGCTCCCTGGGCGGGTTCGGGGCCCTCTTCGACCTGAAGGCCGCCGGATTCACGGACCCCCTGCTGGTCTCGACCACCGATGGCGTCGGCACCAAGCTGAAGATCGCCATCGACACCGGACAGCACGACACGGTGGGCGTCGACCTGGTGGCCATGTGCGTCAACGACCTGCTGGCCCAGGGCGCCGAGCCCCTGATTTTCCTCGACTATTTTGCGACCGGAAAGCTCGACGTGGAGGCCGCGGCCCGGGTCGTCGCCGGCATCGCCGAGGGCTGCCGCCAGGCGGGATGCGCCCTGGCGGGCGGCGAGACGGCCGAGATGCCAGGCATGTACGCGGCGGGCGACTATGACCTTGCCGGATTTTCCCTTGGGGCGGTGGAGCGCGGCGCGGTCCTTCCCCGGCTGGGCGACCAGAAGGCGGGCGACGTGATCATCGGCCTCGCCTCCTCCGGTCCCCATTCCAACGGCTATTCCCTGATCCGGCGCATCGTCGAGCGCTCGGGCCTCGACTGGAGCGCCGCCTCGCCCTTCTCGGATGACGAGACCCTGGCCTCAGCCCTGATGCGGCCGACCCGGATCTATGTCCGCCAGGTCCTGCCGCAGATCCGGGCCGGCCGGGTCAGCGCCTGCGCGCACATCACCGGCGGCGGCCTCATCGAGAACCCGCCCCGGGTGATCGCCGAGGGCCTGGTCGCCCGGTTCGACTGGAACGCCTGGACACCGCCGCCGGTCTTCGGCTGGCTGCAGCAGGCGGGCGGCGTGGCCGACGCCGAGATGCGCCGCACCTTCAACTGCGGGGTGGGCCTGATCCTCACGGCCCGTCCAGAGGACGCCGGCGAGGTGCTGGCGGGCCTGATCGAGGCGGGCGAAGACGCCTTCGTCTGCGGCGAACTGGCCGCCGCCTGACTTCAGACGCCCCGGAAGACGGCGGGGCGCTTCTGGTTGAAGGCCGCGACGCCCTCGCGACGGTCCTCCGTGGTGAAGAGCCGGTTGTACTCCGACAGTTCCAGGTCCATCGCCTCGGCCAGGGGCAGGACCGCGCCGGTGCGGACCACGGCCTTGACCGCCCGGATCGACAGGGGCGCCTTCGAGGCGATCAGGACGGCCCGCGCCACCAGGTCGGCGACCAGGCTCTCGTTCGGCCGGACGGCGTTGACGAGGCCGATGGACAGGGCCTCGGCGGCGTCGACGGGCAGGCCGCTCATCAGCATCTCGGAGGCCCGGCGCTCACCGACGGCGCGGGTCAGGAGCTGGGTTCCGCCCAGGCCCGGGATGATCCCCAGTCCAGCCTCAGGCAGGCCCATGCGGGCGGACTCTCCCGCCCAGGCGAAGTCGCAGGCCAGGGCCATCTCGGCGCCGCCGCCCATGGCCGCGCCATTGACAGCAGCGAGGACCGGGAAGGGACAGGCGAGCTGGGCGCGGATCATGTCCTCGAAGAGCCGGTGCTGGTCAGCCCAGGCCTCGTCGGTCATGCCGTCCCGCTCCTTAAGGTCGGCGCCGGCGCAGAAGAAGCGCCCCTCCCCCGTCAGGACGGCGGCGCGGACCGAGGCGTCGGCGGCGAGGCGGGTCCAGAGGTCCAGGAGGTCCCGGCCCATGGCCGTCGACAGGGCGTTGGCGGCCTCGGGGCGGTTCAGGGTGACCAGGACCACGCCCGGCGCGGCTTCCTGGACGCGGATTGTCGAATAGTCGCTCATCTGCCCTCCGGTCCGGCGACGACGCCGTCATCGTGAAGCTTGCCGATCTGCGCCGACGAGAGGCCCAGCACCGTGGCCAGGACCTCGTCGGTGTGCTGCCCCAGCCGGGCGGCGGGCCGGGCGGGTTTCCGCTCGTCCTGAGGGACGGTCCCGGCGAAGCCGGCGGCGGGATAGGTCTCGCCCGACGGATGGGTCAGGGTGGAGAAGACCGGATTGCCGGCGAACAGTCGCGGGTCATTCGCCGCCTGTGAAAGGGTCTGGTAGGGGCCCCAGCAGACACCGAGCTGCTCGAACGCCGGGACCAGGTCCGCCAGCTTCCGCCGGGCCATGGCGGCGTCGAAGATCGGAACCAGCCGGTCGCGGTGGGTGAAGCGCAGGCCCTCGTCCCGGGCGAAGTCGACGCCCAGCTCGGCCTCCAGGGCCTTCACCTCGTCGACAATGCCCAGCAGGGGCTGGATGCCCGACCACTGGCGGGGCGTAATCGCCACCAGCATGATCCGCACGCCGTCGGCGGTGGTGAAGTCGCGCCCGAAGGCGCCGAAGATGTCATTGCCGACCCGGGGACGGTCACCCTCCCCCAGGGTCGCCTCGGCCAGCATGCCCAGGTTGGCCAGGCTGGCGGCGGCGATGTCCGACAGGGGCAGGCGCACCTCCCGTCCCTTCCCGTCCCGGCCGCGGGCCATCAGGGCCGAAACGAGGGAGAAGGCGGCGTAACCTCCCGTCAGGAGGTCCCAGGCCGGCAGGATGTGGTTCACAGGGCGCGGATCGTCTGCGTGGCCGGTGAAGAGCGGCACGCCGACGGCGCTGTTGATCGTGTAGTCGACGCCGGGCCGACCATCGGCCCAGCCCATTACCCGCACGCAGACCAGATCCGGCCGCAGGGCCGACAGGGCCTCGTAGGACAGGAAGCCCTCGACCGGGAAGTTGGTCACGAAGGCGCCAGCGTTGTCGCCCGGCGCCGTCGCCAGCTCCTGGGCCAGGCGGCGACCCTCTTGGCGGGACAGGTCGATGGCGATGGACTTCTTCGATTTGTTCAGCCCCTCCCAGTAGAAGCTGTCGCCGCCGCGGCTCAGGGGCCAGCGGTTGAAGTCAGGCCCGCCGCCGATGTTGTCGAAGCGGATGACCTCGGCGCCCAGTTGGGCCAGGTAAAGGCCGCAGGTCGGGCCGGCGACGAAGGCCGAGCCCTCGACGACGCGCAGTCCCTTGAGAAGGTCGTACATCAGAAGCTCTTGGGCAGGCCCAGCACGTGGTTGCCCACGTGGCTGAGGATGAGGTTGGTCGAGATCGGGGCCACCTGGTAGAGGCGGGTCTCCCGGAACTTGCGCTCGATGTCGTACTCCTCGGCGAAACCGAAACCGCCGTGGACCTGGACGCAGGTGTCCGCCGCGAACCAGGAGGCCTCGGAGGCCAGCATCTTGGCCATGTTGGCCTCGGTCCCGCAGGGCTGGCCGTCATCGAAGAGGTCAGCGGCGTGGCGCACCATCAGGTCCGCGGCGCTGGTCTGGACATGGGCCCGGGCGATGGGAAACTGGACGCCCTGGTTCTGGCCGATGGGCCGGCCGAACACCTCGCGCTCACGGGCGTAGGCGCTGGCCCGGTCGATGAAGAAGCGGGCGTCGCCGATACATTCGGCGGCGATCAGGATCCGCTCGGCGTTCATGCCATCCAGGATGTAGCGGAAGCCCTGCCCTTCCTTGCCGATCAGGTTCTCCACCGGCACGCGCAGGTCATCGAAGAAGAGCTCGGTTGTGGCGTGGTTCAGCATGGTCCGGATCGGCCGGATGGTCAGGCCGTTGCCGACCGCCTGACGCATGTCGACCAGAAGGACGCTCATGCCATCGCTGGGCCGGGCGGCATCTTCCCGCGCCGTCGTGCGACAGAGGAGGACCATCAGGTCCGAGTGCTCGGCGCGGCTGATCCAGATCTTCTGGCCGCGGACGACATAGTGGTCGCCGTCGCGGCGGGCGAAGGTGGTGATGCGGGTTGTGTCCGTACCCGCCCCCGGCTCGGTGACGCCGAAGGCCTGGAGGCGCAGCTCACCCGAGGCGATCTTGGGCAGGTAGGCCTGCTTCTGGGCCTCGCTGCCGTGCTTCAGCAGGGTGCCCATGGTGTACATCTGGGCGTGGCTGGCGCCGCCATTACAGCCCGAGCGATGGACCTCCTCGAGGACGGCGATGGCCGCACCGAGGCCAAGGCCGGAGCCGCCATAGGCCTCCGGGATCAGGACGGAGAGAAAGCCGGATTCGGTCAGCGCCCGGACGAACTCCGCCGGATAGGCGCGCTCCCGGTCCTTTTCACGCCAGTACTCGCCGGGAAAACCAGCGCACAGGCGGCGCACCGCCTCACGGATCTCAGGAAAGGTCTCGGCGTCAGACACGGCGCGTCCCCTGCGGATGAACGCCGCCGTGCTACCTTACCCGGACGGTCAGGCAAAGGGGGCGGCGCACCGCCCCCGCCCGGACCGCAGGCCGTATCAGCCGGCGATATCGGCCTCGCTGAAGAACTGGGCGATCTCGATCGCCGCGTTCTCGAGGCTGTCGGAGCCGTGGACCGAGTTCTCGCCCACGTTCAGGGCGAAGAGCTTGCGGATCGTGCCCTCGGCGGCCTGCTCGGGATTGGTGGCGCCCATGACTTCCCGATAGCGGGCCACGGCGTTGTCGCCTTCCAGGACCTGCACGACGACCGGGGCGGAGGTCATGGTCTCGACCAGCTCGCCGTAGAAGGGGCGCTCCTTGTGGACTTCGTAGAAGCGCTTGGCCTGGGCCTCGGTCATGTGGATGCGGCGCTGGGCGATGATGCGCAGGCCCGCGTCCTCGATCACGGCGTTGATCTTGCCGGTCAGGTTCCGCTTGGTGGCGTCCGGCTTGATGATCGAGAAGGTGCGTTGGGTCATGTGAGCCTGTCTTCAGGTGTGGAACTGTCGGCCCGCCGGGCCGGAAGGGTGCGGGCTTATAGCCGCAGCCTCGCCGCTCGCCAACACCGGCCCGCGAACACCGGCCGGGGTAACGGCAGGATGGCGACCGTGGCTCGCCAGCACTGGGACGCCGGGCCCGCGCTCTGCTAGAGACCGCGCCGTCATGCTGCAGATCCGCGACCTTACCCACGACGCCTGGGGACGACGTTTCCTCGACCGGGCCAGCGTCAGCCTTCCGCCCGGGGCCAAGGTCGGGCTGGTGGGTCGCAACGGCGTGGGCAAGTCGACCCTCTTCGGCCTGATCCGCGACCAGGCCCGGGCCGGCGACGGCGAGATCAGCCTGCCCCGGGGCGCGCGTCTGGCCGCGGTCGACCAGGAGCATCCGGCCACCTCCGTCTCGCTGATCGACACCATCCTGGCGGCGGACGAGGAGCGGGCGAGCCTCATGGCCCGGCTGGAGACGGCTCCGCCTGAAGAGATCGGCGACATCTACGGCCGCCTGGCCGAGATCGGCGCCGACCGGGCGCCCTCCCGCGCGGCGGAGATCCTGTCCGGCCTCGGCTTCACGCCGGGTGACCTCTCAAGGCCGATGGCGGAGTTCTCGGGCGGCTGGCGGATGCGGGTGGCCCTGGCGGCGGCCCTCTTTGCAGAGCCGGACATTCTCCTGCTGGACGAGCCGACCAACTACCTCGACCTGGAGGGCGCCCTCTGGCTGGAGGCCCGGCTCCGAAAATACCCGCACACGGCCCTGATCATCAGCCACGACCGGGATATCCTGAACCGGTCGGTGGACCACATCCTGCACATGCACGACGCCCGCCTGGAGCTCTACCCCGGCGGCTACGACGACTTCGAACGCCAGAGGGAGGAACGGGCGCGCGTGGAGGACGCCATGCGCCAGAAGGTCGAGGCCCAGCGGGCGCACCTGCAGTCCTTCGTCGACCGGTTCCGGGCCAAGGCCAGCAAGGCGGTGCAGGCCCAGTCCCGCCTGAAGATGATCTCCCGCCTGCCCCCTGTGTCGGCGGCCGCGAGGGAGCACACCGCCCCCTTCATCCTGCCCTCGCCGGAGAAGCCCCTCGCACCGCCCCTCCTGCGCCTGGAGGACGCCTCGGTCGGCTACACGCCGGGCCAGCCCGTACTCAAGGGCCTGAACCTGCGCCTCGACCTCGACGACCGGATCGGCCTGCTCGGCGTCAATGGCGCCGGCAAGTCGACCTTCGCCCGCCTGGTGGCCGGCGACCTGGCCTCGCAGGGCGGAGAGGTCTGGCGTGACCGGCGGCTCAAGGTCGGCTGGTTCCACCAGCACCAGATCGAGGCCCTGGACCCGGAAGAAACCCCCCTCGACATCCTGCGCCGCCGCCTGCCCGAGGCCAGCGAGGCCTCGCGCCGCAGCCGCCTGGCCCAATGGGGCCTTGGCGTGAACAAGGTCGAGACGACCGCCGCCAACCTGTCCGGCGGCGAGCGGGCCCGCCTGCTGCTGAACCTGGTGGCGATGGAGGCCCCTCACCTCCTGATCCTGGACGAACCCACCAACCACCTCGACATCGACAGCCGCCGGGCCCTGCTGGACGCCCTGAATGATTATGAGGGGGCGGTGATCCTGATCACCCACGACCGGTCGCTGATGGAGCTGGTGGCCGACCGCCTCTGGTTGGCCGAGGACGGCTCCGTCAGGCCCTTCGACGGCGACGTGGAGGCCTATGCCCGACGGGTCGTCGAGCGGGCCCGGCAGGCGGCCCGGGACTCAGACGCACGAGCCACCACAGAGGCCCCCGAAGCCCCGCCCGAAGCCCCTCCCCCTGCGCCCCCCCGGGCCCGTGCGCCCACGGGCAACGCCCGCCGGCGGGTGGAGGCGACAGAGGCGGCCATGGAGAAGGCCGCCTCGCGCCTGGCGGAGATCGACGCCGCCCTCGCCGATCCGGCGACCTTCACGGGCGATCCGCGCCGCGCGGCGGAGCTGGGCCAGGCGCGGACCGAGGCTCAGGCCATGCTGGACGACGCGGAGCAGGCCTGGCTGGAGGCCGTGGAGGCTTTCGAGGCCCTGAAGGCCTGACCGCCGCCCGGGCCAACAGCAAGGCGCCGCCCTCCTGTTATGGGGCGATGACAACCCAGCGCTTGCCGCCGCCCAGCGCCTCATCCTGGAGAACGGCGAAGCCGAGCACGGACTGGAAGAACTCCAGCGCCGGGCCGTACTCATCGACGAGCAGCGTCGTGCAGGCGAGGCGCGACGGCATCCTCTAGCCGCAGGCGACCCGTTCGATGACGCCGGTGTCGGCGTCGTAATAGATGTTCAGCCGCCGGGGATTGTAGTCCTGGGTCTGGACGCAGCGGGTGCAGGTCACCCGCCGAAGGGCGGGGTTCACCGGGACCGGAATCGCCGAGCGGGGCTGGCCCACCAGCGACTTCACGGCGCGCAGGCCGCAGGTGTCTGGCGGTTCCGCCCGGGGCTTGGGCGCCGCCGGCGCGGGGGCGACCGGCTTGCCCGGCTTGGAGGGCGCTGCGCATCCCGCCACCAGGGAGAGACCCAGGAGCCCGATGAGAATCCGCGCTCTCACGACACCTTCTCCCAGCCGCGTTCGCCCTGGCGCCAGTAGGCGGCTGTGAAGCCCGCCTCCCGGAACTGGCGCCACTGGGCCCGGGCGGCCGCCAGGGCCGTCTCTTCCCGCCCATCGAAGATCACCGAACAGCGCTGGAAGCCGGCGAGGTCACCGGGCTCGGCGCCGTCCACGAGAAAGAGCGCCTCGGCCGAGTCCGGATTGCCGGCCTCGGTGGTCAGGACAACGGGATCGGACGCCCCGGCCCCCGGATCGGCGGCATGCGGAAGGAAGCTGTCGTCCCGATAGCTCCAGAGCCAGCCGTCGAGGTGCTCCATCCGCTCGGTGGACGCCGCCCGCACACGGGCCCGCCAACCCTTCTGGAGGGTGCGCTCGAGAAGGGCCGGCAGGACCTGGTCCAGGCCCTGCCGCTCCAGGTGATAGAACCAGACCTCGCAGCCGGTCATGCGCGCTCTTCGTAGTGATCCCTGACCAGACGGTTGAGCAGGCGAACGCCGTAGCCGGTGGCGCCCTCGGGAATGGTCGGAACGGAGGACGGCTTCTTCCAGGCCGTGCTCGCGATGTCGAGGTGGGCCCAGGGCAGGCCGTTGACGAAGCGCTGGATGAACAGGGCGGCGGTGATCGAGCCCCCCGGTCGCCCGCCGGTGTTCTTCATGTCGGCGATGACGCTGTCGATCTGCTTGTCGTAGGCCTTCGGCAGGGGCATCCGCCACAGGGGCTCTTCCTCGCCCTTCGAGGCCGACAGAAGGTTGTCCGCAAGCTCGTCGTTGTTCGAGAAGAGGCCGGCGTAGTCATTGCCCAGCGAGATGATGATCGCGCCCGTCAGGGTGGCGAGGTCGATCATGAACCGCGGCTTGAAGCGGTCCTGGCAATACCAGACGGCGTCGGCCAGCACGAGGCGGCCTTCGGCGTCGGTGTTGATGATCTCGATCGTCTGGCCGGACATGGAGGTCACCACGTCGCCAGGCCGCTGGGCGTTGCCGTCGGGCATGTTCTCCACAAGACCGAGGATGCCGACGGCGTTGACCTTGGCCTTGCGGCCCGCGAGCACGTGCATGAGACCGACCACGGCGGCGGCGCCGCCCATGTCCCACTTCATGTCCTCCATGCCGTCGGCGGGCTTGAGGCTGATGCCGCCTGTGTCGAAGCACACGCCCTTGCCGATGAAGGCGACGGGCTGGGCGGCGGGATCGGACGCGCCGTTCCACTTCAGCACCACCAGCTGGCTTTCGCGGACGCTGCCCTGGCCGACGCCGAGCAGGGAGCCCATGCCAAGGGCCCGCATCTCATCCTCGCCCAGGATCTCCACGACCAGGCCCAGGGCCTCCAGGGCCTTGGCCCGGCGGGCGAACTCGGCCGGATAGAGGATGTTGGCGGGCTCGGACACCAGGTCGCGGGAAAAGACCACGGCGTCCGCAAGGGCCGCGAGGGGCGGCATGGCCGCGGCGGCCGCCTCGGCATGGCCCGTGACGATCTGCGCCGAGGTGATGGAGGGCTTGCGGTCCGCCGGCTCCTTGGTGCGGTACTTGTCGAACCGATAGGCGGCGAGGCGCAGGCCAAGGGCGGCGCGCGCGGCGAATTCCCCGGTATCCACCGCCGGCGCCAGGCGCAGGGTCTCGAGCCCGGAAAGCTTGACGGCGGCGTAGGCCGACGCCGCGGTCTGTTCAGCGGCGAGGTCGTCGAAGTCCGAGGCCTTGCCCGCGCCGACCAGGACGACGCGATCCGCGCCGCCGGTCACCTCAAGCACCTGCCCGCGCGCACCCGTGAAGCGGCTTGCCGCAACTGCGGCGGAAAAGGCCCCGCCGCGGATGCTGGCCGCCTCACCCTCGGGAACGGCGATGGCGAGGACTGTCCTCTGGGCCAGTCCGGCTTCGGGCGAAACGAATTCGATCTGCATGGTCCTTCAATTCCTCTGGCGCTGTCAGTTCGGGTCGCCCCAGCGGGGGACGACCTGCACGGCGGTTGCGTCCGGTGTGCGGCTCATGATTAGAACAGCCGTGAGCTTCAGGCGCGGCAAATCGCCCGCTGGGATCGATATTTCGTCATGCGCCTGATCGACCGCTACCTCCTGCGCCAGCTTGTCGCACCCACCCTTTGGGCCATCGTGGCGGCGACGGGACTGGCCCTGCTTTCCACCTCCCTGACCCAGCTGGACCTGATCGTGGCGGGTGGACAGAACGCGCTCGTCTTCCTGAAGGCCACCGCCCTGGCCATGCCGCAGCTGATCAACATGGTCCTGCCGGTCAGCGTCTTCGTGGCCGCCCTCATCACCCTGAACCGCCTGCAGACGGACCAGGAGCTTGTGGTCTGCTTCGCGGGGGGCATGAGCCGGTGGCGGGTCATCGCTCCCGCCCTCCGCCTCGCCGCCGTCCTGGCCCTGGCCTCGCTGGTGATCAACCTCTGGATCCAGCCGGCCTCGCACCGGGCCATGCGCGAAGTGCTCTTCGAGGTCCGGACCAACCTGGTCTCCGCCCTGATCCGCGAGGGAGAGTTCACCCAGCCCGCGCCGGGCCTGACCGTCTACGCACAGTCCGTTGACCGAAACGGCCAGATCCGGAACCTCTTCATCCACCGGGCCAAGGACGATGGCGGCGCGACGACCTACACCGCCGACACCGGGCGGCTGGTCATGAAGGATGGCGAGCCCATCCTGAGGCTCTTCCGGGGCTCGACCCAGGAACTGTCGTCCGACGGCGTCCTGAACTACCTCACCTTTGACGACTATCCCTTTGAGCTAAAACAATTCATCCGGTCGGAGGAGCGCATCCACTACAAGCCGTCGGACCGCTATCTCCATGAACTCCTGTTCGCCGACCTGACGCAGGACTGGGAAAAGCGTAACCATCTCAAGCTCCTGGCAGAGGGCCATGCCCGGCTTGCGACGCCCCTCTACAACCTCACCTTCATGGGCCTGGCGGTCTGGGCGATCCTTGGGGGAACCTTTTCGCGCATGGGCTATGGACGCCGGATCGCGATCGCCGGGGGTGTCGCCGCCGTGTCCAGGATTCTTGGTTTCATCTCTGTTTCTGCTGCAGAATCCGAGGTTTGGTTAAACATACTCCAGTACGCCATTCCCATTGGGACCCTGGCCTGGGCCCTCAGGGCGGTCTTCCGGCAGAAGCCGAGCCGCTTCGTGGGGCGCAGCCTGAGGGGCCGGAAATCGCCGGTTGCAGGAGCGGCGGCATGATGCCGGGGCTCAGCGTCATGGACCTGTACCTGCTGCGGCGAACCGCACGGTCTGTCGCCGGGGCCCTGGCGGTAATTTCCGCCGTTATCATCCTGATTCAGTTCGAAGAACTCTCACGCTCCGTAGGAGTCCGGACGGATGCCGGGCCCAGCGAAGTCCTGTGGCTCACCCTCCTGAGGGCGCCCAGCCTCATCCTTCTCCTCTCGCCCTTCGTCTTCCTGTTCGGGGGGATCGCCGCCTTTGTCGCCCTGAACCGGTCCAGTGAGCTGACAGCCATGAGGGCGGCGGGCGTGTCGGCCTGGCGCTTCATCGCGCCCTCCGCCGCCTTCGCCTTCGTGGCCGGGCTGGCGGTCGTCATGCTCCTGAATCCCCTGGCCGCCGGCCTCTCGGCCCGCTTCGAAGTCGAGCGGGCCCGGCTGATGCAGTCCTATCTCTCCGACGCGCCCAAGGAAGTCTGGCTCCGTCAGGGCGATGACCGGGGGCTGGTGGTGATCCACGCCAAATCGCGGGACCTGGAGGGCGATGCGATCCGGCTCCGGGCCGTCTCGCTGTTCGTCTACCAGAAGGACGCGGACGGACGGCTCCAGTTCCGACGACGCATAGAAGCAGCCCAGGCTGTCCTCCGCGCGGGATTCTGGAACCTGAAGGACGTCCGGGAGGCGTCAGCCGGCCAGACGGCGGTGCGTTCCGACACCCTGTCCATCCGCTCGACCCTGACGGCCGAAGGCGCCGTGGACCGGTTTTCCTCCCCCGAAGCGGTCACCTTCTGGGGACTTCCCGCCGCAATCCGCCAGACCGAGATGGCGGGCTTCAGCGCCCGGTCGTTCCGTCTTCGCCTTCACCAGCTTTTCGCCACGCCCATCCTCTTCGCCGCGATGGCCATACTGGCTGCGGCGTCTTCGCTCCGGCTTTCCAGGCAGGGTGGCCTGGCCCTGGCCGCCGGCGCGGGCGCGGCAACGGGATTCCTGGTCTTTTTCTTCAACCAGATGACCGGGGCGCTCGCCGCCGCCGACATCATCCCGCCCCTGGTGGGGGCCTGGGCGCCGCCCCTCGTCGCCCTCCTGTCCGGGCTCGCCCTCCTCTGTTACACCGAAGATGGTTGAATTGGGCCGAGCGGACGTCGAGTCGCCCGCGAGCCCCCAAGACAAGGCGTCGATGAGGCTGTTCGGGATCATGGCACGGGTATTGGCGGGAAGCCTGGCCTTCGTGGTCCTGGCCGGTCCTGTGGCCGCCAGCGCCCAGGCGCGGGTGGACGCGCCGCCGGATCGACCCCCCGCCGACGGCCTCACCGAAGACCAGCTCTACCTGGAGGCCGACACGGTCTCGCGCGATGAGGAAAAGGGGCTGACCGTCGCCCGAGGCGACGTCCGGGCCCGTTTCCAGGGACGCACCCTGACCGCCGACGAGGTGACCTTCGAAGCGTCCACACGCCTGATCCGCGCCCGCGGCAATGTGCGGATCATCAATCCGGACCGCACCGCCCAGTTCGCCCAGGAGATCGTCCTCGACCAGTCCCTGTCCGTGGGCGCGGCCGCCGGCTTCGCCGTCCGCAGCGAGGGCCCGATCAAGATGGCGGCGGCCAGCGCCGTGCGGCGCAGCGAGACCGTCAACGAGCTCAACCAGGCCATCTACACGCCCTGCGAGGTCTGCGCGAAGAACGGGGATCCCAAGAACCCGACCTGGTCCATCCAGGCCGAGCAGATCGTTCAGGACCGGAGCCGGCAGGTGGTGTCCTACCGCAACGCCGTGATCCGGGTGCGCGGCGCGCCGGTGCTCTATATCCCGATCTTTTGGCACCCTGATCCGCAGGCCGAGCGCCGATCGGGCTTCCTGACGCCGGCGCTGCAGACCTCCGGGCGGCGGGGTCTGTCCTACGAACAGCCCTATGTGCACGTCTTCAATCCCTCGGCCGACCTGACGGTCTCCCCGCAGATCAACAGCCAGGTCGCACCCTTCCTGAACGCCCATTACCGCCAGCGGTTCCGCACTGGGGCGATCGATGTCCGGGGCGGCTTCACCTACGACCGCGACTTCGACGGCGAAGGCGACGCCTTCGGCGATCCCACGGCGCGGAGCTACATACTGGCCTCCGGCGCCTTCGCCCTGACCCCGGAGTGGAAGTGGGGCTTCAGCGCCGAGCGGACCTCGGACACCCTGTTGTTCGAGAAGTATGACATTGGCGACGTCTATGTCGCCCGAGGTCCCTTCGTCCCGGATGACCGGCGACTGATCTCCCAAGTCTACGCCACCCGCCAGACCGCAAAGTCCTGGTTCTCCGCCGGCGCCTTCAGCATCCAGGGCCTGCGCCCAGAGGATGATGACCGGACCTTCCCGACGGTCGGTCCCTTCGTGGAGGGGCGTTTCGAGCCCATCGCGGACCTGGTCGGCGGTCGCCTTCGCATCCGAACGACCGGGGTGGCGCTGACCCGGGACAACGCGCCAGGCGTGCCGGCCGGCGCTCCGGGCCTGGACAGTCGGCGGGCGACCTTCGAGGCGGACTGGCGGCGCACCTCGACGACCGCCGGAGGCCTGCGCGTCGCCCTGTTCGGCCACCTGCGGGGAGACGGCTACAGCCTGAGTGACCTCGACGGCGTCGCGGGGCGCAGCGCGACGCAGGGCCGTGGCATCGCCTCGGCGGGCGCGGACGTATCGCTCCCCCTGGTCCGCCGTTTTGACAACGCTCTCGTCGTGGTCGAGCCCACGGCCCAGCTGGTGGCCTCGGCCGGAGCCGCCCTGATCCGCGTCGGGCGCGACCCGTCCGGCGCCCCGATCTACCTCAACGAGGATTCGGCCACCGTGGTCTTCGACGAGACCAGCCTGTTCCGCCTGAACCGGTTCCCCGGTTATGACCTCACCGAGGACGGCCTGCGGATGAGCCTCGCCGGCCGGGCGAGCGTGCTTTGGGATGACGGCCGGCGCGCCAACTTCGTGCTGGGCCGGAGCTTCCGGTCGAGCGACTCCGGGGTGTTCACGACCACCTCAGGGCTTTCCCGGAAGGCCTCGGACTGGGTTGTCGCCGTCGAGGCCGAGCCCCTGCAGGGGGTCAGCCTGTTCGCACGGACCCGACTCGACGGCGAGGACCTCACGGTGCGTCGCGCCGAGGCCGGCGCCAACGTCTCGCTGAAGCGGGGCTCCGGCTATTTCCGCTACCTGAAGGAAGAGACGGGTCCGGGGTCGGGTCGACGCGAGAACGCAGACCTCGGCGGCGAGATCTTCGTGAGCGAGAACTGGGGTGTGACGGCCTACGGGAACCGCGACATCGCCGCCAGCGCCTGGGTGATCCGGGACCTGGGCGTGGTCTACCGCGACGACTGCACCCGGCTCGACATCTTCTACCGGCAGGAGGACCTGCAGGTCGGGCGCCTGGGATCCTCCACCTCGATCAACATTCGCCTCACCCTCGCCACATTGGGCGGTCCCCTTGGCGCCCGGTAGAACCTCACCTCTGGAGTGAAGGCTCCACCCGTGTCAGAAGGCAGCCGAACACGATCATGCGCTTGAAGGACAACATCCCGGTCATGACCCGCGCCACGACCCTGGGCCGTCGATCCCTCGCCGTCGCCGGCCTCGTCCTGGCGTCACTGGCGGGTCCCGCCTCCGCCCAGGCTCCGGCGGCGCCGGCCGCCGCCCAGGTCGCGCCCTTAGGCCTGTCCGAGTCCGTAGCTGCGGTGGTGAACGACGAGATCATCTCCACCTTTGACCTGGCCCAGCGGATGCGGCTTCTGATCGCCACCTCCGGAATCCAGCCGACCCGGGAGAACCTTCCCCAGTTCCAGCGTGAGGCCCTGAGCGGCCTGGTCGATGAGCGACTTCAGATCCAGGAGCTCCGCAGGGTCGAGAAGGAACAGAAGATCGAGATCGTCCCAAGCGATGCGGACGTGGATGAACAGCTCACCGAAATGGCGCGTGAAAACAACGCGACACTGCAACAATTTACCAACTCCCTGGCGGCCCAGGGGATTGGGATCGACACCCTGAAAGACCAGATCCGGGCGCAGTCCGGCTGGCAGCGGTGGGTGCGCGGCCGGTATGGCTCGAGGCTCCGGGTGGGCGACGATCAGGTCAAGGCGGAGATGGAGCGCATCGCCGCCGCGGCTTCCCGTCCCCAGTACCAGATCGCCGAGGTCTTCATCGACGCCGCCCGGGTTGGCGGCATGGAGGTGGCTGTGAACGGCGCCGCCCAGCTCGTCACCCAGATGCAGCAGGGCGCCCCCTTCCCGGCCGTAGCGCGTCAGTTCTCGGCCTCCCCCTCGGCGGCGGCCGGCGGCGACGTGGGCTGGATCACGGCGGGCGAAATGCCAGCCGAGGTGGACGCGGCCCTCGACCAGATGCGCCCGGGCCAGCTTTCCCGGCCGATTCCCGTCCGTGACGGGGTCTACATCGTCTTTCTGCGAGACCGCCGCGCCGGCGCCTCCGCCGTGACCGTCGCGCTGAAGCAGGTGGCTGTAGCCCTGCCGCAGAGCGCGCCGGAGTCCGACGTCCGGAACGCGACCGCCCGCCTGACGGACGTGCGCTCAAGGATCCGGGGTTGCGACGGCGTCGAGACCGAGGCCGGGCGGGTTACCGGCGTCGTGGCGGGAGACCTCGGCGAGGCCGAACTCAAGGATCTCTCTCCCGCCTTCCGCGCTGCGGTCGAGGGCCTCCAGCCTGGCCAGACCTCCGAGCCGATCCGAACCAATGTCGGGCTCCACATCCTGACGGTCTGCAGCCGCGGCGCTGGCGGAGCCGGCCAGGTCAGCAAGGAGCAGATCGAGGGGCGGCTCTATGGCCAGCAGCTGTCCATGATCGCCCGCCGCTACATGCGCGACCTCCGGACCGCCGCCACCATCGAGACCCGCTAGGTCGGACGGATGCGCGGTGCGCCCCTTGCGGTCACGCTTGGCGATCCGGCGGGGATAGGACCGGAGATCATCGCCGCCGCCTGGCGCGCCTCGCGGCCCGGGGACCCTCCCTTTGTCGTCTTCGGGGACCATGACGCCCTTGCCGGGGCCGGTGCGCCCGTCGTGCGCGTGGGCTCTCCGGCCGGGGCGGCGGGCGTTTTCGCCCAGGCCATTCCCCTGGTCGACATGCCTCTTCCCGCGCCTGTCCAGCCGGGAGCGCCCGACACCCAGGCTGGGCCGGCCATCGCCAGCTGGATCGCGACGGCGACGGAGGCGTGCCTTTCAGGCAAGGCCAGCGCCCTGGTCACGGCGCCCATCTCCAAGGCCGTGTTGAAGGCCTCCGGTTTCCGGCACCCCGGACATACCGAGTTCATCGGGGACCTCACCGCCCACGCCGAATGGGAGGGTGAACGCGGCCCCGTGATGATGCTGGCCGCCGGGGACCTGAGGGTGACCCTGGCGACAGTCCACCTGCCACTCTCCCAGGCGCCCGGGGCGCTGACCGTGGAGGGAATCACCAGGACCGCCCGCGTGACGGCACAGGCCCTCGTCCGGGACTTCGGTATCCCCCGGCCGCGCCTGGCCATGGCCGCCCTCAACCCCCACGCGGGGGAGTCGGGCGAGATGGGCCGGGAAGAGATCACCATCCTGCGGCCGGCGGCCGAGGCCCTGCAGGCCGAGGGGATCGACATTGCCGGCCCCCTGCCCGCCGACAGTCTCTTCGCGCCGGAAATCCGCCAGAGCTATGACGCCGTGGTCTGCATGTACCACGACCAGGCCCTGATCCCCGTGAAGATGCTGGACTTCTGGGGCGGGGTGAACCTGACCCTCGGCCTGCCCGTCGTCCGGACTTCGCCCGACCACGGCGTGGCCTTTGACATTGCGGGTAAGGGTCTGGCCCGGCCCGACAGCTTCATCGCCGCGCTGGCCGCTGCAGCCGGGATCGCCGGGCGACGGACACCATGACCCTGTCGACGCGCCTCTCGGACCGGCTGGCCGCCCACGGCCTGCAGGCCAACAAGGGGCTGGGACAGCATTTCCTCCTCGACCTCAACGTCACCCGCAAGATCGCCCGCCTATCGGGCGCCCAGGCGGGCGAACTGGTGATCGAGGTCGGACCGGGGCCCGGCGGCCTGACCCAGGCCCTTCTGGAAACCGAGGCGCGGGTCTACGCCATCGAGCGTGACGCCCGGTTCCTTCCCCTTCTGGTCGAGCTGGGGGACGCTTTTCCGGGACGCCTCACCGTCCTGCACGCCGACGCCCTGAAGGTGCAGGAGACGGAGATCGAGGGGTCCGACGGGGCCAGGATCGTCTCCAACCTTCCCTACAATGTCGGAACACCCCTGCTGGTGAAATGGCTGACAGGACCCTTCAGGCCCCGGTCCCTGACCCTGATGTTCCAGAAGGAAGTCGCCAGCCGCATCGTCGCGGAGCCCGGCGCCCCAGACTATGGCCGCCTTGCAGTGCTCGCCGCGGCCCTGACCCACCGGAAGCTGGTTCTGGAGGCGCCCGCCCGGGCCTTCACGCCGCCGCCCCGGGTCGATTCCGCCGTTGTGCACCTGACCCCCAGGCCTGACGCCGTGGCGGGCTCGAGGTTGGACGCCCTCCAGAAGGTCACCGCCGCCGCGTTCGGGCAGAGGCGCAAGATGCTGAGGGCCGGCCTGAAGGCCTTGGGCGGCGAAGCCCTTTGCCAGGCCGCCGGCGTGGACCCCGCGGCCCGGCCCGAGACGGTCGACCTGGATGGGTTCCTGGCCATCGCAGACGCCCTGCTCACGAAAGCTTGATCGAAACCCGGCGCGGGCCTAGGCTTCCGCCGTCCAAGGGGCGATTCCGGCGCCGTCGTGGTGTTGGGCGTCCGCTCGGTCATCTCGGGAGAGTCGTAATGAAGAAAGTCGCCCTGTCCGTGGCCGCCCTGGCCGCCGTCGCCGCCCTGGCCGCCTGCAGCAAGCCCGCCGAAGCTCCGGCCGCCGCCGCTGACGCGGTTGCCGCTGACGCCGCCGCCACGGCCGCTGACGCCTCCGCCACGGCTGCTGACGCCGCCGCCACGGCCGCTGACGCCGCCGCCGCTGCTCCGGCCACTGCCGAAGCCGCCGCCGCTGGCGCCGCCGCCGCCGCCGCTGCGGCTCCCGCCGCAGCCGCTGGCGCTGCCAAGGAAGTCGCTGGCGCCGCCAAGGAAGCCGCTGGCGCCGCCATGGCTGAAAAGAAGTAAGGCAATCCGGTCCGGCGGTTATTCCGCCGTTCCAGCCTGAAATCGGAAGGGCCGCTCTCCAGGGAGCGGCCCTTTTTTCAGGCCGGGATCAGGCCTCTGATGGCAGGCGTTCGGTGTCGACGCTGGCCTGCATCGCCTCGGCATAGCGAAGGCCCGCGACAGTCCCGGCGTTCACGGTCGCCTCTACGGCCTGGAGGATTTCCGGGGAAAGGACGAGACCGGATGCGGCCATGTCCTCGCGCATGTGCTCCGGGCTCGTGGTCCCGGGGATGGGCACCAGGGTGTCGTCCTTGTGCAGGAGCCAGGCCAGGCAGAGCTGGGCGGGCGTGCAGCCCGCCTCCTGGGCAATGGCCTCGAAGGCCGAGAACAGGGCGAGGTTCTGCTGGAAGGCTTCACCCTGGAAACGAGGCATGCCCACCCGGAAGTCGGCCGGATCCAGGGCGGCGACGTCCCGAACCCCGCCGGCCAGGAAGCCGCGCCCGACAGGGCTGAAGGCGACGAAGGTCACGCCCAGTTCCCGGCAGGCTTCCAGGACCGCGACCTCGGGGTTCCGCGTCCAGGGCGAGTATTCGGTCTGGAGGGCGGCGATGGGATGAACCGCATGGGCCCGACGGAGGGTCGCGGCCGAGACCTCAGACAGGCCGATAGAACGGATCTTGCCGGCGGCGACCAGGTCCGCCAGGGCCCCTACGCTGTCCTCAACTGGCACGCGCCGGTCCCACCTGTGCAGGTAGTAGAGGTCGATGACGTCGACCCCAAGGCGCTGCAGGCTCTCGTCGCAGGTCGCCTTCAGGACCTCCGGCCGGCCGTTCAGCTCGCGCTGTTCCCCCCGGGAAAGCCCGCACTTGGAAGCGAGGATGAACCTGTCGCGGTGCGGCCCAAGGACCTCGCCGACGAGGCGCTCATTGTGCCCCAGGCCATAGACGGCGGCGGTGTCGAAAAAGGTGCAGCCGGCGTCGAGGGCGCCCAGAAGGACAGCCTCAGCCTGGGCCCGCGGCGGCGGGGGACCATAGGCGTGGGACAGGCTCATGCATCCCAGACCGATCTCGGAGACATCGAAGGGGCCAAGTTTACGGGTCTTCATGGGGGCCTCCGGGCTCAGGACAGGGATTCGGAGCCAAGCCGGCGGACAAAGTCCGGCAGCCAGGGATTCCGCGTCGGCTTCATCCGCTCGGCCCGGTAGATGTGGCCGAGGTCGGCATAAGCGCGGTCGAAGTTCTTGTTCACGATCACGTAGTCGTAGTCGCCCCAGTGGGTGATCTCCTCCCGGCCCCGCTCGAGGCGGCGCTGGATCACGGCGGCGGAGTCCTGGGCCCGGGCGTTCAGGCGGCGGGCCAGGTCCGCCCAGGACGGGGGCAGGACGAAGACGCTGGCGCTATCCTCCGGGAGGGCCGCCCGCACCTGGGCGGCGCCCTGCCAGTCGATATCGAAGAGCACGTCCTGGCCTGCGGCAAGGGCCGCCTCCACCGGCGCCCGAGGGGTTCCGTAACGGTTGTCATGGACATGCGCCCATTCCAGGAGCTGGCCGCCCGCGACCATCTCGTCAAAGCGCTCGGGCGTGACAAAGTAGTACTCGCGACCCTCTTCCTCGCCCGGCCGCGGGGCCCGGGTCGTCGCGGAGATCGACAGGACGAGGTCGTCATGGTCGGCGACCAGGCGGCGGGACAGCGAGGTCTTGCCCGCCCCGGACGGACTGGAGATCAACAACAGGAGGCCCCGCCTCTGGACTTCCCAGGGCCGGGCCGCATCCGTCTGGCTCATGGTCTACTCCACATTCTGGACCTGCTCGCGGAACTGGTCGATGGCGGCCTTGAGGTCGAGCCCTGTACGGGTCAGGCCCGCCACCGCGGCCTTCGAGCAGAGCGTATTCGCCTCGCGCATGAATTCCTGCGTCAGGAAGTCCAGGCGACGGCCCGCCGCACCCCCCTCTGACAACAGCCCCCGGGCGCTGGAGAGATGGCCTTCCAGGCGGTCCAGCTCTTCCCGGACATCGGCCTTCACCGCGAGAGCGGCGGCCTCGAGGAAGGCGCGCTCGGCGACGTCAGGCCCCTCGCCCGCCAACTCGGCGAGGCGCCGCAGGAACCGGCTCCGGATGGTCTCGACCTGTTCGGACGCGAGGCGCCCCGCCTGTGCGACCAGCGCCTCGACCTCGTCCAGAAGGCGCCCGAGGACCCCTTCCAACTGCCGGCCCTCCTCGCGCCGGGCCGCCTGAAGGGCGTCGAGCGCCTCACTCACGGAACCCGCCAGCAGGGCGCCGGCTTCGGCCAGGGCCTCCGGATCAGCCTCGGCGGACTCCGCCTCGATCACGCCCCTGAGGGACAGGAGGCCATCCAGGGTGGGGCGTAGCACCCGACCCTCGGCGATCCAGGGCTCACCTGCGTCCAGGAGACGGCGGGCGAGGTCCTGGTTGACCCTCACCGGCGCCTCGGACTCCAGCCGCCGGGCGGAGACGGATACCGATACCTGCCCCCGCTGGAACCGCGCCTGGGCGGCCTCGCGGGTTGAACGCTCAAGGGCGTCAAAGCCGGCGGGTCCCCGGAAGCGGACCTCCAGGCCCCTGCCGTTCACGGAGCGCGCCTCCACGACCCACGACCAGCCCCCGCCTGCGCCTTCGGCGCGACCAAACCCCGTCATGCCGCTCAGGTTCGCCATCTTCAGCCTCCCGCGGCCTTTGCACGCTCAACCTGCCGCCAGCGCGCCACATTGGCGTTGTGCGCCTCCAGCGTCTCGGCGAAGACGTGGCCGCCGGACCCGTCCGCGACGAAGTAGAGCTCGCGGGTCTCCAGGGGATCAAGGACCGCCTCCAGAGACGCCCGCCCCGGATTGGCGATCGGGGTCGGCGGCAGGCCTGAATAGGCGTAGGTGTTCCAGGGGCTGCGGCTGGCCAGCTCCGAGGCACGGATCCCGCGGCCGAGCGGCTCGCCCCGGCTCACGGCATAGATGACCGTGGGATCGCTCTGGAGGCGCATGCCGATCCGCAGGCGATTGATGAAGACCCCCGCCACACGCCGCCGCTCGTCCCGCAGGCCGGTCTCCTTCTCGACGATCGAGGCGAGGATCACGGCTTCCTGCGGGGTAGCCAGGGGCAGGCCGGGCTTGCGCGAGGCCCACAGCCGCTCCAGCAGCGTCTGTTGGTCAGCCCGCATCCGGTCCAGGAGAGACTGGCGGGTGTCGCCCCGCTCCGCGCGGTAGGTCTCGGGAAGCAGGGTCCCCTCCTCCGGAACGGTGACCTCTCCGGTCAGCCAAGACACCGACTGCAGCTGGCGCACGATCATGGCCGAGGTCAGCCCCTCGGGCAGGGTCACCTTTCGGATGATGGTTCGCCCAGCCGTGAGGTCGGAAAGGATGGTCAATGGCGAGGCGCGGCTGGGAATGGCGTACTCCCCCGCCTTGAGGGATCGCCCGGCCCCTGTCGCGCGGGCCAGGACCTGGAAGACCCACTCCGAGCGGATCACGCCCGCGGACTTCAGGGCCGCCGACACGCCGGCAACGCCTGATCCCCGCGGAAGTAGGACCTCGGTCACGTCGCCAGTCCGGGCTGACGGGCCTGGCCCGAAGGCCGCAAACCCGCCTGCACACGCCAGAATGACAGCGGCGACTGCAGCGATCGCGAAGAGGGTCCGCCTGCGCCGGGCCGCCCGGGACCTTCGCCTCACGGGACCTTCTTGAGGACCAGGGACGCGTTGGTCCCGCCGAAGCCGAAGCTGTTGGAGACGGCCACGTCGATCTTCATCGGCTTGGCCTTGTGGGGAACGAGATCCACCACGGTCTCCACGGAGGGATTGTCGAGATTGAGGGTCGGAGGCGCCACCTGGTCCCGGATGGCCAGGCAGGTGAAGGCCGCCTCGATGGCCCCCGCCGCACCCAGGAGGTGCCCGGTGGCGGATTTGGTGGAGCTCATGGTCGCCCGGGCGGCGGCGTCGCCCAGCAGGCGGGTGACCGCCCCGAGCTCGATCTCGTCGCCCAGGGGGGTCGAGGTGCCGTGGGCGTTGATGTAGTCGACCTGGCCCGGATCAATCCCGGCGTCGCGGACCGCGGCCCGCATGGCCCGGAAGCCCCCGTCGCCATCCTCGGCCGGGGCGGTGATGTGGTAGGCGTCGCCCGCCATCCCGTAGCCGGCGACCTCGGCGTAGATTTTCGCGCCGCGCGCCTTGGCGTGCTCGTATTCCTCGAGGATCAGGATGCCGGCGCCTTCGCCCATGACGAAGCCGTCGCGATCCTTGTCGTAGGGGCGGCTGGCCTTCTCCGGGGTGTCGTTGAAGCTGGTGGACATGGCCCGGCAGGCGATGAAGCCCGCCACGCCGATCGGACAGACCGAGGCCTCGGCCCCGCCGGCGACCATGACGTCGGCGTCCCCGTAACGGATCATCCGGGCCGCGTCGCCGATGGCGTGGGCGCCGGTGGCGCAGGCGGTGACCACGGAATGATTCGGGCCCTTGAAGCCGTGCCGGATCGAGACCTGGCCCGAGGCCAGGTTGATCAGGGCCGAAGGAATGAAGAAGGGGCTGACCCGGCGCGGGCCCTTTTCGTGCATCTCGATGGCGGTTTCGGCAATGGTCGCCAAACCCCCGATACCGGACCCGATGATGACGCCCGTGCGCTCGAAGTCGTCGGTCGTCTGGGGCTTCCAGCCAGAATCGGCGACCGCCTCATCCGCCGCTGCGATGGCGTAGAGGATGAAGTCGTCAATACGGCGCTGGTCCTTGGGGGGCACGGTGGCGTCCGGGTCAAAGGACCCCTCGACGTCGGGTCCACCCCCGCCGCGGCCATCCACCCTGGGCACCTCGCAGGCGACCTGGCAGGCATAGCCCTCGGGATCGAAGGTGGTGATCCGGCCGGCTCCAGACTTCCCGGCAAGGATGGCCTTCCAGGTGATCTCCCGGCCCTGGCCCAGCGGGGTCAGGAGGCCGATTCCCGTAACGACGACGCGACGCATGGAGCCCTCCGCAAATGCAAACCGCCGCGCCTCTGGGAAGGGACGCGGCGGTCAGATCCTCGACGTCCTGGAGGCGTTAGCCGCCCAGGCGCTCTCCGATGAACTTCACCGCATCACCCACGGTCTGGATGTGCTCGGCGGCGTCGTCCGGAATCTCGATATCGAATTCTTCTTCGAAAGCCATGACCAGCTCGACGTTGTCGAGGCTATCGGCGCCCAGGTCGTCGATGAAGCTGGCCTTTTCGGTCACCTTCTCCGGATCAGCGTCGAGGTGCTCGATGACGATCTTGCGGACGCGCTCAAGGATATCGGACATACGTTAGGGTCCCTGTTGTTCAGTTGTTCCTTCCGCGACCGGCGACGTGATGTCAACCGATCCCGGACGCGGAGTTGAGACCCGGGGCCTCACCGTTCGAGAGGGTGGTAGCACGCTCCCCCGGATGAGGCCAGCGGGTCAGATCATGGCCATGCCGCCATTCACATGAAGGGTCTGGCCGGTCATGTAGCCGGCCTCGTCGCTGGAGAGATAGACGCAGGCGGCGGCCACATCAGCCCCGGATCCGAGCCGGCCGGCGGGGATGGTTCCAAGGATCTGGGTCTTCTGCGCCTCGTTCAGGGCGTCGGTCATCGGGCTCTCAATGAAGCCCGGGGCGACGCAGTTCACGGTCACGCCGCGGGTGGCGACCTCCTGGGCCAGGGACTTGGAAAAGCCGATCATGCCGGCCTTGGAGGCGGCGTAGTTGGCCTGACCCGGATTGCCCATGACGCCGACCACCGAAGTGATTCCGATGATCCGGCCGAAGCGACGCTTCATCATCCCACGCAGGGCCGCCCGGGAGAGCCGGAAGTAGCTTTCGAGATTGACCTTCAGGACCTGTTCCCAGTCCTCGTCCTTCATCCGCAGAAGAAGCCCGTCTCGGGTGATGCCGGCGTTGGCAACCAGGATGTCCACCTGCCCGGCGGCGGCCTCGGCCTGGCCGATCAGGCCATCCACGGCGGCGGAATCCGAGAGGTTGGCGACGACCACGCTGGTGCGCCCGCCCAGTTCGGCGGCCAGGTCGGCCAACACCCCCTCGCGGGTGCCCGACAGCACCACATGGGCGCCGGCGGCGTGAAGGGCCCGGGCGATCTCGGCGCCGATTCCGCCGGTGGCCCCGGTGACAAGGGCGGTCTTGCCGGTCAGGTCGAACATGGAGGTTTCCTCAGAGGCTGGAGGCGAAGGCTTCAAGGTCAGCGGGCGCGTTTAGCGCCACGGCCTCGGCGTCAGGGGCGATGCGCTTGGCCATGCCGGTCAGGACCTTGCCGGCGCCGGCTTCTGCGAAGCGGGTGACCCCGCCCTCCCCGGCCAGCCAGACCAGGCTCTCGCGCCAGCGGACCCGGCCCGTAACCTGCTCCACCAGGAGACGACGGATCGCCTCTGGATCCAGGGTCGGCCGGGCGGTGACGTTTGCGACCACTGGCGCCCGGGGCGCCTGGATGGCGGCGGCGGCCAGGGCGGCGGCCATCTCGTCGGCGGCCGGCTGCATCAGGGGGCAGTGGAACGGGGCGGAGACGTTCAGGGGTATCGCCCGGGCGCCCAGCTCCTTGGCCTTCTCGATGGCCAGGTCGACGGCGGCCTTGGAGCCGGAGATCACGACATTGCCGGCGTTGTTGTCGTTGGCCACGACGCAGACCCCGACGGCCGAGCCGGCGGCGGCGGCGGCCTCGGCCAGGGCCAGGTCGGTCTTGGGTCCGATCAGCGAGGCCATGGCCCCCTCGCCCACTGGGACGGCGCGCTGCATGGCCTGGCCGCGCAGCTTCAGGAGACGGGCCGTATCCGGAAGGGACAGGGCGCCGGCGGCGCAAAGTGCGGAGTACTCGCCCAGGGAGTGGCCCGCGACAAAGGCGGCGCGGTCGATGCCAATCCCGAATTCGCGCTCAAGGGTCCGGACCACCGCCAGGCTGACCGCCATGAGGGCCGGCTGGGCGTTCTCGGTCAGGGTCAGTTGGTCCTCGGGACCTTCGCGCATCAGGACGGAGAGCTTCTGGCCCAGGGCCTCGTCGACCTCCTCGAACACCTCACGGGCCGGGGCGAAGGCGGCGGCGAGGTCGGCGCCCATGCCGACGGCCTGGCTGCCCTGGCCGGGAAACAGAAAGGCGAGACTCATGACCGGCGCTCCTCCCAGATGCGGATGAAGGGCGAGGGTTAGGCGATCAGGCCGCCCCGGGCAAGCCGAGGCGCCTCTGGCCTTCCCGGCCTGCCGGGGCCATGATGCCGCCAACCAGAAGCGCCTGCGGGAGGGACCATGCGCGCCGTCATCCGTCGCAACAAGCAGCTCGTCTGTGACGAGGTTCCGGACCTGACGCCGGGCCCCGGGCAGATCCTGGTGCGGACCCTCGCCTGCGGGATCTGCGGCTCAGACCTGCACGCCCTCCATCACATGGAACACATGATGGAGACGGCCACCCGCGCGAGCGGAGGCTTTGCTTCAGGTTTTGACCCCACGGCCGACACCGTCTTCGGACATGAGTTCTGCGCCGAGGTGCTGGACCATGGCCCGGGCTCGCAAAAGACGATCCGGGCGGGGTCCCGCGTGGTCTCGGTCCCCGTGACCCTGACGGAGACCGGCATGGAATCCCTCGGCTACTCCAACCGTCTTCCCGGTGGATTCGCCGAACGCATGCTCCTGACCGAGGCCATGGTCCTGGAGGTGCCAAACGGCCTTCCGACCGACCAGGCGGCCCTCACCGAGCCCTTCGCCGTGGGGGAGCACGCCGTGGCCATGGCTCGGCTCGACCCCAACTCTGTCTGCATGGTGGTGGGCTGCGGGCCTGTGGGCCTGGCGGTCATTGCGGCCCTCAAGGCCCGGGGTCACGGTCCGGTGGTCGCGACGGACTATTCGCCGCGCCGTCGGGCCGCAGCCGAAAAACTTGGGGCCGACCTGGTCATCGATCCCTCGAAGGAAAGCCCGCACGCCCGCTGGGACAGCTATGGCGTTCCCGTGCAGAGGGCCGCCCAGTCCATGGCCCGGATGATGGGCAAGTCCTTTGGCCGCGCCGTCGTCTTTGAATGTGTCGGCGCCCCAGGCATCCTCCAGACCCTGATCGAGGCTTCGCCCGCCGGCGCCCAGATCGTCGTGGCCGGCGTCTGCATGGAGACCGACAAAATCGAGCCAGCCATCGCCATCACCAAGGAAATGGAGCTGACCTTTGTCTTTGGCTACACGCCTGACGAGTTCGCCCACACCCTGCGGCAGATCTCCGAGGGGATCATCGACGTCTCAAGCGTGGTGACCGGCAAGGTGGGCCTGGCCGGCGTCGCCGAGGCCTTCGTGACCCTGGGAGATCCGGAATCCCACGTGAAGATCCTGGTCGAACCTACAAGGTAATCAATACCATGAGCGAAACTTCCCCTACACCCCCCGAGGATCGCGAGGCCGCACGGGTCCGACGGAACAGGTTCCTGGGTCGACTGCTGCTGATCGCCCTGGGCCTGCTCCTGCTGGCCCAGATGATCCCCTTCCTCATGCGCGCCTAGGGCGCCTGGAGACCCGCCGATGAGACTTGCCGCTCCCCGCATCCCTCCCCTGGCCGACGCCGAGATGGACGCCGACCAGAAGGAGCTCGTGGCGCCGATGGCGGCCACGGGCCGGGTGCTCAACATCTTCCGGACCCTGGCCCGCGCGCCCAAGGCGGCCCGCGCCTTCCTGGCCTGGGGCAACTATGTCCTGTCCCGCCGCAATGATCTCCCGCCGCGACAGCGGGAGCTGGTCATCCTGCGCGTCGGCTTCCTCTGCAAGTCGGGCTATGAGTGGACCCAGCACGTGGAGATCGGCCTCCGCGATGGCCTGACGCCTCCGGAAATCGCCCGGATCAAGAGCGGGGCGTCCGCCCCGGACTGGTCGCAGGACGACCGGCTCCTGCTGCAGGCCGCGGACGAGCTGCATCATGACAAGTTCATCAGCGACGCCACCTGGGCGGGCCTGCGCGGGTCCTTTACCGAGAAGCAGTGCATGGACCTGGTCTTCACCGTCGGCCAGTACACCCAGGTTTCGATGATCCTGAACACCTTCGGCGTGCCCCTGGATCCGGGCCAGGTGCTGGACCCCGACCTCAAGGGCTACTGAGGAGCCTCAGCGCGGCGGGCGCTTCTGCGCCAGGGCGGCGCAGCTGGCGAAACCGATCGATCCCGCCGCGTCGTAGAGCCAGCATTCCCCGACGGCGACGCCGTCTGTCGCCTGGTGATTCACCGACCGGAACCCGATCCACTCGCTCTCGGGAAGGCGATGGAGGTACACGGTCACGTCGGTATTGATGTAGCCGAGGCCCTGGTCCGAGGAGGCGTGGGCGAAGGGGCTGGCGAAGTCCGCCGCCACCGCCACCCTCTGGAAGGGGGTCAGGGGAACGCCGCCGACCAATTCGCGCACCTCCTTCATCCAGATCTGCCGCTCCCCCTCTGCGCCGAAGCCGCCCTTGATCGGCTTGACCGCCCACATCCGGCCCATGGGGGCCGTCGAGGGGTCGGGATCGGGAATGGAGTCGGGATGCGGGGCGTCCCAGGGCTTCGGGGACCATGTGGCGCCGGGAGCATTCTCCGTCCGCCGGAGGAACTGGCAGGACGCCTTGGCCGAGCTCTTGCCGCCCGAGAACAGCTCCGCCTCAGCCATGCGGATACGCCCGCCCTCGCGGATCAGGGTGGTCTTCACCTCGATCGGATCGAAGTTGGGCAGGCGGTACATGTCCACCGTAAGGCGGGCGGGAATGAAGTCGTCGGAGCCGAAGGCCGTCTCCAGCGCGTGCCCCATCAGGCCGATGACCACCCGCCCGTGAAGCGACTGGGGGTTCCAGGGCCCGCGCCCGGAGGCCTGGGGCAGGAAGGCGTCGCCGTCGCGGAGAAAGAAGGGCTGCTCGTTCATTGTCGGCTCTGTGGGAATGACTTGGGTTTGAAAGGCGGTCTCAGGAAACGTAGCGGGCGAGGTTGCCGCGGACACGCGCGGCGATGTCCAGCCCGGGCGACGGCGCTTCGAAGGCGCGCCCCGTTATCCGCTGGAAGGCGTCGACATAGACGTCGGAGGTGCGCTCGACCATCTCCGGGGGAATGGCCGGGATGGGGTCCACATAAGGATCGCATCGCTCGGAGACCCAGCTGCGCACGAAATCCTTGTCGAAGCTGTCCGGCCGCGTCCCGGCCGCAAGGCGGGCCTCGTAGGTATCGGCCATCCAGTACCGACTGGAGTCCGGCGTATGGATTTCGTCGGCCAGGACGATCCGTCCCTCCGGGTCCAGGCCGAACTCATACTTGGTGTCGGCAAGGATCAGACCCCGCTCCGCCGCCAGGGCCTGGCCTCGGGCGAAGAGCGCCAGGGCGTGGGCTGAGACCTCATCCCACTGACGGCGAGTCAGGAGCCCCTGCTCCAGGATCTGGGCCGGCGTGAGGGGTTCGTCATGCCCGCCGTCAAAGGCCTTGGAGGTCGGGGTCAGGATCACTTCCGGCAGACGCTGGTTGGGGCGCAGCCCGTCCGGAAGCCGCACGCCGTACATGTCGCGCAGGCCCTGGCTGTAGAGGGTCAGGATGGAGGTCCCGGTCGTCCCGGCGAGATAGGCGCGGACGACCATTTCCACGGGCAGGATGTCCAACCGCCGCCCCACCACCACGTTGGGGTCGGGATACTCCAGCACGTGATTGGGGCAGATGTCCGCCGTCTCCTCGAACCAGAACCGGGCGGTCTGGGTCAGGACCTGGCCCTTGTAGGGAATGGCGGCGAGGATCCGGTCAAAGGCCGACAGCCGGTCCGTGGCGATGATCACCCGGCGGCCGTCCGGCAGGTCGTAGTTTTCGCGCACCTTGCCACTGTAGCGGCCGGGCAGTTCGGGGAGGTCGATCTGATCGAGAACCGGTCGCAATGGCGGGCTGTTCATCCTATATCCGGTCCTGCGTATTTTCTGCGCCGGCCGGACCCCCCGGTCGACCGGCGTGCAGTAGCCCAAACCCACCCCATTTGGCAGTCGTTTCGACAGCCCGGAGGTTTTTCAATGCTTCGCCCCGCCCTGATCGCCGCGGCCCTCGCCGTCGCCGCCACCCCCGCCGCCGCCAAGCTGGCGCCGGGCGCCAAGGCCCCTGACTTCACCGCCCCGGCCTACCTGGCGGGCGACGCCTTCACCTACAAGCTGGCTGACGGCCTCAAGAAGGGACCCGTCGTGCTCTACTTCTTCCCGTCCGCCTACACGGCGGGATGCAACCTCGAGGCCCGGCTGTTCTCCGAAGCGGTCGACGAGTTCAAGGCCAATGGCGCCACCGTCATCGGCGTGACCTCCGGCAAGACCGACAAGCTCGCCCAGTTTTCCAAGGACACCGAGCACTGCGGCGGCAAGTTCCCCGTCGCCGCCGATCCCGGCGCGGCCATCGCCAAGCGCTATGATGCGCCGCTGAACATGAAGGGCATGGCCATGCCCGGCATGTCGGGCCGGGTGTCCTACGTGATCGCCCCTGACGGCAAGGTCATCCATTCCTACGACAACCTGGATCCCAACGACCACGTCAACCAGACCCTGGGCGCCGTGAAGGTCTGGAAGTCCGGCAAGCGGAAGTAGGCGACGGACGGAGCGGGTTCGCGGGGCCTTCCGGGTCCCGTGTTCCTTGCGCACGCCGCGGCTTTCCTCTAAGGACCGCCGCTTCAATGGAAGGCGGTCGCGGGTTGGAGCGCCAAAGGGACGGGAAAGCCCCGTTCGCCAGCCCGGGATCCATCGTTTCCTCCGGTCACCCGCCGGCGGAGGCGCCGCCTCCCCAAAGGGATGAAGGAAAACATGGCGCTCTACGAGCACGTCGTCATTTCGCGGCAGGATATCTCGCCGCAGCAGGCTGAAGCCCTGAACGATCAAATCAAGGCGATCATCGAGGAACACGGCGGCGCCGTGGCGAAGATCGAGTACTGGGGCCTGCGCAACCTGACCTACCGGATCAAGAAGAACCGGAAGGGTCACTACTCCCTCCTGGCCCTCGACGCGCCGCCCGCGGCCGTGAAGGAGCTTGAGCGTCAGCTGTCCATCAACGAGGACGTCCTGCGCTACATGACCATCCGGGTCGAGGAGATCGATCTGGAGCTGTCGCCCATCCTGGCCCGCCGCGATCGTGAACGCGAGCGCGAGCCGCGTCGCGAAGACGCTTATTGAGACCGGAGGCAGAAACCATGACTGACGAAACCGCCGCCGCGCCCGCCGCGACCGCCCGCCGCCCGTTCTTCCGCCGCCGCAAGGTCTGCCCGTTCTCGGGCTCGGCCGCGCCGAAGATCGACTACAAGGACGTCAAGCTCCTGCAGCGCTACATTTCCGAGCGCGGCAAGATCGTCCCGTCCCGCATCACCGCCGTGTCTGCGAAGAAGCAGCGTGAACTGGCCCGCGCCATCAAGCGCGCCCGCTTCCTCGCCCTCCTTCCCTACGTCGTGAAGTAAGGAGTCCGAGACATGAAGGTCATTCTTCTGGAGCGGGTCGAAGGCCGCGGCGCCCTGGGCGACGTGGTCACCGTCAAGGACGGTTTCGCCCGTAACTACCTGCTTCCTCGGGGCAAGGCGCTGCGCGCAAACGCCGCGAGCATGAAGGTGTTCGAGGCCCAGCGTGCTGAACTCGAGGCGCGCAACCAGCGTGCCCGCGAGCATGCCGCGAAGTCGGGTGAGTCCCTCGATGGGACCACCTACATCCTCATCCGGCAGGCGGGCGAGAGCGGCCAGCTCTACGGCTCCGTCAGCGGCCGAGATGTCGCTGACATCATCAATGACGCCGGCGGCAAGGTCGAACGGTCGATGGTGGTGCTCGACAAGCCGATCAAGACCCTCGGCCTGCACGAGGTGAAGGTGAAGCTGCACGCCGAGGTCACGGTCACCGTGACGCTCAACATCGCCCGGTCCGAGGACGAGGCCGAGCGCCAGGCGCGCGGCGAGAACGTCATCGAGTCGCAGTTCGCCGAAGAGCGCGCCGCGGCCGAGGAAACCGCCCAAGACCTGCTGGAAGGCGGCGCCGGGCAGCAGGACGGCGACTACGGGGACTGATCCCTCCGAGCCATCCCCAAGACCTGAAGGGCGCGGATCGAAAGTTCCGCGCCCTTTTCCGTACGCGCAGGAGGGTCTTTGGCTCGCTAGATGTTGCCTTTTTGTGACATAGGTTTGCTGCAACGCACCCTAGATTGCCGCCCGGATTTCTTCATCCCGAAGTTTCAATGGAAAACCCCATGCTTCACCGCTCTGCACTCTTCGCCGCTGTCTCGGCCGCCTCCCTCCTGGCCGGCGCCGCCCAGGCTGCCGAACCCGCCAGCCAGGTCGAGGAACTGGTCGTCACCGGCTCCCGCACCGAGGGCCGCACCCGCCTTGAGACCCTGGCCCCCGTCGACGTCATCTCGACCGAGGCGCTGACCCGCCAGGGCAACACCGAGATGGCCACGGCCCTGGCCGCCGTTGCGCCTTCCATGACCTTCCCCCGCCCGGCCATCACCGACGGCACCGACAGCGTGCGCCCGGCGACCCTGCGCGGCCTCGCCCCCGACCAGACCCTGGTTCTGATCAACAGCATGCGCCGGCACTCCTCGGCCCTGGTGAACGTCAACGGCTCGATCGGCCGCGGCTCGGCCGCCGTCGACCTGAACTCCATCCCGACCGTTGCCGTGGACCGCATCGAGGTCCTGCGCGACGGCGCCTCGGCCCAGTACGGCTCGGACGCAATCGCCGGCGTGGTCAACATGCGCCTGCGCGAGGCTGACGAAGGCGGCTCCGCCTCGGTCACCTACGGCATCTACGACACCCGCGTGCGCACCGCCCGCGACCTGAAGGGCCGGAGCAAGAACGACGGCCCGACCTTCACCGCCACCGGCTGGCAGGGCTTCAAGCTCGGCTCCGACGGCTTCCTTACGGTCAGCGGCGAGTACCTCTTCCGTAACCCGACCAGCCGCGGCGACCTTGATCCCCGCATCACGCCCAGCAAGGTGACCTCGCGCTTCGGCGACCCCCAGGTCGACCAGATCACGGTCTTCGCCAACGCCGGCAAGCCCCTGAACGAGGAATGGGACCTGTACGGCTTCGGCGGCTACCAGAAGCGCAAGACGGACAGCGCCGCCAACCCGCGCCTGGCCAACAACGCCAACAACGTGCCCGCCATCTGGCCGATCGGCTTCCTGCCGCTGATCACCACCGACATCACCGACTACAGCGCCGCTGGCGGGGTGCGCGGGACGCTGGCGGGCTTCGAGATCGATGCCGGCCTCGTCTATGGCTACAATCAGGTCCACTACGGCGTCCGGGACTCGGTCAACGCCTCCATGGGCATCGGCTCGCCGACCGACTTCGACGCCGGCAAGATGCAGTATGACCAGCTGGTCGCCCAGGTCGGCGGCACCCGCGAGCTGGACTTCGGGCTGGCCAAGCCGGCCAACCTGGCCCTCGGCGTCGAGTACCGTCGCGAGCACTACAAGATCTCGCAGGGCGACCGCGCCTCGTGGGTCTTTGGCGGCGTCGCCGGCAAGGCGGCGGGGGCCCAGGGCTTCCCTGGCTTCCAGCCCGGCAACGAGGTCGACAAGGACCGGAACTCGCAGTCGGTCTACGCCGAACTCGACCTGCCCGTCACCGACGCCCTCGGCTTCGCGGCAGCGGTCCGCTACGAAAACTATTCGGACTTCGGCTCGAAGACGACCGGCAAGATCTCCGGCCGCTACGACCTGAACGACGCCCTCGCGATCCGCGGCACCGTGGCCACGGGCTTCCGGGCCCCGGCCCTGCAGCAGCAGTACTTCACCGCCACGTCCACGAACTTCCTGTCGGTGAACGGCGTCAGCACCCCGGTTGAGGTGGGCACCTTCCCCGCCACCAGCGCGGTCGCCAAGTCCCTTGGCGGCAAGGCCCTGCAGCCGGAAGAGTCGGTGAACTACTCACTGGGCCTGGTGTTCCGCACCGGCGCCTTCGAGGCGACCATCGACGCCTACCGGATCGAGATCGACAACCGGATCGTCCTCTCCGAGAACATCCAGTGCAACCCGACGGGCACGCCGACGGCCCAGGCCATCTGCGGCCTGATCAACCCGCCCGGCACCAACGCCCAGCTCGGCGCCGCCCGCTTCTTCATCAACGGCGTGGACACCGAGACCAACGGCCTCGACATCGTGGCCCGGTATCGTTGGGATCTCGGCGGTTTCGGCGACCTCGATGTGACCGGTGCGGCCAACTACAACGACACCGACGTCACGGCGGTGCCGAAGACCAGCGTTCTGGACTCCCTGCCGGTGCCTCCGCCCCTCTTTGACCGCGCCAACCGCCTGACCTTCGAGGAAGGCACCCCCTCCTCGAAGTACGTCCTGACGGTGGACTGGGCCCGGGGTGACTTCGGCCTCAACGGCAAGCTGACCCGCTACGGCGACGTCCTGTCGCCCAGCAACAACCCGGCCCTCGACTATCAGGTCGGCGAGCACGTCCTCCTCGACCTGGAGGGCCGCTGGAACAGCGAGAACGGCTTCGGCGTCGCCCTCGGCGTGAGCAACGCCCTGGACGAGTACCCGAACCGGACCCCGACCGTGGTCAACACCAACGGCCCGATCGGCTTCCCGAACTTCTCGCCCTTCGGCTTCAACGGGCGCTACGTCTACGCCCGCCTGAGCTACAACTGGTAAGGCCCTGGCCGGGCCCGGACACCCCGGGCCCGGCCTAGCTTTTCCACAGGCTGACAATTCCTGTGCATCCCATCCGGGCGGTCCGTGACCCGGGTGAGGCCGGTGAGCTATCCTGTAGGGATGGCGCTCGCTCCGGCTCTCGATCTCGTCTCTCCCGTCAACGACGTGGACATCCCGCACCCCCCCGCGAATGTGGAGGCGGAACAGGCCCTGCTGGGGGCCCTGCTCTACGACAACGCCGCCTTTGAGCGCCTGGGCGACAACCTGGAGCCGCGGCACTTCTACGAGCCCTTCCACCAGCGGCTCTTCGCCACCATCCAGACCCAGATCCGAAAGGGCCAGCTGGCCGAGCCCATCCTGCTGGCCGAGCAGTTCAGCCGGGATCCCGCCTTCGAGGCCCTGGGCGGAGTGCGCTACCTCGCCGATCTCGTCGACCGGGCCCCGCCGGCGGCCAACGCCCCGGACTATGCCCGCGCCATCTATGACCTGGCCCTGCGCAGGGACCTGATCCGGATCGGCGGGGAGATCACCGTCCGGGCGCAGGCCCCCGAGGACGCCCAGACCGCGATGGAGCAGATCGAGGCCGCCGAAGCCAGTCTCTACACCCTGGCGGAGACTGGCGGGGCGTCCCAGGGCTTCATCTCCTTCGTCGACGCCCTGGGCGGCGCCCTGGAAATGGCCGCCGAGGCCCACAGGCGCGACGGCGGGCTGGCGGGAGTTTCGACCGGTCTGATCGACCTGGACCAGAAGATCGGCGGCCTGCACCCCTCCGACCTCGTCATCCTTGCGGCCCGCCCCTCCATGGGGAAGACATCGCTCGCCGCCAACATCGCCTTCAACATCGCCCGCCACTATGCCTGGGAGCCCCAGCCTGACGGGTCCAGGAAGACGGTGTCCGGAGGCGTGGTCGCCTTCTTCTCCCTCGAAATGTCCGCCGAACAGCTGGCCATGCGTCTCCTGGCCGAAGTCTCGGGCGTCTCGGGCGATCGGCTGCGAAAGGGCGAGATCGACGCGTCTGAATTCGCCCGGATCCGGGAGGCCGCCCTCGAGATCCAGGATGCCCCCCTGCACATCGACGCCACAGGCGGCCTGTCCATCGCCAAGCTGGCGGCCCGGGCACGGCGGCTGAAGCGCCAGCACGGCCTGGACGCCATCTTCGTAGACTACCTCCAGCTGATCACCTCGGGGGACAACCGCAACGACAACCGGGTGCAGGAAGTCTCGATGATCACCCAGAGCCTGAAGGCCCTGGCCAAGGAACTGAACGTCCCGGTGATCGCCCTCGCCCAGCTGTCCCGTCAGGTCGAGAACCGCGAGGACAAGAAGCCCCAGCTCTCCGACCTGCGGGAATCCGGCTCCATCGAGCAGGACGCCGACATGGTCATGTTCATCTATCGCGAGAGCTACTACCTCTCGCGCCTGGAACCCCGCGAGGGCACGGCCGAGCACCTGACCTGGCAGGAAAACATGGACCGGGTCGCCGGCATGGCAGAGATCATCATCGGCAAGCAACGCCATGGCCCGATCGGGACGGTGAAGCTCTCCTACACCGAAGAGATCACCAAGTTCGGGAACCTGGCCCGCGATCCCGGCCGCTACGACATCCGCTAGCCCCGGGGCGCCGGTTTGGCTATGTCGGCGCCATGCCGCACCGCGCACGACTGACGGTTGACCTCTCCGCCCTGGACCGGAATTACCGGACCCTGTCCGCGGTCGCCGGCCCGGCGGAAACCGCGCCGGTGGTCAAGGCCGATGGCTACGGGCTCGGCGCCCGCCAGGTCTCCCTCTCGCTTTGGGAGGCCGGCGCCAGGTCCTTCTTTGTCGCCCGCCTTGATGAGGGGGAGGCTCTCCGACGGGCCCTCGGACCGGCGCGTCCGGCCCGAATCTTCGTGCTCGATGGGCTTGTGCCGGGAACCGCCGACCGGGTCCGTCGATCCCAACTCATTCCCCTCCTGGCTGACCCCGGACAGGTCGCCGCGGCGCGCGCCGCCGGGGGCGACTTCCCGGTGGGCCTGCACGTCGACACGGGCATGAACCGCCAGGGCCTCTCGCCGGCCGACCTGTCCACCCTGGTCGGTGACCCTGTCCTCCAGCCAGTCCTGCTGATGAGCCACCTGGGCTCGGCGGCGGAGGCGGGGGCCAAGCGCAACCAGGTCCAGCTGGAACGTTTCCGGGCGGCGCGCGGCCTGTTCCCCGATCTCCCGGCCAGCCTGGCCGCCTCAGCCGGCCTCTTCCTGGGCACGGAATGGCGCTTCGACATGGTCCGGCCGGGGGTCAGCCTGTTTGGCGGCGGACCCTTCGAGACCCCCGATCCCAGGATTGAGGCCGTGGCCACCCTGGATGCTCCCATCCTCTACGTCCGAACGGTCGAGCCCGGCGAGTGGCTGGGCTACGGATCCGGCCTACAGGTCACCCAGCCCCTGCGGATCGCCGTCGCCGCGGCTGGCTATGCCGACGGGCTGCTCCGGCGGGGCGGTGGACGGGCGTCCGCCTGGTTCGCCGGCGCCCGGCGCCCGGTCCGGATCATCAACATGGACCTGCTGGCCATAGAGATCGGGGACACCCCGGCCCGGCCAGGCGACCGCATTGAGCTCATGGGCCCCAACCTGCCGGTCGACGACCTGGCGGCGGCGACTGACACGGTGGCGCACGAGTGCCTGGTGCGCCTGAGCGGCCGCGCCCGGAGGCGCTATGTCCGCTCCTGACGCAAGCCGGTCTAGACTGAGACCGGCGGGCGAATCAGGAGACCCCCATGGCCAGAGACGGCGCCACCTATGTCTGCCAGTCCTGCGGCGCCTCCCAGGGCCGTTGGAGCGGCCAGTGTCCCGCCTGCGGGACCTGGAACGCCATGGTCGAGGAGAGCGGACTTCGCCCCCCGGGCGCCCTGCCCGCCAGCCGTCCGTCCCGGACGCGCGGACTGGATTTCCAGGGCCTGTCCGGCGAGATCCGGGCCCTGCCCCGCATCCAGACCGGGATCGAGGAGTTTGACCGGGTCTGCGGCGGCGGCGTGGCGCGCGGCTCGGCCATCCTGGTCGGCGGCGACCCGGGCGTCGGCAAGTCGACCCTGTTGATGCAGGCAGTGGCCGCCGCGGCCACCCGGGGGGCGAACTGCGCCTACATTTCCGGCGAGGAGTCGGTCGACCAGGTCCGAAGCCGGGCCCAGCGGATGGGGCTGGGCGCTGCGCCGGTCCAGCTGGCCGCCGAGACCAGCCTGCGCAACGTCCTCGATGGACTCAAGCGCTCGAAATTCGACCTGGTGGTGATCGATTCCATCCAGACCCTCTGGAGCGACGCGCATGACGCCGCCCCAGGCTCGGTGACCCAGGTGCGGGCAGCTTCGGCCGAACTGGTCCGCCTGGCCAAGAAGGAGGGCGTCGCCGTCATCCTGGTGGGCCATGTGACCAAGGAAGGCGCCATCGCAGGCCCACGGGTCATTGAACACCTTGTCGACGCCGTCCTGACCTTCGAGGGCGAACGGGGCTATCCCTTCCGGGTCCTCCGGGGCGTCAAGAACCGGTTCGGGGCCACGGACGAGATCGGCGTCTTCGAGATGGGAGACGCCGGCCTGCGTGAGGTCGCCAACCCCTCCGCCCTCTTCCTGGATACCTCTGGCGAGCGCTCAGCGGGGGCGGCGGTGTTCGCCGGCATCGAGGGCTCGCGCCCGGTTCTTGTCGAGTTCCAGGCCCTCGTCGCCCCGTCCGCCTACGGCACGCCCCGGCGGGCGGTCGTGGGCTGGGACTCCGGGCGGCTGGCCATGGTCCTCGCCGTCCTGGAGGCCCGCTGCGGTCTCTCGCTGGGCGCGCGGGACGTCTACCTCAACGTCGCCGGGGGCCTGAGGATCAGCGAACCTGCGGCTGACCTCGCCGCGGCGGCGGCGCTGGCCTCCTCGGCCCTGGATGTCGCCCTGCCCCAGGACTGCGTGGTCTTTGGCGAGATCAGCCTGTCCGGGGAGATCCGGGCGGTCAGCCGGACGGAGGCCCGGGTGCGCGAAGCGGCCAAGCTGGGCTTCCGCCAGGCCCTGGGGCCCAGGGACATCGACGCCGGCGCCCTCAGGCTGTCCGGGGCCGCGCGCCTCGCTGACGCCGTGGCGCGGATCGGCGAAGGCGGCTGGACGAGCCTCGGATGATCCCCTTCGACCTCATCGTCCTGGCGATCCTGCTGGCTTCCGCCGGCCTGGGTTACCTGCAGGGCGCAGTGCGGGAGCTGGTGTCCCTTGTCTCCCTGATCCTCGCGGTCGTAGCCGCCATCCTCGGCCTCCGGCACCTGGAGCCGCTCATCGAGGCCCGCCTGGACCCGGACTGGGCTGCGGCGCCCCTCGCCTTCCTCATCATCTTCGCCGGGGCCTACCTCATCCTCCGGATGCTCGGGAACGGGCTCTCAGGCGGCGTCCGCCAGGCCCGGCTCCTCAACGCCCTGGACCGCGCGCTGGGATTCGGGTTCGGGCTTGTCCGCGCCGTCCTGTTCCTGGGGGTGTGCAACCTGATCTTCACCGCCGCGACACCCGATAGCCAGAGGCCGGAGTGGCTTAAGGGCTCGGTATTCTTCCCCCTGACGGAACGGTCCGCCGGCCTGATCCGCACCCTGGCCCCCAAGGGATTGGATCTTGCGGGCCGATGGGCCCCCCGGGTGGGGGATGCCGTCGGGGACGCCCTTGGCGGAAGCGCCGAGGGTGACACGGGCCCGGCCCGGGGATATGAGAACGCCACGCCCCCTGATCGCGACAAGGCAGCGGAGACGCCCTGGTGAAGACCCCCGCCGATCGATGGTCACCCCGGGATCCTGACGACGACGCCCCGCGGCTTGAATGCGGTGTCTTCGGGGTCTTTGATGTCGAGGACGCCTCGGCGGTGACCGCCCTGGGACTGCACGCCCTGCAGCACCGCGGTCAGGAAGCCTGCGGCATCGCAAGCTTTGACGGGAACGGTTTCCACACCGAGAGGCACATGGGCTATGTCGGCGACGCCTTCGCCGGCGGCGACCTGACGACCCGCCTGCCCGGCGCCTTCGCCATTGGCCATACCCGCTATTCCACGGCGGGCGGCAGCGTCATCCGCAACGTCCAGCCCATGTTCGCCGACCTGGACACCGGCGGCATCGCCCTGGCGCACAACGGCAACCTGACCAACTTCCTGACCCTTCGCCAGCAACTGGTGGCCGAGGGTCGGATCTTCCAGTCCACCTCGGACTCCGAAGTCATCCTGCACCTGATCGCCCGCTCGCGCCGACCGCGCCTCGTCGACCGCTTCATCGACGCCCTGCGCGAGATCGAGGGCGGATACGCCCTGGTGGCCATCACCAACAAGAAGCTGATCGGCGTCCGCGATCCGCTGGGTATCCGCCCGCTGGTCCTGGGCGACCTCGACGGACACCCAGTGCTGGCTTCCGAGACCTGCGCCCTCGACATGATCGGCGCCCGGTTCGTTCGGGATATCGAACACGGCGAAATGGTGATCATCGACCACGACGGCATCCAGAGCCTGCGCCCCTTCCCCGCCGCCCGGGCCCGACCCTGCATCTTCGAGTACGTCTATTTCGCCCGTCCTGACAGCGTCGTGAACGGCAAGTCGATCTATGAAGTCCGCAAGCGGATGGGCCGTCGACTGGCCATGGAGACGCCCGCGAACGTAGACGTGGTGGTGCCCGTGCCGGATTCCGGCGTCCCCGCCGCCCTGGGGTTTGCCCAGGAGGCCGGCCTGCCCTTCGAGATGGGCATCATCCGCAACCACTATGTGGGGCGGACCTTCATCCAACCCACCCAGGGGGCGCGCGAGACCGGGGTGCGGATGAAGCTGTCCCCGAACCGCGCCGTCCTGGCCGGCAAGAAGGTGATGCTGATCGACGACTCCATCGTCCGCGGCACCAATTCCATCCGTGTGGTCCGGATGGTCCGCGAGGCGGGCGCCGCCGAGGTCCACCTCCGGTCGGCCTCGCCGCCGATCCAGTGGCCGGATTTCTACGGCATCGACATGCCTGACCGGGAAAACCTCCTCGCCGCCCAGCACAGCGTCGAGGACATCGCCCGAATCCTGAACGTGGACTCGATGGGCTTCCTGTCCGTCGACGGGCTCTACTGGGCCATGGAGGCGGGGGCCCGGGACCCGGCGAACCCCCAGTTCACCGACCACTATTTCACCGGCGACTATCCGACCCGCCTTCTCGACCGTGAGATTGCCGAGGGTCGTAACGCCGTCGCCGAGCGCCAGTTGTCCTTCCTGGTTGACGCGTGACCTCGCCGGCCGGCGCGGGGTGGCTCGCCCGGCTGCGGCCGGACGGCTACCTCATGCTGATCTTTGGCATGGTGATCCTGGCCTCGTTCGTGCCCGCCCGGGGGGAGGTCCGGCCCATCCTGGACGTCGCGGTCAAGGTCGGCATCGGGCTGGTCTTCTTCCTGCATGGCGCGCGGCTGTCGCGTGAGGCGGTGATCGCCGGAGCGACCCAGTGGCGGCTCCACGCCCTTGTCCTGGCCTCGACCTTCCTTCTCTTTCCTGTCCTGGCCCTCTCCGCCGCAGGTCTACCCGCCTGGATCCTGCCCGCCAGCCTCGCGCCTGGCGTGATCTTCCTGGGGTGCCTTCCCTCGACCATCCAGTCGTCCATCGGCTTCACGGCCATCGCCCGGGGCAATGTGGCGGCGACTGTGGCCGCAGCCACGGCCTCGAACCTGATCGGCATCTTCCTGACGCCGGTGCTGGCGGGCCTCTTCCTGCACAGGAGCGGTAGCGGCGGGATCCCTCTCGAGGGCCTGCAGGCCATACTGCTCCAACTCCTGGCGCCCTTCCTCGCTGGGCACCTCCTTCGGCCCTGGATCGGGAGGTTCGTCGCCCGCCACGCCAAAAGCCTGTCGCGGCTGGACCGGGGCTCCATCCTCCTGGTGGTCTACGCCGCCTTCTCCGATGCCGTCACTGGGGGGCTCTGGAGCCGCCTGGGCGCCCTGGACATCGCACGGCTCATCCTCGTCTGCAGCGTGCTCCTCGCCCTGGTCCTGGGCCTCACCCTCGCCGCCGCACGGGCCGCGCGCCTGTCGACCCCGGACGAGATCACCCTCGTCTTCTGTGGGTCCAAGAAGAGCCTCGCCAGCGGGGTGCCCATGGCCGGGGTGCTGTTCCCCGGAGACGCACTCGGCCTTGTCCTGCTGCCCGTGATGGTCTTCCACCAGATCCAGCTGATGGTGGTCGCCGTCATCGCCCAGAGATACGGCGAGCGGCCCGGCGCGGAGGGTGACGCCTCGCCCGCAACGGGCTAAGGGGGCGCATGACCGCCGCACTTCCCCTGAATGACAAGATTGCCCTTGTGACCGGCGCCTCGCGGGGCATAGGCCGGGCCTCGGCCCTCGCCCTCGCTGACGCCGGCGCCCACGTCGTCGCCACCGCCCGGACCCAGGGCGCGCTGGAGTCCCTCGACGACGAGATCTTCGCCCGGACAGGTCGGCGCGCGACCCTTGTCCCCCTCGACCTGGCCGAGCCGGCCGGGCTGGATACCCTCGGCTACGCCCTGCACCAGAGGTTCGGTCGCCTGGACATCCTGCTGCACGCCGGCGGCGTCCTTGGGGCCATGACCCCGGTCAGCCATGTGGAGCCGGGATTGTGGGACCGGGTCATGCTGGTCAACGCCACCGCCTCCTGGCGCCTCATCCGGTCCATGGAAGCCCTGCTGAAGGCCTCGGAGGCCGGCAGGGCTGTCTTTGTCACCTCCAGCCGGGCAGGTGCGCCCAGGGCCTTCTGGGGGCCCTACAGCGCCTCAAAGGCGGCCATGGAGGCCATCGTCCGGGCCTGGGCCGACGAACTGGAGAACACACCCGTGCGCGCGGCGATCCTCGATCCCGGCGCCATGCGCACGCGGATGCGGGCTGAGGCCTATCCCGGAGAGGATCCCTCCACCCTTCCCGATCCCGCCGAGATCGGGCCGATGGTCGTGGAACTGGCGCTGTCCGATCCGGGACAGCCCACCGGAGTCAGGTCTTTCCGGGCCTGGAAGGCCGACCGCGAGGCCCCGGCGACTTCGGCCTGACCGACCGGCCGGCGGCGCCCTTGGCGGGCGACCTGGGACCGGCGACCTTTCGGCCCACAACCCCTTTGGAACCGCCCTTCGCGGGTGACTTCGCGGATGTCTTGGCGGAAGGCTTGGACGGCGTCTTGCCCGAAGCGGCTGGGCGGCTAGACGAAGCCGCCTTGCGGGCCGCAGTGCGGGGCTTTCCGCCTGAGGAACCCGACTGCGGCGACGGCCCGTCGACAAAGGGATTACGGCTCGACCGCACGCTCAGCCGGATGGGCACGCCGGGAAGGTCGAAGCTCTCCCGCAGGGCGTGGACCAGGTAGCGGCGATAGTGGTCAGGCAACTGGTCCGCACGGGTGGCGAACATCACGAAGGTCGGCGGGCGGGCCTTGGTCTGGGCCATGTACTTGGGCCGCACCCGGCGCCCGTTCACGGCCGGCGGCGGATGGCGCTGGATGGCCATGGCCAGCCAGTCGTTCAGGTCCCGGGTCTTGACCTTGGTCGACCAGTTCTCGTGGACCTTGAAGACAGCCGGCATCAGCCGGTCGACATTCCGGCCCGTCTCCGCCGAGAGGGCCACCAGAGGGGCGCCCCGCACCTGGGGCAACTGGCGGTCGAGGGATTCGCGGATCTCTGCGAGGCGCGCCTGGGGCTCCTCGATCAGGTCCCATTTGGCGAGGACGAAGACGATGGCCCGTCCCTCACGCTCCACGAGGTCGGCGATCTGGAGGTCCTGGATCTCCAGCGGGTGTGTGGCGTCCATGACCACCAGGACCACTTCGGCAAAGGTGATGGCCCGGATGGTATCGGCGGTGGAAAGCTTTTCCAGCCCCTCCTGGACCCTGGCCTTGCGCCGAAGCCCCGCCGTGTCGACCAGGCGGACGGTGCGTCCTCCCCAGGACCAGTCGACGGGGATGGCGTCGCGGGTGATCCCGGCCTCGGGTCCCGTCAGCAAGCGGTCCTCGCCGATCAGGCGGTTGACCAGGGTTGACTTACCGGCGTTGGGACGGCCGACGATCGCGATGCGCAGGGGTCGGTCGTCGACGGGGCCTTCGTCCGCCTCCCCTTCCCCGTCCTCGCTGGCAGCCTCCGCCTCCGCTGCAAGCGCCGACTCATACTCGGCGGGGTCGGCGTCCGCGGCATCGTCTTCCTCGGCGGCGTACTCACGCAGGGCCGCGTAGAGGTCGGCAAGGCCCTCGCCATGCTCGGCCGAGATGGCGATCGGCTCCCCGAGGCCCAGCCGGAAGGCCTCGTTGACGCCGTCATCGCCGCGGCGGCCCTCGGCCTTGTTCGCCACCAGGATGACCGGCCGGTCATGGCGACGCAGGACGTCGGCGAAAATCTCGTCGAGCTGGGTGATCCCGACGCGGGAGTCGATCACGAACAGGGCCACGTCGCATTCGCGGATAGCGGCCTCGGTCTGGGCCCGCATCCGGGCCTCAAGGCTTTCGTCCGTAACGTCCTCGAAGCCGGCGGTGTCGATCAGTTCGAGGTCCAGGTCGCCGATCCGGCCCGTGCCGAAGCGCCGATCCCGGGTGACGCCCGGGCGGTCGTCGACAATCGCAAGCCGCTTGCCTGCGAGCCGGTTGAAAAGGGTCGACTTGCCGACATTGGGCCGTCCGACGATGGCGAGGCGAAGGGTCACGGACTGCGGCTAACGAACCGCGATGAGCCGGGCCTCATCGGTCACGAAGTAGACGGTTTCACCCAGGGCGATCGGGCCGACGGTGACGGGGGCGCCGAGATTGACGGAGCGCTCGACCTCGCCGGTACGGGCGTTAACGGCCACCATCTCTCCCTTGTTGGACGCCAGGAGCAGGCGGCCTGAAGCGAGGATGGGCGACGACCAGACCGGACGCGCCTTGGCCTTCTTCTTGGACTTGGAGCCTTCCCCAAAGCTTGGCAGGAAGCCCTTCTCCTCGCGGCCCAGGCCCAGGTCAGTGACCCAGTAGGCAAGACCAGTCTCACGGGCGAGGCAGTAGAGCTTGCCGGCGCGGTCAACCACATAGACGACATCACCCGCGACCCAGGGTGTGGTGATGCCGGTGACCGGCAGGGACCAGCGGGTCACGCCGGTGCGCAGGTCGGTGGACGACAGGATGCCGGAATGGCTGACCGCCACCACGTCGCCCTGGTAGATCACGGGGCGGCCGGCGATATCGCGGATCTCGGAAAGGGCGTTGGTGCGGCTCGCCCTGGACAGGGCCTCGCTCCAGAGGTCGTTCCCATTCGCCGCCCGCAGGGCGATCAACTCGCCAGAGCCAAAGGCCGCCACCACCGTGTCGCCGGAGACGGCCGGGCTGGAAGCCGCGAGCAGCCGGGCTGGCTCGGTCAGGGCTTGGTAGGTCCAGCCCTCCTTGCCGGTGGCGAAGTCATAGGTCAGCAGGGTGTTGTCGATGGCGACCGCGAAGATTCGCCCGCCCGAGACGGTCGGCGCCGCATGGATCGGCTGCTCGGTCTGGGTCCTCCACAGGACCGCGCCGGTCTCGGCGTCTAGCTGGGTGACGAACCGATAGCCGGAGGTGACGACGAGCTTGCCCTCGGCGATGGCGAGGCCGCCGCCATAGGCGACGGTGTCGCGCTTGAGCTTGCCCCTCAGGTCCGCCTTCCAGACCTGGGCGCCGGTCCGGGCATCCAGGGCGCTGACGGTGGCGTGCCCATCCATGACGTAGATCTTGCCATTCACGGCTACAGGCGGCGCCATCACGTGGGCGTTTCGCCCCCGCGCCGCGCCGAAGTCGCGCTTCCAGGCCACGCTCAGGGCCTTGGCGGCGTCGGCGTGGGGCGGCGACTGCTCGGGGTTCCCGCCCGGCAGGGCCCATTGGTCAATCGTGACCGGATCCGGAAGGAAGAAGGTCGCGCCCTTCAGGCCTTCCTCCGGGACCACCTCCTGGTCGAACCCGACCAGCGCGATCCGGTTCTCGGCCTGCGCCGTCTCCTGCGGCGTACTGTTGTTCAGCCGCAGGAAGTCCCGCGTCTGGGCGCAACCCGAGGCGACCAGGGCGCCAGCCAGCACCCCTACGATGGAGAGACGCGTCAGGGTCATTGAGCGGGAGCCTGCATGGGAAGCGCACCGGCGCCCGGCAGGGCGCCCGGCGGCAGCGGCCGCGGCGGCGGCAGGGCGATGGCGGCCTTGACGAGCTCGCGGGTGCGCTGGGCCGAACCGCTGTCGATCAGGGCGATGGCTGCAGTCGCCCGGCTGCGGGCGCCCTCTGCGGCGTCCGGCGCCAGGGAGACGACGACAAAATCGCCGCGGGCGCCTGCGGAGTCCCCGGCCAGGAGCTTGGTGAAGGCGGCCGCCTCGCGGGCCTGCATCCGGAAGGGACGTCCTTCCTTCAGGAGGGGCTCAAGACGGGCCTCGATGTCCGCACGGGGCGCCGTATCGAGAAGGGCGTAGACCGATTTCAGGCGGGCGGCGTCGCCGACCAGCGGGTCGGGCGCGGCCTTGGCGGCCTGGTCAAACAGCGCGACGGCGCCGGGAACGTCCCGGTCCCCGAGCTTGATGGCGCCGAGGTGCTGTAGCGCGAGGGACTTGTAGGCCGGGCTGCCGGACTTGGAGAGGGCTTCCCAGGCCGCCTTGGCTTCGCCGGCGCGACCGGCCTGCTGGGCCTCAAGACCCTTGGCGTAGGTCTCGGACGCCTTGGCCGACTGGTTGCTGATCCAGGCCCGATAGCCCTGCCAACCGCCGACGGCGGCGAGGATCAGCACGACCGCCCCGATGAACCAGGGAAGGACCTTCAGCGCCAGGGCGCGATATCGGTCGGAGCGGATCTGCTCCTCGACCTCCTCGAAAACGTCGACCACTCTGGAGACTCCGCATTGGGCGCCGCAACCCGGCGCGCCGGAAACTATAGCGCCGGCCGGTCCGCCGCAACGGGCGGAGACTGCCGCCGGCGCATGGCGGAAGCATGGCGGAGGATTCAGCCTGCCGGAATATCGACCGGAGGGACGCCAAGCTTGCGGCGGGCCGAGAAGTAGGTCTCTCCAGAGCCGGGGAAACGGCGGGCCGCGACGTCCGCCGCATAGCGCTCGACGGCGCTGGAGACGAGGCCCCGCAGGTCTCCATATCGCCGGACAAAGCGGGGGGAGCGCTCGAAGAGGCCAAGCATGTCCTCGGTGACCAGGATCTGCCCGTCGCAGGCCGCGGAAGCGCCAATGCCGATGGTCGGCACAGGGCACTGGGTGGTGATCTCGGAGGCCAGGGCCTCGGCCACGCCCTCGACGACCAGGGCGAAGACGCCCGCCTCGATCGCGCCGCGCATCTCGGAGAGGACCTGCAGCCTCTCTTCAGCCTCGCGCCCGCGGGCCCGGAACCCGCCCTCCGCCAGGACAGCCTGGGGCCTCAGGCCCACATGCCCCATGACGGGGACACCCCGTTCGACGAGGTAACGGACATTGCCGAGGACGGCCGGCGCGCACTCGATCTTCACCGCATGGGCGCCGGTTTCCTGGAGCACACGGACGGCGTTGGCGAAGGCGGCTTCGGGCGCGCCCTCGCAGGACCCGAAGGGCAGGTCCACGACGACCATGGCCCGGCGGGAGCCGCGCATGACGGCACGCCCGTGCAGGATCATCATGTCGAGCGTGACACCCACCGTACTGGGGAGGCCGTGGACCACCATGCCGACGGAATCCCCCACGAGCAGGATATCGCAGAAGGGATCGAGGAGTTCGGCCATCGGCGCGGTGTAGGCCGTGAGGCAGACGAGCGGGGCGCCGCCCTTCCTCTGCCGGATATCCCTGACGGTGATGCGGCCCTCCGCCGCGGAACCGTGAGCCGACATGATCTCAGACCTCCTCGAGATACCTCGCGAACGCCAGGCCCAGGGCCGTGAGGCCGCCCGCAACGGCGATGGCCGCCAACCCGCCTTCCCCTAGGGAAACAAATATGAAGTCCAGAACCGATTTCCAAGGCGCCTTGGCCAAGAGGTCGCCGGTCCCCAGCCTGGGGAGGGGGGCGGCGAGCAGACCCGGAACAGCGATCGCAACCCCGACAAGGGCTCCCACTCCGGGTACGATGGCCCGGAGCCTTTGGCGGCGGACAACGCGCCGAAGGATTTGCGCCTCCATCCCGGGGGACTGCATGCCCGCCGCAGGCGCCGCGAAGAAGTCCGCCAGTCCTGGCGGCGCATCGGTTTCAGGCTTGTCGGTCATCACGGGGTTCCAAGGTCCTTCCGCAGCCGCGCCAGTCCGCGGGAGATATGTGACTTTACGGTGCCTTCGGGCAAGCCCAGGGACAAGGCGATCTCCGCAGAGGTGTACCCGGCTCCATGCTGCAGGCTCACGCACAGCCTCTGCATTCCGGGAAGGCGTTCCAGCGCGGCGTCGAGGTCCAGCCGTTGTCCAGCATCATGCCCTGACGCGTAAGCCTCCGGCGCCGTCTCGAGGGGCTCAAGCCGCCCCGCCGCCCGGAGGGCGCGGAGGTAGAGCCGGGCCGCGATCTTCCGCACCCAACCGCCGAAGGCGCCCTCTCCCCTGTAGTCGCCTATGCGCTCGAAAGCGGTGACCAGGGCGTCCTGCGCCAGGTCGTCAGCGACATCCGGAGCGGCGCCCATGCGGCGCAGGAAGCTTCTCAACCCGGCAAGGTTCCTCTGGACGAGGATTGCAAAGGCCCCCGTGTCGCCAGCCGCGGCGCGGCTGGCGAGGACCGGGTCAGAAACGCCGTCCGGACTGGGTTGCACGGCAGGAGTCCCGGCTCAGGTGCGCCTGCGCCCGATGAAGTCAAGGATCAGGAAGGCGACCCCGATGCAGAAAGGAATGGCTGCGGTTCCAGTGATGGCGGTACGGGCTTCAAGGTCGATCGCACCCATCACCTGGCCGAAGACACCCAGTCCAATTCCTGCACCCAAAAGCACCAGCCCCATCTGGAGCGGCGTGGGAGGGTTGGACGCCTCACGCCGGGCGACCATCTCGAGAAGCTCAGAAGGGACAGGCTGGCCCTGGCGGATGGCAAGGTCGATGGACTCGTGGATCCGTGCGCGCTGACGGCCCTTGAAGTACTGGCTGCCGAGCACGAGGGCGGCGATGAAGCCGAAGAAGATAAGAGGCTGGAGAAATTCTGTGATGACCATGTCCGGTCTCCTTCCGTGATGGGTCCCGAATGACCCGGCAAAGGAAAGAGCTTCCAGAGGCCGATCCGGATGCAATCCGGGGGATCACGCTTTCGTGATCACCCCGGACGCAGGCGCCAATCAGTCGCGCAGGCTGGCCGGGACGACCCCGCCATTTTCCGCCAGCGCCTTCCAGACCGCCTTGATCAGGGCGAGGTTCTGCTCGGCGCTGCCATGCGGACCGGCGTTCACGCCGAGTTCCCCCGCCAGCTCCTTGCGGGCGTTCAGGCTGGAGTCGAGGTCCAGCATCTTGAGCAGGTCGACGATGGAGGTTCGCCAGTTTCCTCCGCCGCCCTTGGAGGCGGCCAGTGCGGTCAGGACGGCCTCGACGTCCACCGGCGCGGGCGGCGGCGGCGGGGCGGCGGGGGCGGCGGCGGACGGAGCCGCCGCGGCGGGAGCCGGCTTGTTCTTGGGGGGGAAGATCTTCCCCATGATGGCGCTGAAGATGCCCATGCGTTTCTCCTGAAATGGTTCCTGGCGGACGACCAGGGAACAGGCCGGCATCTCATGCCCAGATGGAGAGTGAGTGCAATCCCAAACCGACGGCGACTTGATGATGGTTATATTATAACATAAAGAAAGGTCATCATTTGGAGCGTATGATGTCGAATTCCCTCCCCTGGCTGTCGTCTGCAAGCCTGATCGCCCTGGCCCTCGCCGGCCCGGCCCACGCCGCGGGGGAACCGGAGCGGACTGTCTCCGAACTGGTGGTCACCGCGGCGCCGTACACGATCTCGCTCGACACCATCACGACAAGCGTCGACATCCTCACGGCGCGGGAACTGAGCCTTGCGCCCCCGGCGGGTATCGGCGACCTCCTGGCGGGGATGCCCGGGCTTCGCTCCACCGCCTACGGGCCAGGCGCGAGTCGCCCTGTGATCCGCGGCCTGGCGGGTCCGCGCGTGCTCCTGCTGCAGAACGGCGTCGGGATGGTGGACGCCAGTTCCCTGTCCCCCGACCATGCGGTGCCGAGCGAAGCCGGCCAGGCCAGCCGCATCGAGGTGCTGAGAGGCCCGTCCACCCTCGCCTACGGCGGGTCAGGTATCGGCGGCGTGGTCAACGTGATGGATGAGCGGGTGCCTTCGAGGCGGCCCGGGGACCGGATCGAGGGCCGAGGCGCCCTGGCCTGGTCCAGCGTCGACAATGGCCGTTCCGGCTCCCTTGCGGCCAACATCGGATTCGGCGCCCTTGTCCTGGCTGTGGACGGCGCGACCCGCCGGTCCGGGGACTATTCCACCCCGGGAACCCCGGTCTCCGATCGCCTCGCGGCGGCGACGGGCCTCGAGCCAACGTCCGACACCAAGCAGCGGAATGTGTCCGTCGAGGCCGATTCCTGGGGAGTCGGCGGCTCCCTGGTCGGTGAATCCGGCGGCTTCCTTGGCCTTTCGGTCAAGCGCACCGATACCGGCTATGGCGTGCCTTATGCCCAGGTCCAGGAAGACGACCCTCCGGAGATCCTGCGCCTGCACATGAAGCAGACCCGCTGGGACCTGCGGGGGGAAGCCCCCTTCGAGGAGGGCTGGCTGGAGAAGATCCGCCTCTCCGTCGGCCATGCTGACTACGAGCATGCGGAGATCGAGGTGAACGCCGGAGCAGTCGGAACGCGGTTCCTCTCCAAGGGGACCGAAGGACGCCTGGAGTTCGTCATGCGCGGATCCGACGGACGCCAGGGGGCTTTTGGCCTGCAGGGGCTGACCCGGAGCTTCGAGGCCCTCGGCGACGAAGCCTTCATCCCGGGCGTGGAGATCAACGAGGTCGGGGCCTTCACCCTGCAGAGGCTCGAGTTCGGCAAGGCTGGGCTGGATGCAGGCCTCAGGATCGACACCCGCCAATTGCGCGCCAACCTCGAGGGTCGCGACACGACCCCCCCGGGCGTGGAGGCGGGCCTGGACTGGGCCGACACCGCCGACACACGGACCTTCACCAATGTCTCGGCCTCCGCCGGGCTGTTCTGGAAGCCGTCAGATCCCTTCTTCCTTGCCCTCACCCTGTCGCTCAGCGGGCGTGCGCCCACAGAATTCGAACTCTTCGCCGACGGGCCCCACGGGGGCACCTCCACATGGGAACTGGGCGACCCGAACCTGGACTCGGAAAAGGCCGTGTCCCTCGAAGGCACCCTGCGGTGGACCACCGACGACACCCGGATCGAGGCCCACGTCTGGGCCGCCCGATACGACGGCTTCATCGAGGAACGCCCCACCGGCGAGACCTGGGAAGGCCTGCCGGTCTTCCGCTTCCGCCAGTCCGAGGCCGACTTCGTCGGGCTTGAGCTTGAGGCGGAGCAGACCCTCTTCGACAACGAGACGGGTCGTCTGAGCGCCCGCCTCTCCGGAGACGTCGTCCGGGGCGACACGGGCTTCGGCGCCCCTCCCCGCATCCCGGCCTATGGCGTGACGGGCGAGCTCGCCTGGACCTCCGAGGCCTTCGTTGCGGCGATCGAAGTGCGCCATGTGGGCGACCAGACCCGCACCGCCCCGTTCGAGCTGGCGACGGACGGCTACACCGCCCTGAACGCCAGCCTGGCCTGGCGCCCCGTTCCCGACGCACCCGTCACGCTCAGCCTCCGGGGACGCAACCTCACGGACGCGGAAATCCGCGAGCACGCCTCGTTCCTGAAGGACATCGCCCCGGCGCCGGGCCGATCGCTCAGCGCCGCCCTGTCCTGGGCCTTCTGATCCAGCGACGAAGCCCAGTACTCAGGCCGGACGCCTGCGCCAGGCCCCACGCCAGAGGGCCAGTCCGGTGACGACCCCATAGGTCAGCATGCCCAGGGCGATACAGGCATAGACGCCAGCAAGGGAGGGTTCCGGCTGGCGCATGACCAGCCAGGCCCCGCCGACACAGATGCCAAAGCGCATCAGGGTGGCGATGATTGGCCACTGGACCGCCCCGGCCCCCTGGGAAGCGAAGTAGAGGGCGAGGCCCAGGCCCTGGAAGGCAAAGAAGGGGCCGACGATGTGAAGGTAGAGCGCACCCGCCGATGCGCTCGTCGGCTCGTGGGTGAACAGGTCTGTCCAGAGCCCCGGCGCAATGGCCAGGACCAGTCCGACAACGCCCGCCAGGGCCGCCGCGCTCGCGCCGCCGATCCAGCCGATCCGCTCGGCCCGGGCGACCTGTCCAGCGCCCATGTTGACCCCGACCAGGGCCGTCAGGGCGGCGCCGATTCCGAAGACCAGGGGTACGAGCAGGAACTCGACGCGCGCCACGATCCCATAGCCCGCCAGGGTTTCCACCCCAAAGCGGCCGATCAGGGTGTTGAGGAGGGCGACGGTCAGGACAGTCGCAACGGGCGACAGGGCGGCGAGCGCACCGACCCTGAGGATGTCTGCAAAGTAGGCGAGCTTGAGGCGTCGTCCCTCCATCGAGAGTCGGACGGGCCGGTCCCGCTGACGGAGCTTCCAGAAGAGCAGCAGGCAACTGACGGAGGACACTGCGATCAGGGCGAAGGCGGACCCTTGCAGCCCCAGGCCCGGAAACCCGAAGGCGCCCAGCATCAGAAGACCAGAGAGCGGAATCTGGATCACCGAGCCCACGATCATGAGCCGGGCCGGGAACTGCATGTCGCCGGTTCCCCGGACCACTGAGGTGAGGAGGGCCGAGACCCAGATCGGGGCCAGGCCCAGGAAGAGGACATGGCCATAGCCATGCGCAAGCTCGACCACGGCGGAAGGCGCACCGGTGGCGGAAAGCAGGGTGCGACCGAAAACGGCATAGATCGCGGCGAAGGCCGCCGCCGCCAGGAGCCCGATGGCCAGGGCGTGCCAGATGAGGGCCCCCGCCGCGGCCCGGTCGCCCCGACCGAGGGCCCGCGCCACGGCGCTGGAGACAGCGCCCCCGATGGCGCCGTTGGCCAGCATCTGCATCAACATCACCGCCGGCAGCATGATCGCCATGGCGGCGAGGTGCGCCAGGCCCAGTCGGGCGATGAAGCCCGTCTCGGCCATGGAAACGAAGGCCTGCACAAGGAAGGCGAGCGCGCTCGGACCGGCCATCCGCACAAGGAGGCGCAACGGCGCTTCCGTCAGAAGCGGTGACGCCGTCGTTGTGGCTGCGGTCATGACAGGGCCCTCCTCAGGCGTCGCAGGTCGGTCTCAAGATTTCGCCAGGCGTCATCGCCGAAGCGCCTGAGGGTCAGGGCCTGGGCCCGTCGCCAGGCGATACGCCCTTCGGCAAGGCGGCTGCGCCCCTGGTCGGTAATCCGGACCCGGCGAACCCGGCCATCTCCGGCGTCGCGACCTCGTGTCACCAGCCCGGCCTTCTCCAGCGGCCCGAGGTTCCGGGTCAGGGTCGTCCGGTCCATGCCCAGACGGTCGGCCAGTACGGACATCGCCGCCCCTCCCCCGGCCGCCGCGAGGGTCTGCAGGAGTGGAAACTGGCCCGGGCTCAGGCCGCAGGCCCTCAGTTCATCGGCATAGACCGCAGCCACCCTGCGCGCCGTTCGCTGGAGGGCGTGGCTCACGCAGTGGACAGGGTCGAGCAGGTCACCCGGGTCTTCCACGACAGGGCTCCATTAAGTGCATATGCACGTTAAAGGGGGGAATCCGCAGGGGTCAACCTTTCCAGTCAGGGCGGCTTGACGCCGTCGAGGCCCACGGCCGGCGTCATGCCCAAACTTGAGACCAGGGGCCATGCGCGTTCGCTTGACAGGGGCATGCCAGCTCAATTTGATTTTACTTCGTACACTCACCGCCCTGACGCCGCTGCAGATCCATGCTCCCCACCTCGATCGTCATAACGCGCCGCCACCTCCTGGCGGCCCCGGCCCTCCTGCTGGCGCCTGCGGCCTGCGCCGGACCTTCGCCGGGCCTTGAGGGCCTGCTTCCCGACGGCCCCTACCACCCGGGCGCAGCGCTGATCGCCTACCGCGCCCGGGACCGGCGGACCTTCGAGGCTGCGCAGGGCGACATTGGCCTCGACACCCCCTACTTCGCCGCATCGACCACCAAGCTCTATGTCACCGCCCTTCTCCTGCAGATGGTCCAGGAGGGCCGGATCGACCTCGACTCACCCTTCCGACGCCACATCTCCGGGCCGGAGACCCAGGGCCTCAACACCTTCGGCGGACAGGACCGGACAGAGGCGATCACCCTTCGCCACCTGATGGCGCATACCAGCGGTCTTCCCGACTTCTTCGAGCCCGACAGTGGCCGGAAGGGCCTGTTCACCGACCTGACCCAGGGGCGTGACCGGGGGCTCACCTTCCCTGAAGCCATGGACATCACCCGCCGCCTGGGCGCGCACGCGCCTCCCGGCGTCCAGGACAAGGCGATCTATTCCGACGCCAACTACCAGGTGCTCGGCAAGGTGATCGAAGCCGTCGAGGGGGCGGCCTTTGCAGAGGTCTTCCGGCGGCGGATCGTCGAGCCCCTGTCGCTGCGGTCGACCTGGATCTACTCAGACCCCGAGGACACTCACCCCCGCCCCCTGCGCTACCGCGAGGCCGAGATGCGCATCCCGCGCTACATGGCCTTCACCCAGGCCGACGGCGGGGTGGTGACCACGCCGCGTGAAGCCCTGGCCTTCGTCCGAGCCTTCTTCGAGGGGCGGCTCTTTGACCTCAGCCGGCTCTCCGCCCTGCAGGACTTCCGGCCCATGTTCTTCCCGCTGGAGTACGGGACCGGGATGATGCGCTTCCAGCTGCCGGCCGCCATGACCGGGTTCCGCAAGCTGCCGCCCCTGATCGGCCATTCCGGCCTGTCCGGCGCCGTGATCTTCCATAGTCCTGGGAGCGGGCTCTTCCTCGCCGGTACGGTGAACCAGGTGGACCGCCGGTCGGCCGTCTTCCAGTTGCTCGCCAAGGCCGTCCTGGCCCTGGAGGGCGCGGCCTGATCAGACCACCTCCCGGTAATCGACCAGGGTCCGGCCCGGCTCTTCCGGGAAGACGCCCCGTAGGACGGTGACCGAAGTCATCCGGTCGAGACGGAAAACCCGGAAATCTCTGCGCAACTCACACCAGGCGATCAGGCGCCATTCCTGGCCCACATGGTTCACTTCCAGTGGGCGCACCCGGCGTTCCGTGATCTTGGCTCCGGCGTCCTCGTAGCAAAGGCGAACCCGCCGGCGGGCCCTGACCGCGCGCTCAAACCGGATTCGCCACCCGGACGGATCCGGCGGCGCGGGCGTCCCGAACACCAGAGCGTCCAAGACTGGGGCTTCCTGGGCAATCGCCATGCATCCGCCTGTCAACAACCTCCAGACCCTAGACGGGCCGAAAGCAGCGCGCGAGCCCCCGCGCCTCAGACCTCGAAGCTCACGCCCTGGGCGAGCGGAAGGGCCGAGCCATAGTTGATCGTGTTGGTCGCCCGACGCATGTAGGCCTTCCAGCTGTCCGAGCCGGACTCCCTGCCCCCGCCGGTTTCCTTCTCGCCGCCAAAGGCCCCGCCGATCTCGGCGCCGGACGGCCCGATGTTTACGTTGGCGATGCCGCAGTCCGATCCCTCCGCGGACAGGAAGCGCTCGGCCTCCTGCAGGTCCCGCGTGAAGATCGAGGACGAAAGGCCCTGCGGTGCGGCGTTCTGCGCGGCTATCGCCCCTGCGAGGTCACGGTAGCGCATGACGTAGAGGATCGGGGCGAAGGTCTCGCGCAGGACCACCTCGGCCTGCCCGGGCATCTCCACAAGGGCGGGACGGACAAACACCCCTGGCCGGTCCAGGGGCCCGCCTCCGTGGATCCGCCCGCCGGCTCGCTCGGCCTCGGCCAGGGCCGCCGCCATGGCCTCCCCGGCCGCAGGGTCGATCAGGGGCCCGACCAGGACCCCCTCCTCCCGCGGGTCACCAACCCGGACCCGGGCGTAGACCGCCTTCAATCGGGAGAGAACCTCATCGTAACGGGTCTCATGGACGAACAGGCGGCGCAGGGTGGTGCACCTCTGGCCGGCCGTGCCCATGGCGGAAAAGGCCACCGCCCGCACCGCCAGCTCCAGGTCCGCGCTGGGCGCGACAATGGCGGCGTTGTTGCCGCCGAGTTCCAGCAGGGCCCGGGCGAAGCGGGCGGCGAGGCGCGGCGCGACCTTACGCCCCATGGCGGTGGAGCCCGTGGCGGAGACCAGCGGTACGCGCGGATCGTCCACAAGGAGCGCGCCAATATCCGCGCCGCCCTGGAGCAGGACGCAGAGCCCCTCCGGCGCTTCCGGTCCGAACCGTGCGGCGGCGCGCTCGAAGAGGGCCTGGACCGCCAGCGCGGTCAGGGGGGTCTTCTCCGAGGGCTTCCAGGCCACGGCGTTGCCGCAGACTAGGGCCAAGGCCGCATTCCAGGACCAGACCGCCACAGGGAAGTTGAAGGCCGAGATCACCCCGACCACGCCGAGGGGATGCCAGGTCTCCATCATCCGGTGGTCCGGGCGCTCGGTCGCCAGGGTCAGGCCGTAGAGCTGGCGCGAGAGGCCGACGGCGAAATCGCAGATGTCGATCATCTCCTGGACCTCACCCAGGCCTTCGGAGAGCACCTTCCCCGCCTCCAGGGTCACCAGGCGCCCGAGGTCGGCCTTGGCGGTCCTGAGCTCCTCTCCAAAAAGCCGGACAAGCTCCCCGCGACGCGGGGCCGGCAGGCGTCGCCAAGCCAGGAAGGCCGCGTGCGCTCCGCCGATCCGGACCGACGCCTCCGCGGGCGAGACCGAGGCGACCCGGCAGATCTCCTCGCCCGTAATCGGCGTGTGGGCAGGCAGGTCGCCGCCCTCGAGGGCCAGGCGGGAAACCCCCAGGCGGGCAAGGAGGGCGAGGGCGTCCTGGACGGGGTTCTCGAAGACTTCGGTCATTTGGCCTCTCAGGCGACCCGCGCACCCGGCTGCAGGCCGGTGTCGGCGGCGGCGTAATTGCGACCAAAACGGTTGGCGAGAAAGGCCGCGAGTGAAATCTGTTCCTGCCGGACAAAACCCGACTGGGGAAGGTCGCCGGCCGCCAGCATGTCCAGCACGGCGCAGATGGCGGAGGCCGTGGTGATCTGGATGCCGCTGCGCATCACCCCCTCGACCGGGCCGGAGTAGACCTTGTTTGCGTAGCTGACCTGCACCAGGGCGTCGTGCCGCCGGCCACTGACCGTGACGAAGATCACCACCACATCCTGGAGGGTCGAGGGCACGGCGTTCTCAAGGATCTCCTTAAGGAGCTCGCGCCGGTCCCGCAGGCCCAGGTCGTGCAGCAGGGTCTTCATGATCGCCGCATGCCCCGGATAGCGGATGGTCCTGTAGTTCAGGTTCCGCACCCGCCCGGCGAGGGTCTCGCAAAGGGTTCCCAGCCCACCCGAGGTGTTGAAGGCCTCATAGGTCACGCCATCCAGCGAAAACTCCTCGCGCTCCTCCAGCGCCTGGGTCTCGCGGAGGCGCCCATCCACGATGGCCTCGCAGGGCTCGCAGTACTCGTTGATGACCCCGTCCGTGCTCCAGGTGATGTTGTAGTTCAGGGTGTTGCTGGGAAACTGAGGCAGGGCCCCAACACGAAGGCGAACGTCCTCCAGCGTGTCGAACTGGGCGGCCAGGTCGTTGGCCACGATGCTGATGAAGCCGGGCGCGAGGCCGGACTGAGGAATGAAGGCGCAGGGGGCGCCCTCCGCCAGGGCCTTGACCTCCCGGGTGCTGGCCACGTCCTCGGTGAGGTCCAGGTAATGCACACCCGCCCGCCGGGCGGCGCGGGCCACGGCCGTGGTGGCGTGGTAGGGCGCAGCGTTGAGGACGGCGAAGGCGCCCGCCAGGGCCTCAGGAAAGGCTTCGCTGCGCACGTCCATCCGCCGCCGGGCCACCGGGCGGCGTGTGACAAGGCGCTCAAGGTTGTCGGCCGAGGCGTCGAAGACCTCGACCTCATAGTCTCCGGACCCCGCCAGAAGGTCGGCGATCACGCCGCCGATCTTGCCCGCGCCGACAATCGCCACCCGCTTCATGATCCGACTCCCTGGGATTCCGTGAGCCTGGGCAGTGGGCCGGATGGACCTGACGGTGTACAGGTACGATCCGTTCATTCGCAGGACGCATTCCGGCGTTCCGCCGTAGAAGGCCGACGAAATGGAATTGGATGAAGTCGACCAGGCCCTTCTGGCCGCCCTGCGCGAGAACGCCCGGGCGAGCACGGCGGACCTCGCCCGGCGGGTCGGGCGCTCGCGCACCACGGTGCAGGGCCGTCTGGAGCGCCTTGAACGCACGGGCGTGATCCGGGGCTACTCCCTGCGTCTGGCCGACGCCCTCGAGGACGGCGCCGTTCGCGCCCATGTCCTGATCAAGGTCGCCCCCCGTGAGTCCAGGGCGGTTGAGGCCGCGGCCCGCGCCCTGCCCCAGGTGCGCGAACTTCATTCCGTCAGCGGAGAGTACGACATGATCGCCATCGCCTCGGCCGCCAACGTGTCGGAACTGGACGCCGCCATCGACCGGATCGGCCTGATGCCGGGGGTCGAGCGGACCAACTCCGCCATCATCCTGTCGACCCGGTTCCGACGGTAGCCGCCCCGGGACCTAGTTGGGGTGGGAGTCCGTCAGGTCAGCCACCAGGTAGGTCAGCAACCCACGCTCCACCCGGCCGTCCGCCACGTCCCTCAAGCGGTAGGTCTGGTTGACGAACACCCCAAGGTCGATGGGCTCACATGCGACCTCGACGTCATCGGTGCGCCGCGCGCCGATGTCCCGGTGCTCTCCCACCTCCATGGGAGAACCGCTCTGGTATCGCCTCAGCGACTCGCCGGGGTCTATCGCCTCGCCTCCGCGGCCGACCTGGGAATAGGAGCGAAGGACCGGGCGCTTCCCGGCTGCACCCGGCTCCAGGCCATGTATCCGGAAGTAGGACTGAATCCCGCCCGGCGCGGTGGGATAGAAGGCCATGAAGACTCCCTTCAGCCCAGGCGAGCCCGCGGCCCAGGCGCTGAGCTGCCGGCGCCGGACGACGGAGAGGTCGGTATTCGTCCGGCCGCCCAGCTTGACGACGCGATACAGGATCGCCGTTTCTGTCAGCTCTTCGGGGTTGTAGACGCGCCAGGTCCAGAAGCGGGTCCAGCCGTCCGGCGCATCGGCGGGCGGCTCCAGCACCGGACGGCAGGGATCAGCCCCGTTGCTCTCGCTGCCCCACAGGACCTTGGCCACGCCCACGGGCCATTCCGTGATCCCCGTCCAACCGGGCGCTCCGGGCCCCGCCGGAAACCGGCCCTTCAGCTCGGTCCCCCGCTCGGCGGGCGGAGGGACGTCGGCCGGGCACTGGTAGGGTGGGAAATCATCCCGCCCGGTAGGGGCGTCACACCTGAGGAGGTCCTGGGGCCGCCAGATCCCGCCCCAGATCTTGAGGCCGCCATCGTCCTGGACGCGGGCCGACCACCGCTGGTCGCCGTTGGGAAAGCGGATATCCATCTCCACGGCCGGGCCGTCCCACTTCACGTTCTCGACCCGGTACGCGCTGCAATAACCGCCGGTCTCGCACTCCACCAGGACCGCGCGGTCCCCCTGGAACTTCAGGCTGTAGCCTATGCCTTCGGTGATGTTGGACCACTGCCCGAGATCGAGAGCGGGTTTGGCCGGCGCCGAGGCCGCCACAAGCGGACCCGCCGCTGGCGCCGCGGCCTTCTCCGCCTTCCCGCAACTTGCCGCCACCAGCCCGGTCGCCGCAATCACAAGATGGCGGCCAGACCGCCACACGCCCCGACCTGACATGCCCTTCCTCCAAGCCCGATGTCTCCAGAAGGAAGAAAACAGGATGCGGCAAACAAACCGTTAGGCGAAGGCCGGGATCAGCGCACGAGATGCCATTGCGTCTGCCGCCCGGCGAGATAGGTCACCCGCTGTCCGTCGAAGAGGGCGCTCTGCTCCAGCTTCATCAGGACATACTGCCCACCCCATTCCGGGACCTGTCGCCGGACATTGCCCTCGATGGCGTAACCCGTGTCCGGCCGCAGGGCCCAGTCGCCCTGCACCAGCGTCGGTCCCTGGTTGTCCCACATGCCGATGGTCGGTCCGGGGGCATGGCCGAAGAAGCCCAGGGGATGGCTGTAGACGCTGGCGCGCAGTCCAGCCTTGCGGGAGGCCTCCAGGGTGCGCGCCAGGATCTCATTGCCCGTGCGGCCTGTGACGAACTCGGCGGTCAAGAGGTCCTGCCAGCGGTTGCCGTCGGCCAGCGCAGCCTGCAGCCCAGCCGGCGGGGATGTCTCTCCGGGCCTCAGGACATAGCCCATCTCCTGGGTGTCCGTGCAGAGCTTGAGGTAGCAGATCCCCACGTCGGTATGCAGAACGTCGCCGCGCTGGATTACGCCCGACACCCCGCAGAACGGGCTATCCGCTGCACAGGGCGCACCCTGGCGCTGGAGGTTCACGTCCGGGAAGAACCAGACCGGAAGGCCCAGGGCCTCGTACCGGCTCCGGATGTACCAGGCGACCTCCTCCGTCGTGGTGACGCCCGGCGTGATGACCCGCTCGCTGAAGGCCTCGCCGATCACCCCGCGCGCCAGGGCGACCACCTGCGGCCAGACGTCGGCCTCGGCGGGCGTTCGGGTCTCAAGCCAGCGGATGACCAGGGGCTCGGCCGGGGTCAGGCGCTGGGCATATCCGGCGGGCAGCACCGAGCGCAGCCGCTCATGCAGGGCCGAGGTCAGGCCGTCGGCCACCGGCCAGTCGCGCGAGACATTGACACCGATCCGCTTGGGGTCACGGCTTGCGATGACCTCGCCCAGGGCCTTCCATTGGGCGTCGAGGTCGCCTCCGGCCCAGGCCGAGGTATAGGGCCCGCCCAGCGGATACCGGTTGACCGACAGCCGCTCGACCGTCCCGTCGGCCTTGCGGAAGAAAACCAGCATGGTCGTCCGGCGCGCGGCGAAGGACGGCTGCGGAACCAGGGTGAAATAGACCGGATCCTCGGCATACTCCCGGTTGATCACCAGCCACATGTCCAGGCCGGTCTCGGCCATCAGCTTCGGCAGAAGTCCCTCGAGCCGATCCTTCAGGATCCGGTTCTCCACCTCCACGCGGCGGGGACCGGACAGGATGTCCAGCCCGTCAGCTGACGCGATCACCCTCCCCTGGGCGGGCGGCGAAGGCGCGGCGGCAGGTGCGGCCTGCGCAAGGGCGGGGGCCACGAGGGCGCAGGACAGGAAAAAGAAGCGGACGAAGTGCGCGAGCATGAGGAACGTCTCCCTGGAGACGGCTCAGGGACCACATCCGAGGCCTGGCCTCAAGGGCGGTCTGGGGCGGGCTTCACGCTCGAAATCAAGGCTCTTCCGAGCCTCCGGGCCCATCAGGGATAGAACCTCGCCCGGAACCGATCCACAGGCCCTGCAAGGTTGGGATGGTTATCGATCATCGCCTTCATCGGACTTGCGAAGGCCACATACCGGATGTTCGCCAGGAGGCTGAACACCGTCGCATCCACAGGAGTGGGGGAGTCGCCCTGGAACCAGTCCCGGTCGCCGAGCATGCCGGCAAGCGCCTCCAGGTCCCGGCGGGCGATCGGGGCCACAACCCCCCGCACCGCCGACGGAACCTGGCCCAGGACAGACTGCTTGAGGACGGGCCCGTTCTCGTCCCGGACCCGCCGGTCGAACACCATCACCCAATAGAGGTTCTCCTCCACCAGCCTCTGGATCGCCACGGCGCGCCCCCGCTGGTCGGCGCTGAGCCCGGCATCCGGATCAACGCCGAAGCGATCGACGAGATAGGCGATGATGAAGGTGGAATCGCCGAGGATCCGGCCGTCGTGCTCGATCCACGGCGCCTTCCGCTTTGGGCCGCCAAACGGCGTCGACGCCGTCACTGAGGCGTGGGGGATGCCCGTCATGCGAAGAAAGGCGTCGTCCTCTCCGGCTTCTCCTGGCCACGTCTCCCGGCGTTACTCCCATTCGATTTTCCGCGAAACGCCAGGATGGACCAGCTGTCACGCAAGGGTTCAACGACATTCGCCCCCCGCCTACCCTTCGCGGACGGCGTCAAGCCCGGTCATTGAAGGGCCGGATCTCGATCACGCTGGGCCCGGGCATGGGGTTGGGACACCGGCGCACCCAGGCGATGGCCTCCTCCAGGTCCCTGACCTCCCAGATCCAGAAGCCGGCGACGAGGTCCTCCGCCGGGGTGAAGGGCCCTGGGGTGACAGTTCGGTCTGCGCCATTAAAGCCCACCCGGACCCCAGCCGCGGAGGGCTGGAGCCCGTCCGCCAGGACCAGTAAGCCAGCAGCCCGGAGCTGGTCATTGAACCGGCCCATGGCGTCCATCATGGCGGGGTCCGGCGTTCCGCCCGCCTCGCTCTCCCCGGTGGCCTTCACAATCACCATCACGCGCATGGGCGCTCACCTGCGCCCGCTTGCGCCACCCGGCCGAGGAAGGCCTGCACCGCCGACTGGAGCTGGTCCGCGGCGGGCGCCTCCAGGGGCAGGTGGGATCCGTTCGTCAGTTCCAAGAAGGTCTTTTCGCCTTCGATCCGGTCGTAGACCTCAAGGCTGAGTGAGGTCGGGGTCCAGGTGTCCGCACCAGGATGAACCAGGAGAAGTGGACACCCAAGGGTCATGCGCCTGAACTTCAGGGCGTGGAGGGTTCGGAAGAAACGCGCGGGAATCCTTGCCCGCCCCAGGCCCGGGTCTTCCTCGAAATAAGCCTGCAGGGGCGGGCTCGAAGTCATGGCCTTCATCGGCGCCAACCACTTCAGCGGCAGGGCCAGCGGGTCGAGAAGCCAGGGGGCAAGCGCAAAGCCCGCCAGCGAAATCGCCGCAAGCCAGGGCCACCTGGCGGCCCGAATGAAGGCGCCGGGATCGCCCATGTCGATCAGGGTCGTCGCGATCACGCCCCTAACGGCAGGTGAAAGAGCTGCGGCCTGGACCGCCGTCAGGCCGCCGACCGATGCGCCCAACAGCACCACCGGGCCGACTTGAAGGTCTGCAAGCGCCGCGACCACCCGCGGCCATTCCGCATAATCCCACGAGAATGTTTCTGCCGGCCGGGTCAGGCCATAGCCCGGAAGATCCGGCGCCAACACCTTCCAACCCTGGCTGGAGGCCGCGTGCGCGAGGGGCGCCAGGATCCGTCCGTTTCCGCCCGCGCCATGGACCAGGATGAGCACGCCCCTTTCAGGACCTTCCGGCATCCAATGATCGATATGCAGGTCGTGGCCGCGGAGGTGCAGACGGATCTCTTCCGGCGCCTCGGGAACCTCGATCCCGAACTCAGACGCCAAAAGGCGGCGATACCGAACCCACCCTGGCGACCCGTGATAACGCTCCACTCAATCCAGCTCCCAATGAAAGGGTCCGCGCGCGAGTCAGTCCGGCTTCACCGACCCGCAGTCCGCCGAGAGCCAGCGGCCCTCGGTCTTTATCCTATACGCCCCCTGCTGAGCGCTGCTTCCCTCGAAGTCGCCACGATAGCCGGTCGAGCCCTGAAGGGTGAGGACACCGCGCATTTCCCCGCCAGGGTGGTCATCCCGGTCTTCGCACCGGCCAGTCACCACCCAGTTGGCTCCGTTGGGCGTAAGCGTCTGGGTGCAGCCCTCCGGAAGGGCGGAAGTCCAGCTGAGCCGGGGCCTCCCCGGCGCTATGCAATACTGCTGCTTGACCTTCACTCCGCCCGCCTCGGCCTGGATCGTGAGGCCCTGCCCGGCCAACATCTTTTCCACCATCTTTCGCTGCTCGGGCGGCATGTTCGCCAGGGCGGCCAAAGCCGACTTGGAGTCAAACCCCGACGCCCCGCCCCCTTCAAATACCCGTTCGACGCTTTCCTCCCAAAGACCGGGCCTGAAACCGGGGCCCGACTGGGCGAGGGCGAGTGTGCCCGCAAACACGATGCCTGCAGCGGCTCCGGCGGAGCAGAACACACGGGCGGCAGGTCGGATCATTGGCATCTCCGCAGGCGAATTCTCATGCGCTACGGGCGCTGAGCATGGCGGGCGTCGACGCCAGCTTGAGGTCGAGTTCAGCTTGAAACCCTTGGGGCTGCAACCCCGCAAGCGATCGGCAGGACCCCAAGCCTAAGCATTTGGGGCATCGAATCTGCGAAGAAGATGGCTCCGACAATGAAGGCGCCGACCCCACCGACCCCACTCCAGACCGCGCAAGCCGTCCCAATGGGTAGGTCCTCCTGAGCAAGCCAGGAGAGGTATCCGCTTGTCGCTGAACCCTAACGTAGTGGCGTGGATCGCTTACAAACGAAGCCCGGCGGTTCCGCCACCCCGGTGGTGAGGCGCCACCGATTGACGCCTCGCCCGGGACGTGCTCCGACTGATCAACATCGGAACCCGCAAACGCTGGTAATCATTGAAGGCGGCTCCGTCAGTCCTCGGCGACGAGGCCGCTGGCGAAGGGCGCAAGGACAGGGCGAAACTTGTGGTCCGCCGGTCACGATTGAAAGGATTGAGATGAAGAGCGCGATCATCGTGTTGGGGGTGGGACTGATCCTGGCCAGTGGATCCTCCGCCCTTGGCCAACCCGCCCCGGCGGCGGCTCCAGCGGCGGCCACGGCCGATGCCACCGCGGCCACGGACGATCCTGTGATCTGCAAGGCCTCAAAGCAGACCGGAACGCGGCTGAGGACCCAGAAGGTCTGCCTCAAGCGGAGCGAATGGGCCGCGAAGTCCAAGTCGCGTACGAAGAGAAACGAGCTCGACTACGGTGACGGTTGCGGCGGAGCCGGAGGCTGCATAGAGCAGCATCCCCGGCCCTCAGGCGGAGGCCTCTAGGCACGGCGGAAGGCGCAGGCATGGCCTGCGCCCTATTCCCACTCGATCGTCCCTGGCGGCTTCGACGTCACGTCGTAGACGACGCGGTTGACGCCTCTCACCTCGTTGATGATCCGGGTGGCGCAGCGGCCGAGGACCTCCCAGGGGAACTCGAAGAAGTCGGCGGTCATGCCGTCGGTGGAGGTCACAGCGCGCAGGGCCAGGACGTCTTCGTAGGTGCGGGCGTCGCCCATCACGCCGACGGTCTTGACCGGCAGGAGGACGGCGAAGGCCTGCCAGATGCTGTCGTAGAGCCCCGCCTTGCGGATCTCCTCGAGGTAGATGGCGTCGGCCTTCTGGAGGACGGCCACCTTCTCCGGCGTGATCTCGCCCGGGATGCGGATGGCCAGGCCCGGACCCGGGAAGGGGTGGCGGCCCACGAACGGGGGCGGAAGGCCCAGCTCCACTCCCAGGGCGCGGACCTCGTCCTTGAAGAGCTCGCGCAGGGGTTCGACCAGCTTGAGCTTCATATACTCGGGCAGGCCGCCGACATTGTGGTGGCTCTTGATCACCGCCGAGGGGCCGCCCCGGGCCGAAACGCTCTCGATCACGTCCGGGTAGAGGGTGCCCTGGGCCAGGAAGGCCGCGCCCTCGATCTTGGCGGCCTCGCGGTCGAAGACCTCCACGAAGAGGCGGCCAATCGTCTTGCGCTTGGTTTCCGGGTCGGTCACGCCTTTCAGCTCGCCCAGGAAAAGATCACCTGCATCAACGTGTACGAGCGGGATGTTGTAGTGATCGCGGAACATGGTCACGACCTGCTCGGCCTCGTTCTGGCGCAGGAGGCCCGTGTCGACGAAGACGCAGGTCAGCTGGTCGCCAATGGCCTCGTGGATCAGGACGGCGGCGACAGACGAGTCCACGCCGCCGGACAGGCCGCAGATCACCCGGCCCTGCCCCACCTGCTCGCGGATGCGCGCGACGGACTCCTGCCGGAAGGAGGCCATGGTCCAGTCGCCGGACAGGCCGGCGATGCGGTGGGTGAAGTTGCGCAGGATCAGGGCCCCGCGGGGCGTGTGGGCCACCTCGGGGTGGAACTGGACGCCATAGAACCGCCGGCCCTCGTCGGCGATCACGGCGAAGGGGCTGCCCTCGGACGAGGCGACCACCTCAAAGCCCGGCGGGATGGCCGTGACCTTGTCGCCATGGCTCATCCAGACGGTCTCGCGGTCCCCGACCTCGCCCAGGCCATGCAGCAGGGGCGACTCCCGCTCGATGCGGATCTCGGCGCGGCCGAACTCCCGGTCGTGACCGCCTTCGACCCGGCCGCCCAACTGGGCGCAGAGGGTCATCTCGCCGTAGCAGATGCCCAGGACCGGCACGCCGAGGCGGAAAACCCGGTCGGTGACGGAAGGACTGTCGTCCTCGTGCACGCTGGCGGGCCCGCCCGACAGGATCACGGCCTTGGGCGCAAAGGCGTCCAGCATGGCCTCGATGCGGTCGTAGGGGTGGATCTCGCAATACACCCCACTTTCACGCAGCCGCCGGGCGATCAGTTGGGTCACCTGGCTGCCGAAATCGACGATCAGGACACGTTCGTGGACGGGAGCGGCGGTCATGCGGGGGTCCTTCCATCGGCCCGGGCCAGGACGGCGACGAAGAATCCGTCGGTGTCTGAGGTCGCGGGTGTCAGCCGGAGATAGCCTTCCGCCGTCAGGCGCGGAAGCAGGTGCGGGGCGTCCGTGGCGGGAAGGATGTGGAAATCCGGGCGCCTGGCCAGGAAGGCTGCAACGCGGTCCTCGTTCTCCTCGGCCAAAACCGAGCAGGTGACGTAGATCATCCGCCCGCCGGGGCGGACGTAGAGCACCCCGGCGTCGAGGACGGCGTCCTGGTCGGCCTGGCGCCGGGTCAGGGCCTCGGGAGTCAGGCGCCACTTGGTGTCGGGGTGCCGGCGCCAGGCGCCTGAGCCTGAGCAGGGCGCATCGATGAAGACCAGGTCCATCCTGCCCTCGAGGTCCTTCAGGGGATCCGGCCGCAGGGGCGTGCGGACCTGGAGGTTGCGCACCCCCGCCCTCTCCCCGCGCCGCACCGTGTCGGCCAGCCGCCGGGCGTCGGAATCGTAGGCGTAGACCTGTCCGGTCGAGGCCATGGCGGCGGCCAGGGCCAGGGTCTTGCCGCCACCGCCGGCGCACAGGTCCAGCACCTGGGCGCCCTTGATATCGCCCGCACAGTCCGCGGCGATCTGGGAACCGGCGTCCTGGATCTCGATGCCGCCCTTCAGGAAGGCCGGCAGGCTTTCCACCGAGGGGGTCCGCTGGGCGGCCTGCGGCGGATCGATCCGAAGGGTCAGGGGAAGGTCCGGCACCGGGTGGGCGCCGAGGGGCCCGGCCGCCCTCAGGGCCCGCGCCGGATCGCTCTTCAGGGTGTTGACGCGCAGGTCCACGGGCGCACGGCGGGCCAGGGCCTCGCCCTCGGTGCGGACCCTGTCGCCAAAGACGCGGGCGAAGGCCGGCGCCAGCCAGTCGGGAAGGTCAGCGGCCACGGCGTCCGTGGCGCCGGAGATATCGATGGGCCTGGCGAGATGGGCCTGCTCGTCGGCGTCCAGGGCGCCGGGGCCATGCGGAGCTTCGGCGAAGGCGGCGGCGATGCGGTCGGCCGGCCAGCCCCAGTGCAGGGCCAGGACGCCCAGGACAGCGCCCCGCGGCGTGTCGGAGCCCATGCACCAGGCGGCGGAGCGGCGGCGGCGCAGGGCGTCGAGGACCAGTCCGGCAACGAAGGCCCGGTCGCCGGAGCCGGCGTAGCGCGCGGAGTCGCTCCAGGCCTTCAGGGCAAGGCGTGAGGGTCGCCGGGCGGACTCAATCTCGTTGAGGACCCGGATCGCCGCTTCAATCCGCCCTGCGTCACGCAAGGAAGAGCGCCGCGACCACCATGACGATGCCCGCCAGGGAGAGGGTCCAGACCAGGCTCCGGATCATGTAGGTCCCCGCCGCGTAGATCGGCGCGTAGAGGGCCCGGCAGACAACGTAGAGGGCCGAGCCCCAGAGGCTGAGGTCCCCGGCCTTGCCCGCGATCACCACAGCCAGCACGGCGGCGGCGAACAGGGGAAAGGTCTCCATGAAGTTGCGGAAGGCCCTGTCGAGGCGGGCGGCGACGCCCGAGATCGGCATGGCCTCGTCCCGCGCCCCGGCCGCCCACTTCAGGTCCTGCTGGCGTCGCGCTGCGGCGGCGGCCCACATCAGCTGGACAAGACCAACCGCGATGGCGGCCCCGAGAAGAAGCAGTTCAGGCTCAGCGACCATGGACGTTACACCGGGCTCGTATAGTTGGGGGCTTCACGGGTCATCATCACGTCGTGGACATGGCTCTCGCGCAGGCCCGCCCCGGTGATGCGCACGAACCGCGCCTTGGACTGGAAGGCGGGAATGTCGCCCGCCCCGACATAGCCCATGGCCGCCCTCAGGCCGCCCACCATCTGGTGGAGCACGGCGCCGATCGGGCCCTTGTAGGCCACCTGGCCCTCGATGCCCTCGGGCACCAGCTTCAGGGCCGAGACCTCCTTCTGGAAGTAGCGGTCGGCGGAACCATTGGCCATGGCGCCCAGGGAGCCCATGCCGCGGTAGGCCTTGTAGGACCGGCCCTGGTACAGGAAGACCTCACCCGGGGCCTCGTCCGTACCGGCGAAGGCCGAGCCCATCATGGCCGCATGGGCGCCCATGGCCAGGGCCTTGGCGAAGTCGCCGGAGTACTTGATCCCGCCGTCGGCGATCACCGGGACGTCGGTGTCGCGGGCGGCGCGGGCGGCGTCGGCGATGGCCGTCAGCTGGGGCACGCCCACGCCGGCCACGATGCGGGTGGTGCAGATCGAGCCGGGTCCAATCCCGACCTTCACCGCGTCTGCACCGGCGTCGATCAGGGCGCGGGTTCCGTCGTAGGTGGCCACATTGCCCGCCACGATCTGGACCCGGTTGGCCTCACGCCGCAGCCGGGCCACGGCCTTCAGGACATCGGCGTTGTGGCCATGGGCGGTGTCGATGACCACCACGTCGACTCCGGCTTCCACCAGGGCCATGGACCGCTCGAAGCCGCCGTCGCCGACGGTCGAGGCCGCACCGACCAGCAGCCGCCCCTGGGCGTCCTTGGCCGCCAGGGGATGGGCCTGCGCCTTCTCCATGTCCTTGACCGTGATCAGGCCGACCGCGCGGTAGGCGTCGTCGACCACGATCAGCCGCTCGATCTTGTGCCGCCGGAGAAGGTCGCGGGCCTCTTCCTGCGTGCAGCCCTCGCGCACGGTGATCAGGTTCTCGGAGGTCATCAGGGCCCGGGCCGGGACGTCGTCGCCGTTCTCGAAACGCATGTCCCGGTTGGTGAGCATGCCCACCAGCCGTCCAGTGCCGGGCTCCACCACCGGGAAACCGGAGATCCGGCGCCGCGCCTTGATCTCCCGGATCTCGCGCAGGGAGGTATCGGGATGGATGGTCATCGGATTGATGACCATGCCGCTCTCGTAGCGCTTCACCTCACGGACCTGGTCGGCCTGCTCGTCGACAGTCAGGTTCCTGTGCAGGATGCCCATGCCCCCCGCCTGGGCCATCGCGATGGCGAGGCGGCTTTCCGTCACCGTGTCCATGGCGGACGAAACGATGGGGATGTTGAGGCGGATCGCGCGGGTGAACCGGGTGGTCGTGTCCACCTGTCCGGGCATCACTTCAGAAGCGCCGGGTTCGAGCAAAACGTCGTCGAAGGTAAGGCCTTCGCGAATCTCCATGAGACTCTCCATTTTGCGAGCCGCGTATAAGGGCTAGCGGCCCACTGGCGCAAGGCCGGCGGCGGGATGGCCGCGGAATCCCGTGGCGACGAGGTAGGTCTCCGAGGAGTCCGCACGGCTGGCCGGGGGCTTGACGTTGCGGACATGGGCGAAGCTGCGCTTCAGGCGGGTGATGACCTCGCTGATCTCCCCGCCCTGGAAGGCCTTGGCCACGAAGGCTCCGCCCGGGGGCAGGACGGCCTCGGCGAAATCGACCGCCGCGTCGATAAGTCCGACGATGCGCAGGTGATCGGTCCGGCGATGCCCGACCGTATTGGGCGCCATGTCCGACATCACCAGGTCCGGGGGACCGCCCAGGGCCTCGACCAGCTGGTCTCCGACATCGGGATCGGTGAAGTCCGCCTGGATCAGAATGGCCGGCGGCAGGGGCTCCACGGGCAGGAGGTCGACCCCTGCGATCCGCGTCACACCGCGCTCCAGGGCCACCTGGGTCCAACCGCCCGGGGCGGCGCCCAGGTCAATGACCCTCTGGCCCGGCTTCAGGAGGCCAAAGCGGTCGGCGATGTCCGTCAGCTTGTAGGCGGCCCGGCTGCGATAGCCATGTGCCCGGGCCTTGGCCGACCAGGGATCATTGATCTGCCGGGACAGCCAGGCCTGGGATGACGGCGTGCGCATCTTGGCGGTCTTCAGGCGAGCCGGCTTGCCACGGCCCTCCTCCGTGCCGCCCGTGGGCGGCTTGACCATTCGGCGGCGGGGGGGCTCGGTCATGTCGGCGCCCCGGAGGTCTTGCGCCCACCCCTCGAGCGACGCCGCCCGCGGCTGGACATCATGGACAGGAGGAGCCCCTCGCGAAGCCCGCGGTCTGCCACCCGCACCCGGTCGCAAGGCCAGAGCTCCTGGACGGCCTGGAGGATGGCGGCGCCCGCCAGGACAAGGTCGGCGCGCTCGGGGCCGATGCAGGGCTGGGCGCCGCGTTCGGCGATGCTCATGGCGATCAGCCGGTCGGCCGAGGCCTCGCACTCGGCGCGCGTCATCCAGATCCCGTCCACGCGGCTTCGGTCGTACCTGGGAAGGTCCAGGTGCAGTCCGGCGAGGCTGGTGATGGCCCCCGAAGTGCCGATGATGTGCGCCTGTCCGGCCTCAAACAGGGGCCGAAGATCATCGGCGCCGTGGAACTCCGCCAGCCGGTCCCGGAAGCAGTCGACCATGGACCGGAACCAGGCCTGGGGCGGGACGGACCCCTCGGGAAACTGTTCAGCCAGGGTGACAACGCCCAGCGGGATCGAACGCCAGGCCTGGATGGGCGGCCGACCCGGGCGGGTCCGGGAAGTGCGAAGATCGATCCACGACAGTTCGGTGGAACCCCCGCCGACATCCACCACCAGGGCGGCGTCCGCCTGGCGGTCGATGAGGTTGGCGCAGCCGGCCACGGACAGGCGGGCCTCTTCCTTGGGAGAGATGACCTCCAGCCGAAGACCGGTTTCGGCCGCGACCCGTTCGATGAACTCCGCCCCGTTCAGGGCTGAGCGGCAGGCCTGGGTGGCGATGGCCTTGAAGCGGGAGACGCCACGGCGACGCACCTTCTCGGCGCTCACCCTGAGGGCCGCGAGAGCCCGGTCCATGGCGGCGTCGGACAGGCGGCCGGTCTGCGAAAGTCCTTCGCCCAGGCGGACGATGCGCGAATAGGCGTCCACGACGCGGAAACCCCGCCCGTTGGGGGTGGCGATCAGCAGGCGGCAGTTGTTGGTGCCCAGGTCCAGCGCCCCGTAAAGCACCTTCCCGGCGGACCCCGCGCCGCGTTCGCGATCGTTCTGCGCGGCGCCCGGGGCGCTCGGCGAGTCTGACATCGACCCTGCTTCCAGACAGGCGCGACAGACCGCCGCGCCATTTCACCGACAGCCTATCCGACCGGTCGGCAGGCCGGAAGGCGTCTTGCGGCCCCGCGGGATTGAATTAGGTATAGGGGGTGGCCCCCGGGGGGCCGGAGTCGAACGTAATGAACGTCCAGCAAGGCCGATCCAGCGAAGATCTGAACCCGATCGCCATTGTCCGCGAGGCGAAGTTCGCGATCGGGGACGTGGTCAAACACCGGATCTTCCCCTTCCGGGGCGTGATCTTCGACGTCGATCCCACCTTCAACAATACCGAGGAGTGGTGGCTTTCGATCCCCGAGCACGTCCGTCCGAGGAAGGACCAGCCCTTCTACCACCTGCTGGCCGAGAACGAGGAAAGCGCCTACGTCGCCTACGTCTCCGAGCAGAACCTCCTTGCCGACGAGACCGGAGAGCCGGTCGGGCATCCCCAGGCGCCGGAGATCTTCGAGGCCTTCGAACCCGGCCGCTACCGGCTTCGGCCGAACGTCAGCAACTGACGCCTCCACCGCTTCGGCCCGCGCTCAGTAGTCGCGCCGCCAGCGGACCGACAGGGTGTTTCCCCCCTGCCCCGACAGCTTGGAGATCAGGCTGAGCGAACGGCTGACATTCCATTCCACCTGTGCCGAGCCACCGTCGCGGCCCCCGCCCGTGACGATCAGAAGAACGTTGTCGGTCAGGTACTTGCCGCCTGAAACCTCAACGCCGTCGCCATCCCCGCCGCCAGCGAAGGTCAGACGGTCCAGCCCGGCAAGTCCGCGCAGGTTGCCGATGACATCCAGGCCGCCGCCGCCAGCCATGGACGCCACGGCTGAGGCCAGCTGGGCCGTTTCCAGCGGCGACAGCTGGGAGGCTGAACGCCCGAAGAGGATTCGCGAGAAGATCTCATCGGTCGGCAGGGGCGGAGACGAGGTGAGGCTGATCTCCGGGCGCGCCGCGGTGCCGCGGATCCTCACCGTGGCGGTGAGGTCCGGATCGCTGCGGACCGCCGCCAGGTCCAGGCGGATCCGCGCCGGGTCCTCGGAAAGGTAGACGACGCCGGAGGGGTCAATCTCGAACCGCTTGTCGGCAAAGGCGTAGGACCCCCGAACCACCCGGGCCAGGCCGGTGAGACGCGGACGCGCCGAGGTGCCGGAGACCCGGGCGTCCACCGACATCTCAAGGTCCAGTCCCTGGCCCCGGATGTAGACCTGCTGGGGCGCCTTGAGGGTCACGTCCAGCGCCACCGCCGGGCCCGAACCCTTGCGGCCCGCCTTGCGGCCAACCTCGACCGGACGGTTGATCTCGGTCACCGCCAGGGGGGTCACCCCTGTCGGGGTCGGCGCCGCCGCCGTCACGTCCGCCCGGTTGATGGTCAGGCCGCCGGTCAGGGTGATCCGACCGTCGACGGCGCGGGTCATCGAGGCCTGGCCCGACGCCGTCGCCGTCGCCAGTTCGTTGTCGATCACCCGGAAGTTCAGGAGATCGAGGCGGAAGGAACTCGCGGCCCCTTCCCGGAGGGAGATTACGCCTGCCCCCGACAGGGTCCCGCCCTGCCCGTCCGCACCTGTCGCCCGGTCGATCTGGATGGCTGTCTCGGACAGGCGCGAGCGGACAATCACGTTCTTGAGGACCAGGCCGGTGGCCCCGTCGGCAAAGGCGCCGTTCTCGATGTCCGCAGTCCCGGCCGCCCGGGGCGCCGCAAGGGAGCCAGAGAGGTCGCCGCGCAGGTCGACGCGCCCGCTGAGGCTCTGCTCGCCCCCGACGAAAAGGTCCCAGAGAGGACGGATTTCTCCGGTCGCGGCGACACGCCCGCTGAGCGGTCCCTGCCGGTCCGGCGCGATCCGGAAACCCTCCAACCGGGTCGTGACCGGAATGCCCACATCCCCTTCGGCCCGCATGCCCTGGGGGTTGGATAGGTCCGCCTTGACCGTGAGCCGCTCCCCGCCAAGGGTGGCGTGGAACCCGCCGCTGATCCCGAGGGAGGCATCGCTGTCGCTCGCCCGGACGTCCTGGAGGCGGCCGTCCGCCTGTCCCACCAGCCGGGCGCCGTCGCCCTGCACCTGGAAGTTCGCGTCCAGTCGGCCGGCGAGGTCAGGATTGAGGAAGCTGGCCGGAACGTCATCCAGGCGCCCCGCAATCCGGGCTTGGCGGGGGGCCAGAAGAAGGTCCAGGGCGGCCGTCCCACCCTTGCCGACAGACAGCCGCAGCCTCGCCCTTTGCTCAGCGCCGTCCAGTTCCAGGATGGCGGTCTCGATCGTCCTCACCTGGCGGCCGGCCGCTTCGCCGCCGCCATCGAAGTCGATCCGGAATCCTCCAGCCTGCTGGGCGGCGAAGCCGCGCCCATCGAGGCTCCAGTCCCCGGCCGGGGTCTGACCTCGCGCGTCGAGCCGGAACGGCAGGCGCGAGAGGGGCCCCTCCGCCGAGAGTCGTCCCTCAGTAACGGACAGGCTCTCGCCGGGCAGGAGGGCGTTCTTCGCGGTGAGATCGGCCTCCACCCAGGGCTCCTGCCCCTTGCGGTCCTGCAGGCGCACGGAGCCTGTCACGCGCCCCTCGGCAAGAAAGGCGCCCGGGCCAAGATCAACCGCCAGGTCGGCCTGGGAGGCGCCGCGGGCGCCCAGGGTCGCCTCGCCCCCGGCGCGTAACCCGCCGGCATCCACCTGGATGTCCGTCAGGCGCACTCCACCCACCGGGAAGGCGAAGCGGGTGCTGGCCGAAGCTGGCCCATAGGGACTGGCGGCCTTGACCTGCGCCGAGCCCCCCTGGCGGGTCCAGTTCAGGTCCAGGCGCGCGGTCCTGAGCAGAAGTCCGGGCAGGCTGATGGCGTCGAAGTCGGCCGACATGCCAAGGTCTGGGGCGGCCAGGGTCCCACCCAGTCGCCCTTTCCCGGAGGCCTTTCCGGAGACCTCGACAGGGCCCGCGGCGAACGGCCCGTTCGCCGACCAGGTGAAGGGCGCCTCCAGGGCCTCTCCCGTGAGGCGGGCGCCCGGCGCCCGGACCTCAATGGCCGCCCCTTTCAGGTCCAGCCGGTCGAAGCGCAGGTTCCGGTCGCGGAGGGTCAGGCGGGCGTCCAGCTGTGGCCGTCCTCCCAGGAGGCGATCAAGCTCGGCGACGCCGCTGGCGAAGCGGTCGCCGCTGGCGCTGAGCGATACTTCCCAGGGAGCCTGGGGCTTCGCCATCCGGGCGCTCCATTTCGCGGTCAGGCTGCCCGAGGCGCCTGGCAGCCCCGCATCCAGCCGGCTGACATCGGCGCGCCCGGAAAAGGCGAGGCCGCCCAGCAGGCCGCGGGAACCGGAGCCGGAAGCCTTGAAGCCCGCGCCCCGGGCCTGGAGGTCCTCGATCAGGAGTTCGCCTTCCGCCAGCCGGGCGGCCTTGAGTTCCAGGCTGGGCGCAGCGCCCAGGAGCGCGTAGACCAGCCCCTGCCCCTTCCCGCCGCCGCCCTTGATATCGGCGTCGAGGTCGAACCGGCCGCGGGCGCTCTTCACCTCGAAGGGCCCGGCCGCGGATCCCAGGACGTAGCCGGACAGGCCCGCGCGCTCCACCCGGGCGTCCCCCTTCAGCGTCCAGGCGTCGAGGTCTCCGGAAAGGCGACCGTTCACCCGCGCAGGCCCGGCGTCGAAGCCGCCGAGGATCCGGCCCAGCGAGGGCGCCTCTGCGCGGAGGACGACGCCCCCCTCCCCGGTGCGACGGTCATCCAGCTCCACGGGCCCCTGCAGGGACACCCGGGCGGCGTCGGTGACGACCCCCAGGTCGATGACATATCGACCCCGCTGACCCGCCTGTCCGATGGCTGTTCCGGAGATCTTCGCCAGCGGACCAATACGATCCGCGACGGGGCGGGTCAGGGTGGAGGCGGAAAGGTCGACAACACCGGCCGCCTCCCCCCCGTCAGGCCGCCAACCGCCATCAAGCTTTACGGGTTGCAGGGCGCCGGAACGGAGGTCGGCGCGGACCCGCCCGGCATCCACCTTTCCGTCGGCCGAGAGGGAAAGCCGGAACGGCCTGTCGGCCGCCAGGCCCAGAGCGCCCGCCAGGGCGCCGCCTCCGACCTCCAAGGCCTCGGCCCGGACCTTGAGCGGACGGTCATCGCCCAGGTCGAGTTCAACATCGAGGTGGTCGCCCTGGCGAAGCAGGCTGTCGGCGTCCAGGCGTGCGGAGTAGCCGCCTTCGCCCCGCCGGGCCTGGAGGTTCCCACCGATCCGGAACAGGCCCCGGCGGACGCTGAACTCTGGCTCCATCTCGATGACCGCCGAAAGTCGGGCGAGGGTCACGGTCACCGGAAGCGGCTTCGGCGGCTGGGGCGGGCCGAGGACAGGTCGCCGGACAATCCGGACCCGCTCGGCAGATGCGTTATCAATCTTCACTTCGCGGCCGGTGAGGGCCAGGGGGCTCCAGCGGACCTTCAGGTTGGAAGCGTCGAGCCAAACCCCCTTCTCGTCACGGATGGCCAGGCGCCGGACGGACAGCTCGCCCAGCGGGTCCCCGGACAAGCCCTTCACCTCGAGGTGGCCGAGGCGTCCGGCGGGCAGACCGTCGGCGATGGACTCCACGAGGGCCAGTCCCCGCGGCGATCGCAGGGCCATGGGTGAGACCACCACAAGACCCGCGAGCACCAGAATGATGCCGCCGACGGCCAGCAGAAGGCCGCGCAGCCATCCTCCGCGCTGACGACGCCGGGGCTCCGGAGGCTTTTCCGAACCGGTCAAAAGCTTTGCCCGATGCTGACATAGATCTGGTAGCTGGGGTCATCCGACCGACGGTCGAGCGGGAAGGCCAGGTCGAAGCGGATTGGCCCAAAGCCGAGGTCGTATCGAACCCCCAGGCCCACGCCGACGGCGAGGTCGACAAAGTCCGGCTCGGCGGAGAGGCCCACGGCTCCGGCGTCCACGAAGGCGACGATCCCCCACTGGGGAGTCAGGTTGCGCCGGACCTCGCCCGAAACCTCCACCAGGGAGAGGCCGCCCCGCGGGGTGTTGTCCTGCAGGTGGGGCCCAATCCCCTGGTAGACGTAGCCGCGCACGGACCCCCCGCCTCCAGCATAGAACCGGCGTGAGGCCGGAACGCCGGAGATCGTCCCGCCCAGTATGGAACCGGCCTTTACCCGCCCGGCGATCACGGTGCGACGGTCCGCATCCAAGGGCAGGTAGGCCGACCCCTGGGCGCTCGCCTTGAAGTAGCTCAGGGTTACACCCCCGGTCAGGACGGTCGGCTCGCCCCTGACATCGACGCGCCAGCCTGTCCGGGGGTTCAGGACATCGTCCGTGTAGTCCAGCGCCAGGGCGCCAAGGAGGGATCCGATCAACTGGTCCCGCTCGATGACGGACACCAGGGGCTGGGCCGCGCGCTCACGGGTCCGGGTGTACTCGAGTGCGGCGCCCGCAGTCAGGAAGGCCACGTCCGAGCGCTTGCGCTCCACGTCGGCGCGAAGTTCAAGGCCGGTCTCATCGTAGGCGGACGTCTCCCGGTTGAAGACCGCTGCGTATCCCGTCAGGGACTGACGCAGGCGACGCCAGTGCGGCAGGGTGATCTCCACTCCGAGACGACTGTCGATGGTCGACGCCCGGCCAAAGACCGCGCTGGTGTCTGCGTAACCGAACCGGTTGAAGTGGCTCCACCGCATGTCGGCGCCGAGGCCCTCGCTTGAGGCGTAGCTGGCGCCGGCCTCCAGCCTGTGAGGCTTTCGGTCCGTTAGGGTCACCACCACCGGACGAAGCCCGTCTGAGTCACCTTCTTCCGGCGGCGCGAGCGAGACCGACACCTGGTCGTAGACCCCGGTCTCCACCAGCCGTTTCTCGAGATCCAGGACCGCCCCGGGGGTGTAGAGGTCTCCACTCCCCCAGGGGGCAAGGGCCGCCAGCCAGTCCGGGCGGGTCCCCCCCGTCGTCTCCACCTTCAGGGCGGCGAGCTTGACCAGGCTTCCGGCGCTGATCCGGTAGGTCGGTCTCAAGGTCTGGTCGGCATGGTCGACGATGACCTCGCGAGGACCGATGAAGGCGTCGGCGTACCCCTCCTTCTGGATCGCAGACAGGATGCGCGCTTCGGCCGAGACCACGTCAATGGCCCGGCCAGCCTGCCCCGGCTCCAGCCGAAGCTCGCCGCGGCCGAGGGCCTGGAGTTCCGCAGCGGGTTCGGGCTCGATCCACTCGATGCGAGGCTCGGCGATCCGGAACAGCGGGCCGGCCACAATGGTGATGTAGGCCCCGCCGTCGCCCTCGTCAGAGACGCCAGGGGTCACCCGGGACCCGTAATAGCCTTCCGACCTCAACACCGCGGAGGCCTCTTCGGCCGCCGCATTGGCCCTCTGACGGGCGTCAAAGCGGTTCTTCACCGGCCGATCCGACGCCCCGATCGCCGTCTCGATGCGAGTGCGCAGCTCGGCCGGCAGCTCGCCGCGCACCTGGGCCCGGAGCTGTGGAGCCGCAAGGGCGGGCGACGACGCCAGAAGGGCGAGGCCGGCCAAGGTCGCCAGGAACAGTCGCGATCCGCTCACGCTTTGTCTCCGCAGGAGTCCCTGAATTACCCTGCCTGCGCGCGCCATGTCACCCGCGGAGGCGCGACACGGGCGCCCGAATTCCGGGCAGGCGCCTCGAAAAGCGGCGCCTGCCCGCCTTGCGGTCGCCAAGCAGGGATTCCCTCTCTATTCATGAGATCGGGTTTCAGGGCTCTCTGGTTCGGTATCCGAACGGAGGGAGCACCGGGTGAGATACGCTTTGGCCGATGCGATGCGGAGTCCCGGCGCCGCTGCTCCTGCAGCTGCGCCCTACGACGAGATGACGGGCCCCTCGGGAGAGGTGCGGCCCCACTACGCGGCGCTTGCCCGGCGCGTGGCGAGCCTGTCCGACGAGGACCTCGCCGAAAGGCAGAGGCTGCTTGAGCGCTTCTTCCTGCTCCAGGGGATCACCTTCACGGTCTATGGGGCCGAGAGCTCCACCGAGCGGATCATCCCAACCGACCTCCTGCCCCGGATCATCCCGGCGGCGGAGTGGTCCACCATAGAGGCCGGCCTGGTCCAGCGGCTCAGGGCGCTGAACATGTTCCTGGCCGACATCTACAGCGACCAGAAGATCCTGATGGACGGCGTGGTCCCGCGGGAACTGGTGCTGGGCGCGCCCTCCTACCGCCGGGAGATGCAGAACCTCTATGTGCCCCACGGGGCCTACGCGAACGTCTGCGGCAGCGACCTGATCCGCAAGCCCGACGGGGGATTTGCGGTGCTGGAAGACAACCTGCGAGTCCCGTCAGGCGTCTCCTACATGCTGGCGAACCGCGAGGCGGCCAAGCGGACCTTCCCCGGGTCGTTCCGCATGGCCGGCGTCCGGCGGATCGAGCAGTATCCCGATCTCCTGCTCTCCACCCTGAGAAGCATGGCCGCTGACTGGCGCCCCAACCCGCAGGTCGTCGTCCTGACGCCCGGCGTCTACAACTCGGCCTACTTCGAGCACGCCTACCTGGCCCGCCTGATGGGCGTTCCCCTGGTCGAGGGGCGCGACCTCGTGACCCACGACAACATGGTCTACATGCGCACGACGACGGGCCTGCGCCGGGTAGACGTGATCTATCGCCGGGTCGACGACGACTTTATCGACCCTCTCACCTTCCGGCGGGACTCCAGTCTCGGCGTGGCGGGGCTGTTCAACGCCTATCGCGGCGGCAATGTGGTGATCTGCAACGCCCCGGGCACCGGCGTGGCGGACGACAAGGCCGTCTACGCCTATGTTCCCGAGATCATCAGCTACTACCTCGGCGAGGACGCCATCCTGCCGAACATCGAGACCTATCTCTGCCGCGAACCCGCCCAGCTTTCCCATGTCCTGGCCAACCTCGACAAGCTGGTCGTCAAGGCGGTGGGGGCCTCGGGCGGCTACGGCATGTTGGTCGGGCCCCACGCCAGCCGGGCCGAGCGCGAGAGCTTCGCCGAGGCGCTCCGGGCCGACCCCGGCAACTACATCGCCCAGCCGACCATCCAGCTGTCGACCGCTCCGTGCCTGATAGACGGGGCGATCGATCCCCGACACGTGGACCTGCGGCCCTTCATCCTGTCGGGCGACAAGATCCGCGTGACCCCGGGCGCGCTCACCCGAGTGGCCCTGCGCAAGGGCTCGCTGGTGGTCAATTCCAGCCAGGGCGGAGGGTCCAAGGACACCTGGGTCCTGGGCGAGGCTGAGGGACAGGAGGGTTCGCCATGATGCTCGCCCGCGTCGCCGACAGCCTCTACTGGATCGGCCGCTACGTCGAACGGGCCGAGCACATGTGCCGGTTGGCGGACGTGCTGCTGAACGCCACCCTCGACCGCACCGAGAGCTCTGGGCAGGTCGCCCGCATGGTGATCTCGGCCGTCACGGACGGCGAACCGGAGGGAGAGCTGACCCCCTGGGATGCGGCCCTGGCCATGACGATGGACAGCGAGGACGGCGACTCCGTGACCGCCGCCCTGGCCCGGGCCCGGGAGAACGCCCGCCAGGTCCGCGACCAGCTGACCACCGAGACCTGGGAGCGCCTGAACCTGATCTACCTGCGGGTGACCGGGCCCAAGGCGAGCCGCGAATTCACCGACGCCCCCTCCCAGTTCCTGCACGACATCATCGCCGACCTCCACCTCTTCAAGGGCGCCGCGGACGCCACGATGAGCCATGGCGAGGGTTGGGGCTTCCTGCAGCTGGGCGTCTTCATCGAGCGGGCCCAGCTGACCGGACGCCTCCTGCAGGCCGGCTTTGGCCGAAGCCTCGGAAGGCCGGTCACCGAGCATGCGGCCATGACCGCCCTGCTGCGCATGAGCTGCGCGCTGGAGCCCTACCTGCGCAAGCACACCGCCGACATCCAGCCGCGCCTCATCCGGCAGTTCCTGATGTTCGACGAGGACTTCCCCCGTTCGCTCCGTTTTGCGACAGCGCGCATCGAGGAGCACCTTTCCGGGGTCGGCCGCAATGTCGACCTTGGCGGTGCGGCGGGCCCCGAGCGCCTCGCCGGCCGCCTGAAGGCCCGGCTGCTCTACGCCGAGGCCGAGACCCTGACCCCCGAGGACTCCGACCTACTGGTGGCGACTGTGCTGGAGGAGTGCGCCCGCCTGCACGCCGGCATCTACGACACCTTCGTCGCCTATTCCCTTGAAATGCGGCTGCCCGCCTAGGTCACGACATGCTCCTCGAGGTCAGACACGTCACCCGCTACCACTACGCCGCCCCGGTGCGGGAGAGCGTGATGGAAGTCTGGATGCAGCCCCAGAAGACACCCCGGCAGAGGCTGGCCAGCTTCGACCTCGAGCTGGATCCGGCGGCCCAGGTCTTTTCCTACGCCGACCCCTTCGGCAATGCGGTCTACCACTTCGACGTGCCCCATCCCCACGACCAGCTGACCATCACCGCCCGGTCCGTGGTCGAGACGTCGGCTCCTGACCCCTTGCCCGAGGCCCTGGACCTCGGCGAATGGGACCGCCTGAAGAGTGACCGGGTCCTCGTCGAGAACTTCGATTTTCTCCGCCACCAGGGGTTCTGCGTGGAGACAGACGCCCTGCGCACCTTCGCCGCCGAGCACGGCCTGGACCGGCTGCGCGATCGCGATCCACTGACGGCCGTGCGGAGACTGGCGGAGACCCTCTACGACGCCTTTGACTATGAGCCGGGGGTCACCGACGCCGAGAGCCCCATCGACCTGGCCCTCTCCGCCCGACGTGGCGTCTGCCAGGACTTCGCCCACATCATGATCACGCTCTGCCGAAGCTGGGGAATCCCGGCGCGCTACGTGTCCGGCTACCTGTTTACCGACCGGGAGGGCGGAGACCGCTCGGACCCCGACGCCTCCCACGCCTGGCTGGAAGTCTTCCTGCCCTCGACCCGCTGGATCGGATTCGACCCCACCAACAACACCCTGGCCGGCGAGCGGCACATCTCCGCGGCGATCGGCCGGGACTATGCCGACGTTCCGCCATCCAGGGGGGTCTACAAGGGCGAGGCCGAGAGCCAGTTGGCTGTGGGGGTGAACGTCCGCCGGGCCCGCCCGACGGCGGGGGAACCAGAGTTCATGCGCCTGGCCAGCCCGAGCTTCGCCCGTGGCGGGGGGCGGAGACGGCCCGGCGGGGGAGCCTCACTGCTGGAGCGCCAACAGCAGCAGCAACAGCAGCAGTAGGCCCGGCGCCAAAATAGTTGCACTTGGCGTGCCGATATCTCAATCTCCCCGGATGAGGGAAAGGAAACGCCTGCGCGCCGCCGCCTGCGCCCGACGCCGGATGGCGCCGGGAAGCCAGGCTTGCGTCCGGGGTCAGACCGGCTCGACCGGCGGAACGGGCCGCCGCAGCCCTCTGAAGCCCGCCGCGAGAACGGCCAGGGTCACCACCTCGATGAGGATTGGAGCCACCTGGTTGACGGTGAAGCCCGCCACCCCGAGGTTCAGGAGCCGTCCGGCCAGGGCCGCACCGATCAGGCACAGGGGCCCCAACAGCAACCGCCCGTCACCTTTCAGCGCGGCGAAGACCGAGAGCCCGCCTGTCGCTGCAAAGAGCCCCGCGACGTCGGCCCGCAGCGTCGCCTGGCCCAGTGGTCCATTCACGAGCAGGCCAAGCTGGACGGCGACAGCGGTGGGGTCCGCCCAGATACGCGCCGCCAGCAGCAGTGACAGGAGCCCAAGCGCTCCCAGAACGATCCTCAAGGCCAGCATTGGGTCCTCCCTTTCCCTGGTTCCCTTGCGCCAGCCTAGGCCAGGCAGAACCGACTCGCCACCGCCCACCCCCGGAGTTCGCGCATGACGCTGGAATACGACCTCTACTGGTCCTTCAGGTCCCCTTACTCGTACCTCATCACGCCCCGCCTCCTCGAGTTGGAAGCCGGGTTCGACGTCCGTTGCCGGGTGCGCCCGGTCTATCCCCTCGCAGTGCGCACCCCGGTCTTCTTTGAGGGTCGGGACCCGCTCTGGTTCTCGTACCTCATGCTTGATACCCGCAGGGAGGCCGAGATCCTCGGCATGCCCTACCGCTGGCCCCGCCCCGATCCCGTCTACATGGACATGGCGACCGGGACCTATCCCGCCGAGCAACCCCACATCCATCGCCTGACTCGCCTGGGAGTGCTTGCGGCCGAGGCCGGCCGGGGACTGCCCTTCCTCAAGGAGGTCAGCGCGATGATCTGGAGCGGCCAGGTCGACAACTGGCACGAGGGCGATCACCTGGCCGAGGCGACCCGCCGGGCGGGGCTGGATCCGGACGATCTCTTCGCCCGCGTCGAGACAGAGGCTGATCGCCTCCACGCCGTCATCGAGGACAACCAGGACGCCCAGCGCGCCGGGGGCCACTACGGGGTCCCCATGATGGTTTTCAATAACGAGCCCTTCTTTGGCCAGGACAGGGTGGATACGCTCCGCTGGCGCCTGGAACAGCAGGGCCTCGCCCCCCGCAAGACCACCTGAGGAACCGCACCGATGAAGATCCTGAAAGTCCTTGCTCTCGTCCTGCTGCTCCTCGTGGGCATAGGCGCCCTCGCCTGGAGCAACCGCTCGACCGTCCTTGGCCTCATTGCCCAGGCGCGCCTGCCCGACGTGGCCCCCAACCGGCCGGTGACCTGGCTGGAGGGACCCGCAGATCCCCCTCCGGTCCGTCGTCAGCCCAACGTCATCCTCATCCTGGTCGACGACATGGGCTTCAACGACCTGACCCTGAACGGCGGCGTCGCCGGCGGTGCGGTGCCGACCCCGAACATGGACTCGCTCGGAAAGGATGGGGTGATTTTCGAGAATGGGTACGCTGGTAACGCGACCTGCGCGCCGTCCCGCGCCTCACTTATGACGGGGCGGTATGCGACCCGCTTCGGCTTCGAGTTCACGCCGGCGCCGGTCGCCTTCCAGCGGATGGTCGGCACCGAGGCCGAGGGCGGCTCCATCGTCAGTCCCCGGTTCTTCAAGGATCGGGTCAAGGATGTGCCCCCGATGGACTCGATGGCGGTTCCCGCCAACGAGATCACCATCGCCAACGTGCTGAAACAGCAGGGCTACCACACCCTGCATTTTGGCAAGTGGCACCTGGGCGCGAAACCGGGCTCCCGGCCCGAGGACCGGGGGTTCGACGAAAGCCTCGGCTTCATGGCCGGCGGCTCGCTCTTCCTTCCCGTGAAGGACAAGGGCGTCGTCAACTCCAAGCAGGACTGGGACCCCATCGACCGCTTCCTGTGGCCGAACCTGCCCTACATGGTCCAGTACAACGGCTCGGAGATGTTCGCCCCGAAGGGCTACATGACCGACTACCTCACCGATGAGGCGGTCCGGGCGGTGAAGGCCAACCGCAACCGTCCGTTCTTCATGTACTTCGCGCCGAACGCTATCCACACGCCCCTGCAGGCGACGCGGGAGGACTACGACGCCCTGCCGCAGATCAAGGACCATCGCTTGAGGGTCTACGCCGCCATGGTCCGAAACCTGGACAGGAATGTCGGCAAGCTCCTCCAAACCCTGCGTGACGAGGGCCTCGAGAAGGACACCCTCATCATCTTCACCAGCGATAACGGCGGCGCCGGCTACATCGGGCTTGACGACATCAACAAGCCCTACCGGGGCTGGAAGTCGACCTTCTTCGAGGGCGGGATCCAAACGCCCTTCCTGATGAAGTGGCCCAAGGGGATGCCCTCTGGCCAGCGCTACCCCTACCCTGTGGGGCATATCGACGTCTTCTCGACCGTCGCCGGAGCGGCCGGAGCCGCCCTTCCCACAGACCGCGAGATCGACGGCGTGAACCTGCTGCCCTACGTCAAGGGCGAGAAGACGGAACGTCCGCACCAGACACTCTTCTGGCGATCCGGCCAGTACAAGGCCGTGCGCGACGGGGACTGGAAGCTGCAGAGCAACGAGGCCCGCTCGAAGGTCTGGCTGCATAACCTCGCCGTTGACCCCACCGAGCAGACCGACCTGTCGACCAAGGAACCCGAGCGGGTCAAGGCCATGCTCGCCCTCCTGGCCCAGCAGGACGCCCGCAGCGTGAAGCCGCTCTGGCCCTCGCTGCTGCAGGGGCCGGTCTTCATCGACCAGCCCTCCGGACGGCCGCAGAAGGCGGGTCAGGAGTATATCCTCTGGGATAACTGAGGCTGGGCCTGGCGGTGACTTGCCGTTGAGGGGCGAAGCGGGGGAAGCTGGGCCATGCCCGGCCTCCCCCTCATCATCGACTGCGACCCCGGGGTCGACGACACGGTCGCCCTGCTTCTGGCCCTCGCGGCGCCGGAGCGTCTGGACGTCTTGGCCATCACCACGGTCGCCGGCAATGTCGGCGGCGACCTGACGGCGCGGAACGCCTGCCTGGTCCGGGAGATCGCCGGCCGGCCGGACATTCCGGTCCATGCCGGCGAGGCTCGCCCCCTGGTCCGCGCGCCCGTTGCGGCCGATCATTTCCACGGCCCCACGGGCCTCGGCGACCTGCCGGTGGGCCAGCCCTTGCGGGGGCCGGAAGAGGAAGGCGCCGTCGATTTCCTGGTCCGCACCCTTCGGGCTCGCCCCGCGGGCGAGGTCACCCTGGCGGTGACGGGACCCATGACCAACCTGGCCAGGGCCCTCCAAACGGCTCCCGACATCGGTCCCCGGATCGGCCGCGTGGTCGCCATGGGCGGGGCGCGGCGCGAAGGCGGCAACATCACCGCCTCCGCCGAGTACAACATCCACGCCGACCCCCATGCCGCAGACATCGTGGCCCGGTCCGGCGTGGACCTGGTCCTGATGGGGCTGGACGTCACCCACCAGGTCACGGCCACAGAGGCCCGCAGGGCGCGCATCGCCGGCATCACCAACACGCCGGCCAAGGTCGCCAGCCAGCTGATGGCCTTCAGCGCCCGGACCGAGGTTGAGCTGGGAACCGGCGGACCTCCGCCCCTGCATGACCCGTGCGTGATCCTGTGGCTGCTGGCCCCCCATCTCTTCACCCTTCGGGACTGCCACCTCGCCATAGAGACGGAGTCCCCCCTGACCCTTGGCCACACCGCCGTGGAGTTCCGCCTGGGCGAACAGCGAGCCGCCAACGCCCGCTGGGCGACGGGAGCGGATTCGGACGGGGCCTTTGACCTGATCTGCGACCTTCTCGGACGCGGCGCGTGAAGGCCGCAAGCGTCCTGGTGGTCGGGTCGGTGAATCTCGACATCGTGGCGACGGCGCCCACCCTGCCGCGCCCGGGAGAAACCGTGATCGGCGCCACCCTGCAACGCCATCCCGGCGGCAAGGGGGCCAACCAGGCCCTGGCCCTCGCCCGCCTGGGCGCGGAGGTCCGGCTCTGGGCGCGCGTGGGGGACGACGCCTTCGCCGACGAGGCCCTGGCGCTCCTGGAGGCCGAGGGCGTGGACTTGACGGGGGTGACCCGCCTGCCCGGCGCGACTACCGGCGTGGCCCTGATCGGCGTCGACGGAGCGGGGGAGAACCAGATTCTCGTCGCCTCCGGCGCCAACGCCCTTCCGACACCGGGGGACCTTCCCGCGGGTATCGACCGCGCCCTGCTCTGCCAGCTGGAATGTCCGCTCGACGTCGTAGCCGCGGCGGTGCGCCGGGCGGAGGGATTCGTGGCGCTGAACCTGGCGCCCTTCGCCGCGCTTCCACAGGACTGCCTGGAGCGGGCGGACCTGGTGGTGGTGAACCAGATCGAAGCCGAGGCCCTGGGCGCTGCGGCGGCCAGGATCGGCGGCGCTCTCGCCGTCACCCTCGGGGCCGCGGGCGCACAGCTTTTCCGGAGGGGAAGTCTGACTGCACAGGCCCAACCGCCCCGTGTCGAACCCGTGGACGCGACGGGGGCGGGTGATGTGTTCACGGCGGCCCTGGTGGTCGCCCTCCTGGAAGGGCGCAGCGACTCCGAGGCCCTGCGGTTCGCCTGCGTCGCTGCAGCCTTGTCCACGACCCGGCCAGGCGCACAGCCTGCCTGCCCGCGCCGCCAGGACGTCGAGGCGCTGCTTTCAGGAGAAGGATCATGAGCCGGACGGTGCCCGAACTGCGCCTCTCGGATTTCACCGGCGGAGACCCCGGCGCCCGCGCACGGTTCCGGTCGGACCTGTTCGCCAGCCTCCGCCGCTGGGGCTTCGTCGTCCTGGCCGACCACAATGTTCCCACCGACCTCCTGGACCAAGCCTACGCCCAGTCCGCAGCCCTCTTCAGGCAGCCCCTGGCCGTCAAGGGCGCGCTCGCCGGGGGCCTGAGGGGCTACACGCCCTTCGGCGCCGAGCACGCCCGGGACAGCCGCGCACCGGACCTAAAGGAATTCTGGCAAATCGGCCGCGAACCCTCGCCGGAGGCGCTGGCGGTCGAGCCGCTGCCGCCGAATGTCTGGCCGGAGTCGCCCGAGGGATTCCGCGTGACCTTCGAGGCCCTCTACCAGGGCCTGGACCAGACCGGCCGCCTCCTGCTCGCGGCCCTCGCGCCGTCCCTGGACCTGCCGGAGGACTGGTTCGAGGACCGGGTCCGCCACGGCCCCTCGATCCTGCGGCTGCTCCATTACCCGCCTGTCCCCGCGGACGCGCCGGCCGGCGCCGTCAGGTCTGCAGCCCACGAGGACATCAACTTCCTGACCATCCTGGTGGCGGCGCGCGGCGCAGGCCTGCAACTCCTCGACCGCGATGGCGGCTGGCTGGCCGTGGAGACAGAGCCGGGCAAGCTGATCGTGGACTCCGGCGACATGCTGGCCCGCCTGACCAATGGGGTGATCCCGGCGACAACCCATCGGGTGGTGAACCCTGACGGCCCCAATGTCAGTCGCTACTCGATGCCCTTCTTCCTTCACCCGCACTCGGACCTGTCGCTGGACGCCCTCCCCTCCTGCCGCAGCGCCCGGCCCCCACTGCCCCCGGTCACGGCGGGGGACTTCCTCGCCGAGCGACTCAGGGAGATTGGACTTGGGTGAAACCTGCGGCCGAACAAGGGTTTGCTTGGCGCCATGGGCCTGGACTAGTGTGCCGGTGCGCGCGGGGCCGCACGTCCCGGACCGCCGTGCGGAATGATCCATGAGCCTGACCCCCGCCTTCACACCGCCTGACCCCCAAGATCCCGAGGCATTCAGGCTCACCGGCGACTGGTGCGGCGCCCCCGTCCAGGCGATCGGGGAGACCCTCATCGCCACGGTGCGTCCGGAGCCGGCAGCCCGGCTCGACCTGAACGGGGTTCGCCGCATGGACATCGCGGGCGCGCTGGCGATCCTGCGCGCCCTCGGCGCAGAGCCTGACCTGGCCCGGGTGAGCGGGCGTGATGACCATCTGCGCCTGCTCGACATGGTCGCCAGGGCCGACGCTTCACGGCCCAAGAGGAAGACCGGTCCCGGGCCCTTCCGCGCCTTCCTGGAACGGCTTGGCCGCGGCGTCGCCTCGGTCGCGCAGGAGACCTACGGCACCCTCGCCTTTGCGGGCCAGCTCATGGTGGTGACCGCCCGGACGCTGATGAACCCCCGGCGCATCCGTTGGGCGCCCTGCATCTCGATGGCCGAGCGCGCCGGCCTGGACGCCCTGCCCATCATAACGGTCACCACCTTCTTCATCGGCGCGGTGGTCGGCCTCCTCGGCGTGAACACCCTGCGTCAGTTCGGGGCCGAGGTCTTCGCCGTCGAGCTGATTGGCATCGCCGTCACCCGGGAGTTCGGCATCGTGATCACCGCCGTCCTGCTCGCTGGACGCTCGGCGTCGGCCTTCGCGGCGGAGATCGGTTCGATGAAGATGACCCAGGAGGTCGACGCCATGAAGGTAATGGGGGTCGATCCCTTCGAGGCCCTCGTCTTCCCCCGCGTCGCCGCCCTTCTGCTCACCATTCCGCTGCTCACCTTCGTGGCGACGGTCGCCGGCCTCATGGGCGGGGCCATGGTGACCTGGTCGATGCTGGGACTGGGCCCCAGCTTCTTCATGACCCGCCTCGTGGAGAGCGTCGGCGCCACGCATTTCTGGATCGCCCTGTCCAAGGCGCCCGTCATGGCCATCGCGATCGCCGGGATCGGCTGCCGGCAGGGCATGCTGGTGGAGGGTGATGTCCTGTCCCTGGGCCAGCGGGTCACCGCCGCGGTCGTGCAGGCGATCTTCGCCATCATCCTGATCGATGCCATCTTCGCCATGATCTACATGGAGCTTGACCTGTGACCGGCGCCGGGCTCCAGGACGCCGGGGATGAGCCGCCGGCCATCGAGATCCGCGGCCTTCGCTCTCAGTTCGGGTCCAGGGTGATCCACGAGAACCTCGACCTGACCGTCGAACGGGGCGAGATCCTGGGCGTCGTGGGCGGGTCCGGCTCGGGCAAGTCGGTCATGCTCAACACCATCATTGGCCTCAAGCGCCCGGAAGGCGGCTCGGTGCGGGTCTTCGGCCACGACATCCACGCCGACCCGGGCCGTAACTGGGGCGCGATTGAGCGGCGGTGGGGCGTGCTCTTCCAGCAGGGCGCCTTGTTCTCCAACCTGACGGTAGCCGAGAATGTCGAGGCGCCCCTGGCCGAGCATACCCGGCTGTCCCGCAAAACGATCCGCGAACTCGCGGAGATCCGCATCGGCCTGGTCGGCCTGCCGCCCGAGGCCTGCGACCTCAAGCCTTCGGAGCTGTCCGGCGGAATGCGAAAGCGGGCGGGTCTGGCGCGCGCCCTGGCCCTCGACCCGGAACTCCTCTTCCTGGACGAGCCCACCGCAGGCCTGGACCCCATTGGCGCCGCCGCCTTCGATGACCTCATCCTGGAACTGTCGCGCAGCCTGGGCCTGACCGTCTTCATGATCACCCACGACCTCGACAGCCTCTATGCGATCACCACCCGGGTGGCGGTGCTGGCCGACAAGCACGTGGTCGCCGCAGAACCCGTGCGGACCCTCGAAACCTCCACCCATCCCTGGATCCGGGAGTACTTCCTCGGACCCCGGGGACGCGCCGCCGCCCAGCAAACCCGGACCCAGGCCTGATGGAAAAAGACGCCAACTACGCCCTCGTGGGCCTGTTCTCCCTCCTCCTCCTCGTGGGGCTGCTGGCCTTCGGGATCTGGCTCGCCCAGTTCAACCTCAAGCGCGATTTCCAGAACTACGACATCGTCTTCCAGGGACCGGTGAACGGCCTCAGCAAGGGCGGCGAGGTACGGTTCAACGGCATCAAGGTGGGTGAAATCACCCAGATTGAGCTCTGGTCGCAGAACACCGAGAAGGTCATCGCCCATGTCCGCATGAGCGCTGGCGTGCCGGTCCGCACCGACTCTGTCGCCACCATCGAGCCCCTGGGCATCACCGGGGTGAACTTCATCCAGGTCAGTTCCGGGACCCGGGCCAATCCCCTCGTCCGGCAGCAGACCCCGTTTGGCAAGACGCCGATGATCGCCTCCCGGCCCTCTGCCCTCTCGGGCTTCCTGACCGGGGGGGAGTCGGTCCTGACCGAGACGGTGAAGGCCCTGCAGGGCGTCAACGCCATGCTGACGCCCGAGAACATCGCCGCCTTCCAGTCGTCACTCAAGAACGTGGAGCAGTTCTCCAGCGAGCTGGCCAAGCGCAAGCAGGTGATCAGCGAGACCGAGGCGGCCCTGAAGAGCCTCGACAACGCCGCCACGGAGATCGCGGCCCTTTCGGCCTCGAGCCGGACCCTGGTGGAAGGCGATGGGGCGCGGACGCTCAAGAGCCTGGGCGAGGCCGCCGCCGAGACCCAGGTCGCCGTGAAGGAGCTGAGGGGGGTCATCGCCCGGGTCGACGGGCCCGGCGGCGACTACACCGCCAGCAGCCTGTCCCAGTTCACCGCCGCCATCGGCGCCCTGCAGGGGGCCGCAGACTCGCTGACCCGACTGTCCCGCGAACTGGAAGCCAACCCCCGCGGCCTGATCACAAAGAGCCCCGGCAAGGAAAAGGAAGTCCGCCCGTGACCCTGACCCGGAACCTCCTCCGACTGTCCGCCGCTGGGGCGGCGCTGACCCTGGCGGGGTGCATCACCCTCCTGCCCGACGCCAAGCCGGCGCAGCTCTACCGGTTCACCCCGGAAACCGCGCCCCTGGCCGCCTCGACGCCTACCGAGGGCCGCATCCCGATGATCCGGGGCGGCGGAAGCTTCCACCCCGCCGCGGCGGGGGACCGGATCCTCACGGCCGATGGAGCCGAGGCGGCCTACCTGGCCAACGCCCGCTGGACGCAGTCGGCCTCCGTACTCTTCGACCAGGCCCTCGTCGCCGCCTTCGCCTCCAGCCGGGGTCCTGCGCGGCTCATCACGCCCGGCGAACTCGGCCGGCCGGCCTTCGGGCTCAGGGTCGATGTCTCCCGGTTCGAGGCCGACTATGACCAGGGCCCACGCGCCGCACCGGAGGTCCGGATCGACCTGCATGTCGTGGTCACCCGTCTCCGGGACCAGAAGGTTGTTCGCGAGGAGTCCCTGTCCTTCACGCGCCGGGCGGACGAGAACCGGGGCGGCGCCATCGCGGAGGCCTTCCAGGAGGCGACCCGTGAAGCCCTCGCCGCCATCATCAGGACGGCGGACGAAGGCGTGGCGACCAGCGTCGCGCCGGTCGGCGGCTAGACCCCGCGGATCCGCCGCGCCGCCGTCACGGTGTTGGCGAGGAGGCAGGCCACGGTCATCGGGCCGACGCCGTTCGGCACCGGCGTGATCGCGCCCGCGACGCGCCGCGCGCTCTTGAAGTCGACGTCGCCGACCAGCTTGGTCCGTCCCTCCGCCGCCTTGGCAGGGTCGTCGAAGGGCACCCGGTTGATGCCCACGTCGATCACGGTGGCTCCTGGACGGATCCAGTCCCCCGGGATCATCCGCGGTCTACCGACCGCCGCGACGAGGATGTCGGCCTCGCGGCAGACGGACGCCAGGTCGCGAGTCCGGGAATGGGCGATGGTCACCGTGCAGTCCGCCTGAAGCAGAAGTTGGGCCACCGGCCGGCCAACCAGGATGGAGCGCCCGAGCACCACGGCGCGAAGACCAGACAGGTTGTCGCCCAGGGTCTGTCGCAGGAGGATCATGCAGCCCACCGGCGTGCAGGGGGCGAGGGATGGAAGACCCTGCGACAGCCGGCCGGCGTTGACGACATGCAGGCCATCCACGTCCTTGTCCGGGTCGATGGCCTCGATCACCGCCTTCTCGTCCAGGCCCGGCGGGAGGGGCATCTGCACCAGGATGCCATGGATCGAAGGATCTGCGTTGAGCTGGCGCACCAGGTTTACGAGGTCGGCCTGCGACGTGTCCGCGGGAAGCTTGTGGGTCACCGAGTGCATGCCGGCGGCCCTCGACTGCTCGCCCTTGGAGCGCACATAGACCTCGGAGGCCGGGTCCTCGCCCACCAGCACCACAGCCAGTCCCGGGACCAGCCCATGGCGGGCCTTGAGCTCAGCGACGTCCGCGGCGACCCGCGCCCGAAGGGCCTCGGCCTCCGCCCTTCCATCGATCAGTGTGGCCTCGCTCATGACGTCCTCCGTCCCTGTCCCCGGGCCGGCCTACTATGCCCGCCGGCGCCTTGCAAACCGCGGAGCCACTCGACGACCGCCCAGGCGTGGGAAGGCCGGTGCAGCCCCCGGATCGCCTCAAGGGGCGTCTTCCAGACCAGCCGGTGATCCGGCTCGGTCGCCCCTCCCGGCGCGGGGCCCAGGATGTCGACCGCGAAGAAGCGGCCGCGGACATTGAAGGCCCGGCCCGCATTGATGATCACCCGGTCCGAGGAGTCCCCGACAAGGCCCGTGGGCCTGACCACCAGCCCTGTCTCCTCGGCGAATTCCCTGACCAGGGCGACTTCGGCCGATTCCCCGGGCTCCAGGCCGCCGCCCGGCAGCGCCAGCCAGACCTGCTCGGCAGGATCGCCGATCTCGACCAGGGCGAGTCTCTGTCCCCTCCGGGCGAGCCCGAAGGCGGAGGGCCGCTCGGGCCACGCCCTCCCGTCTTCCGGAAGGCCGAACTGCGGCGGCGCCATCAGTCCTTGCCGTAGAGCGAGGTCCAGATGTCGGCGCGCCCGGCCAGGGCGTCCTGGACCGTCATCTCGGGCCAGCCGAGCTTGGCCCCGGCCGACGTCTTCCAGGCGAGGTCGACAAGGTCGCGCAGGGCGCCGGCCCCTGCGGCCAGGCGGTCGCGGGCAAAGGCGGTCCCCTGCGGGTGGCCGGGGATCAGGGCGCCGGCCTTCTCCAGACGGTAGAGGGTGGGGACCTCCTTCCAGGCGACGGTGAGGTAGTCGGCGATCCGCACCTCAAGGCCGACTGCGTTCGGCGCGCGCGGGGGCATGGCCTTGCGGATGTCGTCCAGCCGGACGCCCGCCGCCACGAGCTCGCCTTCGAAGGGGCCGTGGATCCGGCTGCGGGTGAAGCCCTCAGGATTGGCCTCTCCCGACCAGCCATTGTAGTGGATGGTCACGTGCAGGGGCTGGGAGCCGTCAGAGACGTAGTGCGAGAGCCGGCCCATGGTCTGAAGGACCACCGCCTCGCGCCGACGCAGGTCCGCCCGGAACCAGGCCCGGCGCTCGGGGTTCTTCTCAGTCCGCACGGCGTAGTCGAGGACCCGCCACATGGCGAGGTCACGGGTCAGCTGCTGCTGGGTCTCCAGGATGGAATAGTAGAGCCATCCCGCCTTCCAGGCGTTGGTCCCGGCGGCTCTGAGGGCGGTCTCGAAGGCCTCGCGGTCGGCCGGCATGGCCTCAAGCCGGGGCCCGCCCATCACCGTGCCATCGTCGTACAGGTCGATGAAGTGGCCGGAATCCAGCGACACCCCGTGTGCACGGCCCGAGCCCTTGGAGCGATCCAGCTCCCGCGAGAACTCACCGACGTCGGCGGCGGCCGAGCGGGTCCGCAGGAAGGCGGGCAGGTCGGACGGCAGGGCCTCCACTGCGGCGACGCCCACCATCCTGTGGCCAGAAGACCCCCAGGCCAGGGCGGTGGCGGGCATGCCGCAGACCAGAGCCAGGGCGACGACGAGGGAAGGAAACCGGCGGGTCATCTGTCGTCTCCAAGGCGAGGGAGACCCAGGAAGGTCTCGAAGCGGTCGATCCATTCCCGGATGCGGGGCCAGGCCTCAAGCGCCAGCCCGGCCTCCGGCGCGAACCGTGTGTAGGGCGCCAGGGCCATGTCGGCGAGGGTGAACCGGTCGCCCACCAGCCAGTCGACGCCGTCGAGGGCCGAGTCCAGGCGATCCAGGGCCGCCTCGGCCCGGCGGAAGAGATCCGGACCCAGGGAGTCCGGCGACTTGCCCAGGTATCGGACCTGGAACCGGGCGACCGCCACGTAGGGCTCGTGGCTGTACTGCTCCCAGAACATCCACTCGAGCATGCGGGCCTCGAGGTAGGCATCCCTGGGGATCAGGTCGGACCCCCGGGACAGGTGCAGGATGATGGCGTTGGACTGGGCCAGCGGCCGACCGTCATCCAGGAGGACAAGGGGAACCTGTCCGGCGGGGTTCATGGCCAGGAATGCCGGCGTGCGGGTTTCGCCCGTCAGGACCCCGGTCTCGATCCACTCGTGGGGCAGCCCGAGAAGCTTCGCCGTCCACAGAACCTTCAGGCAATTGCCGGATATCGAGTCCCCGAAGATCTTCATAGCGCCCACTCCTCAGCCCGGCCAAGGTTGCCCGGGGCGGGCGCAATCGTTAAAAGGCGAGCGACGACAGATCAACGACGAAGGAGGAGACGTCATGCGACGCCGCCTCGCCGCCCTGGCCGCCATCCTCGCCGGCCTCGCCGCAGCCCCCGCCTACGCCAGCCAGAACACCCCTTCGGACCCGATCGGCGACCTGCTCGTCGGCGCCCTGACCGGCGCAGTGCCCGGATCTCCCCAGTTCCGGTTGAAGGCCTCGCTCTACCATGTCGGCGCCCGCGGCGTCGGCGTACTCGATTCCCTGGGCTGCCGGGTCGTCGCCATGCGCACCGCGGCGATCGACCCCCGTGTCATTCCCCGCCGCACCGTCCTGTTCATCCAGGAAACCGTGGGACTGAAGATGCCCGACGGCCGGCTGCACGATGGCTACTGGTACGCCTCCGACACGGGCGGGGCGATCAAGGGCAACCGGATCGACCTCTTCACGGGTTCGGGCGCGGCCTCGATGAAGCCGATCATGGGGCTCAACATGTCCCACCTGACGGTCAGCAAGATCGGCGACTTCAAGGGCTGCCCGCCCGCCTGAGGCCGGCCTCAGCTCTCCACGAAAGCCCGCTCAAGCACATAGTCGCCCGGCTGCGAGAGCGAGCCCTCGACAAAGCCCTTCGCCTCGAGAAGCGGCTTCAGGTCGCCGAGAACCGATGGGCCGCCACACAGCATCAGCCTGTCCTGTGCAGGGTCGAGGTCCGGCAGGCCGAGGTCGCGGCACATCTGGCCCGAGGCGATCAGGTCGGTGATCCGGCCCTGGGTCGGGAAGGGCTCGCGTGTCACCGTGGGATAGTACCGAAGCTTGGGCGCGACGATCTCGCCGAGGATCTCGTCGTTCGGCAGCTCCTGTTCGAAGAGGTCGCGGTAGTTCAGATCGGCGACCTCGCGCACCGTGTGGGTGACCACAATGGTCTCGAACCGGTCGTAGACCTCGGGGTCGCGGGCCAGGGACAGCCAGGGCGCAAGGCCCGTTCCCGTACCCAGCATGTAGAGCCTGCGCCCCGGCTTCAGGCCGTCGAGCACCAGGGTCCCGGTTGGCTTGCGCCCGATCAGCACGGTCTGGCCGACCTCGATGTCGCACAGGCGCGAGGTCAGCGGCCCGTTGGGCGCCTTGATGGAATAAAACTCAAGCTCGTCGTGCCAGGACGGGCTGGCGATGGAATAGGCCCGCACCAGCGGCTTGCCCTCGACCATCAGGCCCACCATCACGAACTGTCCGCTCTGGAACCGGAAGCCCGGATCCCGCGTCGTACGGAAGGAAAAGAGCTTGTCAGTCCAGTGCCGGACCCAGGTCACGGTCTCTTCGGCGAAAGCGCCCGACTTCTTGGCGGGCGCGGCGGCGGCTTCGGTCACTTGAAGGATCCAGGACTGGGGAGAGCGAGGTCAGATGTCGCCGCCAAGGTCGTTCACCGCCCCGGGCGTGCGGGCGACGTGTATCCCGCATTCGGTCTTTTCGGAACCCGCCCAGCGGCCGGCGCGGACGTCCTGGCCGGCTTCCACGGGCTGGGTGCAGGGCCAGCAGCCCAGCGACGGATAGCCGTGCTCGACCAGGGGATGGGGCGGCAGGGCATGGCGCTCCATGTAGGCGTCGAGGTCGGACTTGTCCCAGTTCGCCAGGGGATTGAACTTGATCCGTCCTTCGGCGCTCTCGACCACCGGCAGGGACAGGCGGTCGCCGCCGTGGAACCGCTTGCGCCCGGTGATCCAGGCCCCGAAGCCCTCCAGCCCGCGCTCGAGGGGCAGGACCTTGCGGACCTCGCAGCAGGCGTCCGTACTCGTCCGCCACAGGTCGCTCCGGGGGTCGGCGGTGGCCAGGTCGGCAAAGGCCGGGCGCAGGTCGCGCACGTCCGTAAGGCCCAGCCGGGCTGTCAGGGCGCGGCGATAGTCCAGGGTCTGGGCGAACAGCATGCCAGTGTCGAGGAACAGGATGGGCAGGTCAGGCCGGACCTGCGCCGCCATGTGCAGGAGGACGGCGGACTCCGCGCCGAAGGACGAGACCAGGGCCAGGCCCTGGGGAAACACCTCGACCGCCCGCGCCAGGATCGCCTCGGGATCGGCCCTGCGCAGTTCGGCGTCCAGCCTGGCCTCAAGGCCGGGAAGTTGAGCGGGATCGTAGGCCATTCTCAGGCTCCGCGTCTTTCATCAAAGGCCGGCGGGCGGCCATCGGCGGCCCTCTGGTAGACGTGCCGGTGGCGCGCGACGGCCGCAGCCCAGGTTTCCGGGTCCGACCCGTCCGAGGGAACGAAGGCGTCGAAGCCGCAGCGAACCATGAACCCCGCCTGGTCCCGCAGCACGTCGCCTACGGCCCGGACCTCGCCCTGGAAGCCCAGGCGGGTCCGGAGCAGGTGCGCCGAGGTGAAGGCCCGGCCATCGCGGAACTTGGGAAAGTCCAGGGCGACAACGGAAACCCCGCCCAGGCGCCCCTCCAGCGACTCCACGGCGTCGTCAGGCGACAGGCGAACTCCAAGGCGGCCGGCCCGCCCGGACGCCAGGGCGTTCCCGGCCTCCAGGAACCGGGCCAGGCTCACGAGGATGTCGCCGCCGGGGTCCAGCGCGCCGTCCTCAAGGAAGACGAAGGAGTCGTCTGCGGCGACGAAGTCGGCCCCGGCTGCTTTAATGAGCATCGGCATAGACGGCCTCCTTGAAGGGGGCGTCCCCGGTCCGGCGAAGGGTGTCGAGGAAGCGCTCACCCTCCTGCCGCTCGCGCAGGTAGGCCCCGACGATGGCCTCCACGGCGTCCGTCACCTTGTCGATGGGAAGGGCCGGACCCAGGATCTTGCCGACCGCGGCGTCTTCCGCTCCCGAGCCGCCGAGGGTGAGTTGGTAGAATTCCTCGCCCTTCTTGTCGACGCCCAGGATCCCGATGTGGCCCACATGGTGGTGACCGCAGGCGTTGATGCAGCCGGAGATCTTGATCTTCAGCTCGCCGATGGTCTCGGCGCGGTCCGGCGCCTCGAAGCGCCTGGCGATGTCCTGGGCCACGCAGATGGCCCGGGCGTTGGCGAGGGCGCAGTAGTCCAGGCCCGGGCAGGCGATGATATCGCTGATCAGGTTGATGTTGGGGGTGGCGAGTCCCACGGCCTCCAGCGCCTTCCAGACCGCGTGGACGTGCTCCAGCCGGATGTGGGGCAGGACCAGGTTCTGCTCGTGGGTGGCGCGGATGTCGCCCTGGCCAAAGCGCTCGGCAAGGTCGGCGACCACTTCCATCTGTTCGGCGGAGATGTCGCCCGGGGTCTCGCCGATCCCCTTCAGCGAGATGTCGACAATTCCGTAGCCGGGGCGGACATGGGCCTTGAGGTTGTTGCGAACGAAGCGGGCGAAGGCCGGCTCGGCGGCGCGGCGGGCCTCGAAGTCTCCAGTTGAGGCCGGAGGCTCGAAGCCTGGCCGGGTGAAAGCTGCGCGGATGCGGTCGATCTCGCCGGCCGGCACGTCGCCCTCCGTCCCGATCTTTTCCCACTCGGCCTCCACCTCGCGGGCGAAGGCCTCCGCCCCCAGGGCCGAGACCAGAATCTTGATGCGGGCCTTGTAGATGTTGTCCCGTCGACCGTGGCGATTGTAGACGCGGAGAATGGCTTCCAAGTAGGAGAACAGCCGCTCCGCCGGCAGGTACGAACGGATGGTCGGGCCGACATGCGGCGTCCGGCCCATGCCGCCGCCCACGATCACCTCGAACCCGGTCCCGCCGTCGCGGCCGCGCCTCAGCAGCAGGCCGATGTCATGCACCCTGGCCGCCGTCCGGTCATGGGGCGAGGCGGTCACGGCGATCTTGAACTTCCGGGGCAGGAAGGAGAACTCGGGGTGCAGGCTCGACCACTGGCGGATGGCCTCGCACCAGACGCGGGGGTCTTCCAGTTCATCGGCCGCCGCACCGGCATAGGGGTCGGCGGTGACGTTGCGGATGCAGTTGCCGCTGGTCTGGATGGCGTGGAGGTCCACCGCCGCCAGGGCGTCCAGGATATCGGGCGCATCCGCCAGCTTAACCCAGTTGAACTGGATGTTGGTCCGGGTCGTGAAGTGGCCGTAGCCGCGGTCAAACCGCCGGGCGATGTCGGCCAGGGCCCGCATCTGGACCGGGTTGAGCGACCCGTAGGGCACAGCCACCCGCAGCATGTAGGCGTGTAACTGCAGGTAGAGTCCGTTCATCAGCCTCAGGGGCTTGAACTGGTCCTCGGTGAGTTCGCCGGAAAGGCGGCGCTGCACCTGGTCGCGGAACTCGGCGGTGCGGTCGGCCAGGACCGCGCGGTCGACGGCGTCGTAGCGGTACATTCGCCCTCCTACTTGCGGCGGATCAGGTTGACGCGACCCGAGGACCGGGCGGCGCCGTGGGCCTGGCGAAGGGCCTCGACGGCGCCTCCCCCCTCTGCCTGCTTGCCGTGGCTTTCATGATTGGTCGGCCCCAGGGCGCGGATGCGTTCGCGGTAGCTGACCGGCGCCCAGAAGCCACCACTGTCGATCAGGTCGATCAGGTAGGGATCGATAACGATCGTCGGCTGGGATCGGGCGGCGCCCTCGGCCTCCGCGGCGGGATCGTCCTCCGCGAAGATCTGGGCGTCGGACAGGCGCTCAACCCAGGCGCCCGATCGCCAGAAGACGACCTCGCCATCGCTGAGCCGGTTTGCAGTCAGGGCCTTCATGCGCGCTCCTCCCGCACCGCGGGAAGGTCAGGCAGGCTGGCGACGGCGCCGGCCATGGCCTCTCCGATAAGCAGCAGGGCCGGACCGGTGTCGGAGGCGGCTGCGTCCGCCAGGTCGCCCAGGCGGACGCTTACGCGCCGCTCGTCCGGCTGGCTGGCGCGAAACACGACCAGGGCCGGCGTCGAGGCCGAGCGACCCGCGGCGATCAGGCGCCCGGCTATGCGTCCTGCGGTGCTGGCGCCCATGTAGACCGCCACGGTGTGGTTGGCGCGCGCCAGGGCGTCCCAGTCAAGGTCGGGCTCTCCCTCCCCTGCGGCGTGTCCGGTAACGAAGGTGACCGCCTGGGCCGAGTCCCGGTGGGTCAGGGGCGCACCGGCCGACGCGGAGGCCGCGAGGGCTGCGGTCACGCCCGGCACCACCTCGCAGGGCACGCCGGCGGCGCGGCAGGCCTCAAGCTCCTCGCCCCCGCGACCGAAGATAAAGGGATCGCCGCCCTTCAGACGGACAACCCTCAGGCCCTCCAGGGCCAGGCCGACCAGCAGCCGGTTGATCTCGTCCTGGGCGTAGGTGTGGCGGGACTTGCGCTTGGCCACGGAGATGCGCCGCGCCGAGGGCGGGGCCAGGTCCAGTATGGCGGCGGGAACCAGGCCGTCGTGCACAACGACCTCGGCCTCGGACAGCACCCGTACGGCGCGGACGGTCATGAGGTCCGGGTCTCCGGGCCCGGCCCCCGTGAGCCAGACCTTGCCGGTCCCGCCCAGCACACGCGGGCGACCGGCGACGCCGCCTTCGACGACAACCAGGTTCCGGCGCCTGGGGGCGGCTGAACGGCCTGACATGCTGGAAACTCACCCCTGGAAACGGGCCCAGGGCCCCGAAAGACTATGGCCGCCGCCCCAGACAAAGCGCGGGACGGAGGGCGGAAGGCTTGCAAACTGAACGCCCAGGGCTCAATTCGCAACCCGAAGACTTCTCCCCCAGCCTTCAGGAAATCTCGTGAAGCGTTCCCAGGACCGTCGCCGTCTGCCGCCCCTCAACGCCCTGCGCGCCTTTGAGGCCGCCGCGCGGCACCTGAACTTCTCCCGGGCGGCCGATGAGCTTTCCGTGACGCCCGGCGCTGTCTCCCAGCAGATACAGAACCTCGAGGACTATGTCGGCGCGCCCCTTTTTCGTCGGACCCCCAAGGGCCTCCTGCTGACCGACGCCGCCCAGACCGCCCTGCCCGCCCTGCGCGAGGCCTTCGATGGACTCGCCGAGGCCGCCTCCCTCTTGACCGCCGCCGTCGACGGCCGGCGCCTGACCCTGACCGCCGCGCCCTCCTTCGCCGCCAAGTGGCTGGTGCCGCGCCTGGGGCGTTTCGAGGCCGCCCACCCCCAGGTCGATGTCTGGCTTTCCGCGGGACTGGACCTGGTGGACCTGACGGCGGGCGAGGTCGACATCGCCCTGCGTTACGGCGCCGGTCGCTATCCGGGCATGGAGGTGCGCCGGCTGATCGGCGAGACCGTGATCCCGGTGCTCAGTCCCGAGCTTCACGCCGCCAACCCCCTGGATCGGCCCGAGGACCTGACGCGCCACCTGCTCCTGCACGACGGCTCGCCGGACCCGGACGATTCCTGCCCGGACTGGACCATGTGGCTGGCGGCCCGGGGCGTCCGCGACGTGGAGGGTGCGCGCGGTCCGCGCTTCAACCAGTCCAGCCTGGTGATCGAGGCGGCGGTCAACGGTCGCGGGGTGGCCCTGGCCAAGCGCACCCTGGCCCAGGACGACCTGGACGCCGGTCGCCTGGTGGCTCCGCTCCAGATCGCCACGGCGGTGGACTTCGCCTATTACCTTGTCCACCCCAAGGCCAAGGGTCGACTGCCCCAGGTGAAGGCCTTCATCAGCTGGATCACCGCAGAGGCCGAGGCCCATGAGGCGGCCCTGCGCACCCTGGATAACGGCGCCGGAATCTAGCCGGCCAGCCAGTCGCGGATTTCAGCCTCCGCTTGCGCCAGTTCCAAGAGGATCCCGTCGACCTCCTCGAACTCGCCCATCTCCCAGTCCTCGCACAGGTCGCCCAGGGCATGGGCGCCGACCGCGCGACCGGAGCCCTTCAGGGTATGGATGACGTCGGCCGCCTCCGGCCCGCGGCCATCACCCAGGCGCGCCTTCCAGCCTTCGGCCTCTTCCAGGAAGATCTCCAGGACCTCGCGCATCAGGCCCCTGTCGCCTGCGGCCAGCCTGTCCAGGAACCCGAAATCCACGCGGCCTGCATCGCCTGGCGAACTCATCTTCAACACTCCCCTTCCACGCCCTTGCGTTCGACGCGGTTTCCAGTATTTTCCGCGCCCTCGCCCCGGGGCCGCAAGGCGCCGTTCGGCGTGGGTGCATAGCTCAGTTGGTAGAGCAGCTGACTCTTAATCAGCGGGTCCAAGGTTCGAATCCTTGTGCACCCACCATCTTCCCGCCGGAAGCCCGGCAGAGGAAGGGTGGACAACCCCGGGTAGAATGGTCGGAGACCATCCCTCCACCCCAGGGTCGCCCCGGTCGCAGCCGGATTTTCTGAAACGCCCGCGCGGCCCGCTTGCTTGACCGCCTTCCGGCGACTGTTAGGACGGACGCCCCCGTCCTGCGCGCAAGGAGCCCGCGATGTCCGACGCCCCCCAGCATCCCGAAACCCTGGTCCTGCACGCCGGCTGGCGGGCTGATCCCACCACCGGGTCGGTGGCCGTGCCCATCCACCAGACCACCTCCTACCAGTTCCGCGACACCGGCCATGCATCGTCCCTGTTCGCCCTGCAGGAGCTGGGCAACATCTACACGCGCATCATGAACCCCACGACGGATGTGCTGGAGCAGCGCATCGCGGCCCTTGAAGGCGGCGTGGGCGCCCTGGCGGTGGCGTCGGGACAGGCCGCCTCGGCCTTCGCCCTTCAGAACCTGGCCCGGGCGGGGGACAATGTCGTGTCCTCAACCGCCCTCTACGGGGGCACCTGGAACCTGTTCGCCAACACCCTGAAAGACCAGGGTATCGAAGTCCGCTTCGTGGACCCGGCCGATCCTGAGAACTTCCGCCGGGCGACGGACGACCGGACCCGCGCCTACTATGCCGAGACCCTGCCCAACCCGAAGCTTGAGGCCTTCCCCATTGCAGAGGTGGCGGCGATCGGGCGGGAATTCGGCATCCCGCTGATCATGGACAACACCGCCGCGCCCCTGCTGGTCCGCCCCTTCGACCATGGGGCGGCCATCGTCGTCTATTCCGCCACCAAGTACCTGGGCGGACACGGCACTTCGATCGGCGGCCTGATCGTCGATTCCGGAAAGTTCGACTGGGAGAGCCGGCCCGAGCGCCAGCCCCTGCTCAACACGCCCGACGCCTCCTACCACGGCGCGGTCTGGACCCAGGCCGTGAAGCCGCTGGGACCCATTGCGTACATCCTGCGGGCGCGGGTCATCCTGCTGCGCGACCTGGGCGCGGCCCTGTCGCCCTTCAACGCCTTCCAGATCCTGCAGGGGGTCGAGACCCTGGCCCTGCGCATGGAGCGGCACTGCGCCAACGCCACGGCCGTGGCGGCCTGGCTGAAGGCCCGCAAAGGCGTCTCGCGGGTGATCCACCCCTCGCAGCAGACCGGCGAGGCCCGGGCCCGGGCGGATCGCATCATGAAGGGCGGCTATGGCGGCCTGGTCGGGTTTGAGCTCGAAGGCGGCGTCGAGGCTGGCCGCAAGTTCATCGACAACCTGAAGCTGCTGTACCACGTGGCCAACATCGGGGATGCCCGAAGCTTGGCCATCCATCCGGCCTCCACCACCCACTCCCAGCTCTCGCCGGAGGAGCAGGAGACCACCGGCGTGTCGGCGGGCTATGTGCGCCTTTCCATCGGCATCGAACACGTGGACGACATCATCGCCGACCTCGACCAGGCGATCCGGGCGGCCCTGGGCTGAACCCCAGGGGCGTCAGGCGGCGAGGAGGAGCCTCGCCGCCTGGGCCAGGTAGACGACGCCGATCCCGGTAACGATCCAGCGCGTCCAACGCCGGAAGCCTGCATCACTCATGCGGTCCAGTAGCCGCCCGCCCGCATAGGTCCCCACCAAGGACAGGGGAAGGGCCAGGAGCAGGATCCAGGGCGCAGGCATGCCCTCCCCGCCCGGCGCCAGCAGGGCCGCTCCATAGACGACGATCTTGGCGAGGTGGGCCAGGACCTGGGTCGCAGCCTTGGTCGCGACCACGGCGTGGCGGCTCAACGACGTGCGGACAAAGAAGATGTCGAGCAGGGGTCCCGCCACCCCGGCGGTCAGGTTGAGCCCCGTCACCGACACTCCCGCCAGGATGGCGTGGCCCGGCCGCTCTGCATCCAGGCGCAGGCGGTCCCCCGGAAGCCAGGTCAGGAGCGGCGTCAGCCCAAGGCAGAGATAGAGGAACGGTCGCGACGGCGTGAAGGCCAGGAGCAGGACCAGCCCGCACGCCGCCAGACTCCCCAGGGCGTAGGCGAGAAGGATGCGCCAGCGGACATGTTGGCGCTGAAGAATAGCGCGGGAGCCATTGGCGGCCAGCTGCAGGACGCCGTGCGTCACAAAGGCCGCCTGGACCGGGAGAAGGACCGCCAGCACCCCCATGAGGACGAGGCCTCCGGCCATGCCGAAGACGCTCGACAGGAGGGCCGTCCCGAAGGCCGCCGCCAGGAGGACAAGTGCAGCGGAGAGGCTCACGCCTGGACGGCTTCCGGACGACCGAGCCCTGTCACCCGAACTCTATCAGCACTTCGTCGGCGGCCACCGAGGCGCCGGCGGCCACGAGGACGGCCTTCACCACCCCGTCGCGCTCCGCCCGGATGATGTTCTGCATCTTCATCGCCTCGATGATGGCCACCTGCTCGCCCGACCGCACCGACTGGCCCGCCTCGACATCGAGGGTGACCACAAGGCCCGGCATGGGGGAGATGACCAGCTTGGCCGTGTCCGCCGCCTTCTTGGGCGGCAGCATGTCGTGCAGCTGGGCCGAACGTGGCGACAGGACGAGGATCCGGCTGGTCGCGGCGCGATGCCGGATAACATAGCCCTCGGCCGCCGGCTGGACGGCGCAGGCGAAGGCCCGGCCATCGAGAACGGCCCGGAAGACCGGCAGCCCGGGCCGCCAGTCAATGCCCGACAGGCTGAGGGCCCGCCCCTCTTCGAGGAGGTCGATCTTGAGCCCTCCGTCCGCGGTCTCGACCAGGACCGGCCGGTGTTCACCGGCGCCGATCACAATCCAGTCGTCGCGCAGGCGGCCGCCGGCGGCGCGTCCGGCGACGACCCGGTGCATGGCGCAGGCCACCGCGGTCATCAGGTCTTTCTGGAAGGCGTCCGGGACTGTCCCCTGGAAGCCGTCGGGGAACTCGTCCTTGATGTAGGCTGTGGAGATCCGGCCCGAGCGGAAACGGTCCTGGTCCATGACGGCGGCCAGGAAGGGGATGTTCTGGCCCAGCCCCTCAATGTGGAAATTCTCGAGGGCCTCGCCCATGGCGTCGATGGCGGCGATCCGGTCAGGCCCCCAGGTGGAGAGCTTGGAGATCATCGGGTCGTAGTACATCGAGATTTCGTCGCCCTCGCGAACCCCGGCGTCGTTCCGGACGAGGGTCCCGTCGGCGGACTCGCCCTCCTCAGGAGGGCTGTAGCGGACCAGCCGCCCGATCGAGGGCAGGAAGCCCCTGTAGGGATCCTCTGCGTAGATGCGGCTCTCCATGGCCCAGCCATTGATGGCCAGGTCGGCCTGGCTGAAGGCCAGGGGTTCTCCGGCCGCCGACCGGATCATCTGCTCGACCAGGTCTACGCCTGTGATCAGCTCGGTGACGGGATGCTCGACCTGAAGTCGGGTGTTCATCTCCAGGAAGTAGAAGCTGCGGTCCTGGCCCGCGACGAACTCCACCGTCCCGGCGCTGTCGTAGTTGACGGCCTTGGCCAGGGCGACGGCCTGGGCGCCCATGGCGGCGCGGGTCGCCTCGTCAAGCAGGGGAGAAGGGGCCTCCTCGATCACCTTCTGGTTCCGGCGCTGGATGGAGCACTCGCGCTCGAAGAGGTGAATGACATTGCCATGCTTGTCGCCCAGCACCTGGATCTCGATGTGCCGGGGGCTCTCGATGAACTTCTCAATGAAGATGCGGTCGTCGCCAAAGCTGGCCTTGGCCTCAGCGCGGACGGCGGGGAAGCCCTCCTCGACGTCCTGGCGGTTCCAGGCCACCCGGATGCCCTTGCCGCCGCCGCCGGCGGAGGCCTTGATCATCACCGGATAGCCGATGTCCTCGGAGATGCGGATGGCGTGGGCAGTGTCGTCGATCTCGCCGACATGGCCGGGAACGACCGAAACGTTGGCGCGCGCCGCGAACTTCTTGGACTCGATCTTGTCACCCATGGCCTCGATGGCGTGGGGATTGGGACCGATGAAGACGATGCCTTCGTCCGCAAGACGCTTGGCGAAGCCGGCGTTCTCGGAGAGGAAGCCGAAGCCGGGATGGACGGCCTCGGCGCCCGTGGCGCGGCAGGCCTCGACGATCTTGTCGGCCACCAGGTAGCTGGCCGAGGCCGGGGCCGGTCCGATGAAGACGCTCTCGTCCGCCATCTCCACGGCCATGGAGTCGGCGTCAGCCTCGGAATAGACGACCACGGTGGCGATCCCCAGGCGGCGGCAGGTCTTGATGATCCGCACGGCGATCTCGCCGCGGTTGGCAATGAGGATTTTCCTGAACATCAAGCGCCCCTTGATCAGTTCCCAGCAGGCGGCCGCATCAGGTGCTTCCACCCGCGACGTCCGGCCCCTAGATTACAGGCATGAACACGCCCGCAACCTCTCAGACTTCCTTCGACCTCACCCCACCGGACGCTGCGGAACGCAAGCGTCTTGAGTCCGGTCTCACGACCGAGGAGGCAGAGGTCCTGCTCCGACACGGCACCGAAGCGCCGTTCTGCGGAGGCCTTCTAAACAACAAGGCCGACGGGGTCTATTGCTGCCGCCTCTGCGCCCTGCCCCTGTTCCGGGCGGGGACCAAGTTCGAGAGCGGGACGGGCTGGCCCAGCTTCTGGGCGCCGATCCACCCGGCCCACGTGATCGGGGTTCGCGACACCAGCTACGGCATGCTCCGGATCGAGACCCGTTGCGCCCGGTGCGACAGCCACCAGGGGCACGTCTTCCCTGACGGGCCGCCGCCGACCCGGCTGAGATACTGCATCAACTCGGTGTCGCTGGAGTTCACGCCGGCGGACGGGGCCCTTCGCGATCCCCTGGGACGTGGCGACAGCCTTTCCGCGCTGGCCAGCTGATCAGTCGGGTTTCCGCGCCCGGCGACGGCGGGAAATGGCGCCCCTCTGGGCCTCGACCTCCTCCTCGTCGTTCATGAGGTGGTCGAGCAACTGGAAGAGGAAGGCCGTGGACCAGCCGATCAGCAGCATGCCGTTCACGCCCTCCAGGACCCCGACGAGCCTCCAGTCCGCCGGCATGAGGCCGGCCGCCTCGCCGATGGTCGAGTAGGAACTGGTGGAAATGAACAGGGCGTCCTCGAGGGTGTCGGTCAGGCCCATGAGCTCATAGGTCAGGGCGTACATCCAGATCTCCGCCCCGTGCACGACGAACAGGCCGAGCACCACGCCCAGGGGCACGATGACGCGGTCCAGGTGCACCAGGAGCAGGAAGCGCTCGAGATGCAGGCGCACGAGCCGGCGCAGCACCCCGAGCCCGACCAGGTGCATGACCACCGTGACCGAGACCAAGAGGGTCGAGAGGGCGAGCTGGGCGGCGAGGTTGTGCACTCAGGACCTCCCGGGCCGCAGCCCCGTCAAAGCGGAATGTTGTCGTGCTTCTTCCAGGGGTTGGAAAGCTCCTTGCCCCGGAGGTTGCGCAGGGCCCGGGCGATCCTGCGACGCGTGGAGTGCGGCGAGATCACATCGTCGATGTAGCCCCTGGAGGCCGCCACGAACGGATTGGCGAAGCGCGCCTTGTACTCGGCCTCCCGGGCGGCGATGGCCTCCGGATCGCCGATCTCGGAACGGAAGATGATCTCCACCGCGCCTTTTGAGCCCATGACGGCGATCTCCGCCGAAGGCCAGGCGTAGTTGATGTCGCCCCGGATGTGCTTGGAACTCATCACGTCGTAGGCGCCGCCGTAAGCCTTGCGGGTGATCAGGGTGACCTTGGGCACTGTGGCCTCGGCGTAGGCGAAGAGCAGCTTGGCCCCGTGCCGGATCAGCCCCCCCTGCTCCTGCTTGGTGCCGGGCATGAAGCCGGGCACGTCCACCAGGGTCACCAGGGGAATGTCAAAGGCGTCGCAGAACCGCACGAAGCGGGCGGCCTTGCGCGAGGAGTCGATATCGAGCACCCCGGCCAGGACCTGGGGCTGGTTGGCGACGATGCCGACCGTCGCCCCTTCCATCCGGGCGAAACCGCAGATGATGTTCTTGGCGTAATCTGGAGAAATCTCGAAGAAATCCGCCTCGTCGACAATCTTGAGGATCAGCTCCTTCATGTCGTAGGGCTTGTTCGGGTTGGCCGGCACCAGGGTGTCGAGCGAAGGCTCGGCGCGCTCGGCGTCGTCGTAGCATTCCCGCATCGGCGCCGCTTCGCGGTTGGAAAGCGGCAGGAAGTCGACGAGACGGCGCACCTGGGTCAGGGCCTCGAGGTCGTTCTCGAAGGCGCCGTCCGCGACGCCGGACTTCAGGGCGTGGACCCGGTAGCCGCCCAGTTCCTCGTGGGTGACCTCTTCATGGGTCACGGTGCGGACGACGTCCGGACCGGTGACGTACATGTAGCTGGTGTCCTTCACCATGAAGATGAAGTCGGTGATGGCCGGCGAATAGACGTCGCCGCCGGCGCAGGGGCCCATGATGACGCTGATCTGCGGGATCACGCCGGAGGCCAGGGTGTTCTGGAGGAAGATGTCGGCATATCCGGCCAGGCCGTCGACGCCTTCCTGGATGCGGGCGCCGCCGGCGTCAAAGAGGCCGATGATCGGGGCGCCGACCTTCAGCGCCTGCTCCTGGACCTTGACGATCTTGCGGGCGTGCGCGTTCGACAGCGACCCGCCGAAGACCGTGAAGTCCTTGGAGAAGACAAAGACCACCCGGCCGTTGATGGTCCCCCAGCCGGTGACGACGCCATCGCCGGCGACCTTCTGCTCGGCCATGCCGAAGTCCACGGCGCGGTGTTCGACGAACATGTCGAACTCCTCGAAGGAGCCTTCGTCCAGAAGCAGGTCGAGACGCTCCCGCGCGGTCAGCTTGCCCTTGGCGTGCTGGGCGTCGATGCGGCGCCCGCCGCCGCCGGCTCGCGCTTCCGAACGCCGCCGCTCGAGCTCTTCAAGGATTTCCTTCACCGCAGAACCCCGTGACGCATTGACGACAGGCGCAAAGCCCTAGTCGGAGCAGAGCCGGGGCGCAAGGTCACGCCGGGGAAACCGGACCTGCCTCCAGTCCCCGGAACCAGGCCTCCAGCATCCGGGCCTCCGACAGAAGGCGGGCCGTCCGCTCTGCAGCCTCCTCATCGATCCCCCACTGGGATTCCTGCCAGGCCTCATCGACGCGGGAGAGGGCGAAGGCGTCCTCGCCGCTGAACCAGCCGCGCCAGAGCCCAAGGGCCAGGACCGCTGACCCGAACAGGGGGACGCCAAAGGCCAGACCGGAAAGGGTGAAGTCGTCTGCAGACAGGGCGTGCCGCCGGACGGCCTCCAGGGCGTGAGCCGGCTGCTCCCGGTGCAGGATGCCCTGGGAGGGCTCAAGGGCCACCCCAAGCTCGGCCCGGGCGCGCTCGAGGACGGGGCCCCACTCGGCCGCCTGGCGGGCGCGAAGCCCCTCGGGGGCCTCGGCGGGATAGCAGAGCAGGTCATTGCCGGCGTAGCGGACGATCTGGTCGGCGACCGCCTCGCGGGCCGTGGGCACCGCCTCGAGGGCGGTGAAGGCCAGGCGGGTGGCGTGCATGACGGCCAGGTCCACATGCCGGGCCTGGGCCTCCCACTCCGCCGCCACCAGTTCTGCAAGGGCCCGGGTGGGGGCCAAGAGGGCGGCGCCTCGGGACGAGCGAGGCGGGCGACCGTCGAGCAGGACGCGCCAGCCCCCCTCCCCGGCCTCGACGGCCACCGTCTCGTAGAAGCGGCGGGGCTTCTCGCCCGGCTCGATGAAGCCCTTCTGGACCATGCTCAGATCTCCCGGAGTCCGTGCTGAATGCCGCTGGAGCCGAGGCGAGGCAAGCCCGCCGTCAGCCGCCTCGGCGCCCGCCGCGCCCCGAACGCCGGAACGGATCGGGATCGGCCTCCGAGGCCTCGAATCCAAAGCGGGTGAAGCCCGCCTTCATCTCAGGGCTCAGGGGGGCCTCCAGGACCAGGAGGCCGCCGGTGGGATGGGGCAGGCTCAGGCGCCGGGCATGAAGTTGCAGGCCCAGCCCCGCCGAAAGGGCCATCGACTCCGGGGTATTGTACTTGGGGTCCCCCAGGATCGGATGTCCCATAGCCAGCATGTGGGCGCGCAGCTGGTGGGTCCGGCCCGTGTGGGGCCGCAGGGCCATCCAGGAGACCCGGTCTCCTGCGCGCGAAATCAGGGTGAACTCGGTCTCAGCCGGTTCGGCGCGGGGATCCTTGAGCTCGGCGGGCACAACCAGTTCGCGGTCGCCCACGCCCTTCTTCACGAGGGGCAGGCTGAGGATCCCGTCCTGCGGTCGGGGGTGACCGAGGACCAGGGCCCAGTAGGTCTTCTCGGCCTTGCGACGGGCAAAGGCGCCGGCAAGGCGCGCTGCGGCGGCGGGGGTCTTTCCGGCCACCAGCACGCCGGAAGTGTCGCGGTCCAGGCGATGCACCAGGCGGGGTCGATCGAGCCCCTCCCCCCAGGCGGACAGGAGGCGGTCCACGTGGTTGCGGGTCTTGGTTCCCCCCTGCACGGCGAGGCCGGCGGGCTTGTTGAGGGCCAGCACCACCTCGTCCTCGTGCAGCACCAGGCTCCGGGCATAGGCGGCGTCGCGGGACGGCAGAGCGGGCCGGGGCGCATCGGCGGCCGGCGCATCCGGCAGGGGCGGAACCCGGACCTCGTCGCCGGCCTCGAGCCGGGTGTCCGGACGCACCCTGGCCCCGCCCACGCGGATCTGGCCCGAACGGGTGAGCTTCTGGATCTGGACCTGGGTCAGGTGCGGCCAACGCCGGCGGAACCAGCGGTCCAGCCGGACCCCGCCCTCCCCCGGGTCCACGGTCAGGGTGCGGACCTCCCTCATGCCGCCCACCGGCGCATGATCAGAAGCCCGAGGAAGACCGCCGCCGTGGACAGGAGGACGGACAGGAGGGCGTAGAGCCCAGCCTGGGCCCAGGCCCGCCGCTCGATCATCATGAGGGTCTCAATGGAGAAGGCCGAGAAGGTCGTGAAGCCGCCCAGGACGCCAACCCCGAGGAGGAGACGGACCCGCTCGCCCTCAGCCCCGGCGCGAAGGGCCAGCCATCCGGCCAGCAGGCCCATGAGGAGACCTCCCGCCAGGTTGGCGGTGAAGGTGGCCCAGGGCCAGCCGACGCCCGGCCGGGACAGGGCCTGGGACAGGAGGTAGCGCAGGACCGCGCCCGCGCCGCCGCCGGCCGCGACGAGCATGAGGTTGCCGCTCATGGGACGGTCGGTTCCGGGGGCGCCTGAAGGCCAAGTCCGGACAGGAGCCCGGCGAGGTCTTCCGGCGGCGGTGCGCGGAGCGTCATCTGTCCCCCTTCCGGGTGCGGGAACGTCAGGGCCCAGGCGTGAAGCATGAGCCTCGGCGCCGGCAGGCCCCCGACCATCAGGGCGCCTCCATACCATGCATCGCCGGCGATGGGACGCTGGATCGAGGCGAGATGGACCCGGATCTGGTGCATGCGCCCGGTGACCGGCGAGGCCTCCAGGAGGGCGGCGCCCTCAGTCTCCCCGAGGGTCCGGTAACGGGTCTCTGAGGCCTCTGCGTCGGGGGCGTCGGGTGCGCAGACCTGCATCCGGGCCTCGCGCCCGGTTTCCACCCGCCGCAGGGCCGCCGTGATCCGGCCCGACGGAGGGACAGGAGCCCCCGGCGTGACCAGGGCCAGGTAGGCCTTGCGGATCTTCCGCGCCATCATGGCCTTGCCCAGGAAGCTCGCCGCCGGCTGGGTGCGGGCCGCCAGGATCACCCCTGAAGTGTCGCGATCCAGGCGGTGGATCAGCCGTGGGCGCGCCTTGCCGGGCCGGGCGAAGGCCCACAGCATCTCGTCCAGTGTCACGACCTGCCCTCGCCCGCCCTGGCTCGACAGGCCCGCAGGCTTGTTGAGAGCCAGGATGTGGGCGTCCTCGTGGAAGACCAGGGACCGGACAAGGTCGACCTGTTCAGGGCTGAGGGGGACGGGTCGAAGGGGTTTCACCGCGCCATTTAGCGGAGTTGATGGCCCTCCGTCACGCGCGGGTCCAACCGTGGGCTACGTCGGATCTCAGTCCGTCGCCTCAAGAACGATATCGAACCGGTCCAGGATCTCCTGGATCCTGGCGCGCACGGAGTCCCGGCCAGCCAGCCAGTGCTCCCGGGTGAGCCCCAGGAAATGCACACCCACCCGCACGCCCGCCTTCACCAGGTTGGATCGGCGGAAGCCTTCCTCCTGGAAGAGGAATTTTCCATGCATGCGCACCACGGCAGGATTGGTCTCCAGGACCTCGCAGTTCAGCTTTTCCAGACCCAGGTCCCCGAAGACGAATTCCAGCAGGTGGTATTCAAGGGCTGCGCCGAGCCCGCCTCGCGCCTCCGGGGCCAGGTAGAAGGCCCAGTCGGCCCTGAGGTGGATGCGGTCGATGGCCGTAACGCTGACCAGGCCGGCAACCTCCATCTCCGGTGCAAGGACGACGAAGATGCGCCGGCTTTCGTCCCCAACGAGCCCGGACAGCCATCGCGCGTGCTCGTCCTCGGAGATGATGTGGTCTGTGTACATCGCCCCGCGGATCGCGGGATGGTTGCGCAGGCCCCTCAGCGCCTCGGTCTGAGAGGCGGTGCACTGCCCAATGGGGCGGAGAAGTATGCGCTTCGGTTCCGGCCCGCTCACGATCGCTCCCCACCCTGCCGCTTCGCGCGCATGCCGGACCAGCGCTCCAGCCGCTCGCGCACCCGGGCCTCAGAGCCCTCGCCCCGCGGCTCATAGAAGGTCCGGCGGCTCATCCCTTCGGGGAAGTAGTCCTGCCCGGAGAAGCCCCCCTCGGCGTCGTGGTCGTAGACATAGCCCTCGCCGTAGCCGAGCGACTTCATCAGGCGGGTCGGGGCGTTCAGGATGTGGGCGGGCGGCGGCAGCGACCCGGTCTCCCGCGCAGCCTTACGGGCGCGGCTGAAGGCCGAGTAGACGGCGTTCGACTTGGGCGCACAGGCCAGATGAAGGGTCAACTGGGCGAGGGCGAGTTCGCCCTCGGGCGAGCCCAGGTGCTCGTAGGCTTCCCGTGCGGCGTTGGCCAGGACGAGGGACATGGGGTCCGCCGAGCCGATGTCCTCCAGCGCCGCCCGGACCAGCCGGCGGGCGATGAAGAGCGGCTCCTCACCCCCCTCGAGCATGCGGGCGAGCCAGTAGAGGGCGGCGTCGGGGTCAGAGCCCCGGATCGACTTGTGCAGGGCGGAGATGAGGTTGTAGTGCCCTTCGCGGTCCTTGTCGTAGGCCGGGCTGCGTTTCTGGAGGAGGCGCCCTAGAGCGGCCGGATCCAGGGGTGTCGCCGAGTCGATGCCGAAAAGCGTCTCAGCCAGGGTCAGCAGGTAGCGTCCATCGCCATCCGCCAGGGCGACCAGGGCCGAACGGGCGGCGTCGGTGAGGGGAAGCGCCCGCCCCTCGGCGGCCTCGGCGCGCGCCAGGAGGGCTTCCTGGGCGGGCTCGTCCAGCCGCCTCAGGACGAAGACCTGGCAGCGGGACAGGAGGGCGCCGTTCAGCTCGAAGGACGGATTCTCGGTGGTGGCCCCGACCAGGGTGATGACACCCTCCTCCACCCAGGGCAGGAAGCCGTCCTGCTGGGCCCGGTTGAACCGGTGGATCTCGTCCACGAACAGGAGGGTGGCCTGCCCGGCCTGACGCCGGAGGCGGGCCTGCTCGAACGCCTTCTTGAGGTCCGCCACCCCGGAGAAGACGGCGGAGATCTGCTGGAACTCATAGCCCGCCGCCTGGGCCAGCAGGCGGGCGATGGTGGTCTTGCCGACCCCCGGAGGGCCCCAGAGCACCATGGAGGCCAGACGGCGGCTGGCCGCCATGCGCCCAATGGGGCCTTCAGGCGACAGGAGGTGATCCTGGCCCGCCACCTCGCCCAGGGTCCGCGGCCGCAGGCGCTCTGCCAGCGGCGCAGGGTTGGGCGGCGTCAGTCCCGCAGCTTCGAACAGGTCGGCCATGACGGCAGACTAGCGGCTTCGCAGGGCCGGGTCAGGTCCGGAAATTGGCTGTGATCTCGCGGTCGCCGCGCAGAATCGTGACCTGCCAGGCCGGCGCCGGCGCCGACAGGGCCGCGCGCAGGTCTGCGACCGTCCCGATCTCGCGGCCATTGACCCGCCGGACAACATCCCCGGGACGCAGGCCGGCGTTCATGGCGAACCCGCGGGAGATGTTGAGGACGAGGACGCCGCGCGCCAAGAAGGGATCCACGCCGATCTCGTCCGCCACGGCAGGCGAGACGTTGACCACGGTAGCCCCCTGGAAGGGATTGCGACCCTCGACCTGCCAGTCGTCCCGCGCGGGGCGGTTGGGCGGGGTCTCGGCGCGGAGGCTGGCGGTCATGAGCCCGGCGCCCCGGCGGACACCAAGCTTGAGCACCTCGCCGGGACGGGCGGCGCCCACGGCGAAGGACACGGCGGCGGGGTCCGCTGCGGGACGGCCATTGACGGAGAGGATGATGTCGCCTGACTTCAATCCGGCGCGTTCGGCAGGACCGCCCGGCCAGATGTCGGCCACCAGGGCGCCCTGGGGCGTGTCCAGACCCAGGCTGCGGGCGATGTCCGGCGTCACCGGCTGGGTGCGGGCGCCCAGCCAGGAGCGGACGAGGACATGGCCGCCCCCGGCGGCGGCCTCGACCACACGGCGCACCATTGCCGCGGGGATGGCGAAGCCGACCCCGGCGGAACCACCGGACCGGGAGACGATGAAGCTGTTTACGCCGATCAGGTCCCCGTCCATGTCGACCAGGGCCCCGCCCGAATTGCCCGGATTGATGGCGGCGTCAGTCTGGATGTAGGTCATGGGGCCGCCCTGGGGATCGGCCGCCCGGTTCAGGGCCGAGATGATCCCGTTGGTGACGGTCTGCCCAACGCCGAAGGGATCGCCGATGGCCAGCACCAGGTCCCCGACCTGGGCCTCGTCGGAGTCGTCGATGGGCATGACCGGCAGGCGCTCGGATCCGACATCGATCTTGAGGACCGCCAGGTCGCCCCGAGGATCGACAAGAAGGACCTTGGCCGGGAACTCCCGGCGGTCAGAAAGAGCGACCGTGATCTCCTGCCCGCCCTGGATGACGTGGTTGTTGGTGATGATGATCCCGTCCGCCCGGACGATGACCCCGGACCCGAGGGAGCCTTCCACCCGGCTGGGCGGCACCCCCATGCCGAACATCTGCCAGAAGGGGTCGACCTGCTGACGGACCACCCGCTTGGCCGAGATATTGACCACGGCCGGCGCCGCGCGCCGAACCACCGGCGCGAACGACGCCTTCATGTTCAGGGCGTCGGAGGGGGCCGCCCGGGTGGGCTGGGCCAGGGGCGGCGGCTGGGCTTCCGAGCGGCTGGTGGGTCCCGAACAGGCGGCCAGGAGGACGATGGCCGGGACAAGAAGGCGGTGAAGACGCATGGGACTCCTCACGAGACGTCCTTCCTGATCCCCCAGCTTTCCGGCGCAATCATGGCGGCGGGCCGGCGGCGGGAGACGGCGCATCGTTGCGGCCATAGCGCCAGGCGACGCCCAGGGCGATGAACATGAGGGCCGAGGCGATAAGGATGGGAAGGCCTGGCCAGGCCGACAGCGCCGGGTGCCGCAGGGCGTAGGCGAAGCTTCCGCCGAACAGGAAGGGGCCGATGATGGTGGCGATGCCCGACAGGCTCTGGTTGGCGCCCTGCAGGCGCCCCTGGACCTCGGGACCCACCCTTCGCGACATCAGGCCCTGGAGGCCGGGAGCCAGGAGGTTGCTGAGGGCGAAGACCGGCGCCGCTGCAAGGTAGGCGATGCCGGTCGGGGCCAGCCCGTAGGCGAGGAAGCCCAGGGCTGCGCCCGCGCAACCGATCAACAGGGCGCCCCGCTCGCCCAACCGGCGAACGATGGGGCCCACGGCGAGGGTCTGCATGAGGATTCCCAGGCCGCCGGTCAGGAACATGGTCAGGCTGATGGTCTGGATGTCCCAGCCGTAGCGGTGACCTGTGTAGAGGACGAAGATCGCCGGCAGGACGTTGTGGGCGATCTGAAACAGGAAGCCCACCGTGGCCAGGCCGACCAGCCGGCCCTGTTCCCGCAGGAATTGGAGCGATCCCACCGGATTGGCGCGACGCCAGTCGAACCGCGCGCTGCGCTTCTCCGGCGGAAGGGACTCGGGGAGGACGAACAGGCCGTAGAGGAAGTTCAGTAGGGCCAGTGCGCCAGCTACGGCGAAGGGCAGCCGGATGGCGAAGTCCCCGACGAGGGACTCCATGAAGGGTCCCGCCAGCAACCCGCCCAGGACCGGGCCGATCAGGAAGCCGAAGCCGAAGGACGCGCCCATGAACCCGAAGTACCGCGCCCTTTGCTCCGGCGGGGTGACATCTGCGACATAGGCGTTGGCGGTCGAGAAGCTGGCCGCCGTCATGCCATTCACGATCCTCGCCACGAAGAGCCACATCAGGCTGGGCGCAAAGACCAGGAAGAGGAAGTCGAAGGCGAGGCCCAGGAAGGAGATCAGGAGCACCGGACGGCGTCCGATCCGGTCCGACAGCACTCCAAGTATGGGACCGAAGACGAACTGCATCAGGCCCCAGACGGCCCCGAACATCATTTGCCACTCGGCCGCAGAAGCGGTGTCCCCGCCTGCGAACTCCTTGATGAGCGCCGGCAGGACGGGGATCGTCACGCCGAACGAGACTGCATTCAGGAGCGCGGACGCGAAGATGAAGCCGAACGCGGCCTTACGGCCGGCGGGCGCGGTGTCGGAGGTGTTCATGCCTTGGGGTCCCCTGCCCTGACCTTGGCCCCTTACGGTGCGTCCCGCAAGGCGCCCGGAGCGAGGGCGCGGCGCGTGACGCTGTCATTCCCGTCGACACGCATTGGCGGAAGGTCGAGCAGGCGGATGAGAAGCGGGTGGACATGAATGTTGTCGAAGGCGGGCACGACGACGCCTGAACGGAAGCCGGGACCATTGGCGATGAAGAGGCCCGCCATCTCGGGATCGCGTGGATCGTAGCCATGGGCGCCGCCGGCCTGGACAGGACGACGGGCAAGGGCCGCCCGGGTCAGGATCAGCCAGCCAGGCCTCGCCAGGCAGACGAAGGGGGGAACCCGAGGGTGGCTTCCATAGTGCAGGGGCTCCGGGATATCCGCCTTGGCCCAGCAGTCGGCCTGGGGGTGGGGGTGGCGCAAGGCCCTGCGGATCTCGGCCTCCCGACCGGGCAGGGCCGCGAAGCCGGCGGACGAGCCCTGGGTGACGAGCTCGAAGGATCCCGCCGGGACCAGGGCTTCGAGTTCAATCACGCGGTCCGGGGAGGTCGCCCTCATGCCATGATCCGCCGTCACGACGAGATTGACCTTCAGGCCCAGGCGCTCCAGCCCGGCGACCAGGATCCCGATGGCCCGGTCAATCCGGGCGATCGAGGCACGGGTGACCTCGGACTCCGGGCCGTATTGGTGCCCGACCGTGTCGACGTCGTCGAAGTAGAGGGTGGCGAAGTCCGGCCGCTCGCCAGCGGGGCGGCCCATCCATTCCAGCAACCGGTCGACCCTCGCCTCCGCCGGCATGGATTTGTCATAGGTCAGCCAGGTCCCTGGCCGGACACCACGGATGTCGGATTCCGAGCCCGGCCAGAAAAGGGTGGCGGTCTGCAGGCCAGCCTTCTCCGCGGTCACCCAGACGGGTTCCGCCCCATCCCACCAGAAGCGGTCATTGGTCTCGCTGCGGTTGGACATGGTGTAGGTGACGCCCGGCCGGCGGGCATCCCGCATCACGTTGTCGACCATGCCGTGGTGATCCGGGCGGAGACCGGTGACCAGGGTGTAGTGGTTCGGAAAGGTCAGGCTGGGAAAAGAGGGACGCAGTCCCTCCGCCCGGACGCCCCGTTCAGCGAGGCTGTCCAGGACCGGAGTGGATCCCTTCCCCAGGTAGTCCGCCCTGAAGCCGTCTATGGACACCAGTATGACCGGCTCCCGGGCCAGGGCGGCGGCGGGGAGCATGAAGGCCAGGGCCAGGGCGAAAACGGCCCTGATGGCGCGGAGGGGCAGGATGGAAATCATGCCTGACACTGCCCGGGTCAACGCCAAAAAAGAAGACCCCGGCGCAAGCGCCGGGGTCCCCGAATTCGCAGGAGATCGCCGTCAGGCGTCGGCGAAGGCCGGAGCCTGGACCGGACCAGAGTCCTTGCCCTTTTCAGCCGGATCGCGATCGACGAACTCGATGACGGCCATGGCCGCATTGTCGCCATAGCGGAAACCCGCCTTCAGCACCCGGGTGTAGCCGCCGCGGCGCTCGGCGTAGCGCGGACCCAGGGTGGCGAACAGCTTGCCCACCTGTTCCACGTCGCGGATCTGGCTGATGGCCTGGCGACGGGCGTGCAGGTCGCCGCGCTTGGCCAGGGTCACCAGCTTTTCGACCACGGGCCGAAGCTCCTTGGCCTTGGGCAGGGTGGTGACGATCTGCTCGTGCTTGATCAGGCTCGCGGCCATGTTGGCGAACATGGCCGTCCTGTGGGCACTGGTCCGTCCCAGCTTGCGGTGCGCATTTCCGTGGCGCATGGCGGTCTCTCCTCGGGAGCGGGGCGTCTCTCGACGCGCCGCGGATTACATCTGGTCTTCGAACTTCTTGGCCAGTTCCTCGATGTTCTCGGGGGGCCAGTTGGGAACGTCCATGCCGAGATGCAGGTTCATGCCGGCCAGCACTTCCTTGATCTCGTTCAGCGACTTCCGACCGAAGTTCGGCGTGCGGAGCATCTCCGCCTCGGTCTTCTGGATCAGGTCGCCGATGTAGACGATATTGTCGTTCTTCAGGCAGTTGGCGGAGCGGACGGAAAGCTCCAGCTCGTCCACCTTCTTGAGCAGGGCCGGATTGAAGGGCAGCTCCGGCTTGGAGTCCGCATCGGACTTCTTCTTGGGCTCCTCGAAGGTGATGAAGATCTGCAGTTGGTCCTGCAGGATCCGCGCCGCGTAGGCGACGGCGTCCACCGGCGAAACGGCGCCGTTGGTCTCCACCTCGATGATGAGCTTGTCGTAGTCCAGGCTCTGGCCCTGGCGGGTCGGCTCGACGCGGTAGGCGACGCGCTTGACCGGGGAATAGAGGCTGTCCACGGCGATCAGGCCGATAGGTGCGTCCTCGGGACGGTTCATCTCGGCGGGGACATAGCCCTTGCCGTTCTGGACCGTGAACTCCATCCGCACGCTCGCGCCCTCGTCGAGGGTGCAGAGCACGTGGTCCGGGTTCAGGATCTCGATGTCCGAGCCCGTCTCGATCTGGCTGGCGGTCACGGGGCCAGGGCCCTGGGCGCGAAGCGTCATGCGACGGACACCTTCCGCGTGCATGCGGAGAGCCAGTTGCTTGATGTTCAGGACGATGTCGACGACGTCCTCGCGGACGCCCTCGAGCGAGGAGAACTCATGCACCACGCCGTCGATCTGGACGGCGGTGACGGCCGCGCCCTGGAGCGATGACAGGAGGACCCGACGCAGGCTGTTGCCCAGGGTCACGCCGAAGCCGCGCTCGAGGGGTTCGGCCACCAGCCGCGCCTTGCGGGCGGGGTCGGCGCCAAGCTCGATAGCCGGCTTCTCGGGACGGGTGAGTTCGTTCCAGTTTCTTTCGATCACGGATGAATGTCCCTCGAACGCAGGATCGCCGGACGCGAATGGCGCGGTCCGGCGAAGGAGAAATGCGGTGGTATGCTACTCAGACCCGACGCCGCTTCGGCGGACGGCAGCCGTTGTGCGGAATCGGAGTGACGTCGCGGATGGTGGTGATGGTCATGCCCACCGACTGCAGGGCCCGCAGGGCGGACTCGCGCCCCGAACCCGGACCGGAGACGTTGACCTCCAGGGTCTTCACGCCATGCTCGGCCGCCTTGCGACCCGCATCCTCGGCCGCCATCTGGGCGGCGTAGGGCGTGGACTTACGGGAGCCCTTGAACCCCATCATGCCAGCGGACGACCAGGAGATGGCGTTCCCCTGAGCGTCCGTGATGGTGATCATGGTGTTGTTGAACGAGGCGTTCACGTGCGCCACGCCGGAGGTGATGTTCTTGCGTTCGCGCCTTTTGACGCGAGCCGGTTCCTTGGCCATCGCTTGTTTCTCTTACTTCTTCTTGCCGGCGATCGGCTTGGCCGGACCCTTGCGGGTGCGGGCGTTTGTGTGGGTGCGCTGGCCGCGGACCGGCAGGCCCTTGCGGTGACGCAGGCCGCGGTAGCAGGCCAGATCCATCAGCCGCTTGATGTTGACCGCGGTGTCCCGGCGCAGGTCGCCCTCGACCGTGTAGTCACGGTCGATGGTCTCACGGATTTGCAGGACCTCCGCGTCGCTCAGCTGGTTGACGCGGCGGGAATCCTCGATTCCGACCTTGCGCACGATCTCGGAGGCCTTGGCCTGGCCGATGCCGTGGATGTACTGAAGCGCGATGACGACGCGCTTGTTCGTAGGGATGTTTACGCCGGCGATACGGGCCACGTCTGATGCTCTCCTGGTCACGCAAAGATGCGCGAGCGTCGCCCTGACCGGGTCAATAGGCCAGAACGTCCCTCGCGCGTTTCGCGGAAGCGCCTCGTGTATGGAATAGTTCCCTCCGCGTCAATGGCATGGGCGCCATTTTTCAGCAGCAGGCTCTATCCTTGAGGAACGCCTCCGACGGGCCGGGGGCCACCCTGGCCCCGGTCCCCTTACCTCTCCTCAGAGACGCCCGAGGGCGTCGTCGATGCCGGCGGCCACGGAGTCGATCGACCCCATGCCGTCGATCTCCAAAAGCTTCCCGGCGTCCGCGTAGTAGGGAATCAAGGGTGCAGTCTGGGCGTTGTAGGCGTCCAGCCGGACCTTGAAGCTGTCGGGATTGTCGTCGGGGCGTCCGGATTCCGCGAAACGGCCGGCGATGCGCTGCGTCAGCGCGGCATCATCCACCTTCAGCCGGATCACCAGGTCGATGGCCGCCCCCCTGCCCTTCAGCATGGCGTCCAGCGCCTCGGCCTGGGCCAGGGTCCGGGGAAAACCGTCAAAGATGGCGCCGCCCGCGGCCTCGGCCTCAGGAAGACGGTCCTCGATCAGGGCGATCACGATCTCGTCTGTGACGAGTTCACCCCGCTGCATGACGCCTTCGACCCGCTTGCCGAGTTCGGAGCCCGACGCGATCGCCGCACGGAGCATGTCACCGGTGGAGAGCTGAACCATGTTGCGGGTCTCGACGAGCCGCTTGGCCTGGGTGCCCTTCCCCGCCGCAGGCGGGCCGAAAAGGATTAGGTTCATGATGCGCCGCTCCCCGTCCTCAGGCCCTGTCCCCGGCCCGTGTTTTCGCCTGAAGGCCTAGCGTTCCCGACCGCCACGAAGGCGCGACTTGCGGATCAGCCCCTCGTACTGGTGCGAAAGGAGATGTGACTGGATCTGCGTCACCGTGTCCATCGTCACGCTGACCACGATGAGGATGGACGTGCCGCCCAGGTAGAAGGGCGCCTTGTAGAAAGCGATCAGGGCCTCGGGCAGCAGGCAGACTGCTGTGATGTAGGCGGCGCCGATCACGGTGAGGCGGGTCAGGACATGGTCAAGGTAAGCGGCCGTGCGCTTGCCCGGGGAAATGCCCGGCAGGAAGCCGCCGTACTTGCGCAGGTTCTCCGCGGTCTCCTCCGGATTGAACACGATCGACGTGTAGAAGAAGCAGAAGAAGACGATCAGGGCGCCGTAGAAGATCATGAAGACCGGCTGCCCGTGCTGCAGCTGGGCGACCGCACCGGGCAGCCACTGCAGCCACTGGGGCAGGTTCGCCGTGGCGAGGAAGCCCATGGCCGTGGCCGGCAGGAGCAGGAGCGACGAAGCGAAGATCGGCGGGATCACCCCGGCGGTGTTCACCTTCAGGGGCAGGAAGGAGCTCTCGCCGCCGAACATGCGGTTGCCCTGCTGGCGCTTGGGATACTGGACCAGGATCCGGCGCTGCGAACGCTCCATGAAGACGATGGCGAAGATCACCGCGATGGCGAGGAGGAAGATCATCACCCCGCCGAAGCTGGAGACCTGGCCCGTCCGCATCACGGTCAGCAGCTGCATCACGCCGGTCGGGAGACCGGCGACGATGCCGGCGAAGATGATGAGGGAGACGCCGTTGCCGACGCCGCGGCTGGTGATCTGCTCGCCCAGCCACATGAGGAGCATGGTGCCGCCGGTCAGGGTGACCACGGTCGAGAGGGTGAAGAACGGCCCCGGGTTCACGACCAGGCCAGGGCTGGCCTGGAGGCTTGCCGCGATGGCCGCCGCCTGGACGACGGCCAGGACCACGGTCAGGTAGCGCGTATACTGGTTCAGGGTCTTGCGACCCGCCTCCCCGCCTTCCTTCCGAAGCTTCTCCCAGGGCGGATAGATGGCCCCCAGAAGCTGTACGATGATGGAGGCGGAGATGTAGGGACCGACGTTCAGGGCGAAGACGGCCATCCGCTCGACGGCGCCGCCGGAGAAGAGGTTGAACATCCCGAGGATGCCCTGCGACTGACCCTTGAAGGCCGCCGCGAAGGCTGCAGCATCGATCCCGGGGATCGGCAGGTAGGTCCCGAGCCGGTAGACCACCAGCACGATCAGCGTGAAGTAGATCCGCTTGTGAAGTTCGGTCGCCTTCTGGAAGGCGCCGAAGTTCATGTTCGCGGCAAGCTGCTCAGCGGCCGAAGCCATGGGACGCCCTCACTGGTGACCAGTCCAAGATAGGGTGCGGCCGGCGGACTGTCAGCCCTTGCCGGTCGCCGACCGCGGGATCAGGCGCGGACCTTCTTCTGGAGCTTGCCCTTGGGCTCACCCGTGTCGACGGGGGCGGTGGTGATGACCGAACCGCCCGCCTTCTCGACCGCGGCCTTGGCCGCCGCAGAGGCGGCGTACACGGTGAGGTTGAGCTTGGCCTTCAGTTCGCCCTTGCCCAGCAGCTTCACGCCATCGAGCTCGCGGCGGATCACGCCGGCGGCCACGAGGGCGGCGGCGTCGACGGGAGCCTTGGCGTCCAGCTTGCCCGCGGCCACGGCCTGCTCCAGGCGCCACAGGTTCACTTCCGCGAACTCCAGGGCGAAGGGATTGTTGAAGCCGCGCTTGGGCATCCGCATGTGAAGCGGCATCTGGCCGCCCTCGAAGCCAGCGATGGAAACGCCGGTGCGGGACTTCTGGCCCTTGACGCCGCGACCGGCGGTCTTGCCCTTGCCCGATCCGGGGCCACGGCCGACACGCATGCGGCCCTTTACGGAACCGGGACGGGGGGCGAGTTCGTTGAGCTTGGTCATGGGGCGCCTCTCTCCTGAGATCTGTCGCCGGGCGCAGGCCCGACTCGGCTTTGACGGGGTCGACGGCAGGCCCGAAGGCCCGCCGGAAGTCAGGCGGGCACCACCTCGACCAGGTGGTGGACCTTGGCGATCATGCCGCGCACCGAGGGCGTGTCTTCAAGGGTCGAGACACGACCAATACGGTTCAGGCCCAGGCCGACGAGGGTCGCGCGCTGGTCCTTCTTACGGCGGATCGGGCTGGCGATCTGGCGAACGGTGACCGTAGCCATTTTCATTCTCCGTCAGCAGCGGCCGAGGCGCCGTCGGCGCGACGACCGATGACATCGGCGACCTTCTTGCCCCGCTTGGAGGCGATCTGGCGCGGAGAAGACTGGGCCTTCAGCGCCTCGAAGGTCGCACGGACCATGTTGTAGGGGTTGGAAGAGCCCACCGACTTGCCCACGACGTCCTGGACGCCCAGGGTTTCAAGGACCGCGCGCATCGGGCCCCCAGCGATGACGCCGGTGCCGGGAGGGGCGGAACGGACCATCACCTTGCCCGCGCCCCAACGGCCAGCGCCGTCGTGGTGCAGGGTGCGGCTCTCGCGGAGCGGCACGCGGATCATGGTCTTCTTGGCCTCTTCCGTGGCCTTGCGGATGGCCTCGGGGACCTCGCGGGCCTTGCCGTGACCGAAGCCCACCCGGCCCTTCTGGTCTCCAACCACCATGAGGGCGGCGAAGGAGAACCTACGGCCACCCTTCACGGTCGCCGCGACGCGGTTGATGTGAACCAGCTTCTCGACGATGTCGGATTCGGCGCGCTCCTCGACGGGGGCGCCCCGGTCCCGGCCGCGGCGTTGACCGCCTTCGCCACGCTGTTCGTTTCCACGAGCCATCAGTTACCCCTAGAAGTTCAGGCCGGCTTCACGCGCGGCGTCGGCAAGGGCCTTGACCCGGCCGTGATAGATGTAGCCGCCCCGGTCGAAGACGACTTCCTTGACGCCCTTTTCCAGGGCGCGCTGGGCCACGAGGGCGCCGATCCGGGCCGCAGCGGCCTTGTCGGAGCCCTTCTGGGGCGCATCACCCTCGAGGGTCGAGGCCGAGGCGAGCGTCACGCCGTTCTCGTCATCGATGACCTGGGCGTAGATGTTCTTGGACGAGCGGAACACGGACAGGCGCGGCCGGCCGTTGGCCAGCTTGCGGAGCCGGATGCGGGTGCGCTCGGCGCGCCGCTTGGCGGAGTCACGGGTGGAGACAGCCATGGCTTACTTCTTCTTGCCTTCCTTGCGACGGACCTTCTCGCCGAGATAGCGAACGCCCTTGCCCTTGTAGGGCTCGGGGGGACGAATCCGGCGGATGCGGGCGGCGATCTCGCCGACCGCCTGCTTGTCGATCCCGCTGATCCTGATTTCGGTCTGCTTGGGAACCGCGAAGGCGATGCCTTCAGGCGGAGGCAGGTCGACCTCGTGGCTGAACCCGAGCTGCATGTTCAGGGCGTCGCCCTTCATCTGCGCACGGTAGCCGACGCCGACCAGTTCCAGAACTTCCTCGTAGCCGGCGGAAACGCCGACCACCATATTGCTCACCAGGGTGCGAGACAGGCCCCACATGGCCTGGGCGCGGGTGGTGTCCACACGCTTTGCCAGGACCAGCTCGGCGCCTTCCTGGCGAAGCTCGATCTCTTCCGGCAGGGTCCAGGACAGTTGCCCCTTGGGCCCCTTCACCGCGAGGGCCTGGCCATCGATGGTAACCGTCACGCCAGCGGGCGTAGGAACCGCCTTCTTTCCGATCCGGGACATGTCAGTACACCCGCAGCAGGACTTCGCCGCCCACGTTGGCGTCACGCGCCGCCGAGTCGGACATGACGCCCTTGGGCGTCGACAGGACAGAGATGCCCAGGCCGTTCTTGATCGGCTTCAGGTCCTTGATGGACGAGTAGACGCGACGGCCGGGCTTCGAGACACGCCGGATCTCGACGATCACCGGACGGCCGTCGAAATACTTCAGCTCGATCTCGAACTCGGGGAAGGCGCCGGGCTTTTCCACCAGCTGGTAGCCGCGGATGTAGCCCTCCTCGGCCAGCACGTCGAGCACGCGCGCGCGCATCTTCGAAGCCGGGCAGGCAACCTTGGAACGTCCGCGGGTGGCGGCGTTCTTGATACGGGCGATCATGTCGCCGACGGGGTCGTTCACCATGGGACCCTCCTCACCAGCTCGACTTCACGAGGCCAGGAATCTGGCCCTGGGAACCCAGTTCGCGCAGGGCGATCCGGCTCATCTTCAGCTTGCGGTAGTAGGCGCGCGGACGGCCCGTGACCTCGCAGCGGTTACGGATCCGGACCTTCGACGAACTGCGGGGCAGCTCGGCGAGCTTGAGGCGAGCCTCAAAACGATCCTCGAGAGGCAGGCTCTCGTCATTGGCGATCGCCTTCAGCGCCTCACGGCGCGCGGCGTAGCGCTGGACGAGCAGCTTGACCTTCTCGTTGCGGTTGACGGCGCTCTTCTTGGCCATGTTACCTTTCCTTCCCGTCCCTTAAGCGTTGAACGGGAACTGGAATTCCCGAAGAAGCTGGCGAGCCTCCTCATCGGTCTTCGCAGTCGTGGCGACGATGATGTCCATGCCCCACAGTTGATCGATCTGGTCGTAGTTGATCTCCGGGAACACGATGTGCTCCTTCAGACCCATGGCGTAGTTGCCGCGACCATCGAAAGAGGTGGGCTTGAGGCCCCGGAAGTCCTTCACCCGCGGCAGCGCGATGGTGATGAGACGGTCCAGGAACTCATACATGCGATCCTTGCGCAGGGTGACCTTGGCGCCGATCACCATTCCCTCGCGCAGCTTGAAGCCGGCGATGGAGTTGCGGGCCTTGGTCGTGACCGGCTTCTGGCCCGCGATCCGGGTCAGGTCGGCGATCGCGGCCTGGACCTTCTTGGAGTCAGCCACGGCCTCGCCGATGCCCATGTTCAGGACAATCTTGTCCAGGCGCGGGATCTGCATCTCGTTGGAATAGCCGAACTTTTCCTTCATCGCCCCGCGGATGCGCTGGCGATACTCGGTCTTCAGCCGCGGCTCATAAGCTTGCTCAGCCATTGATGACCTCGCCGGTGGTCTTGGCCACGCGGACCTTCTTGCCGTCCTCGACCCGGAAACCGACGCGAGTCGGCTTGCCCTTGGAGTCGACGATGGCGACGTTGGAGACATGGAGGGCGGCCTCGCGGGTGCGGATGCCTCCCTGGGGATCAGCCTGGGTGGGCCGGGTGTGGCGCTGGATCATGTTGATCCCCTGCACGACCACCCGGTCTTCCTTGGGCAGGACCTTCAGGACAGCGCCCTGGCGGCCCTTGTCCTTGCCGGTCAGGACCACGACGCGGTCCCCCTTCTTGATCTTCGCGGCCATTACAGCACCTCGGGGGCGAGCGAGATGATCTTCATGTGGTTCTTGGCGCGAAGTTCACGCGGAACCGGTCCGAAGATGCGGGTGCCGATCGGCTCGCTCTGCTTGTTGACGATCACGGCGGCGTTGCGGTCGAACCGGATCAGCGACCCGTCCTTGCGCTTGATCGCCTGCGAGGTCCTGACGACGATTGCCTGCAGCACGTCGCCCTTCTTCACGCGGCCACGCGGAATGGCTTCCTTAACCGAGACGACAATCTTGTCGCCAACGCCGGCGTAGCGGCGACCCGCGCCGCCAAGGACCTTGATGCACATGACACGGCGGGCGCCGGAGTTGTCAGCGACTTCGAGGTTGGTCTGCATCTGGATCATGGATCAGCCTCCCTCAGGACGCCTGCGAAGCGCCTGCCTTAGGCAGGACTTCCCAGGTCTTGGTCTTGGAGCGCGGAGCGCACTCGATGATGCGGGCGAGATCGCCCGCCTGGTAGACGTTGCCCTCGTCATGGGCATGGTACTTCTTGGACCGGCGGACCGGCTTCTTCAGCACCGGATGCAGGAAGGTGCGCTCCACCTTCACAACGACGGTCTTGTCGCCCTTGTCGGAGACGACAACGCCTTCAAGGATGCGTTTCGGCATGTTCGTACTCCCTAGGCCGTGGCCTGGCGGCTGCGCAGGACGGTCTTGATCCGGGCGATGTCCTTGCGGATCTCCCCGGCGCGATGGGTCTTGTCGACCTGGCCCGTGGCCGCCTGGAAGCGCAGGTTGAACTGCTCCTTCTTCAGGCTGAGCAGGCTCTCGGCCAGCTGGTCAGGGGTCATGGCCCTAAGGTCTTCGGTCTTCATCACGCGTGCTCCGCGACAGCGTCGATGCGGGTGACGATACGGGTCTTCACCGGCAGCTTGGCGGCGCCGAGACGCAGGGCCTCACGGGCGATGTCGTCCGGCACGCCGTCGATCTCGAACATGATCCGGCCAGGATGCACCCGGGCGGCCCAGTACTCGACCGAACCCTTGCCCTTGCCCATCCGCACTTCGGCCGGCTTGTCCGTGACCGGAACGTCCGGGAAGATCCGGATCCAGACCCGGCCCTGACGCTTCATCTGGCGGGTGATGGCCCGACGGGCGGCTTCGATCTGGCGGGCGGTGATCCGCTCGGGTTCAACCGACTTCAGTCCATAGGAGCCGAAGTTCAGCGTGAAGCCGCCCTTGGCAGTCCCATGGATCTTGCCCTTGAACTGCTTGCGGTACTTGGTCTTCTTCGGGGAAAGCATGGCTGTCTCTTAGGCTCCCGCGCTCTCGCGGCGGTCGCGACGCGGACCGCGGTCCGGCCGGTCGCCGGAGCGTTCACGTCCACCGCCCTCGCCGGCCGGGCCGGACTCGGAGGCCAGGCGCTTGTCCATGGCCATGGGATCGTGCTCGAGGACCTCGCCCTTGAAGACCCAGACCTTCACGCCGATGATGCCGTAGGTCGTCTTGGCCTCGGCGAAGCCGAAGTCCATGTCCGCACGGAGGGTGTGGAGCGGCACGCGGCCTTCCTTGTACCACTCCATCCGGGCGATCTCCGCGCCGCCGAGGCGGCCCGAAACGTTGATCCGGATACCCTTGGCGCCCAGGCGCATGGCGGACTGCATGGCCCGCTTCATGGCGCGACGGAAGGCGATCCGGCGCTCGAGCTGGGCCGTGATGTTCTCGGCGATCAGCTGGGCGTCGGCCTCAGGCTTGCGGATCTCAACGATGTTGAGGTGAACTTCGCCACCGGTGATGGCCGCGACGTCCTTGCGCAGCTTCTCGATGTCCGCGCCCTTCTTGCCGATGATCACGCCAGGGCGCGCGGCATAGATGGTGATGCGGCACTTCTTGTGCGGACGCTCGATGATGATCCGGCTGACACCCGCCTGGTAGAGGCGCTTCTTCAGCTCGGCGCGGACCCGCAGGTCTTCGTGGAGAAGCTTCCCATAGTCGGCGCCGTCGGCGAACCAGCGGCTGTCCCAGGTGCGGTTGACGCCGAGGCGGAGCCCGACAGGATTGACTTTCTGACCCATCAGGCGGCCTCACCGAGTTCGCGGACCACGATGGTGATCTCGCTGAAAGGCTTCTGGATGCGGGATGCACGGCCGCGGGCGCGGGCCGCGAAACGCTTCATCACCAGGTTCTTGCCCACATAGGCCTCGGCCACGACCAGGGAGTCGATGTCGAGGTTGTGGTTGTTCTCGGCGTTCGAGATCGCGGAGTAGAGCGCCTTGCGCACGTCGCGGGCGATCCGCTTGTGGCTGAACTCGAGCTCGTTGAGCGCGCGCTGGACCTTGAGGCCCCGGATCGACTGGGCGACCAGGTTGAGCTTGCGGGGGCTGACCCGCAGGGTCGTGGCCTTGGCCATGGCCTCGGCGGGCTTCAGGCGGCGGGGATTGGCTGGCTTGGACATGCCTACTTCCTCTTTGCCTTCTTGTCCGCGGCGTGACCCGGGAAATACCGGGTCGGGGCGAACTCACCGAGCTTCATGCCGACCATGTCCTCGGAAACGAGGACGGGCACGTGCTTCTGGCCGTTGTGCACGCCGAAGGTCAGGCCGACGAACTGCGGCATGATGGTCGAGCGGCGCGACCAGGTCTTGATGACGTCCTTGCGGCCGGAGACCTGCGCGGCCTCCGCCTTCTTGAGCAGGTAACCGTCGACAAACGGTCCTTTCCAGACGGAACGGGTCATGGATCAGCGAGCCTTCCGGGCGTGACGCGAGCGGATAATGAACTTGTCCGTCGCCTTGTTGGTGCGGGTGCGCGACCCCTTGGTCGGCTTGCCCCAGGGCGTGACCGGGTGACGGCCGCCCGAGGTGCGGCCTTCACCGCCGCCGTGCGGGTGGTCGACCGGGTTCATGGCGACGCCGCGGACGTGCGGGCGACGACCCTTGTGGCGCGAGCGGCCGGCCTTGCCCAGGACCTCGTTCATGTGGTCCGGGTTGGACACGGCGCCGACGGTGGCCATACAGCCGTCCGGAACCATCCGCAGCTCGCCCGAGTTCAGGCGGATCTGGGCGTAACCGGCGTCGCGGCCGACCAGCTGGGCGTAGGCGCCGGCCGAACGGGCGATCTGGCCCCCCTTCAGGGGCTTCAGCTCGATGTTATGGATGATCGAGCCGATCGGCATGGAGCGCAGCGGCATGGCGTTGCCCGGCTTCACGTCGGCGCGGTCCGAGGCGATCACCTGGTCGCCGGCCTTCAGGCGCTGCGGGGCCAGGATGTAGGCCATCTCACCGTCCGCGTAGCGGATCAGGGCGATGAAGGCGGTCCGGTTCGGATCGTACTCGATCCGCTCGACCGTACCGGCCACGTCGAACTTGCGACGCTTGAAGTCCACCTTGCGGTAGAGGCGCTTGGCGCCGCCGCCGCGGAAACGCACAGCAATGCGGCCGCCGCCGCCCCGACCGCCGGTCTTGGTCAGACCTTCGACGAGGGACTTCTCGGGACGCCCCTTGTGGAGCTCGGACCGGTCGATCAGCACAAGGCTGCGGCGACCGGGCGAAGTCGGATTGTACTGCTTCAGAGCCATCGGTTCAGAGCCCCGTGGTGATGTCGATGGACTGGCCTTCGGCCAGGGTCACGACAGCCTTCTTGACGTCGGAACGACGGCCTTCGCGGCCGCGGAAACGCTTGGTCTTGCCCTTCACGTTGAGGGTGTTGACCTTGGTAACCGAGACCTTGAACAGCGCCTCGACGGCGGCCGCGATCTCGTCCTTCGTGGCGTCGCCGGCGACGCGGAAGACCACCTTGTTCTGCTCCGAGAGCAGGGTCGCCTTCTCGGTGATCACCGGGGACAGGATGGTGTCGTAGTGGCGGGCGGAGGGCGTGGCCATCAGGCGGCCTCCTTCTCGGCGAAGCGGGCGTTGATCGCCTCGACCGCATCCTTGGTCAGGACGAGGGTCCGGCGACGCAGCACGTCGTAGACATTGAGGCCGGCGTTCGGCAGCACGTCCACATTCGGGATATTCCGGGCCGCCAGGCGGAAGTTGCCGTCGACCTCGGGGCCGGCGATCACCAGGGCGTTGACCAGGCCGATCTTGCCCAGGGTCGTACGGAGAGCCGCAGTCTTGGCTTCCGACAGGGCCAGGCTGTCGACCACCATGAGGTCGCCAGAGCGCGCCTTGGAAGACAGGGCGTGGCGCAGGGCCAGGGCCCGGACCTTCTTGGGCAGGTCAAAGGCGTGGCTGCGGACCACGGGCCCGTGGGCCTTGGCGCCGCCGACGAACTGGGCCGCACGGCGCGAACCGTGACGGGCGCCGCCGGTGCCCTTCTGCTTGTACATCTTCTTGCTGGTCCGGGAGACTTCATTCCGGACCTGGATCTTGTGCGTCCCGGCGCGGCGCTTGGCCAGCTGCCAGGTCACGACCCGCTGAAGGATATCCCCGCGGATCTCTTCGATCCCGAAGATGGCGTCGGACAGTTCGATCGAACCGCCCTTCCCGCCGTCGAGCTTGATGACGTCGAGTTTCATTATTCCTGACCCTCGGCTTGCGGAGCCTCTTCGGCGGGCGCGGCTTCAGCGGCGGGAGCCGCAGCCTGTCCAGCCTTGCGGAAGGCGCCCGGCGTGGGAACGCCAGCCGGCGGGGCCTTCACGGCGTCGCGGATGCGAACCCACGAGCCTTCCGAACCGGGAACCGAACCCTTGACCATGATCAGGCCGCGTTCGGCGTCGATGCGCCACACGGTGAGACCCAGGGTGGTCACGGTTTCCTGGCCAAGATGGCCGGCCATCTTCTTGCCCCGGAAGGTCTTGCCCGGATCCTGGCGCTGGCCGGTGGAGCCGTGGGCGCGGTGCGACACGGACACGCCGTGCGTGGCGCGCATGCCCCCGAAGTTCCACCGCTTCATGGCGCCGGCGAAGCCCTTGCCGATGGTGGTTCCGGTGACGTCCACCTTCTGGCCGACCAGGAAGTGGTCCGCCGTCAGCTCAGCGCCGACCTCGATGAGGTTCTCGGGGGACACCCGGAACTCCACCACCTTCTGGCGGGGCTCGACCTCTGCCTTCGCGAAGTGTCCGCGGAGGGGCTTGGTCACGTTCTTGGGCTTGCGGAGGCCCGCGCCCAGCTGGAGGGCGACATAACCGTCGCGCTCAGCCGTGCGGTGGCCCGTCACGGCGCAGCCGTCCAGGCTGAGGACGGTCACGGGCACGTGGACCCCATCCTCATCAAAGAAGCGGGCCATGCCGAGTTTCTTGGCGATCACGCCGGTACGCATCGACCGATCCCCCTAGAGCTTGATCTCGACGTCCACGCCGGCGGACAGGTCGAGCTTCATCAGCGCGTCGACGGTCTGGGGCGTGGGATCGACGATATCGAGCACGCGCTTGTGCGTGCGGATCTCGAACTGCTCGCGCGACTTCTTGTCGATGTGCGGCGAGCGGTTGACGGTGAATTTTTCAATTTGAGTCGGCAGGGGGATGGGCCCCCGGACGGTCGCGCCGGTGCGCTTGGCCGTGTTGACGATCTCGCGTGTGGAATGGTCCAGCACGCGGTGATCGAAGGCCTTGAGCCGGATGCGGATGTTCTGACGATCCATATCGCTCTTCAGTTTCCCCTACAGACGGCGGTCCGTCCGCGTGCAATTGACCATTTCAAAGACCAACTCCGGACCCCTCTTGCGAGGCATCCGCACACGAAAGTCCGCAAAACGAAACGAAGCCTGCGCGAAGGACCGCGCCGGCTCCCGCCCCTCCCCTGGACCTAAGTCCCGGAAAAGGGCCGCTCCGCGAACCGCGTCTGCCTTCCGACACAAGGTCGACAGGCACAGCCGGTCCAACAGGAGGCGCGGGTATACGTGCCCGACTCGCCTCCGTCAAGCGCGCCCTCCCCCATTCCCGAAGCTTCTTCCAAGAGGCGGCGCATCCAGCAAAAAGGGCCGCGGAGTTTCCTCCGCGGCCCCTGTTGTTTCCCGGCTGGGCCGGGGGTGGACGAAGACCTACTCGATGATCTTCGACACCACCCCGGCGCCCACCGTCCGGCCACCCTCGCGGATGGCGAACCGAAGGCCCTGGTCCATCGCAATCGGCGTGATCAGCTCAACGTCCAGCTCGGCGTTGTCGCCCGGCATGATCATCTCAACGCCTTCCCTCAGGCGGATGATCCCCGTCACGTCCGTCGTCCGGAAGTAAAACTGCGGACGGTAGTTCGTGAAGAACGGCGTGTGACGGCCGCCCTCTTCCTTCGTCAGGATGTAGGCCTCAGCCACGAACTTCGTGTGCGGCGTGATCGAGCCCGGCTTGCAGAGAACCTGGCCACGCTCCACGTCCTCGCGCTTCGTACCGCGAAGCAGCACGCCCACGTTGTCGCCCGCCTGGCCCTGGTCCAGCAGCTTGCGGAACATCTCAACGCCCGTGCACACCGTCTTCTGGACAGGACGGATGCCGACGATCTCGACTTCCTCGCCCACCTTCACGATGCCCTTCTCGATCCGGCCCGTCACAACCGTGCCGCGGCCCGAGATCGAGAACACGTCTTCCACAGGCATCAGGAACGGAAGGTCCACAGGACGCTCAGGCTGCGGGATGTAGGCGTCAACCTGCGTCATCAGCTCCAGGATCGAGTTCTCGCCCAGGATCGGGTCGCCACCGTCGATGGCCACCTTCGCCGAGCCCTTCACGATCGGAATGTCGTCGCCCGGGAAGTTGTAGGACGACAGGAGCTCGCGCACCTCCATCTCGACCAGGTCGAGAAGCTCGGCGTCATCCACCAGGTCCACCTTGTTCATGTAGACCACCAGGGCCGGAACACCCACCTGGCGAGCCAGAAGAATGTGCTCCCGCGTCTGCGGCATCGGGCCGTCCGCAGCGCTCACCACCAGGATCGCGCCGTCCATCTGCGCCGCACCCGTGATCATGTTCTTCACGTAGTCGGCATGCCCGGGGCAGTCCACGTGCGCATAGTGACGGTTCTGCGTCTCATACTCGACGTGCGCCGTGTTGATCGTGATCCCGCGCGCCTTCTCCTCAGGAGCCGCGTCAATCTCGTCATACTTCTTCGCCGTCGCGCCGCCCGTCTTCGCAAGCGTCATCGTGATCGCAGCCGTCAGCGTCGTCTTGCCGTGGTCAACGTGACCAATCGTGCCAATGTTGCAGTGCGGCTTAGTGCGTTCGAATTTCTCTTTGGCCATTTCAAGCTCCAGCCCTCTCCGGGCCTGTCCTCTAGATTGGGGTTGGTTCGGGGTTAGGCGTACTTCTTGATCACTTCGTCGGCGACCGCTTGCGGCACCGTCTCGTAATGGTCGTACTGCATCGTGAAGTTTGCGCGGCCCTGCGAGAACGAGCGCAGCGCATTGATGTAGCCGAACATGTTGGCGAGCGGAACGAAGGCGGTGACCACCTGCGCGTTACCGCGGGTCTCGGTGCCCTGGATCTGGCCGCGACGGCTGTTCAGGTCACCGATCACGTCGCCCATGTACTCATCGGGCGTCAGGACCTCGACCTTCATCACCGGCTCGAGCAGGCGCGCTCCGCCCTTCTCGCGAAGTTCACGGAAGGCGGCGCGGGAGGCGATTTCGAAGGCCAGGACCGAGGAGTCCACGTCGTGGTAGCCGCCGTCGTACAGGGTCGCCTTGAAGTCGATCACCGGGAACCCGGCCAGAAGGCCGTTTTCCTTGGCGGACTCGATCCCCTTCTGCACGCCGGGGATGTACTCCTTCGGCACGGAGCCGCCGACCACGGTGTTCTCGAAGACAAACCCCGACCCCGGCTCGCCCGGCTCGAACTTGATCTTCACCCGGGCGAACTGGCCCGTACCGCCGGTCTGCTTCTTGTGGGTGTAGTCGATGTCCGCCGCACGGCCGAGGCTCTCGCGGTAGGCCACCTGCGGGGCGCCGATGTTGGCCTCGACCTTGTAGGTGCGCTTCAGGATGTCGACCTTGATGTCGAGGTGAAGCTCGCCCATGCCCTTCATGATGGTCTGGCCCGACTCCTGGTCGGTGAAGACGGTGAAGGACGGGTCCTCGGCGACCATCTTGGCCAGGGCGACGCCCAGCTTTTCCTGGTCGGCCTTGGACTTCGGCTCGATGGCGATCTCGATGACCGGCTCGGGGAAGTTCATCTTTTCAAGGATGACCGGCGACTTCAGCGGATCGCACAGGGTATCCCCGGTGCGGGTGTCCTTCAGGCCGGCCAGGGCAACGATGTCGCCAGCGTAGGCTTCCTTGATGTCCTCGCGGTTGTTCGAGTGCATCAGCAGCATGCGGCCGACCCGCTCACGCTTGTCGCGGGTGGAGTTCAGCAGGCCCAAGCCGGCCTCGAGCTTGCCCGAGTAGATCCGGCAGAAGGTGAGGGAGCCGACGAAGGGGTCATCCATGATCTTGAAGGCCAGGACGGACAGCGGCTCATCGTCGGACGCCTTGCGCTCGACAGGCTCCTCGGTCTTGAAGTCCAGGCCCTGGGTCGGGGGGATGTCCACCGGCGAAGGCAGGTAGTCGACCACGGCGTCGAGCAGGGGCTGGACGCCCTTGTTCTTGAAGGCCGAGCCCGCGAGGATCGGGTAGAAGGCGCCCGAGAGCACCGCCTTGCGGAGGCACTTCTTGATGACCTCTTCCGAGGGCTCCTCACCGCCGAGATAGGCCTCCATGGCCTCGTCGTCCATTTCGACGGCGTTCTCGATCATGTAGTTCCGGGCTTCCTCGGCCTTGGCGAGCATGTCGGCCGGGATGTCCTCATCGTTGTACTTGGCGCCCAGGCCCTCGGACTCCCAGACCACCGCCTTCATGCGGACCAGGTCGACGATTCCGCGGAGGCTGGATTCGGAACCGATAGGCAGCTGGATCGGGACAGCCTTGACGCCCAGGCGCTCGCGGATGGTCCGCAGGCACATGTCGAAGTCGGCGCCGATCTTGTCCATCTTGTTGACGAAGACGATCCGCGGAACGTTGTACCTGTCAGCCTGACGCCAGACGGTCTCGGTCTGGGGCTCGACGCCCTGGTTGCCGTCCAGCACCGCCACGGCGCCGTCGAGCACGCGCAGCGACCGCTCCACCTCGATGGTGAAGTCCACGTGGCCAGGGGTGTCGATGATGTTCAGCCGGCTTCCCTTCCAGAAAGCCGTGGTCGCGGCCGACGTGATGGTGATGCCGCGCTCCTGCTCCTGCTCCATCCAGTCCATGGTGGCCGCGCCATCATGGACCTCGCCGATCTTGTGGCTCTTGCCGGTGTAGAACAGGATCCGCTCGGTCGTCGTCGTCTTGCCCGCATCGATGTGGGCCATGATTCCGAAGTTGCGGTAGTCTTCGATCTTGTGGGTGCGGGGCATCGCGGGCGCTCGGTTTGAGGGGCGTCGGTGTCTTGCAAGAACGGCGCGGGCGGTCTTTGGGGAACCACCCGCGCCGGTGAACTCAGGCTTGTGCGGAACTTACCAGCGGTAGTGCGAGAAGGCCCGGTTGGCTTCCGCCATCTTGTGGGTGTCTTCGCGCTTCTTCACGGCGGTGCCCCGGTTGGAGGCGGCGTCGAGAAGTTCGCCGGCAAGCTTCTCCGTCATGGTGTTCTCGCCGCGCTTGCGGGCGGCGGTCACAAGCCAACGGATGGCCAGGGCCTTGCGGCGGTCCGGACGGACCTCCACCGGCACCTGATAGGTCGCGCCGCCAACCCGGCGGGAGCGGACCTCGATGCCGGGGGCGACGTTGTCGAGGGCGGCGTGGAAGGTTTCCAGGGGACCCTGGTCCTTGCGCTTGGCCTCAAGGATGTCGAAGGCGCCATAGAGGATGTTCTCGGCGACCGCCTTCTTCCCCTCGTACATGACGTAATTCATGAATTTCGTGACAGTGAGGTCGCCAAACTTCGGATCCGGCAGGACTTCACGTTTCTCGGCGCGACGGCGGCGGGACATGGACTCGTCTCCTTACTTCGGACGCTTGGCGCCATAGAGCGAACGGCGCTGCTTGCGGTCCTTCACCCCCTGGGTGTCGAGAACGCCGCGCAGGATGTGGTAGCGGACACCCGGAAGGTCCTTCACCCGGCCGCCGCGGATGAGCACAACCGAGTGCTCCTGCAGGTTGTGGCCTTCGCCGGGGATGTAGCACACCGCCTCGATGCCCGTCGTCAGACGGACCTTGGCCACCTTCCGGAGGGCCGAGTTCGGCTTCTTCGGTGTCGTGGTGTAGACGCGCGTGCAAACGCCGCGACGCTGGGGGCACCCCTTGAGGGCCGGGACCTTGTTCCGCGAAGGCTTGTCTTGCCTGGGCTTGCGGATGAGCTGGTTGACTGTGGGCATCTATTCTCTGCTCTGGAGGCGTGTGCCGTTGGGCCGGGGCGCCTCTTGGGGGTTCCAGTTACATTCTCTCTTCCGGCGCCGGGACCTCTGAACGCAAAAACTCGCCGGCGCGATGATCATCGCTCCGACGGGCTTGCCGAGGTTCACGGGAACAGCGGCGTTCATCGGTAACCGGGGCGACTCCCCCCGGCCTCGAAAGAGCGCGGTTCATACTCGCAAGGCCCGCCGCCGTCAACGCTGGCGGGGGCCTGCGGGATCATCCCCGTCAGTCGAAGATGTCGAAGATGTCGAAACGCTTCTTTTTCTTCTTCCAGTGGTCGTCGTCGTCCCACTTGTAGCTGCGCCGGCCCTCATCGTACGGGTGGCGCCGGACCCATTCCTGCGGATCCCGCCGGAAGGCGTCCGCCTCGCGCTCCAGGGACTGTCGGGCCCGGCCCTGGTCATCGGATTCGTCACGGACGGCGCCCAGGACCTTCTCGAGTTCGCCCCGATCCATCCAGATCCCCCGGCAGGACGGGCACATGTCCAGTTCGACGCCCGACCGTGACACGGTCTGCATGGAGGTGTTGCAGTTTGGGCAAAGCAGCAGCGGCATGGGTGTCTCCGTTATTCCCCCACCCCATGTGGGAAGCTCCCGCCGGATCACAACCACGCATGAAGAAGGGGCGGCCCCGACCCGCGGAACCGCCCCTCGATCTGCCTGGGATGATCCTGGGGCCTAGAGGCCCAGGCCCTCCTCTTCCGCTTCGACCGCGATGACCTCGGGAAGCGGCTCCATGGCCTCTTCCCGGCTGGCGCTGAGGGCGGCGTCGCGACGGGCGGCGACCCGCTGCAGGCCACGCAGGAACGAGCCTGTGCCCGCCGGGATGAGCCGGCCGACAATGACGTTTTCCTTCAGGCCTTCCAGGGTATCGGTCTTGCCCTGGACGGAAGCCTCGGTCAGCACGCGGGTGGTCTCCTGGAAGGAGGCCGCGCTGATGAAGCTGCGGGTCTGGAGCGAAGCCTTGGTGATGCCCAGCAGGACCGGCTGGGTCACGGCGGGACGGCCGCCGCGGGCCTCGGCCTTGGCGTTCTCCTCCATGATCTCCGTCATGTCGAGGTGATCGCCCTTGAGCAGGCCGGTGTCGCCGGGCTCCAGGATCTCGCCCTTCTGCAGCATCTGCCGGACGATGGTCTCGATGTGCTTGTCGTTGATCGGCACGCCCTGGAGGCGATAGACCTCCTGGATCTCGTCCACCAGGAACTCGGCCAGGGCCTCGATCCCCTGGATGCGCAGGATATCGTGCGGATCGGGGTTCCCGTCGATCAGGTACTCGCCCTTGCGGATGACGTCGCCGTCATGGACCGCAATGTGCTTGCCCTTCGGGATCAGGAACTCGACGGCCTCGCCGCCATCCTCGGGGGTGATCTTGATCCGGCGCTTGTTCTTGTAGTCACGGCCAAACTCGACGCGGCCGTCCATCTCCGCGATGACCGCGCAGTCCTTCGGCCGGCGGGCCTCGAACAGCTCGGCGACCCGCGGCAGACCGCCGGTGATGTCGCGGGTCTTGGCGCTTTCGGTGGACATCCGGGCCAGGACCTCGCCGGGGCGGATCTCGTCGCCATCGCCCATGGAGAGAATGGCCCCCACAGGCAGCAGGTAGCGGGCCTCGGACCCGTTGGCGAGGCGGCGATAGGCGCCGGTCTCGTCGAGCACGGCCATGGCCGGACGCAGGTCGCCGCCCTTGGCGGAGGCCCGCCAGTCGACCACGACCCGGTTGGAGATGCCGGTGGCCTCGTCAGCTTCCTCGCGGAAGGAGACATTCTCGACTAGGTCCTCGAAGCGGACGCGACCGCCCACTTCGGTGATGATCGGGGTCGAGTAGGGGTCCCACTCGGCCAGGCGCTCGCCCCGCTTGACCTTCTCGCCATCCTTGAACTTCAGGCGGGCGCCGTAGGGCGGCTTGTAGGTCTCGCGGTCCTTGCCATCGACCTGGACGCTGAGCACGAGGTTGCGGCTCATGCAGATCAGCGCGCCGTCGGGAGCCACCACGGTGGAGCCGCCGACGATCCGCACGACGCCGGCGTTGCCGGCCTCAAAGAACGACTGCTCGGCCACCTGGGCCGTGCCGCCGATGTGGAAGGTCCGCATGGTCAGCTGGGTGCCGGGTTCGCCGATGGACTGGGCGGCGATGACGCCGACCGCCTCGCCGATGTTCACCGGGGTCCCGCGGGCCAGGTCACGGCCATAGCAGGTGCCGCAGACGCCAAGCTTGGCCTCGCAGGTCAGGACCGAGCGCACGCGCACGGACTGGACCCCGGCGGCCTCGACCTTCTCGATCTCATCCTCGTCGAAGTAGGCGTCGGCGGGGACAATGACCTCGCCCGTGTCGGGGTGCCGGACATCCTCGGCCGCATGGCGGCCCAGGATGCGGGCGCCGAGCGAGACGAGCACGTCGCCGCCCTCGACCACGGCGCTGAGGGTGATGCCCCGGCTGGTGCCGCAGTCTTCCTCGTTAATGATGCAGTCCTGGGCCACGTCCACGAGACGGCGGGTCAGGTAACCCGAGTTCGCCGTCTTGAGGGCGGTGTCCGCCAGGCCCTTGCGGGCGCCGTGGGTGGAGTTGAAGTACTCCTGGACGGTAAGGCCTTCCTTGAAGTTCGAGATGATCGGCGTCTCGATGATCTCGCCGGAGGGCTTGGCCATCAGGCCGCGCATGCCGCCAAGCTGCTTCATCTGGGCCTGCGAGCCCCGGGCGCCCGAGTTGGCCATCATGAAGATGGAGTTGATCTCCCCTTCCCGGCCTGTGGCGTCCTTCGCGGCGGTGGAGATCTCCGCCATCATCTCGTCGGCGACGCGGTCTGTGGCCTTGGCCCAGGCGTCGACGACCTTGTTGTACTTCTCCCCCTTGGTGATGAGGCCGTCCGCGTACTGCTGCTCGTACTCTTCGACGAGCTTGCGGGTTTCCTCGACGATCGGCTTCTTCCGCTGCGGGATGATGATGTCATCCTTGCCGAAGGAGATGCCGGCCTTGGCCGCCTCACGGAAGCCCAGGCCCATCATCTGGTCGGCGAAGATCACCGTCGCCTTCTGGCCGCAGTGCCGATAGACGGTCTCGATGAGGTTCCCGATTTCCTTCTTGGTGAGGTTCTTCTCCAGCAGCCGGTGACCGACGGCGGGATGCTTCGGGAACAGGGCGACGATCTTCATCCGGCCCGGCGTGGTGTCGATCACCCTGCGGACCAGTTCGCCCTCGGCGTTCATCTCCTCATGGCGGGCCTTGATCTTGGAGTGCAGGGTCACCACGCCCGCGTCCAGGGCCGCATCGATCTCACCCAGGTCCGCGAACAGCTTGCCCTCGCCGGGCTCGCCGTCCTTGGCCAGGGACAGGTAGTAGAGACCTAGGACGATGTCCTGCGACGGCACGATGATCGGGCGACCATTGGCAGGCGACAGGATGTTGTTCGTCGACATCATCAGGACGCGCGCTTCCAGCTGGGCCTCGAGGCTCAGCGGGACGTGGACGGCCATCTGGTCGCCGTCGAAGTCGGCGTTGAAGGCGGCGCAGACCAGCGGGTGCAGCTGGATGGCCTTGCCCTCGATCAGCTTGGGCTCGAAGGCCTGGATGCCCAGGCGGTGCAGGGTCGGCGCCCGGTTCAGCAGGACCGGATGCTCGCGGATCACCTCATCCAGGATGTCCCAGACGGCCGGCTGCTCGCGCTCCACCATGCGCTTGGACTGCTTGACGGTGCCCGACAGGCCCTTGGCGTCAAGGCGGGCGTAGATGAAGGGCTTGAAGAGCTCGAGCGCCATCTTCTTGGGAAGGCCGCACTCATGCAGCTTGAGCTCGGGACCGACCACGATGACCGAACGGCCCGAATAGTCGACCCGCTTGCCCAGCAGGTTCTGGCGGAACCGGCCCTGCTTGCCCTTCAGCATGTCGGCGAGGGACTTCAGCGGGCGCTTGTTGGCGCCGGTGATGACCCGGCCGCGGCGGCCGTTGTCGAACAGGGCGTCGACCGCCTCCTGCAGCATCCGCTTTTCGTTGCGGATGATGATGTCCGGGGCCCGCAGCTCCATCAGGCGCTTCAGGCGGTTGTTCCGGTTGATCACCCGGCGATAGAGGTCGTTCAGGTCCGAGGTGGCGAAGCGGCCGCCGTCCAGGGGCACCAGGGGGCGCAGTTCCGGCGGGATCACCGGGATGACCGAAAGGATCATCCACTCGGGCCGGTTCTTGCTCTCGATGAAGCTCTCGATGAGCTTGAGACGCTTGGACGTCTTCTTCAGCTTCATCTCGGAGGTCGTGGTGAGGAGGTCCTCACGCAGCTTGTCAGCCTCCTTGGGCAGGTCGATGCCCTTGAGCAGGCCCTGGATCGCCTCGGCGCCGATCTCGGCGGTGAAGCTGTCGTCGCCGAACTCCTCCTGGTAGCGGAGGTAATCGTCCTCGGAGAGCAGCTGGTGCATCTTCAGGGCCGTCAGGCCCGGCTCGGTGACGATGTAGTACTCGAAGTACAGGACGCGCTCGATGTCCTTAAGCGGCATGTCCAGCATCATGGCGATGCGGCTGGGCAGGGACTTCAGGAACCAGATGTGGGCGACCGGGCTGGCCAGCTCGATGTGGCCCATGCGCTCGCGCCGGACGCGCGCCAGGGTGACCTCGACGCCGCACTTCTCGCAGATGATGCCCTTGTACTTCATCCGCTTGTACTTGCCGCAGAGGCACTCGTAGTCCTTGGTCGGACCAAAGATGCGGGCGCAGAACAGGCCGTCGCGCTCCGGCTTGAAGGTCCGGTAGTTGATCGTCTCGGGCTTCTTGATCTCGCCGAAGGACCAGGACCGGATCTTTTCCGGGCTGGCGAGGGCGATGCGGATACGGTCGAAGGTCGGGGCGGCCTGGACCGGGTTGAAGATATTCAGGACTTCCTGGTTCATGGGTCTTCCAGTTCGTCAGAGATTCCGGAAGCGGGTCGGGAGGGGCTGACGGCCCCTCCCCCCGCGCTGGGACGGGAGGCGGGCGGGCCTCAGGTGTTCTCGAGCTCCACGTTGAGGCCAAGGGAACGCATTTCCTTGACCAGCACGTTGAAGCTCTCGGGGATGCCCGCCTCGAAGGTGTCGTCGCCGCGGACGATGGACTCGTAGACCTTGGTCCGGCCGGCCACGTCGTCGGACTTCACCGTCAGCATTTCCTGCAGGGTGTAGGCGGCGCCGTAGGCCTCCAGGGCCCAGACCTCCATCTCCCCGAAGCGCTGGCCGCCAAACTGGGCCTTGCCGCCCAGCGGCTGCTGGGTGACCAGGGAGTAAGGACCGATCGACCGGGCGTGGATCTTGTCGTCGACCAGGTGGTGCAGCTTCAGCATGTAGATGTAGCCCACCGTGACGGGACGCTTGAACTGCTCTCCCGTCTGGCCGTCGTAAAGGATCGACTGGCCCGAACGGGCAAGGCCCGCCTGCTCCAGCAGGTTCTCGATGTCCTCGATGTGCGCGCCGTCGAAGACCGGCGTGGCGAAGGGCACGCCCTTGGACAGGTTCCGGGCCAGTTCGACCAGTTCCTCGTCCGTGTCCGGCAGCTCCTGGTCGGGACCATAGATGCCGCGCAGATGGTCAACCAGCGCCTTGCGCTGGCCGCCGTTCCGCCAGGCCTCAAGGACCTCGGCGATCTGGCGGCCAAGGCCGGCGGCGGCCCAGCCAAGATGGGTCTCGAAGATCTGGCCCACGTTCATCCGGCTGGGCACGCCCAGCGGGTTGAGCACGATGTCGACGTTCCGGCCATCCTCCAGGTAGGGCATGTCCTCGATCGGCAGGATCTTGGAAATGACGCCCTTGTTGCCGTGACGGCCGGCCATCTTGTCGCCCGGCTGCAGCTTGCGCTTCACGGCCACGAAGACCTTGACCATCTTCATGACGCCGGGGGGCAGTTCGTCGCCGCGCTTCAGCTTCTCGACCTTGTCGTCGAAGCGGCGGTCGAGGCGCTTGCGGGCCTCGTCGAACTGGCGGCGCATGGCCTCCAGCTCGCCCATGGCCTTCTCGTCCTCGAGGGCGATCTGCCACCACAGGCCGGGGGCGACCTCCTCGAGCTTCGCCGCCGTGATCTCCCCGCGCCCGACGCCCTTGGGCCCGGAGATAGCGACCTTGCCGGTCAGCAGGGTGCGAAGGCGGGTGGTCATGTTGCGGTTCAGGATGGCGAACTCGTCGTCACGGTCCTTACCGAGACGCTCGATCTCGTCGCGCTCGATGGCCTGGGCGCGCTCATCCTTGTCGACGCCATGGCGGTTGAACACCCGGACCTCGACCACCGTGCCGGCGACGCCGGGGGGCAGGCGAAGCGAGGTATCCCGCACGTCAGAGGCCTTTTCCCCGAAGATCGCCCGGAGAAGCTTTTCCTCGGGGGTCATCGGGCTCTCGCCCTTGGGCGTGACCTTGCCGACCAGGATGTCGCCAGGCAGGACCTCGGCGCCGATAGCCACGATCCCGGCCTCGTCGAGGTTGCGCAGGGCCTCCTCGCCGACGTTCGGGATGTCGCGGGTGATTTCCTCGGGCCCGAGCTTCGTGTCGCGGGCCATGACCTCGAATTCCTCGATGTGGATCGAGGTGAAGACGTCATCGCGAACGATGCGCTCGGAGATCAGGATCGAGTCCTCGAAGTTGTAGCCGTTCCAGGGCATGAAGGCGACGAGGACGTTCCGTCCCAGGGCCAGTTCGCCGAGCTCCGTGGACGGGCCGTCGGCGATGACGTCGCCCGTCGCGACCTTGTCGCCCACCTGGACCAGCGGACGCTGGTTGATGCAGGTCGAGGTGTTGGAGCGCTGGAACTTCTGCAGGCGGTAGATATCGACGCCGGACTTTGAGGGATCGCTCTCCTCGGTGGCCCGGATGACGATACGGGTGCCGTCGATCTGCTCGACCACGCCGGTGCGGCGGGCGACGACCACGGCGCCGGAGTCCACGGCCACGACGCTTTCCATGCCGGTGCCGACCAGGGGGGCGTCCGACTGGATCAGCGGCACGGCCTGCTTCTGCATGTTCGAGCCCATCAGGGCCCGGTTGGCGTCGTCGTTCTCAAGGAAGGGGATCAGCGAGGCGGCGACCGAGACCACCTGCTTGGGCGAAACGTCCATCAGGTCGACGTCGGCCTTGGGCAGGAGCGAGGGTTCGCCATTGATCCGGCCCGGGACGAGGTCCTCGGCGATCTCGCCCTTTTCCAGCTTGATGTTGGCCTGGGCGATGACGTGCTTGGCCTCTTCCATCGCGGACATGTAGACCACCTCGTCGGTGATCCGGCCGTCCTTGATGCGGCGGTAGGGGCTTTCGATGAAGCCGTACTTGTTGACCACCGCGTGGGTGGCCAGCGAGTTGATCAGGCCGATGTTCGGGCCTTCCGGCGTCTCGATGGGGCAGATCCGGCCGTAATGCGTCGGGTGCACGTCGCGCACCTCGAAGCCGGCCCGCTCGCGCGTCAGGCCGCCCGGGCCAAGGGCCGACAGGCGGCGCTTGTGGGTGATCTCCGACAGCGGGTTGGTCTGGTCCATGAACTGCGAGAGCTGGGACGAACCGAAGAACTCGCGAACCGCCGCGGCCGCCGGCTTGGCGTTGATCAGGTCGTGCGGCATGACCGTGTCGATGTCGACCGAGCTCATGCGCTCCTTGATCGCCCGCTCCATGCGCAGCAGTCCGACGCGGTACTGGTTCTCGAGCAGTTCCCCGACCGAACGGACCCGGCGATTGCCCAGGTTATCGATGTCGTCGATCTCGCCGCGGCCATCGCGCAGGCCCACCAGGGTCTTCAGCACCGCCAGGATGTCGTCCTTGCGCAGGACGCGCACGTCATCCGGGCAATCGAGCTCCAGGCGCATGTTCATCTTCACGCGGCCCACCGACGACAGGTCGTAGCGCTCGGAGTCGAAGAACAGAGACTTGAACATGGCCTCGGCGGCCTCGACCGTCGGCGGCTCGCCGGGACGCATTACCCGGTAGATGTCGAAGAGGGCGTCCTCGCGGGCGGTGTTCTTGTCGATCCGCAGGGTATTGCGGATGTAGGCGCCCATGTTGACCTCGTCGACGTCGAGGAGGTCGAAGCCGGTGAAGCCCTGGGCCTCAAGCTCGGCGATCACGCCCGGATCCAGCTCGTCGCCCGCCTCGGCGTAGATCTCTCCGGTCTCCATGTTGACCAGGTCGCGGGCCATGTAGCGGCCGGTCAGGGCCTCGGGCGGCAGGAGCAGGCTGGTCAGCCCGCCGTCGGCGAAGCGCTTGGCGTTCCGAGCCGAGATCTTCTGGCCGGCGGGGGCGATCTCCTCGCCGGTGTCGGCGTTGACCAGGGCGAAGGCCGGCTTCACGCCGCGCCAGCGCTCGGGCCGGTAGGGCGTTGTCCAGCCCCCCTCGCGCCTCTCGCAGCGGACGCTGTCGTAGAAGGTGCCAAGGATCTCCTCACCATCCATGCCCAGGGCCATCAGGAAGGTCGTGGCGGGCAGCTTCCGGCGACGGTCGATGCGGACGTAGACCACGTCCTTGGCGTCGAACTCGAAGTCCAGCCAGGAACCGCGGTAAGGGATTACACGGGCGGCGAACAGCAGCTTGCCAGAGGCGTGGGTCTTGCCCTTGTCATGGTCGAAGAAAACGCCGGGCGAGCGGTGCATCTGCGAGACGATCACCCGCTGGGTGCCGTTGACGATGAAGGTGCCCTTCTCGGTCATGAGCGGGATATCGCCCATGTAGACGTCCTGCTCCTTGATGTCCTTGACGGAGCGGGCGCCGGTCTCCTCGTCGGTCTCGAACACGATGAGGCGAAGCTTGACCTTCAGCGGCGCGGCGAAGGTCATGTCGCGCTGGACGCACTCCTCGACGTCGTATTTCGGCTCCTCGAACTCGTAGGAGACGTACTCAAGCACGGCGCGCTCGTTGAAGTCCTTGATCGGGAAGACCGACCGGAAGACCGCCTCTATGCCCTCGTCCCGGCGCGGACCCGAGCGCCCGTCGCGCTGCAGGAACTGCTCGTAGGATGAGCGCTGGACCTCGATCAGGTTCGGCATCTGCACGGCTTCGGGGATGCGGCCGAAGGACTTGCGGATCCGCTTCTTGCCGGTGAAGGACTGAGCCATTGTCTTCCCTTGAACAGCGCGCGGGGCGGACCCCGGGCGCGGAATGTGCATGCTGTCGTCCACCCTTGAACCTCCGGGGAGCCGGAGGCTGGACGCTGCAGGCCCCCTACTCGCCGGGGGCGTTCCCTCGCGCGGCCTCAGGGCTAAGGGCCGCGCCTCGGAACAGAGGCGCACGAAACGGCTGGCCGGGGCCAGTGGAATCGCGAAAGGCGGGAACTATGCGATTATCCCCCTCAAGGGAAGGGCCTGATGTCAAAAAACCGCAACATGAAGCCCCCGCGCCGGCGCGACCTCCTGTCCCTGGCGGCAGCGGGAGCGGCGACCGCCCTCCCCGCACCCATGAGCGCCCGGGACCGCACCCCTGACTTTGGACCCTGCAGCGGCTTCATCGCCTCGGCGCCCGGTCGGCGGCGCGCCTGGATACGGGGCGATGCGCCGGTCGGCCGGCCGTTCCGTGAGGACAGTCCCTTCAGGGTCGCCTCGGTCTCCAAGATGGTGGCGGCCACGGTGATCGTGCCCATCGCCAAGTCCCTTCCCGCCGGCCTCGACGCCGATGTCTCGGACCGCCTTGGCTTCCGGCTCAGGCACCCCGCCTGGCCGGACCGTCCGATTCCCCTTCGGAGCCTCCTTTCCCACACCAGCGGCCTGCGAAACGGACCGGATTATCCCGTACCGGCGGGGCGAACCCTGGCCTCCGTGCTCGGTCCTGATGCGCCCCCTGCGGTCCGCGCCGGATGGTTCGGGCCGGCGGACTGGCCCCCGGGGGCGAGGTTTTCCTACGCTGACGCGAACTTCGCCGTCCTCGCCCAATGGGCCGAGCGCGTGACGGGTCAGAGGTTTGACCGGCTGATGCACGATCGGCTGCTGGCGCCCGCGGGAACGGACGCCGGCTACAACTGGAGCGGCGTGTCCGAGGCGGCCCGGCGGAGGGCGGCTCCGGGCCTGCGGCTTCAGGGCGGAACCTGGGCGGCCCAGGTCGACTCCAATCCCCCGCCGGCGCCGGAGGCCGCTGTCCTGGCCTCGCCGGAGACCCCGAACCTGAGGGCCGAAGATGTACGTCCTGGCGAGAACGGCTTCGCCTTCTCCCCGCAGGGAGGTCTGAGACTCAGTCTTGCGGACATGGACCGCCTCGCCCGGACCTTCCTCGCGGACAAGGATCGTCTGGTGGAGATGGAGGTCCCGGTCTGGCGGATGGGTCCGGAGGGTGCGGACAATGAGGGGGGTGTGATGCTGGCCTATGGTCTCGGCGTGCAGGTGCTGACCGGTCGCCCCGGCGTCGCCGGCGACGCCTTCTTCGGGGCCGATTCCGCGGACTGGCGGGGACACCTGGGCGACGCCTACGGCTGGATGACCGGACTCTTCTGGAACCGGCGCACCGGCGAGAGCCTCTGCTGGGCCCTGAACGGCATGCGGGAGACCGACCGGCCATCGGGACGGCGCACCGCCCTCACCGCCCCTGAGGAAGACCTGATCGCCGCCGGACTGAGTGCCCTCGGACGCAAAACGGGCCCGGGGTGATCCCCGGGCCCGCCTGAAGGGACGCGAAACCGCGCCGCCAGATTACTTGATCTGGACGGAGGCGCCGGCTTCCTCGAGCTTCTTCTTGACCTCTTCGGCCTGCTGCTTGGAGACGTTCTCGACCACGTTCTGGGGCGCGCCTTCCACCAGGTCCTTGGCTTCCTTCAGGCCCAGGTCCGGACGGACGCCGCGGACTTCCTTGATCACGTTGATCTTCTTGTCGCCGCCGGCGGTCAGGACGACGGTGAACTCGGTCTGCTCCTCGGCGGCTTCGGCCGGAGCGGCGCCCGGAGCGGCCACGGCGGCGACGGCCACCGGAGCGGCGGCGGAGACGCCCCACTTGTCTTCGAGCAGCTTGGACAGCTCAGCGGCTTCCAGGACGGTCAGGGCGGAGAGGTCTTCAACCAGCTTTTCGAGCTTGGACATGGTTTGGTTTCCTTGGGATCAGGGGATGAGGGGTTTTCGGAAAGTGACGGTCAGGCGGCGTCTTTGGCGGCATAGGCGCCCATGACGCGGGCCAGCTGGCCGGCCGGAGCCTGGAGCACGCCGGCGACCTTGGTCGCGGGCGCCTGCAGGAGGCCGATGAGCTTGCTCCGGAGCTGGTCCAGCGACGGCAGGGTGGCCAGGGCCCCCACGCCGGCGGCGTCCAGAACGGTCTCGCCCATGAAGCCGCCACGAATGGCGAGCTTGTCGTTTTCCTTCGCGAACTGGCTGGCCACCTTGGCGGCGGTCACGGGATCCGGCGCAAAGGCGATGGCGACGGGTCCGGTGAAGAGGGCGTCGCCCGCCTCGCCGAGGGATCCAGCCAGGGCCTTCTGGGCCAGGGTGTTCTTGACCACCTTGAAGTGGGCGCCTTCCTTGCGGAGGCGTCCGCGAAGTTCCGTCATTTCCGCAACGGTCAGACCCAGGTTGTGGGTCACGACCACGGCGCCGGCGCCCGCGAAATCGCCCTTGAGCGCTTCGATGGTCACCTGCTTTTGTGCGCGGTCCATTGCGGTCTCCATACTCGGAACCGGCTTCGGGACCATTCCCGGAGCCGTACACACGCCCGTCAGCCCCCGAGGGGGCCTGGGACGACCTGTCCGTGTGAGAAGCCGCGGCGACGGTCCGCGGCAAGCCGCCGGCCGTTCAACCTCATCTTCCCGTCTCCCCGCGATACCGGAGGGGCTCCCCCGGCGATTACGGCCCCGGTGACCCCGGGACCCCGCAGTTCTTGGACAGGATCGGGGGCGAACCCCCGAACCCGCCGCCTCCAGAAGGAGGGGCGAAACTCTTGAAGGCGCGGTCGCTACACGAAGCGCCGCCGCAAGGCAAGACTTGGCCGGGCCTCAGCGGCGCTCGAAGATGGCCGCAATGCCCTGGCCGCCGCCGATGCACATGGTCTCGAGGCCGTAACGCCCCTTCCGGCGGTCCAGCTCGCGCAGGAGGTTGGCCAGGATCCGGCCCCCGGTGGCGCCGATGGGATGGCCAAGCGAGATGCCGGAGCCGTTGACGTTCAAGCGGTCGCGGTCATCCCAGCCCCACCCACGAAGGACGGCCAGGACCTGGGGCGCGAAGGCCTCGTTCAGCTCGACCAGGTCGATGTCGTCCCAGGACATGCCGGTGCGGGCGAACAGGCGCTCGACGGCCGGCACGGGGCCGATGCCCATGCGCGAGGGATCGCATCCCGCCGCCGCCCAGCTGACGAACCAGCCCATGGGATCGAGGTTCAGCTCGGCCAGCTTGTCCTCGGCCACCACCAGGCAGGCGGCGGCGGCGTCATTCTGCTGGCTGGCGTTGCCCGCGGTGACCACCCCGCCCTTCTCGATGGCCCGAAGCTGCCCAAGGGATTCCGGAGTCGCGTCCGGCCGGACGCCCTCGTCCTTGGCGAACAGGATGGGGTCGCCCTTCTTCTGCTTGACCGGCACGGGCACCAGCTCGTCGTCGAACTTGCCGGCGGCCCAGGCGGCGGCGGCGCGCTGGTGGCTCATGGCGGCGTACTCGTCGCATTCCTCGCGGCTGATCTGGTAGTCGCGCGCCAGGTTGTCGGCCGTCTCGATCATGCCGGAGATGACCCCGAAGCGCTCGATGGGCTGGCTCATCACCCGGCCGCGGGCCAGGCGGTCATGCATCGTCACCGAGCCGGCGCGGGCCCCGCTGCGCATGTCGAGGGAGTAGTACTCGACATTGCTCATGCTCTCGACGCCGCCGGCGATGACGACGTCGGCGACGCCTGTCTGCACCATCATGGCGGCATCGATCACCGCCTGGAGGCCCGAACCGCAGCGGCGGTCCAGCTGGTAGCCGGGCACGGAGATCGGAAAGTCGGCCGCCAGGGCCGACCAGCGGGCGATGCAGGGCGCCTCCCCGTTCCCATAGCCCTGGGCGAAGATCACGTCGTCCACCCGGCCCGGATCGACTCCGGTGCGCTCCATCAGGGCGCGCAGGATCACGGCGCCCAGCTCACCGGCGGTCAGGCTGGCCAGGCTCCCCTGGAACTTGCCCACGGCAGTGCGGATCGGGCTGACGATGGCGGCGCGTCTCATGGGGATCTCCCTGGGCGAAAGGTGCGAGGGCCGAGGAACCCCGGACGGGCCCGGCGGTCAAGCCTCGGACAGCGCCCTGACGTGAAAAGGGGGCGGCGCCCTGCGGCGCCACCCCCCCTGAAGTCCCGATGAAACCGGGTCCGACGCCTCAGGCGCTGACCGAGCCGGTGTCGATCCGGAAGCCTGGCCCCATGGTGGAGGAAAGGCTGATCTTCTTGATGTAGGTGCCCTTGGCGCCGGAGGGCTTGGCCCTGTTCAGGGCGTCGACCAGGGCGCGCACGTTGGCGGCGATCTGCTCGTCGGTGAAGCTGGCCTTGCCGATGCCGGCGTGGATGATGCCTGTCTTCTCGGTGCGGAACTCGATGGCCCCGCCCTTGGCGTCCTTGACGGCCTGGCCGACATTGGGCGTCACGGTGCCGACGCGGGGGTTCGGCATCAGGCCGCGCGGGCCCAGCACCTTACCCAGACGGCCGACCAGGGCCATCATGTCCGGAGTGGCGATCACCCGGTCGAACTCCATGAAGCCGCCCTGGATCCGCTCGACCAGTTCCTCGGCCCCCACGATCTCGGCGCCGGCGGCCTTGGCCTCGTCGGCCTTGGCGTCGCGGGCGATGACGGCGACGCGGACGTCGCGGCCGGTGCCCGAGGGCAGGTTGACCACGCCGCGGACCTGCTGGTCGGCGTGGCGGGGATCAACGCCCAGGTTCACGGCGATCTCGATGGACTCGTCGAACTTGGCCTTGGCGTTTTCCTTGACGAGGCGGATGGCGTCGCCGACGGGATGGGCGGCCAGGCGGTCGCCGGTCCAGGCCTTGGTGCGCTTGGTTTGCCGGGTCATGCGTCAGCCCTCCACGATGGTGAGGCCCATCGAGCGGGCGGAGCCCTCGATGATGCGTGCGGCCGCCTCGATGTCGACGGCGTTCAGGTCCTTCATCTTCTTCTCGGCGATATCCCGCAGCTGGGCGCGGGAAATGCTGCCGGCCACGTCACGGCCCGGCGCCTTGGAGCCGGACTTCAGGCCCAGGGCTTCCTTGATGAAGTGGGTCGCGGGCGGGGTCTTCGTGATGAAGGTGAAGGACTTATCCTGGTAGACGGTGATCACCGTCGGCAGGGGCGTACCTTTGACTTCCTTCTCGGTGCGGGCGTTGAATTCCTTGCAGAAGCCCATGATGTTGACGCCGCGCTGGCCCAGGGCCGGCCCGATGGGCGGCGAAGGGGTGGCGGAGCCGGCGGGCACCTGCAGCTTGATGTAGCCCAGAATCTTCTTGGCCATCTTCTCCTCTTTGACCGGACGCCCGGTCTGTTGAGCCGTGGTGCGGGGTCAGACTGGCCTCCCCTCCCACGGATTTGAAGTCCCCGGCCCGAAGCCCGGGGACGGTTGTCGGTCAGGCGACTTTCTCGACCTGGCCGTATTCGAGCTCGACCGGCGTGGCGCGTCCGAAGATGGACACGGTCACGCGCAGGCGGGCGCGATCCTCGTCGACCTGCTCCACCGAGCCGTTGAAGCTGGCGAAGGGGCCATCGGTGACCCGGACAGTCTCGCCGATCTCGAAGGTGATGGTCGGCTTCGGCCGCTCCACGCCCTCCTCAATGGCGCCGATGATCCGGGCGACCTCGCGCTCGGAAACCGGCTGGGGCTTGTTCTGGCTGCCCAGGAAACCCGTGACCTTGGGGGTGTTCTTGATCAGGTGGTACGCCTCGTCGGTGAGCTCCATCTTCACCAGGACGTAGCCCGGGAAGAACTTGCGCTCGGCGTTCACCTTGCGACCGCGACGAACCTCGACGACGTCCTCGGTGGGCACGAGAATGTCCGAGAACCTTTCCTCAAGGCCCTGGGCGCGGGCCTGCTCGCGGATGGCCTCGGCCACCTTCTTCTCGAAGTTGGAATAGGCGTGGACGATGTACCACTTGTGGCGCGGGTTGGCCGCGACGGGTGCTTCGGCGTTCATGGCAGAATCAACCCCCGTTGGCGAAGTTCAGGATGAAGGACAGGCTCCAGCCCAGGATCAGGTCCACGAGCTGGAGGAAGACGGCGGCCAGCACGACCATGATCCCCACGAAGACAGAGGTGATCCAGGTCTCGCGCGGCGTGGTCCAGGTGATCTTGCGGGCCTCGGCGCGGACCTCGCGGAGGAACTGGAGCAGACCGACACGCTTTTTCGGCGCCGCCCCCGCGGCCAGGGCGGACGAGGGCGAGACGGCGGCCGCGGTCCGCGCCGCCCGTTCCTTCATCGCCTGAGGCTTTGAGCCCTTGTTCCTGGCCATGGCCGTTCCTGAAACTCTCTCTTCCGGGACCCGAACCGCCGGATCCCCGAACACCTACATAGTCAGCCCGTGGCAGGAGTGGAGGGACTCGAACCCCCGGCCCTCGGTTTTGGAGACCGATGCTCTACCAGCTGAGCTACACTCCTGTGCCCCGACCCCGAAGGGCGCGGACGCGCCGGAGGCGGGCCCTCGCAGGCCCGGTTCTCCGGAGCCGGCTCGTTTAGCAGCGCCACCCGTGCGGAGCAAGGGGCGCGCGGTCTTGCGTCCTTCGCACGCTCGTTCAAGGATATGGCGAGTGCGTCGGTCGCCGACGCGCCAATGAGGGAGAAGACACCATGATGCGCCTTCCGGGCCTCTTCGCCGCCGCCGCCCTGGCGCTCGGCGTCGCCGCCGGACCCGCAGTCGCCCAGGAACGCGGCGCACCGCCGCCCCAAGGAGACTACTGGAACACCTGCCGGAACGTCTCGACCGTGGGCTATGGCCCGAACGCGGTCATGACCGCCCAGTGCCAGGACCGCTATGGTCGCTGGACCAACACCAGCCTTCGCGTCGGCAACTGCACCTACATCAGCAACATCGATGGCCAGCTCCAGTGCCGCTCAGGCGGTGGCGGAGGCGGGTCCTGGAACGGCGGGAACCAGGGCGGCGGGCGTCCGCCCTACGCCCAGCCCCAGGCCACCCTGTTCTCGGGGCTGAATTTCACCGGCCAGAACTTCGAGACCACCCGGGAGTACTCGAACCTGCCATCGTACTTCAACGACCGGGCCCTGAGCCTGCGTGTCGCCCGGGGCATGGCCTGGGAGGTCTGTTCCGATGCGAACTTCCGGGGCAACTGCCAGGTCATTGACCGGGACGTGCCGGACCTGCGCCGTTTCGGACTGGGCTTCGCCATCAGCTCCCTGCGGCCGATGGATGGCCAAGGCGGCGGTTACCCGACCTATCCGCCCTATCCGCCGGCGCCTCCCCCGCCCCCACCGTGGGGTGGCGGCGGCGGCGGCGGCGGTGGGTTCCGCCCGTCGACACTGCTCATGTATCCGAGCGTCGACTTCCAGGGCCCGGCCTTCGAGACGCGGTCCGAGTACTCGAACCTGCCCCGGCAGTTCAACGACAAGGCCCACAGCCTGCGCATCGTCGGGGGTGGCGCCTGGGAAGTCTGCGTCGACGCCAACTTCCGGGGTCGCTGCCAGGTCTTCGACCGCGACGCCCCGGACCTGCACCGCTTCGGCCTGGCCGAGGCCATCACCTCGGTGCGCCAGGTCCGCTGACCGGGCGGCGCATCCAGCAAAAAGGGCCGCGGAGTTTCCTCCGCGGCCCCTGTTGTTTCCCGGCTGGGCCGGGGGTGGACGAAGACCTACTCGATGATCTTCGACACCACCCCGGCGCCCACCGTCCGGCCACCCTCGCGGATGGCGAACCGAAGGCCCTGGTCCATCGCAATCGGCGTGATCAGCTCAACGTCCAGCTCGGCGTTGTCGCCCGGCATGATCATCTCAACGCCTTCCCTCAGGCGGATGATCCCCGTCACGTCCGTCGTCCGGAAGTAAAACTGCGGACGGTAGTTCGTGAAGAACGGCGTGTGACGGCCGCCCTCTTCCTTCGTCAGGATGTAGGCCTCAGCCACGAACTTCGTGTGCGGCGTGATCGAGCCCGGCTTGCAGAGAACCTGGCCACGCTCCACGTCCTCGCGCTTCGTACCGCGAAGCAGCACGCCCACGTTGTCGCCCGCCTGGCCCTGGTCCAGCAGCTTGCGGAACATCTCAACGCCCGTGCACACCGTCTTCTGGACAGGACGGATGCCGACGATCTCGACTTCCTCGCCCACCTTCACGATGCCCTTCTCGATCCGGCCCGTCACAACCGTGCCGCGGCCCGAGATCGAGAACACGTCTTCCACAGGCATCAGGAACGGAAGGTCTACAGGACGCTCAGGCTGCGGGATGTAGGCGTCAACCTGCGTCATCAGCTCCAGGATCGAGTTCTCGCCCAGGATCGGGTCGCCACCGTCGATGGCCACCTTCGCCGAGCCCTTCACGATCGGAATGTCGTCGCCCGGGAAGTTGTAGGACGACAGGAGCTCGCGCACCTCCATCTCGACCAGGTCGAGAAGCTCGGCGTCATCCACCAGGTCCACCTTGTTCATGTAGACCACCAGGGCCGGAACACCCACCTGGCGAGCCAGAAGAATGTGCTCCCGCGTCTGCGGCATCGGGCCGTCCGCAGCGCTCACCACCAGGATCGCGCCGTCCATCTGCGCCGCACCCGTGATCATGTTCTTCACGTAGTCGGCATGCCCGGGGCAGTCCACGTGCGCATAGTGACGGTTCTGCGTCTCATACTCGACGTGCGCCGTGTTGATCGTGATCCCGCGCGCCTTCTCCTCAGGAGCCGCGTCAATCTCGTCATACTTCTTCGCCGTCGCGCCGCCCGTCTTCGCAAGCGTCATCGTGATCGCAGCCGTCAGCGTCGTCTTGCCGTGGTCAACGTGACCAATCGTGCCAATGTTGCAGTGCGGCTTAGTGCGTTCGAATTTCTCTTTGGCCATGGGGTCCTGCCGGCTGGGCTAGAGGGTTGGAGCGGGTAGCGGGAATCGAACCCGCATCCTCAGCTTGGAAGGCTGCTGCACTACCATTGTGCTATACCCGCATTGGGCGGCGCTCCTGCGAGCCTCCGGGACTAAGGTTCGGTACCGGTGCGTGGTGGGGGAAGTAGGACTCGAACCTACGAAGGCTTGCGCCAGGGGATTTACAGTCCCCCCCCTTTGCCACTCGGGACATTCCCCCAGCGCGCCGGACATCCTATCAAGGCCCGGAAAAGCCCCGGCCTCAATTTGGAGCGCGTCTTATAGTGGCCTCGCATCCCGAACGCAACGCAGGCCGGAAGCGGCGCGGACCGCCTGTGTCTTCCGGGTCAGGCGGCCCTCCGAAAGCCCGTTTCCAGGCGGTTTCCGGGGACTGGATCTGGGGCGTCCACGCCGTTGAGGCGGCCCTTTCAAATCCGGCGAGGCCGGCCCTGCGCCGACTCGTCGCCACCCCCGATCGCGCCCGTGAGCTCGAACGGCGATTCGGACCTCAGAAGCGACTCGAGACCATGGACGCCGCCGGCCTGGCCCGTCTCCTTCCAGCCGGCGCCGCGCACCAGGGCCTGGCCTTGGAGGGGCCCGAACCTGAGACTGTGGACCTTGAGGATTTCGCGCCGGAGGCAGGCGCCGTCCTTCTCATGCTGGACCAGGTGACCGACGCCGGGAACGTCGGCGCCATCCTGCGATCGGCCGCCGCCTTCGGCGCCCGCGGCGTGATCCTGCAGGAGCGGCGGGCCCCGAGGCTCTCGGGGGCATTGGCCAAGGCTGCGGCTGGCGCCGTCGACATCCTTCCCGTCGCCCGCGAGGTGAACCTCTCCCGGGCGCTGGATCGCCTTTCCGACCTGGGATGGCGGGCCGTGGGGCTGGACGGGGACGCTGAACGCGATCTTTCCGCAGTGCTTGACGGGGGCCCGGTGGTGCTGGTCCTGGGATCAGAGGGCGAAGGCGTGCGCCGTCTGGTGGCCGAACATTGTGACGAAACCGCCCGCATTCCCATGCCGGGCGGTTTCGAGAGCCTCAACGTGTCGGCGGCGGCGGCGGTGGCCCTCTATGAGGCCGCCCGCCCCCGCCGCTGAGCCCGTTCGTCAGAGCAGGTCGCCGCCCGCCGCCGCCGCCGTGGTGCCATCCCGCTCAAAGGCGCGGATCACGTTACGGCCAGTGGTCCACCGGTGCACTTCGTCCGGCCCATCCACCAGACGCTGCGAGCGGATGTGGGTGTACCAGGCCGCCAGCGGCGTATCGCGGCTGTAGCCCAGGGCCCCGTGCAGCTGGATCGCGGTGTCGACCACCTTGTGCACCATGTTCGCCAGGAAGACCTTGGCGATGGAGTTTTCCTGCCTCAGGTCCATGCCCTTCTCGGCCTTGTAGGCGATGTGGAGGAGCATGAGGCGGGCCATGTAGAGCTCGCTGGCGCAGTCGGCGAGCATCCACTGGACCCCCTGCCGCTTGGACAGCTTCTGGCCAAAGGTCTCGCGCGAGGTGACGTGCTTGGCCGCCAGGTCCAGGGCCCGCTGGGCCAGGGCGACATTGTGCATGCCGTGCCGCAGGCGGCCGTAGGCGAGACGGTGCTGGCCCATGTTGAAGCCGTTGCCCTCGCCGCCCAGCAGGTTCTCCGCCGGGACCACCAGGTCCTTGATCTCGATCTCGGAGTGGCCGCCGCCCATGATGTGCGAGAGCGGGCCTTCGGCCGCCATGGTCGGGATGTCGCGCTTGATGATGTAGCCGGGGTTCGGCAACTCGACGATGAAGGTCGAGTAGCGCTGGTGACGGGGTGCATCCGGATCCGTCATGGCCATGACCAGGGCGAGGTCCGCGGCGCTGGCGGCCGACGAGAACCACTTCTCGCCGTTCAGGACGTAGTTGCCCTTGCCGTCCTTCACCGCCCGGGTCTGCATGCCCGTGGCGTCGGCGCCGGCGGCCTTCTCGGTCATGGAGTAGCAGACGCGCTTCTCACCGTTCAGCAGGGGCTTGAGGTACTTTTCCTTCTGGAAGTCTGTCCCGTGCGCCAGCAGGGTCAGCATGGTGGCGTCGTCAGGTCCCTGGCTGTTCATCGACAGGGCGCCCAGGTGGCTTTCGCCCAGCTCCATCTGGACCAGGGCGTTGGCCAGGGGCCCGAGGCCCATGCCGCCGTATTCCTTGGGAATGAAGGGGCTCCAGAGGCCCTGCGAACGGGCTTTGGCCCTCAGTTCGGCCAGCACCACCTTGAAGGACTCGCGGTCCACCAGCCGCTTCTCGGCCGGGATGCATTCCTCGTGCACCCACCGCCGGACCCGCTCACGCATCGCCTTTGCGTCTTCCGGGATTTCAAAATCGATCGCCATGGTTCTCTCCCCTGTCTGTTTTCATCGTGACTTTGGTTGCGGTTGGCGGCTGGGGCAAGGCCCCCTCGCCCTCAGGTCAGGTCAACCCTGTAGATCCTCTGGGCGGTCCCGGAGAACAGGTCCGTCTTCTCGGTAGCGGAGGCGCCGGCCGCGAGGCGCTTGAAGGCGTTCCAGAGGGTCCGGTAGTCGCAGGAACCGAGATCCACCGGGAAATTGCTCTCGAACATGCAGCGGTCCGTCCCGAAGGCCTCGATGCAGGACTCGACATGGGGCCGCCACTCCCGGGCCAGCTGCTCCGATGATGCCGGCGGATCCGAAAGGAATGACGGGAAGGCCGGGAAGGCCATGGCCAGGCCGCCAACCTTGCAAGCGACGTTCGGCAGGGCCGCCAGCGCCTGGATCTTCTTCCGCCAGACGCCAAACCGCTCGTCCCGCCGTCCGACATAATCGCCCAGCCCCAAGGGCGTCCCGACATGGTCCAGGATGATCTGGGTGTCCGGAAAGGCGCGGGCCAGGTCGATCAGGTCGTCGAGTTGGGGCTCCAGCAGCCAGGCGTCAAAGGAGAGGCCCAGGGGCGCAAGCTGGGCGAACCCTTCGCGGAACCTTGCATCCCGGTAGAGACCTGCAGGCCGGCCGGCCAAGGGGCCCAGCACCGCCGAATCCGGATCTGAGGCGGCGGCGTGCCGGATGCCGCGGAACCTGGCGCTCGCGGACATGTGGGCCTCAAGGACCTCCCGGGCTGCGGCCCCAAGGGTCAGGTCCACGTGCCCGACGATGGCCGCACATGCCCGGACGTCGCCATAGATGCCGCTGGCCGACATGGCTGCAACGCCATTGACGAACTCCGTCTCGCCGACGGGCCGGAAGGCTGGCGCCGCACCCCGGCAGTACATGGCCCCGCACTCCATGTAGACCGTCGCCACCACCTTGTGACCGCTGGTCATGTCGGCCAGCAGTTCGTCGAACAGGTAGCGGGGTGAAAGCCGGATCACAGCTTCAAACGGGTGGGACGGCGGGGGAAGATCGGCGCCGCGGGCGCCGGGCCGGTCCCAGAGATGGTGATGCGGATCGATGATCGGCAGGCCGGGCTCGAGGACCGACTCAGGCGGCGTCAGGGCCCGGTTCATCTGGGGCGTCCTCCCGTGTGTTTCCACCACCTTGCCGCCGCCCCTTCATCGCGGCAAGCGCAGCAAGGTTGCCCGCCGCCCCGCAGCGCGCCAAAAGAGGGCATGCTGGATATCGCCCTCCCCTCCGCCGACGCCCTCATCGCCCTTGCGCAGGTCATCATGATCGACCTGGCCCTCGCCGGGGACAACGCCGTCGCCGTTGGGCTCGCAGCGGCCGGCCTGCCTGCCGAGCAGCGGCGCAAGGCCATACTCTACGGCCTGATCGCCGCCGTCGCCCTGCGCCTCGCCCTCGCCGTGGTGACGGTCCAGCTCCTCCAGCTGATCGGCCTGCTCCTCGCCGGGGGGATCCTGCTTCTCTGGGTCTGCTGGAAGATGTGGCGTGAGCTGCGAGAGGGTCATGAAGCCGAAGCTGCGGAAGCTGCAGAAGCCCTCGAAGAGGCCACCGGCGTCGAGTTCGCCGGAGAGCCCGCAGTCCGGGCCCAACCCAAGACCATGCGCCAGGCGATGACGCAGATCCTGCTCGCCGACGTCGCCATGTCCCTCGACAACGTGCTGGCCGTCGCCGGCGCGGCGCGGGAACATGTCTGGGTGCTGGTGGTGGGTCTTCTGCTTTCCATCGCCCTGATGGGCGTGGCCGCCACCTGGATCGCCAGCCTCCTGCAAAGGCACCGCTGGCTGGGCTTTGTCGGCCTCGCCATCGTCTTCTACGTCGCCCTGCACATGATCTGGCAGGGTCACCGCTCGGTCGTCATCGACCTGCAGCAGACCCCCGCCTACAACGCCGCGGCGCCGGACCCCCTGGATATCAGTCCCGAGGAAGAGAAGAGCCGCGAAGCCCTGACCGGCCGCTAGTTCAGGCGGCCTCGGGGCCGCCGAACCGGGCGCGCCAGGCCTCGACCTGCTCGCCCTCGATCTTGCGGAAGAGCACCTCCGGCGCCTTCACCTCCCTCCCGGGGGCGAGAAGGTCGAGGGCCTGGTCCGGGTTTGGCCAACCGGCGGCGGGGGCCTCGCCGACCGCAGCGGCCACGACTTCGCAAGTGAAGGGAATGAAGGGGCGCGAGACCCGGGCGAAGAGCGCCACGAGGTTCAGGCCCATCCGGACGGATACGGCCGCCTGGTCCCGGTCGGTCTTGACCGCTGTCCAGGGCGCCGCCTCGGTCAGGTACTGGTTGCCCAGCACCCACAGTTGCCGAAGGGCCTGGGCGGACTTGCGCATTTCGAGGGCCTCGAGCTGGGCGGTCAGTTCCCCCAGCTTCTCTGCGACATCGGCGCGCAGGCGGGCCTCAAGCGGGCCCTCCTCCCCGCCCTCGGGGACGCAGCCCTCGAACCGGCTTTCCGTGAACCGCAGGATCCGGTTCACGAAGTTGCCGAAGACATCGGCCAGGTCAGCGTTGATCTGCGCCTGGAACTGTTCCCAGAAGAAACTGGCGTCCGAGCCCTCCGGGGCGTTGGCGATGATCCACCAGCGCCAGTAGTCCGGAGGCAGAAGCTCCAGGGCCTGGTCCATGAAGACCCCGCGCTGCTGCGAGGTCGAGAATCGGCCGCCGTAATAGTCCAGCCAGTTGAAGCCCTTCAGCCGGTCGACCAGCTTCCAGGGGGTGTTCGAGGCAGGTGTCCAGGCGCCGTCTGCACCCAGGCGCTCGTTCACCCCGATGAGGGTGCAGGGAAAGCCCACGGTGTGGAACGGTACGTTGTCCTTCCCCATGAACTGGACATAGGTCACGTCCGAAGCCGCCTCGCCCCGCCACCAGCGCTCCCAGTCCCCGCCCGTCGCGTCCGCCCACTCCCGCGTAGCGCCGATGTACTCGATGGGCGCGTCGAACCAGACGTAGAAGACCTTGCCCGCCAGGCCCTCGATGTCCGGTGTGCGTCCCTCGGGGTTCGGACCCCAGTCGGCGGCGTTGACGGGAACGCCCCATTCCAGGTCCCGGGTGATCCCCCTGTCCTGGAGACCCTCGTCCAGCCACTTCAGGGCGATGGAGGTGACCAGCACGGGCCAGGACGCCTTCTTGTCCTCAATCCACGCCCGCAGGCGGTCGGCAAAGAGGCTCTGGCGAAGGAAGAGGTGCTTGGAGGGCCGGATTTCGATGTCTTCCGAACCCGATACGGCCGATCGAGGAGACAGGAGGTCGGCGGGGTCCAGGACCCGGGTGCAGTTCTCGCACTGGTCGCCGCGGGCGGCGGCGTAACCGCAATGCGGGCAGGTTCCGATCACGTAGCGGTCCGGCAGGAAGCGCCGGTCTGCGTTGGAATAGACCTGCTGGGTCACGCGCTCCTCGATGAAGCCGTTCTCCCAGAGCCGCCGCGCCATCGCCTGGGTCATCTCCCGGTTCTGGACGGAGGACGACCTTCCGAAGTGATCCCAGGACAGACCGAACCGCTGGGCGAGATCAGCCTGCACCTCGTGCTGGCGCAGGCAGAAGGTGGCGGCGTCCACGCCGGCCTCCGCAGCAGCGAGTTCGGTGGGCGTGCCGTGTTCGTCGGTGGCGCAGATGTAGAGGGTCTCATGACCCTGGGCGCGCTTGAACCGGGCGAAGACGTCGGCCGGCAGCATGGATCCCGCCAGCGTCCCCAGGTGCTTGATCCCGTTGATGTAGGGCAAGGCCGAGGTGATGAGGATGCGGGTCATGTGAGGCTCGAAATGAGGAGGCTTGGGAGCGGCGACTTACAGGACGCCCGCTCCGCGCGCCATAGGCCCTCGCAATCCGCCCGGCGAATTCCGGGTCCAGCTTAACTGCGGGCGGCCTTCTCCCGGCGTCGGCGCTCGAGGAACCCGGCCATGGCGACGGCGGGCTCGCCGCCAGCGGCGGCCGCCTCGAAGGAATCAATCCCAGCCGCAATGGCCTCCCGGAGAGGCAGGTCCTCCCAGGCCCGGATCAGGGACTTCTGGAGCCGCACCGCGCCCGGCGTGCAGAGGGCGAGATGGGCCAGCCTCGTCTCGACTGCAGCATCCAGGTCTTCCGCGGGGACGACCTGCTCGACCAGTCCCCACGCCAGGGCCTGGCTGGCCGGGATGTCAGCGCCGAACAGGAGGAGCTCCCGGGTCCTTCCCCACCCGATCAGCTGGGGCAGCAGGGCGGCTTCCACCACCGAAGGGATCCCCAGCCGGACTTCGGGCATCCCAAAGACAGCGGCCTCTGCAGCGATGCGATGGTCGCAAGCCGCCGCGACCTCCAGGCCAGCCCCGAAGGTGAAGCCCTGGATTCGCGCCAGGGTCGGAACCGGCAAATCCCTCAGGGCGGCGCAACACCTGTGGACACGGGTGATGAAGGCGCGGGCGGCCGCAGGATCCGCGAAGGCCGCCATTTCGTTTATGTCGGCGCCGCCGATAAAGGCCCGCTCCCCGGCCCCTGTCAGCACAAGGGCGCGGAGGCCAGCATCCCCGGCGAGTTCCTCCAAAAGTCCGGCGAAGGCCTCCATCATGTTGGAGTCCAGGGCGTTCAGGCGGCCCGGACTGTTGAGGGTGACAAAGGCCACGCGACCCATTTCGCGGTCCTGGATGTTCAGAAGGACAGTTTCAGGCATTCGGGACCCCCGTGGCTTGACGCCAGTCTAGGGGTCCGCCGGGCCGGCATCCAGAACCCCGGAGGCGCATCCAGGCCATGCGCACTTGGCACGGGGCGCCGCGCGTGGCATCGGAGCGCCCGGGCCGGCTTAGCTCAGCTGGTAGAGCAGCGGTTTTGTAAACCGAAGGTCACGGGTTCGAGTCCTGTAGCCGGCACCAGAGGATTTTCGCGCCTGGCCCAAGGGGGGCCAGCCAGTTTCGGAGACGCCCATGTCCGCCGCCCGATCCCTTTCCGCCGTCGCCCTGCTGGCCGGCCTGGCCCTCGCCGCCTGCAGCCAACCCGCGCCGGAGGGCGGCGCCGGGTCGGCGCCCACAGCGGAACCGGCCGTCCTGACCGAGGCCCAGAAGACCGCCCTGCTGGCGGAGTTGCCGGAGCCCTACCGCAGCGCCGACCTTGCCAAGGGTGAGGCCCTCTACGCCATGTGCCGATCCTGCCACACCTATGTCCAGGGTGGGACGAACCTGACCGGGCCCAACCTCTGGGGAACCTTTGGCGCCAAGGCCGCCCATGTGGCGGGGTTCAACTATTCCGACGCCCTAAAGGCCTCCGGCCTCACCTGGGATGTCGCCACCATGGACAAGTGGATCGAGAATCCCCGTGGCCTCGTCGAGGGCACCAAGATGTCCTACGTGGGCATGAAGTCGCCTGACGACCGAGCCGCACTGATCGCCTTCCTTAAGGTCAACACCAGCCCCGCGAAATAGGCGGGGCTACTCCGCGGGGGTGGCGGCCTCGCGGGCCTCGAAGGCCTCGATCTTCCGCGCTCTGGCCTGGGGAGACTGGGTGTACCTCGCCAGCAGGCTGTAGAAGACCGGCACGAGGAACACCGTCAGGAGGGTCGAGAAGATCGCCCCGAAGAAGATGACGACCCCGATCGTCCGCCGGGATTCCGCGCCAGCTCCCCCGGCGACGATCAGCGGTATGGCGCCCGCCACCGCCGAGATCGACGTCATCAGGATCGGCCGCAGGCGAAGCACAGAGCTCTCGATCACGGCGTCCCGGACCGTCCGCCCCTCATCACGCAACTGGTTTGCAAACTCGACGATGAGGATCCCGTTCTTGGCGGCTATGCCCACCAGCATGATCAGGCCGATCTGGCTGTAGGTGTTGAGGGTCGACCCGCTGACGAGGAGGCCAAAGAGGCCGCCCACCGCCGCCACGGGTACCGTCAGCATGATCACCAGGGGATGGATCCAGCTCTCGAACTGGGCGGCAAGCACGAGGAAGACCAGGATGAGGGCCAGGCCCAGCGCCCCGTAGACGGCGGTTCCGCCCTCGAGGTAGTCGCGGGCGAGACCGCCCCACTTGACCGTCGTGCCCGGCCGCTTGTCGATTTCCCGCTGGAAGAAGGTCACGGCCTCGCCCACCGTGTAGCCGGGGTTCAGCTGGACCGAGAGGGTGATGGCCCGCAGTCGGTCGACACGGTCGCGGCTGGGGGTGTCGCCGCGGATCTCGGTCGTGACAAGGGCGGAGAGAGGCACCGAGGCCCCTGAGGCCGCCCGGACATAGACGTTTCGCAGGTCCGACTCGTTTATCCGCTTGGAACGGTCAGCCTGCAGGATGACGTCGTACTCCTGGCCTCCCTTGACGTAGGTCGTCGTCTTGCGGGAGCCAAACAGGGTTTCCAGGGCCCGGCCGACCGCCTGGGCCGAGACGCCAAGCTGCGCCGCCTTGTCCCGGTCCAGCTCCACGAGCAGGCGGGGCGACGTCGGTTCATAATCGAGACGAGGACGCGCGAGGCCGGGATTGGTCCGCGCCGCCGCCAGCAGGGGCTGGATCGCGCGCTCGATCTGCGGATACTCGTCACCCACGACGATGACGTTGACGCTGGAGCCGCCGCCACCGCCGCCGCCACGCTGGATGGAGGGACGGACAGAAGCGATGACCCGGGCCGAGGTAATGCCGGAGAACTCGCGGTTGAGCTGGGCGGCGAGGTCCTGCGAAGTGATCTTGTGCTCCCGGGTGTCCGGAAGGCTGGCGTTGCCGCCGCCCGAGCCGAACTGGCTGCGTCCAAATCCAGGCACGCTAAGGGTGTAGCGCTCGATGACCCCGTCCTTCAGGAGACCTAGGAGGCGTGACTCCACGGCCTGCGAGGCGGGCAGGATGTAGTCGTATCCGGCGCCCTCGGGGCCCTGGATCGAGATGTCCACACGCCCCCGGTCCTCGGTGGGGACCAATTCCTTGGGGATGACGAGGGCGAGGCCTCCGGCGATCAGACCGAAGACAACGATCAGCAATCCCGCTCCAACCGAAGCGAAGGCAAGCCGGCCTGGCGCCAGGAGGGCTTCGAGCGAGGCCTGGTAGGACGTCCGGAGGGAGCCCATCCCGGCGTTGAAGGCCCTCATGAAGGGCCCGCCGGTCCCCGACCGCCGCAGCAGGAGCGACGAGAGCATGGGGGAAAGGCTGAGGGCAAGGAGCGAGGAAAAGACCACCGCCGCCGCGACCGAGACGGCCAGCTCGACGAACAGCCGGCCGGTGAAGCCTGGCATGAACATCAGGGGCGCGAAGACCGAGACCAGCACCACGGTGGTCGCGACCACGGCGAAGAAGACCTGGCGGGCTCCCCTCTGTGCGGCCACGAGGGGATCCTCGCCCTCGTCAATGCGCCGCTGGATATTCTCGACCACGACGATGGCGTCGTCCACGACCAGGCCGATGGCCAGCACCAGGGCGAGGAGGGTGAGGAGGTTCACCGAGAAGCCCAGCGCCGCCAGGACAATGAAGGTGGCGAGGATGCAGATCGGCGCGACCACCGAGGGAACGACGGCCGCCCTCCAGGAGCCGAGGAAGATCAGGTTGACCACCGCCACGAGGACAAGGGCCATGCCCATGGTGACCCAGACTTCCTGCAGGGCGTGGCGGGTGAAGGTGGTGAAATCGACGGCCACCTCCATCTTCGTCCCGGACGGAAGGCTACGGTTGATATCGGCGATCTGCTCGCGGATGCCCTCCGAGATCTCCAGTTCATTGGCCTGGGACTGACGCGTGATGGCGAGGCCGACCTGGTCGACATTGTTCGAACGGAAGAGACGCCGGCGCTCGTCCGGGCCCTCCTCGATGCGAGCGATATCGCCCAGCCGCAGGACATAGGCGTTGGGGTTGGCGGCGCTCGCTGCAGCCGACAGGGGCGACGCCGCCGCCCCGGCGGCGCTGGCGGACGAGCCGAGCGCGCCCTGCTGGCCGGCCACGGTGGTGGAAGCGCGGTTGGCGCCCGAGGCCGTCACCGGCAACTGGGCGAAGTCCTTGGGCGTTGCATAGCCCCGGGCCACGCGAATGGTGAAGTCCTTCGTGGGCGCTTCCAGCGAACCCGCAGGCAGTTCCAGGTTCTGGGCTCGAAGCGCGGACTCCACGTCGTCGACGGTGACGCCGCGGGCCGCCATCGCGAGGGGATCGAGCCAGATCCGCATGGCGTAGACCTGCGCGCCGCCCACCCCGACCTGGGCCACCCCTGGCACGGTGGAGAGCCGCTCGACGAGGTATCGGTTGGCGTAATCCGTCAGCTGCAGCCGGTTCAGCGTCGTCGACGTGAGGCTGATGAACATGATCGGCGAGTCATCCGCGTTCGCCTTGGCGATCTGCGGCGGGTCGGCCTGGTCGGGAAGGAGCGGCGTGACGCGGCTCACCGCGTCGCGCACGTCGTTCGCCGCGGCGTCGAGGTTCCGGTCGAGGGTGAAGGAGATGGAAATCCGGCTCCCCCCGTCGCGGGAGGAAGAACTGACCCGGTCGATCCCCTGGATGCCGGAGACCTGGCGTTCGATGACCTGGGTGATCCGCTCCTCGACCACCTCGGCGGAAGCCCCCCGGTAGGTGGTGGACACGCTGACCGTCGGCGGATCCACGCTGGGCAGTTCCCGAACGGGAAGGGCCAGATAGCTTGCGATGCCGATCACGCAGAGGAGGATGGCCCCGACGGCCGCAAAAATCGGTCGCCGGACCGAGATGTCGGAGAGCATCATCCGGCCCTGCGCGGGGCGGCGCCTCCCCCCTGGCCGCCTGCGGTGGGCGGCGCCCCCGCGGGACGGACGGTCTGCCCGGACTGGATGCGGTTGAGGCCGTCAGCGACGACCCGGTCGGCCGGCGTCACGCCTTCGAGGATTTCGACCCAACCATCCTGCCGGAGGCCGGCGACCACCGGCTTCTGCTGGACGCTCATCCGGCCGGCTTCCTCGACCACGACGAAGACCGAGGCGCCCTCGCCCTGGACCGCTACGGCGGATTCCGGCAGGGCCAGGGCCGTGCGGACGCCCTGGCTGACGCCGACCCGCAGCATCATGCCGGGCTTGAGCTTGCCTTCAGGGCTGGCGAACTCCGATCGCGCTGTCAGGGCCCGGGTGCGCTCGTCGATCCGGGTGTCCAGGCGAATGATCCGACCCTCGAAGCGCGCGCCCGGCCAGGCGTCCACCGTCGCGGTCAGGGCCTGGCCTTCCTTCACGGCGGAAAGGAACCGGTCAGGCACCTGGAAGTCCACCCGGACCGCGGACAGGTCGTCCAGGGTCACGATGGCGGCGCCGGGGTTGATGATGGCGCCGGGGGCGATGTCCGAGAGCCCGACTACGCCTGAGAAGGGTGCGCGGATGACCCGGTCGCCCAGCCGGGCCTCGGCGGCGCCGACGTCGGCCCGGGCGCTCTTCCAGGCGGCGTCATACTGGTCCACCGCCGCGACGGAGGCGTAGCCCTGCTCGCCCAGTGTGCGCCAGCGTTCATAGGCCCGACGGGCCTGGACCTCGCGGGCGCGGGCCTGGGCCAGGGCGGCGTCCTGCTCGGTGGTCTTGAGTTCGACAAGGACCTGCCCCTTGGCCACGCGCTGGCCAGGGGTGAACAGGACCCGGCTGACAAGCTGGGTGGTCGCCGCCGACAGGGTCACGGACTGACGGCCCTTGGCGACGCCAAGGAGCTCGAGACGCTCGGTGAAGGTCCGGTTGCCCGGGCTGACGAGGGAAACCTGCGGCACCTCGCCACGCGGGCCGCCCGGCCCTCCCCTGCCCTTGCCAGGCTTGCCGCCCGCGGCCGCGGCCTGGGGTGAACCGCTTGCGTCTCCCTTGCCGCCGGAGAAGAGCTTCAGTCCCCCGGCCACCAGCATGAGCAGTACGACGCCGACCGCGAGGGCGAGAAAGAAGTGCCGCCTGAGCACGTGCGCATAAACTCCGGGGCCCCGACGAATCCTAGGGCGTCAGCGAGAAATGAGAGCGCTTCCTAGGCGCGGGTTTCCGCTGCGTCCACCCCGGAGGAGTCCGCAGGCGGGGGAAACCGGCGCCCCGGCTCTGATCAGGCGTCGTAGCCCGGCATTTCCCGGTCGAGCTTGCGCAGGCACCCCGGCCAACCCAGCTTCCCGCCAATGCCGCGTTCAACCTGCCGGCGCACCTCGTCCTGTGCAGCCTCCGGCGCAATCAGGACGTTCTCGCGGCCGCAGGAAAGCGCCATGACCTGCTGCTTGCAGGCGCGCTCGAGGAAGAACATCCCGTTCCAGCACTCCGCCGCGCTTTCGCCCAGGGCCAGTGTGCCGTGGTTGCGAAGCAGCATCAGGCTCTTGTCGCCAAGGTCCGCGACCAGCCGCTCGCGCTCGTCGAGGTTGAGGGCGATGCCCTCATAGTCGTGGTAGGCGAGGTGCGGCAGGCAGATCAGCGAATGCTGGGTAAGGGGCAGGAGGCCCTCCTTCTGGGAGGAAACCGCCGCGCCCTGGTCCGAGTGCAGGTGCATGACGAAATGAGCGTCCTCGCGGTTCATGTGAACCGCGGAGTGGATGGTGAAACCCGCCGGATTGATGAAATAGGGCGTCTCCTGGAGGATGTTGCCCTCGACATCGATGCGCACCAGGGACGAGGCCGTGATCTCGTCGAACAGCATACCGTACGGGTTGATCAGGAAATGGTGCTCTGGCCCGGGAATGCGGGCCGAGATGTGGGTGTAGATCATGTCGTCCCACCCGTGCAGGGCGGCGAGCCGATAGAGGGCCGCGAGATCGACGCGGGCCTGCCACTCCTCTTCGCTTACCTTGCCCTTCAGCGAGACAATGCCCGCAAGCGAACCATCAGCCATGGCGACCTCCCTCAGAACACTTCTGGCTGAAGGGTCGCCCCGACGCTCCCAAAGGTCAAGGGCGGGGGGCGGAGCCTAGGCGTCGGAACGGATGCGGGAGACTGCGCGTAGCCAGCCGGCATAGGCCTGGTCGGCCGCCTCCGAGTCACCCTGGGGCGAGAGCCGGGTGGTCTGGGGGCGGGCGGACGCCGCATCGGCGGGGGTTGCAAAGATCCCGCAGCCCAGACCGGCGAAGAGGGCTGCGCCAAGGGCGGTGGTTTCCTCGTAGGCGGCGCGGCCTACCGGGGTCCGGGTCCGGTCCGCAAGCTTCTGGCAGAACCAGGCCGAACGCGACATGCCCCCGTCGACACGGAGCTCGGCGTCAGGCCCAAAGGCTGCAGGCGCATCCAGCCTCATGGCCTCGATCAAGTCGCGGGTCTGGAAGGCGGCCGCTTCAAAAGCGGCGTCGGCGATCTCGGGAATGCCTGTGTCTCGGGTCATGCCGAGGAGGCCTGCGCGGGCTTCAGGGTCCCACCAGGGGGCCCCCAGGCCTGTGAAGGCGGGAACCAGGGTCACGCCATGGCCAGGGCGCGCGCGTCGGGCCAGGGCCTCGACTTCGGCGCCGCCCCCGGGGACCTGCAGGCCCTCGTTCACCCACTGCAGGGCTGCGCCAGCGACAAAGATCGAACCTTCAAGGGCATAGGTGGCCTTTCCATCAAGACGGGCCGCCACCGTCGTCAGGAGGCGCGCGGAGGACCGCGCCGCGGTTTCGCCCGTGTTCAGCAGCAGGAAGCACCCGGTTCCGTAGGTCGCCTTCATCTCGCCGGGGCGAATGCAACCCTGTCCCATCAGGGCCGCCTGCTGGTCGCCAGCGACCCCCCGTATAGCGATCGCCCCGCCCAGGAACTCCGGCAGGGTTCTCCCGTAGTCGTCTGCGCAGTTGAGAACCCGCGGCAGGAGCCCGCGGGGGACGCGGAACAGGTCCAGGAGTTCATCGGACCAGTCCTGGGCATGGATGTCGAAGAGTAGCGTCCGGGAAGCGTTGGTGGCGTCAGTGGCGTGGACCGCCCCGCCCGTAAGCTTCCAGATCACCCAGCAGTCCATGGTGCCGGCAAGAAGTTCACCCGCCTCCGCCCGGGCCCGCAGGCCCGGCTGGCTATCGAGGATCCAGGCCAGCTTGGTGCCCGAGAAGTAGGGATCCAGCAGAAGGCCAGTGAGCGCCGTCACCCGGGGCTCCACGCCCTTCGCCCGCAGCGCCTCGCAGGCCGGCGCCGTCCGGCGGTCCTGCCAGACCAGGGCGCGCCCGACAGGCTCTCCGGTCTTGCGGTCCCACACCACAATGGTCTCGCGCTGGTTCGTCACCCCGATGGCCGCCACCTCGGAGGCGCGGCGCCCCGCCATCTCCAGTACGCCCCTCAGCACCTTGACCGCGGCTGCGTAAATCTCCGAGGCGTCATGCTCCACCTCACCGTCCCCGGGATAGTACTGCTGGAGCGGCTCGGAGAGGCTGGCGACCTCAATCCCGGCGGTGTCGAACAGGATGGCCCGGGTGGAGGTCGTGCCCTGGTCAAGGCTCAGGATGAAGGTGGACGACATGACATGCCTCAACATTCCGTTCCGCTTGTTCTATAGGTATTCATCCGGCGATCGCGCTGGCGGAGGAATGTGGGCGCATCGCCAGCGTTCCCTGTCAAACAGGCCACCTGCGGAGAGTTCTTGTTGAGCGACAGGGTGGACGAGATCATGTCCCTCGCCAAGAGCCGCGACGTCGCGGATCGCGAGCGGCTGCTCATCCGCCTGGTGGATCTTTGCGACGGCAATTCCCAAGAGTTGCGCTCCCCCCGGGTCCAGGCCCTTCTGTCCCAGGTCTTCTTCGACCTCGTCTTCCAGGCCGAGTTCGACATCCGGCTGCGGCTGGCCGACAAGATCGCCTCTGCAGACTGGGCGCCGTCGGCCCTGATCAACATCCTGTCCTTCGACGACATCGAGATCGCCCGGCCGATCATCGCCCGCAGCCCCATCCTGAAGGACCCGGACCTCATCCGGATCCTCGTCGAGGCGACTCTGGAACACCAGGTCGAGGTCGCCCGCCGACCCGAGATCGGGCCTCAGGTAGTCGAGGCCATCCTCAAGGCCGGAAAGCCCGAGGTGATGACCGCCCTGGTCGAGAATGAGACGGCGCGGGTTTCCCGGGACCACCTCTTTGATCTGGTCAACAAGGCGCAGGAGGTGGCTTCCCTCCACTCTCCGCTTACCCAGCATCCCGGCCTGAACGACGAACTCGCCGGGTATCTATACGCCTGGGTGGGCGAGACCCTCCGCAAGTCCCTGGCCGGAAGGTTTGACCTTGATACCCCCGCCTTGGACCGCGCCCTCAGCCTCTCGGTCAGCGAAGCGAAGTCGGGCAAGGCGCAGGGCGGCCGTCTCCAGACCATGGCCCCGACCGAGACCGACGAAGAGCGCAGCGACCGCCAACTCGTCGCCAAGCTCGACATGTCCGGACAGCTCAGGCCTGGCTTCCTGGTAAAGGCCCTGAAAGACCGCCGCCTGTCCCTGTTCGTCGCCGGACTGGCCACCTTGGGTCGATTTGAAGCGCGCGACGTCCGCAAGGCCCTGGACAGCGGCCGGCCTGAAATCCTGGCCCTCGCCTGTGCGGCTGTTGGCGTGGACCGGACGGTTTTCCCAAGCCTGCTCGCTCAGGTGCGCAACCTGAACCATGGCCTTCCTGGCGGAGGAACGGATGGCGATCGTCGCGCCATGAACGCGTTTGTGAAGGTCAATCCCAGCGCTGCAGCCTCCGCGTTCCGCCGGGCGATCGCGGAAATCTGAGGGCCCGTCGTGACCTCACCGTCTTCGCAGCCCCCCCTCAGGATGGCCTTTCTCAGCAGCGACAGGCCAGAAGCCGAGGACGCCCGGCGGCGGCTGGCCGAACGCTATGGCGATGCGCCCCTTGAGACGGCGGACGTCATCGTAGCCCTCGGCGGCGACGGCTTCATGCTGGAGGTCCTGCACCTGCCCGTGGCCCGAAAGGCGCCCATCTACGGGATGAATCGGGGGTCGGTCGGATTCCTGATGAATGACTTCGAGGAGGATGACCTCCCCGCCCGGATCGCCGCTGCAGAGCACGCAGAGATCCATCCCCTCGTAATGACCGCCGTCGACGCCGCAGGCCAGCGCTTCACCGCCCGGGCCTTCAATGAAGTGTCGCTCCTGCGCGAGACCCGGCAGACGGCGAAGCTCAGGATCCTGATCGACGAAACCGAACGCCTGGCTGAGCTCTCGTGTGACGGCGCCCTTGTGGCGACCCCGGCCGGTTCAACCGCCTACAACCTCTCGGCCCACGGGCCGATCATCCCCCTCGAGGCGCGGGTCCTCGCCCTCACCCCGATCAGCGCCTTCCGGCCAAGGCGCTGGCGGGGCGCCCTCCTTCCCCATGCAGCCAGGGTCTGCTTCGAGGTTCTTGAACCCGAGAAGCGCCCGGTGAGCGCCGTGGCCGACAACTTCGAGGTCCGAGATGTCGTTGAAGTCCATGTCTCCGAAGACCGCGAGGCTTCCATGACCATGCTCTTCGACGCTGGCCGGAGCCTTCAGGAGAGGGTCCTGGCGGAGCAGTTTTCCGCGTGACGCCCTGCACGGGTCGTTAACCGCCAGCTGTTAAGGATTGAAAGTCACGTCACCTTCGGAAACAGGACCACCCATGTCGTCCGCCAGCAACCGGCGCCTCCGGATCGACCCTGACGCCGTGGCCCGCGCAGAGGCGGCCCTCGCCGCCATGTCGGTGAACTTCGAGGAATGGCTCAAGGTCGAGATCACGCGCCTCGAAAGCGCGATGTCCCTGGTCCAGTCTGAGGGGCGAACGGACATGAGCATGGAGGCTCTCTACCACCGGGCCCATGACCTGAAGGGCCTGGGGACCACCTACGGCTATCCGATCATCTCCCAGATCGCGGGCACCCTTTGCCGCCTCATCGACTCTCCCGAAAGGCGGCGCCTTTCGCCCCTGCCCCTCGTGATCGTCCATGTCGATGCGATCAAGGCTGCAGCCCGCAACCAGATCCAGTCGGACGAGAACCCCGTGGGACGGGCCCTGGTGAAGGAACTTGAGTCCAAGGTCTCCGCCTTCGACCCCGAGAGCTGAACGACCTACATCACCCGGTCCAGCGGCTCGGCGACATCGCCATATCCGGCGTCCAGCGGCAGGGTCAGGACCTTGCCGCCCGCCCTGTCCTCGATCTTTGGCAGCACGGTCACCAGCGCCCGGCCCTGGGCCCTCGCGATGCAATCCTCCGCGCTTGAGGCCTCGGCCAGCAACTGTACGTTCATCCGGGTCGGGAAGATCACCTTGCGGGCGCCGCTTTGCGCCAGGTTCAGCACCTCGAGGGGTGAGATCCACTCGGCATCCACGGTTTCCCGGCCATCACATGCAGCCAGTTGGTCCTCGGGCGCCTTCACGGCGTAGAACCAGGTGTCGAAGCGCTTGGGCGTGAGGGGCGGTGTGATCCAGCGGGCGAAGACCGTCAGGGCGGTCAGGTCGAGCCGAACGCCAAGGTCCCGCACCACATCCAGGAAGGACAGGTCGCCCGCGTCAACCGCCTTGCGGATATCCATGGGAGCCGCCTCACCGCGGAACATCCCACCGTCCGGGGTCCGGGCGAGCAGGATTCCCGCCTCCTCGAAGACTTCACGTATGGCGGCGATACGCAGGGGACGCTGCACCTCGTCGAAGTTCTCGAAGCCAAGGGCGAACTGGGACCACGCCTCTGCATGATCCCGTTCGTGGCTCTTGCCGCCGGGAAAAACGAGGGCGCCGGATGCGAAATCTATCTGGTGGTGCCGCTTCACCATCAGCACCTCGAACTCCGGCGCATCACGAAGCAGGAGGATGGTGGCTGCAGGCTTGATGGCGCTGTCGGGGGCGATCTCGGTCATGGCGCGATGATGGGACGCCTTGGTCTGCGCTGGCAAGCCTTCCGCGAAGGCGTCAGGCTGACTGGGCGAGCTCAGCGGTATCCAGACCAAGCTGCCGGTCCAGCCTTGCGAGCAGGTAGACAAGATCTTCCTGGAGCACATTGAACTCCACGGCGTCGCTGCTCAGGAAGCGCTCCAGCATGAGGGTCTGGAGGCGGTTCCTGTCCAGTGGGCCGCCCTCCGCCTCAAGGGCCCGCCAGGCGTCCACGCCCGCCCGGAAGGCGGGGTATAGCCGGACCGGAAGCTGGGCCTTCTCGTACACGGCCCGAAGACCGAGGGGGCCGGCGTCATGGATCATGAGCCTCGCCCGACGGTGCGGAACCTCGGCCCGTTCCGCAAGTCCGTGCTCCAGGAAGGCCATGTGACCGTTGGCGAGGGCCCGCAGAAGCAGGGACGGCGTAAGCCGGTCGTGCTTGTTGAGGTGGGCGACGAATCTCGCCGGATCCCCGGTCAGGCCCGCCTGGTCCACAAGGTCGATCGTCGCCCGCTCGTAGGCGCCGAGGGCGATGGCCACGGCGATGTCCGGCGGAATCTCATGATGGCTGACGAGGTGGTCCAGGACCGCGTCGCTGACGAGCCTCACCAGTTTCTCCGTGACCGGCATGGGCAGGGTCCGGCGATAGGCCACCGCGCTGAGCACGGACTCAGATCGAGAGTAGCGTTCCACCACCCGCTGGAGGCACCGCTCGGGAATCTCGGCATTGTCATTGGCGCAGAGCGCCTCGATGGCCCGCTGGACGCCATGATCGACAATCGATTCCGAAACCACCGGGGTGACGTGGGACCGCTTGGCGATGACCACCTGCCGGGCGGGGCCTCCAATCCGGACGATCTCGGCGAGGTCTTCCTCGGTGAAGGCCGGCGACGCCGAAAGGATCGGAAGCGCGATACTGTCGACGTCGCGCGCCAGCTTCAGGGCGATATGGCGGGGAACCGCCGGAGAGGACTTGAGGGTCACTGCGAGGGCCCGGCGCACTAGCTCGCAGGCGTCCTCCGCCAGGATCGGAAGGATCTCCTCAGCCGCCATGCGGCCTTCTTCGGTCAGGCGCGAGCGGTCAATGGTCAGGCAGACCTGCTCCGCGGCCTTGGCACGCTCTTCTGGCGTGGCGCCCTTGAGAATGGTGCGGATGACCGCCTCCCACAAACACACCGACGCCCCGCATTCGGCGGGTCGCCCAAACCTTCCTACAACGTCATTAATGTCGCATCAGGTTTAACGAAAATTTACCGCCAGCCCGATTGCGATTCGTGGGAAAAGGCACGAGCAGAGCGCCGAAAAAGGGATGAGGAAATGCTTCTCAAGGGTCTGAAAGTCGTGGAGTTCGCATCTTACATCGCGGCTCCGGGCGCAGCGGGAATCCTGGGCGATTGGGGCGCAGACGTCATCAAGGTGGAGCGCCCGGAAGGCGATCCGATGCGTCATGTCTTCGCAGATACGCGCAACGCGGTGGCCGGGAACCCGACCTTCGCGGTCGACAACCGCGGCAAGCGAGCTGTGGTCCTGGACATTTCCCGCCCGGAAGGCCGAGACGCCCTGGCCCGACTGGCCGCGACAGCCGATGTCTTCCTCACGAATGTCCGTCCGGCGGCGCTGAAGCGGGCGGGACTGGATGAGGCCACCTTGCGGAAGGACAACCCGCGCCTCGTCTACGCCATGGTGACGGGCTACGGGCTTGAGGGCCCGGACGCCCACCTGCCCGGCTTCGACGTCACCGCCTTCTGGGCCCGTTCGGGCGTGGCCCGGATGCACGCGCCGAAAGGATCTGACCCCTTCATCCTGCGCACCGGGGTGGGCGATCACACGACTTCCATGGCGACTGTGTCGGCCATCCTGGCGGCCCTCTACGAGCGCAGCCAGACCGGCGTGGGCCGGTTGGTCCAGACCTCGCTTCTGGCGACCGGGGTCTACACCGTGTCGTCGGACATGGCCGTGCAACTCGCCTTCGGGCGGCTGGCCTCGAACCGGCCCAGGACGGATCCCTTTGATCCCCTGGCCAATTTCTACCGGAGTTCGGACGATCACTGGTTCGTCCTCAATCCCCGGGGGGGCGGCGCAGACTGGAAGGCCCTGACCCGGGCCTGCGGCCGGCCGGACCTCGCCGATGACGAGCGCTTTGCAAATGGTCGTTCACGGCGGATCCACAGCGCCGAGCTGGTGAAAGAACTGGAAGCCGCCTTCGTCGCCTTCACCTTCGACGAGGTTAGGGCGCGCCTCGACGGCGAGGACCTCGTGTGGGCTCCGGTTCAGACCCCGGCTGAGGTCGTCGCTGACCCACAGGTGGCGGCGGCCGGGGGATGGGTCGAGGTCGAGGATGGCCAGGGAGGGCATTTCCGCTCGCCAGCGGCCCCTGCGCGCTTCCCCGGGGCCGACCAGCCGGTTCGCCCCGCCCCCCCGGGCCTGGGGGAGCACACAAGGGCGGTGCTTTCAGAGCTGGGCTATTCCGAGGGTGAAATCGAGGCCCTGTTCGCCTCAGGCGCAGCCGCCTAGCCGGCGTTGGCCTCGGACTCCGGCTTGCCGGACGTCCTGTCGGCAGATGCCGCCGCGCTGGCCAGGACCCTCAGCATCTCGGTTGAGAAGAGGGATCCGCCCAGGCGTCCGCCAAGCCCGCCGCCGCCGGAGCCTCCAAGGCCCGACGGGTCATCACGACCGCCGAGGATCAACGCCATCAGGGCCTGCTGCTCGCGCCGGATGTCTTCCCTCCGGCTGTCGGCATACTGGATGTAGTCCGCCTGCTGGGTCTGCACGGGCATGACCGTGATGCCACCCGTACGGACAAGGTCGGCATAAACTTCCTTCACGGTGGCGGGACGGCCGCCCTTGTAGAAGATCGTGGGGTTCGCCCTGGCGGCGTCCGGGAAGTAGGCCGCCGCAGGCGCCATGGGCTGGCTCTCCACGGCCTCGATCAGGCGCGCCGAACCCGCGGGCCCCAGGAAGTGCGCCGCGTAGAGCTCGCCAGCATTAGGATCGCGCCCGATCCTCCCCTTCAGGTATGCGGCGTTCCGGGAGGTCAATTCGCCGGCCATCACAGAAGCGGCGTTGGCGTCCAGGCGAAGATCCATGACCGCCTGGCGCGAACCGCCGGTGACGACATAGCGCCCGTCTCCGTCCTGTCGGATCTGGTTCGCGTAGGCGCCGTACCCATGCCGTTCGCCGTAGGACTTCACGGTCGCGAGCCAGGTCTGCTCGGTGAACTGGAACAGACCGGCGGCGGAAGAAGTGGAGGCCCGGGCTGCGGGGTTGAAACTGCTTTCCCGCTGGGCCGTCTTCATCAGGTAGCCGGCGTCGACACCCGTCGCAGCGCTCGCGCGCTGGATGATGCTCTGCACCGCGGACCTGATTCCACTGATCGTCATGCCCGGAAACTGCCCCGGTATGGTAAACGGCAGATTAACCCTATCCGTTCACCGTGATTAACGAAATATGAATATCAGTAGCTCTTGGGCAGGTCCAGAACCTGTTCAGCGATATAGTTGCAGATCATCTCGCGGCTGACGGGCGCGATCCGGGCGATCATCGCCTCCCGGAAGTAGCGCTCCACGTGATACTCCCGGGCGTATCCCATGCCGCCGTGGGTCAGCACCGCAGCCTCGCATGCGGCGAATCCCGCCTCCCCGCCCAGGTACTTGGCGGCGTTCGCCTCTGCACCGCAGGGCTTGCCCGCGTCAAACAGGGCGGCGGCCCGGAAGGCCATCAGGCTGGCGGCTTCAAGGCCCATCCACGCCCGCGCCAGGGGATGGGCGACGCCCTGGTTCTGTCCGATGGGCCGGCCGAAGACCCGCCTCTCCCGGGCATAGTCCGACGCCCGCTTCAGGGCCGCCCGGCCCAGGCCCACCGCCTCCGCCCCGATCAACACCCGCTCGGGATTCAGGCCCGACAGAAGGTAGGCGAAGCCCTTGCCCTCCTCACCCACCAGATCCTCGCCCGGGACCTCGAGGTTGTCGATGAAGACGCTGTTCGACTCGATCGCCCGGCGACCCATCTTGGGGATTACGGTCGCGGTGATCCGGCTGCGGTCAAAGTCGGTGTAGAAGAGGCTGAGGCCTTCGGTCGGCCGCTTCACCGCCTCCCGGGGGGTGGTCCGGGCGATGATGAGGATCTTGTTCGCCCGCTGGGCCATGGTCGTCCAGACCTTGCGACCGTTGATCACCCAACCGTTCCCGCAGCGCTCGGCGCGGGTGGTCAGGCTGGCCGTGTCGAGCCCGGAGTCCGGCTCGGTAACCGCGAAGCACATGCGGTCCCGCCCATCGATCAGGCGGGGGATGGCGCTGGCCTGCTGGGCTTCAGAGCCGAACTTCACGATTGGCATGGGCCCGAAGATGTTCAGGTGCACCGCACTGGCGCCGGAGAATCCTGCGCCGGATTCCGCCACCGTCTGCATGATAAGGGCCGCTTCGGTCAGCCCCAGGCCCGCTCCGCCAAGCGACTCGGGCATGGCTGCGCCCAGCCAGCCGCCGGCGGACATGGCCGCCACGAAGGCCTCCGGAAAGTCCCCGGTCTCGTCCACCCGTCGCCAGTAGTCGGCGTCAAAGCCCTCGCAGAGCTTGCGCACGCCGCCCTGGAGCTCCAGCTGGGCCTCAGTAAAGTCGAACCCGCTCATGCCCGCCCCTCCCCGTCGTCCCGGGCGAACCGCGACGGATCGAGTCGCGACGCCCAGGGGCCGCCATCCTTCCCGGTCACCGCCGCAGTGACAATGTCCGCCACGAGCGGCGCCAGGAGCCACCCGTTCCGGCGGGCGCCGACTGCCAGGAACAGACCCTCCCGACCGCTGCATCCCGCCAGGGGAAGGCCATCGGGACTGGCCGCCCGCACCCCGACACGCGTCCGCCATCCTGCGGTGGGAAGGCTGGGGAACAGCCCCGCGATCGCCGACCGGAGACCGGCCTGCGCACCGCGGTCCGGGATACGGTCTGCACGCCCCGCCTCCATGGTCGCCCCGGCCAGCAGGCCCCCGCCCGACGCCAGGGCGTAGGCGCCCTCCGTGCGGATCACCCGCGCCGGACCCGGACGGTCGTTCCTGTGGAGGATCTGTCCCTTTATGGGCTCGAGGGCAGCCAACTCCGGAGCAAGGCGGGAAAGCCGCTGGTCGATCCCCGTCGCCAGGACAAGCGGCGCCTGGATCGCAAGGGCAGCCTCCGCCGACAGGACTTCGTGATCGATCCGCCCCCCCAGCTCCGTAAGCCGCGAAACCAGGGCCGCAAGTGCAAGGCGGGGCTCGATCCGCCAGTCCTCCCGGGTCATGAGTCCCCGACCGAAGACCGGGTTCATCCCGGGCGCCCAGGCCTCAAGATCAGCCCGCCCCACCGCTTCCGGCTGCAGCCCAAGGGTGGCGAGCCGCACTTCCAGGTCGTCAAGCCAGCCCGCCGGGCCCGCCGCCGCCGCACCGGACCTGTCCAGCGCGACGCCGAGCCGCTCCGCCAGGGCGGGCCAGAGGTCGCGTGCGGCCAGCATCAACGGCAGGCTGGCGCCCCCGGGTGGGTCCAGAGCGGTCTCGAAGGCCGGAGCCAGCATGCCCGCAGCCACTCCGGAGGCCGTCTCCCCGGGCGGCGCCCCGGCAATGACGCGCACCTTCAGTCCGGCTTCGGCAAGCCGCACGGCCGTCGTGAGGCCGAACACGCCGGCCCCGACCACGACGATGGAAGATCCACCCTGGGCGCTCATGCCCTCAGGCGCCGGATTCCGGTGCGGAAATCAAGGGCGCTGAACCCAAGCCGGGAAGCTTCAATTGCGCTGAACCCTGCTATTGTCAGTCCGGGAGGGAACGCCATGATCGACCTGGATGCCTGGGGGCTGACCGAGGACTCGGCTCTCTTCTACAATGTTGAGGGCATACCGGCGACGATCGGCCACCAGGTCTATCCCGGCTGCATGGCCTGGGATGAGCTGCCGCCCCGCCCCTTCCGCGTCGAGTCCCTCCAGCGCAATGGCTGGATGATCGAGTTCGAGGACTTCGTGAAACTGCTCTCGAGCCGGGCTGGAGAGGCCTGAAGGGCCGCCGACCGCCCTAGCGCGAGACCAGAATTGTCCTGAACTGGCCGGCCTGCTGCTGGAAGAGGACCTGGCCGGTGGAGGCGTTCTTCACCGTCACGCCGAGGACCAGGGTGTCGTCGGAGTTGCGCGCCCGCAGGGTGAAGCTGCTGCGCAGCCGGATCCGCAGGCCCATCCCGGTTTCGTCCCCGGCGCGGTCCAACTCGTACATCTTGTAGAGGCTGGAGACCGAGCCATTGCGGACCTCCAGGTCCGTATCCATGAAACAGGCGGGTGTGGAAATGTGGTTCCCGCCCATGCCGCAACTCACATAGGCGACATAGGGAAACTCGGCCAACTCGGCCCGGCGGGCGGCGGCGGCCTCTGCCCTCGCCCGCTCCGCCCGCGCATGCTGGACGGCTACGGCCGACTTGCCGGAAGCGGCGCCGATCTTCTCGTCATCGAGAAAAGCCAGGAGAGCGCCCGTGGTGGTCTGGCTGGAGTATCCGGAGGTCTTCATCCGCGACATGGCCGCGCCATGGCCGGAAGCGTCGCGCACCCCGTAGGGAGCGAGGCGGCGGACATCGTCGGCGTCCAGGCGGGGGCTCACGCTGCGCGCGAATTCGAACCCTGCGCGGGAAGAAAACCCGTTCTGTTTCCACAGCGCATCGATCAGCGCCTCCCGGCCCTGGAGCTCATAGGCTTCATTGGGCAGTCCGTCCCGCCCGAGGGCGGCTGAGAGCGCCGCCGCCGTTGCGCCATCGGTGACCACCGCCTGGCAGCGCCCCTTCTGGATGGCGGCGAAGAGGAGGTCCGCGCTGTCGAACACCTCGTCGAAGCCCTTGCCTGCAGAAAGGCCCGCAAAGGCGGCGAAGTTGGAGTCGCTCCGGTAGACAGCCAGGAGCTCCGACTGGAGGGAATCCGCTGACCGCACGGCGCAGACCCGCCCGGACCCGGCGGCCGAGGCCCCTGTCGCAAGGGCCAGGGCGGCGGCGGTGGTGAACGCCAGAGCGGCCGGAAGCCGCCTCAGACTCCAGTTTGCGGACAGGTGCGCCATCGCTACCTCACTGAGTTCTGCGGCGCAGGGGTGGGGCGAGCCTGGCCCGGGGGCGGTCCGATCCTTAGGCCGACGATGGTCGCGGGGTCACCCAGCCGGCTGCGGTTCGTCTCGGCCTTCACGGAACGGGCCCTCTCGGCCTCGGCGAGCCCGCGGGCCCCCTCACGGAGAGGCTGGATCATGACCTCGGGACTGAACTCCACCACCTTCACGAGCCGGCCTGCCTTGACATCTTCCTCCACCCAGGCCGCTTCCCGGCCCAGGGCCAGGACCAGCAGGCGATCATCATCGGTCTCACCCGCATCGGAGAGCGGCGGTTCCTTGTCGGAGACCCAAGCTCGCTCCGTCACTCCTTTGAGCTGCACCCCCGCCCCCGACCAGGCGTTGGCGAAGGCCGCCGGGAAAATCTGCGCCCAGGCGCCTGGAATGTAGCTGTCCGCCATGAGCCTGAGGTCCGCGGCCGCCCGCTCGGACATCCAGAGGAACTTCTCCCCGGGGGCGAGGGTCCAGCCGCCATCGAGGCGTCTCACCAGGGACTGGCCCGGCCGCCCGTAGATCGAGATCGTCATGGGGCTGTAGTCCGGCCTGACGTTGATCGACAGAGGCGGGGCCTTGATGCGGCAGGAGGGGTTGGCGCTGGAAGCCTGGATCTCGAAGCGACCCGGGGTCAACAGGGGCACGCCGTAGACGACGGGATCAAGGCCCGGGAACTCGTAGTTTCCGCCCCAGCCATTCGGCAGCTTGTACCGGTAGTGGGACTCGTCAACGACCTCGACCTGGAACGTCTGGTCCGCATATCCGGATCCGGACGGAGCCGCGATCTTCAGGGTGTAGGTGCAGAGACCCGGGAAGACCCCGACCTTGAGCCTGAGGTCGAACAGTTCTCCGACCGCAATATCCGTCTTCTTGGCGAAGCTGTCCGTGCTCTCTGCACTCATCCGGGAAAGGTCCGCACGCGCCGGGGCGGCAAGGCCCGCGAGGCCGGCGAAGAGGACGGCGGCGGCCAGGATCCGGCGCATCAGCCTTCCGCCTTCGAGGCAAGCTGCACAGCGAGTTCGGCCTCGTCGGCCAGGAACCAGACATGGCGGCCCCGGTTACTCTCGCGCATCCAGTCACGGAGTGGAGCCAAACGCTCTGCGGCGGCCGAGAGGTCGCCCAGCACGGCCAGGCCAACCCCGTAATTGACGCACTTCTGGGCGATCTCACCTGCCACGCCGGTCGAAAGGTCGAGGAAACCCCCGGGAAGACGATCCGCGCCAAGGGCGATCCAGCGCGCCCCGACTTCCAGGGCCGCGCCGACAATATCCGTCGCGTCGCCCCGGCCGGGAAGGTCGGCCAGAACGAGGACGGGAACGCCAGACAGGATCGTTGGGCGGCGGCTCACAGGGGCGTTTTATGTTCGCCGTCCTTTAGGGAAAGTTAGCCTGACCCGTGAAATCTGGGGCCCTGACGCGCACAAGGCGCACCCAGCTGCGAAGGAAATCGCCATGAAATCTGCTCTCGCCCTGGCCCTCATCGCCAGTCTCGCCGCCGCCGCCCTTCCAGCCCGGGCGGCCGGGGAATTCATGACGGGGAAGACCCTGAAGGTCGGACTTGAGGGATGGGTCAGCGACGACTCCGACGAGACGGTCCGGGACTCCGCCGCCTTTGGCTACGTCATCGGCGTTCATGACGCCATGTCGGGCACTCTTGTCTGCTCGGGCGATGACGTGACTCAGGGCCTCGTGGTCCAGGCCGTCCTGCAATACCTGCGGTCCCACCCGGAGTCGTTGAACAACAGCGCGGACACTGTGGTGGTCGCGGCCCTCAAGGGCGTCTGGCCCTGCAGAAATTCCTGAGGCGCCCAAACCTGAACTTGATGCGGCGCATGGTCGCTGAGCGCCATCCGGCGTAAGGAAGCCCATGCCCGTAATCGACCTCGACGAACTGCCCCAGGCCCTGCCCCGGCGGGGCGCCCTAACGGGGGTGGACGCCGGGGAGAAAACCCTTGGCGTGGCCTTCAGCGACGCCGCCTGGATGGTGGCGACGCCCCACTCCGTGATCCGCAAGAGCAAGTTCACCGATGACGCGGCGGCCCTCTTCCGCCTGATGGACGAGCGCGGATCCGCGACCCTGGTGATTGGCCTGCCCCTCAACATGGACGGGACCGAGGGCCCCCGCTGCCAGTCGTGCCGGGCGTTGGGCCGGAACCTCCTGCGCCTGCGACCCGAACTGGTGGTGACATTCCAGGACGAGCGGCTGTCCACCGCCGCGGTGGAGCGAACCCTGATCGGGGAAGCGGACCTCTCGCGGGGCAAGCGGGCCGAGGTGGTCGACCGCGCGGCGGCGGCCTGGATACTGGATGCGGCGCTGGACCGGCTCCGGGCCCTGGGCCGCTCCTGAGCCTTTTCCTTGGCTTGCGCGGGAAAGCCCCCTAAGACGGCGCTTTGATGAGCGGCGCCGAACACGGTCTGAGCGAGGTCCTGGGCAGGACCTTCCCATTTCCCCGCCGTCATTTCCTTTCCGTCCTGGATCTCAACCCCGTCGACGTCGCGGCCCTGCTCGACCTGGCGGAGGGTTTCGTCGACCTGAATCGACAGGCGGCCAAGAAACTCGACCTGCTCAAGGGTCGGACCCTCATCAACCTGTTCTTCGAGAACTCCACCCGGACCCAGAGCTCCTTTGAGCTGGCCGCCAAGCGCCTGGGGGCCGACACCATCAACATGAGCCCCCGCTCGTCCTCCATCACCAAGGGCGAGACCCTGATCGATACGGCGGTGACCCTGAACGCCATGCGGCCCGATATCCTGGTGGTGCGACACGCCGCGTCCGGCGCAGCCTCGCTGCTGGCGCAGAAGGTGTCCTGCTCGGTCATCAACGCCGGCGACGGGCAGCACGAGCACCCGACGCAGGCCCTGCTGGACGCCCTGTCCATGCGCCGCGCCTTCGGTCGGATCGCCGGCCTGCGGGTGGCGATCTGCGGAGACATCCTGCACTCCCGGGTCGCACGCTCGAACGTCGGCCTCCTGCAGATGATGGGCGCCGAGGTCCGGCTGGTGGGTCCGCCCACCCTGATCCCGGCCAAGGCCGACCGCTGGGGCGTCCAGGTCTTCCATGACCTGCGCCAGGGCATCGCCGGCTGCGACGTGGTGATGATGCTTCGGCTCCAGCTGGAGCGGATGGACGGCGCCTTCGCCCCCTCCCCGCGCGAGTACTTCCGATTCTGGGGCCTGGACCGGGAAAAGCTGGGCGCCGCCGCCGACCATGTGAAGGTCATGCATCCCGGGCCCATGAACCGGGGGGTGGAGATCGACTCAGACGTCGCGGACGACCTGACCATCTCGCTGATCCAGGACCAGGTGGAGATGGGGGTCGCCGCCCGCATGGCCGTCCTGGCGGCCCTGGCGGCCCGGCTGGACAACGCCTGATGCGGGCGGTCTGCGTCTTCTGCGGCTCCAGCCCTGGCTTCCGGCCCATCTACGTCGAAGCCGCGGCGCAGACCGGGCGCATCCTGGCCGAGACGGGGCTGGCCATGGTCTATGGCGGCTCCAAGGTCGGCCTGATGGGCGCCGCAGCAGATGGCGCCATCGCCGCCGGAGGCGAGGTTTTCGGCGTCCTGCCCCGGGCGCTGGCCCGCAAGGAGCTGGAACACGAAGGCCTGACCCGCCTCGAGATCGTCGAGACCATGCACCAGCGCAAGGCGCGCATGGCGGAGTTGTCCGACGCCTTCATCGCCCTGCCCGGCGGCGCCGGCACCCTGGAGGAGGTCTTCGAGATCTGGACCTGGGGCCAGCTGGCCATTCACGCCAAGCCGGCGGCCTTCCTGAATGTCGACGGCTACTATGATCCCCTCCGCGCCTTCCTCGATCACGCCGTGGGCGAAGGCTTCCTGCGGGAGGCGCACCGGGACATGCTGATCTTCGGAGACGACCCGGCCCGGCTACTGGAGCAACTGGCCGCCTACACCGCGCCGGCCCAGGAGAAATGGCTCGAAAGGTTCCAGCTGTGACCGCCGGCGCGCATCGTCCCCTGGCCATCGTGAACGCCCGGATCATCGATCCCGCCTCGGGGCTCGACTCCCGCGGCGCCGTCCGCGTCCGCGACGGCGTCATCGAGGACAGGATCGCCGGCTCTGATCCCGGCCCGGTCAGCGCGGACCTGGAGGTCATTGACGCAGGCGGGGCCCTCCTGATCCCCGGTCTGGTCGACCTGCGGGCCAAGACAGGCGAACCCGGCTTCGAGACCCGGGAAACCCTGCGCTCGGCCTCGGAGGCGGCGGCGGCGGGCGGCGTGACGACCTTCGTGGTCCAGCCTGACACCGACCCGGTGATCGACGAGGCCTCGGTGGTGGACTTCATCCGCCGGCGCGCCCGGGATTCCAGCCTGGTGAACATCCTGCCCGCCGGCGCCGCCACCCAGGGCTGTGCTGGCGAGCGCATGGCCGAGATCGGCCTCATGGCCGAGGCCGGCTGCGTTTACGTCACCGATGCCGACCGCCCCATCGTCAACTCCAAGGTCATGCGCCGGGTCCTGGCCTACGCCAAGGGATTTGGCATGCTGGTGGCCCACCGCCCCTCCGATCCCTGGCTGAGCGAGGGCGCGGCCGCGACCTCGGGCGAGTTCGCCGGACGCATGGGGCTGCCCAGCACCCCGCCGGAAGCCGAGAAGATCATGCTCGAGCGCGACCTGGCCCTGGTGGAGATGACCGGCGCCCGGCTTCTGGTCGACCAGGTCACCACGGCCTGCGCCCTCGAATCGCTTGACCGCGGCAAGCGGCGCGGTCTGCCGGTCTTCGCCTCCACCTCGATCAATCACCTGGCCTTCAACGAGATCGACATCGGCGACTACCGAACCTTCCTCAAGTTCGACCCGCCCGTGCGCGGCGAGGACGACCGACAGGCGGTGATCGAGGCGCTGGCGAACGGACTGATCGACGTGGTGGTGTCAGCCCATGCCCCCGCCCCGCCGGAAGACAAGCGCCTGCCCTTCGCAGAAGCGGCCCCCGGCGCGGTGGGACTCCAGACCCTTTTGCCCGCCCTCCTGGCCTTCCATCACGAGGGGCGGATCCCGCTGATCGACCTGATCGCCGCGGTCACGGTGCGGCCAGCGAATCTCCTGGGTCTGCCGTGCGGCCGGATCTCGCCCGGCGCCCCGGCGGACCTGGTGCTGTGCGACCTTGATGCGCCCCTGGTCGTGGACCCGGAGGCCCTGAGGTCGCGCTCGCGCAACACCCCCTTCGACGGCCGCCGCCTGCAGGGCGTGGTCCGGCGAACCCTCGTCGCCGGACGGACGGTCTTCGAGGGCTGAAATCGCGCCCTGAAAGAGAACGTTTGACGAACATTTCCCGGCGTGCTTGTCTTCGCCTCGAGGGTGACGCGGGGGTGGCGGCGACCTAGACTGCACGGGCTGCCGGAGGAGCCCGCCGCCAATGTCCAATGAAACGCTCATCATCGCCGCCGTCATGGTCGGAGGTTATCTCCTGGGATCCACGCCCTTCGGCGTGATCAGCATGAGGCTGGCGGGCGCCGGAGATCCCCGAAACATCGGGTCCGGCAATATCGGCGCGACCAATGTCCTGAGGTCCGGGCGCAAGGACCTCGCCCTCCTCACCCTGCTGGGCGACGGGGGAAAGGGCGCCCTGGCCGTCCTGGGCGCCGTCCTCCTGACACGAAACGCCCCGGAGGCCACCCGGCACATGATGGTCGCCCTGGCGGCCGGCTCGGCCTTCCTGGGCCACCTCTTCCCCGTCTTCCTTCGGTTCCGGGGCGGCAAGGGGGTCTCGACCTTCTTCGGCACCCTGCTTGCGGCGGCCTTCCCGGTCGGCGCGGCGGCGGCGGCCACCTGGCTGGTCATGGCCCTCCTGTTCCGCATCTCGTCCCTCGCCGCCCTGACGGCGGCGGCCCTCGCACCCCTCTTCGCCCTGCTCGCCTTCCACTCGCCTCACGCCATCGTGCTCCTGACCCTCTTCATGGGCGCCCTGATCTTCGTCCGTCACCAGGACAACGTCCGGCGCATCGTTAAGGGCGAAGAGCCCAGGATCGGCGGCGGGCGGAAGCCGGCCGAACCTCCTTCCCCGGCCCCGTGACGGATCGCCCCGCCGCCTTCAGACGGGACTGGCTGCGGCTGGCGCGGACCTCCAGCGTCGGCGCGGTCACCTTCCGGGAACTGATGCGGCGGTTTGGCGACCCCTCCCTGGCCCTGGAGGCCCTGCCCGACCTCGCCAGAAGAGCCGGGCGCGTCAGCCTCCTCTCCCCCTTCTCGGCGACACAGGCCGAGGACGAGATCGCTGCAGGCGAGGCGCTGGGCGCCCAGCTTCTGCTGGCGTGCGACCCTGGTTTTCCCGAACCCCTGGCCGCCCTCGACCCACAGCCCCCCCTGGTCTGGGTGCTCGGGGATGCGCGCCCGCTGGAACGAACCTGTGTCGCCGTCGTCGGCGCGCGCGCCGCCTCCGCCCTGGGACTAAGGTTCGCCGGAACCCTGGCCGCCGACCTTGGCGCAGCGGGCCTGACCGTCGTCTCCGGCCTCGCCCGGGGTGTAGACGGCGCCGCGCACCAGGGCTCGCTGGCGACGGGAACCGCGGCCGTCCTCGCCGGCGGAGTCGACGATGTCTATCCGCCCCAGCACGCCGACCTCTATCGGTCCATCCTCGACTCGGGCGGCTGCACGGTCTCGGAGAACCCTCCGGGGCGGACCGCCTCGGCCGCCGACTTTCCCCGTCGCAACCGGATCATCGCCGGCCTTTCCCGCGCCGTGGTGGTGGTGGAGGCCGAGCTCCGGTCAGGATCGCTGATCACCGCCCGCCTCGCGGCCGAGATGGGCAGGGAGGTCCTGGCCGTGCCTGGATCCCCCCTCGACCCCCGGTCCCGGGGCGGGAACGACCTTTTGCGACAGGGCGCCGCCGTCTGCGAGGGCGCCGAGGATGTGCTTCGGGCCCTGGCCGGCCTCGCGGGTCTTGCCGAGCCCGGCCTGGAGTTCGAGCCCGCCCCGCCCAAAGGCGCGGAGGCGGCGGCGGAGGCCCCGGAGTCGGCCCGGCAGCGGCTCCTCTCCCTCCTGTCGCCATCGCCCGCACCGCGGGATGAAATCGTCCGGCTCTCCGGCCTTTCGACCGCGGAAGTGAACGCCGCCATCGCCGAGCTGGAACTGGCCGGGCATGTCGTTTTCACGGCAGGAGGCGGCGCGGCCCTGGCCTGACCCGGCGGCCCTTCAGCGGTCCAAGTTGACAGCCGCCCCCTCGCCGTCCCACCTTCGCGCCCCTTCACAGGGCCATCAGGCCCCAAGGAAACGCATGAACCTCGTCATCGTCGAGAGCCCCGCCAAGGCCAAGACCATCAACAAGTACCTGGGGTCGGACTACAAGGTCCTGGCGAGCTACGGCCACGTCCGCGACCTGCCTCCCCGGGATGGCTCGGTGCGTCCGGACGAGGATTTCGCCATGTCCTGGGAGGTCGACGCCAAGGCCTCCAAGCGGCTCTCCGAGATCGCCGAGGCGGCCAAGGCCTCGGACCGCATCATCCTGGCGACCGACCCCGACCGCGAGGGCGAGGCCATTTCCTGGCACGTCCTCGATGTCCTGAGGTCAAAGCGGGCCGTGAAGGACAAGCCGGTCGAGCGGGTGGTCTTCAACGCCATAACCCGGTCGGCGGTGACCGAGGCGATGAAGTCGCCGCGGCAGATCGACATGGAGCTGGTCGAGGCCTACCTGGCCCGCCGGGCCCTGGACTACCTGGTGGGCTTCAACCTCTCTCCAGTGCTCTGGCGCAAGCTGCCGGGCGCCCGCTCGGCCGGACGGGTCCAGTCGGTCGCCCTCCGGCTGGTGGTCGACCGCGAGATCGAGATCGAGCGCTTCATCACCCGCGAGTACTGGACCGTCGAGGCCGACATGACCTCGGCCGGCGCGCCCTTCATCGCCCGTATGTCGGTTCACGAAGGCCGCAAGCTTACCAAGTTCGACCTGCCCGACGCCGATGCGGCCGAGGCCGCGCGCCGGGCGGTGGAAACCGGCGCCTTCACCATCTCGGCTGTGGAGAAGAAACCGGCGAAGCGCTCGCCCGCCCCGCCCTTCACCACCTCGACCCTCCAGCAGGAGGCCGCCCGCAAGCTGGGCTTCTCGGCCCAGCGCACCATGCAGGCCGCGCAGAAGCTCTACGAGGGCGTCGACATCGGCGGAGAGACTGTCGGCCTGATCACCTACATGCGGACCGACGGCGTCCAGTCGGCGCCCGAGGCCCTCCAGGAGGCCCGGCAGGTCATCTCCGGCCTTTTCGGCGCCGACTACGTGCCCGAGTCCGCCCGCCAGTACCGCACCAAGGCGCGCAACGCCCAGGAGGCCCACGAAGCCATCCGCCCCACCAGCCTGGCCCGGAACCCCGGATCCCTGCGTCTTGAGGGCGATCTTGGCCGGCTCTACGAGCTGATCTGGAAGCGGATGCTGGCCTCGCAGATGGAGTCGGCTCGGATCGAGCGCACCACCGTGGACCTGTCGACCCCCGATGGCCGGACTGGCCTGAGGGCGACCGGCCAGGTCGTCCTCTTCGAAGGCTACCTGAAGGTCTACGAGGAAGGCCGGGACGATCCCGAGGACGAGGAAGGCGGCCGGCTTCCGGCCCTCAGCCAGGGCGCCGCCGCCGAGGTGCGCAAGGCCAAGGCTGACCAGCACTTCACCGAACCGCCGCCGCGCTATTCCGAGGCCAGCCTGGTCCGCAAGATGGAAGAGCTCGGCATCGGCCGGCCGTCGACCTACGCCTCGATCCTGTCCGTCCTCCGCGACCGCAGCTATGTCCGGATGGAGAAGAACCGCTTCATCCCCGAGGACAAGGGCCGCCTGGTCACGGTGTTCCTGGAGTCCTACTTCAACCGGTACGTCGAATACGACTTCACCGCGGCCCTCGAGGAAAAGCTCGACCAGGTCTCGGCTGGCGACCTCGACTGGAAGGCCCTGCTCCGCGAATTCTGGGTCGAGTTCCAGCCGGCCACGGCCGAAGTCCTGAAGCAGCCGACGCGGGACGTCATCGAGGTCCTGAACACGACGCTGGGCCCCTTCCTCTTCCCTGGCGAGGGCGGCAGGACCTGCCCCAAGTGCGGGACTGGCGAGCTTTCGCTGAAGCCCAGCCGGTTCGAGCCGTTCATCGGCTGCTCCAACTATCCGGAGTGCCGCTACACCCGGAAGTTCGGGCCGCCGTCGGAGGACGGGGACGCCCCCTCGGGCGACCGCGAACTGGGGACTGATCCCGAGACCGGCCTCACGGTCTTCCTCAAGTCCGGGCGTTTCGGTCCCTTTGTCCAGCTGGGTGAAGGCGAGAAGCCCAAGCGCGCCTCCCTGCCAAAGGGCTGGTCGCCCGAAGCCATGGACCTTGAGAAGGGCCTGCGGCTCCTGCGCCTGCCGCGGGAGATCGGGCTGCATCCCGAGGACGGCGCGGTCATCCTGGCTGGGATCGGGCGCTACGGCCCCTTTGTCCAGCACGCGGGGGTCTACGCCAACCTGCCGGGTGTAGATGAGGTCTTCGAGGTCGGGGTGAACCGCGCCGTGGCCCTCCTGGCCGAGAAGAAGGCTGGCGGGCGCGGCGGCCGGGGGGCTGCGGCGGCTCTTCGGGAACTGGGCGCCCACCCGGCCGATGGTGCGCCGGTGCGCATACTGTCAGGACGTTTCGGGCCGTACGTGAAGCACGGGGACGTCAACGCCAACATCCCCAGGGGCGATGATCCGCAGACCCTGACCCTCGAGGACGCAGTCGCCCTGATAGCCGCCCGCGCCGCCAAGTCGCCGGCCAAGACCAAGCCGGCGGCCCGGGCCAAACCTGCGGCCAAGCCGAAGGTGGCGGCCAAGGCGAAGGCGGCTCCGAAGGCCAAGGCGGCGCCAAAAGCCAAGGCCACCGCAGCGGCCCGCGCCCGGCCCCCGCGGAAGTCCTCACCGGAATCCTGAGAAAGGGTCTAGTCTGACCCCATGGCCAGACCCCGCCCGCCCCGCCGGCCCCACGCCGCCCCCCGCTCCGGCAGCCGCCCGCCCCAGGGCCTGCCGGACCGCGAGACCCTGCTCGCCTTCATCCGCGAGTCCGGCGAAGCGGACCGCTCCGACATCGCCCGGGCGTTCGGCCTTCGCGGCTCCGACCGCATCGCCCTGAGGGACATGCTGCGGGATTTACAGGACTCCGGTGAGCTGGGACGCCGCGGCCGCAAGGGCGTGGCCCTGCCCGGCGACCTGCCGCCCGTGGGGGTGGTCGAAGTGGTGGAGCGTGACGCCGACGGCGAGTTGATGGTGCGGCTGGTCAAGGGCGAGGATACGCCCCTCGTGCGCCTGGCGCCCGATCGCAGCGAGGCGGCGTCGGGCGCGCCGGGCTTGGGCGACAGGTTGCTGGTGCGTTTCGAGGGCCTGGAGTCCGGCGAGACCGAGGCCCGGCTGATCAAGCGCCTGGGCGCCGCCGTTCACCGGGTGCTCGGCGTGGTGCGCAAGTCGGCCCGACAGGTGCGTGTGGAACCCGTCGACCGGCGCTCTCGCGACCAGGTGCTGATCGAGGGTCTGGCGCCGCCGGACCTGCGCGACGGCGACCTCGTCGTCGCCCGCCTGGTCCCGGGCGGACGCCGCTTCGGCCTACACAGAGGAGAGATCCTCGAGCGCGTGGGGCGCGAGGACGACCCGCGGGCCGCCTCCCTGATCGCCATCCACGCCCATGGCATTCCCACCGGCTTCCCCGAAGCCGCCGAGACCGAGGCGGAGGCTGCTCAGGAGGCGGACCTCAAGGGCCGCGAGGACCTGCGCGACCTGCCCCTCGTGACTATCGATCCGCCCGACGCCCGGGACCACGATGACGCCGTCTTCGCCGAGCCCGATGGGGACGCGTCCAACCCCGGCGGCTGGATCGTCTGGGTGGCGATCGCCGACGTCGCCGCCTATGTCCGGCCTGGATCAGCCTTGGACCGGACCGCCCGGGAGAAGGGCAACAGCGTCTATTTCCCCGACCGGGTGGAGCCCATGCTGCCCGAACGGCTCTCCGCCGGACTTTGCAGCCTCAGGGCGGGTGAGAACCGGGCCTGCCTGGCGGTGAGGATGGTCTTTGACGCCTCTGGCCGGAAAACGGGCCACCGCTTCGTGCGGGGCCTGATGCGCTCGGCGGCCAAGCTGTCCTACGAGCAGGCCCAGGCCGCCATCGAGGGGCGGACGGACGAGGTCACCGGCCCCCTGCTGGACCGGGTGCTGAAACCCCTCTACGCCGCCTATGCGGTGATGCTGGACGCCCGGCGCCGGCGCTCTCCCCTCGCGATCGAGAGCCCTGAACGGCGCATCCTTATGGACTCCGAGGGGCGGATCGCCTCCATCCGGACCCGCACGGTGCTGCCGGCGCACCAATTGATCGAGGAGATGATGATCCAGGCCAATGTCTGCGCCGCGCAGACGCTTGAGGCCCGGAAGACGCCCCTGATCTATCGCGTCCACGACACGCCCAGCCTGGAAAAGGTGCACGCCCTGGCCGACTTCCTGGGCACCCTGGGCCTGCCCTGGTCCAAGGGCGAGGCGCCTCGGACGGAAAGGTTCAACCGCCTCCTCGAGGAGACGCGCGAGAGCCCCAGCGCCGCCATCATCAACGAGGTCGTCCTGCGCAGCCAGATGCAGGCGATCTATGACACCGACAACATCGGCCACTTCGGCCTGAACCTGGACCGCTACGCCCACTTCACCTCGCCCATCCGCCGGTACGCCGACCTGATCGTCCACCGGGGCCTGATCCGCGCCCTGGGTCTCGGCGACGACGGCCTGACGGACCGCGACATCGCCCAACTCAAGGGCACCGCCGAGATGATCACCGCCGCCGAGCGTCGGGCCATGGCGGCCGAGCGCGACGCCATAGACCGGTATGTGGCCGCCTTCCTGGCGGACCGCGTCGGCGCGACCTTCACCGGCCGGATCAGCGGCGTCACCCGTTTCGGACTGTTCATCCGGCTGGACGAGACCGGGGCGGACGGCCTTATCCCGATCTCGCGCCTGGGCGGCGAGTTCTTCGTCCACGACGAGACCGCCCATGCCCTGGTGGGCGAGCGGTCGGGCGCACACTGGCCCCTGGGTCTGCCCGTCGAGGTGCGGCTGGTGGAGGCGACGCCGGTCACTGGCGGCCTGCTCTTCGACATGCTGAGCGATCCGGTCAAGGGCGCCCCTCCCCCGCCCCGGGGACGGGGTCCGAAGCGTCCCGGCGCGGTGGATGCCCGCCGAAGGGGCGGCCCGCCGCCGGGGGTCCGGAAAGGGAAGCGGAGATGACAGGCTAATCTCGGACCCGCGCAAGGACTCGCTTGCAGAGGGGGCGGCAGGGCCTAAACTCCGGCCATGAGCGACGCCCTTCAGCCCAACCGAGCCCTTGAACGCACGCCCATGCGCCCCGAGGGCGCAAAGGCCGTGCGGCCGCGCAACGCCGCCACCCTTTTCATCATCCGACGAGACGGGCCAAAGCCCCGCGTCCTGATGGGCAAGCGGCACGGCGGGCACAACTTCATGCCGAACCTCTGGGTCTTCCCGGGCGGCCGGATCGACCGGGCCGACTTCCGTGCGCCCGCTGCGACGGACCTGCGTCCGGAAGTGGCGGGAAAGTTCGAGGCTTACATGCCCCTGACGAAGGGCCGGGCCCTTGGCAAGGCCGCCATCCGCGAGACCTGGGAGGAAGCCGGCCTGCTCCTTGGCCGCCCGGCTGAGCCGCGCCCGATCGCCGGCCCCTGGCGCGAATTCCTGGAACAGGGGGTCCAGCCGGACCTGGAGGCCCTGTCGATCATCTACCGGGCGGTGACGCCGCCAAACGTGGGCAAGAGGTTCGACACCTGGTTCCTGATGGCCGACGCCGAGCGCCTGGTCAGCCTGGAGCGTCAGCCGGATTGCGGCGAGCTGGAAGAGATCGCCTGGTTCGAACTGGAGGAAGCCCTCGAGTTGCCCCTGCCCACCGTGACGCGGGCCGTGATCCAGGAAACCCGGGAGCGCCTGGACAATCCGAACCGGCCAATCCCCTACATGCGGTTCCGCATGGGCCCCGCCCGTCCACGGGAACTCTAGCCGCGGATTGACTTTGCGACGGGGATTCGTATTTTCCCGCGCTCTTTAGGAACCCTGCCGGCGTGACCGGCCCCGCGAGGACCGACCATGGCGAAGCCCGCCTCCATCAAGATCAAGCTGAACTCGTCGGCCGACACCGGGTTCTACTACGTCACCAAGAAGAACGCCCGGACCATGACCGAGAAGCTGGTCCTGAAGAAGTATGACCCGATCGCGCGCAAGCACGTTGAGTTCCGCGAAGGGAAGATCAAGTAGGCTTTGAGCCCCACTGGGATTTCAGGGACGCCCGGCGATAGCCGGGCGTTCTGCTTTTCGGGGCTGGGCGCTCGACCTCTCGGCCGGCGTCAGGGCCGCCGGGGGCGAATGACCACTTGGTTGCGGCCGGCGGCCTTGGCCTCATAGAGCGCCTCGTCGGCCCGGCGGATCAGCGACTCCGGCCGGTCGTCGGCGCCATCGCTGGCCGATACGCCCAGGGACACGGTGACTGGGATCTCCCGATCGCCCACCGCGAAGGGCTCTACCGAGATGGCGGTCCGGATGCGCTCGGCGATGCGGGCGGCGTCGGTCAGGCGGGTCGCAGGCATGACCACCACGAACTCCTCGCCGCCATAGCGGCAAGGAATATCCACCGCCCTGACGCTGGAGGCCAGGCGGATGGCCACTTCGCGCAGCACCTCGTCACCCAGGGTGTGCCCCCAAGTGTCGTTGACCCGTTTGAAGTGGTCGATATCGAGCATCAGAAGGGAGACAGGGTCTCCGCCCGAGGAGGTGCGCTCAAGCAAGGCGTCGAGCTGGCCCATCATGTAGCGGCGGTTGTTCAGCCCCGTGAGCTGGTCAGTGACCGCCAGTTCCATCGACTGGGCCACGGTGTCCCGAAGATAATCGGAGTACCGCTTGCGTCGGATCAGGGCTCGGGAGCGGACCCTTAGCTCAAGGGCGTCTGCAGGCCAGGCGATAAGGTCGTTGACCCCCAGGTCGAGGGCCTTGAGGACCCGGTCCCGGGCGTCGAAATCGACGACTGCGAGAATGGGCACCTGCCGAGAATGATCGCCGGACCGGAGCCGCGCGACCAGCCTGAGGGCGTCAAAGCTTTGGCTTGCGATATTGATCACCGCAAGGTCGATGGGGCCCCTGGCCGACATCAGGGCCTTCTCAGCCTCGGTCTCGATTACGGGCCTGTGCTCGACGGCGAGATCCTCAGCCAGGGCCCGGGCGCGTTCGGGATCATCATCGACCACCAGGACCCGGCCGCCCGAGGCGCCAAGCCGGGCGCCAGGCATGGGCGCCATGCCCATGCGGCGGCTGGTTTCCTCGCGCTCACGGAGCTCGTCGATCATCACCTTGAGGCGCGCCAGGCTTCGGAGCCGGGCGAAGAGCATGACGTCGTCGATCGGCTTGGACAGGAACTCGTCGGCTCCGGCCTCAAGTCCTTCGAGGCGAGCCTCTCGACTGTCGAGCGCCGTCAGCAGGACGACAGGGATGTGCCGGAGTTCGGGATCCGCCTTGAGGGCGCGACAGACCTGAAGTCCATCCATGCCCGGCATAAGGACGTCCAGAAGGATGATGTCCGGAGGCTCGCGGGCCGCGAGGTCAAGGGCGCCTGCGCCGTCCTCGGCCACCAGGACCTGATAGTACTCCGCAGTGAGCTTGGCCTCCAGGATCCGGCGGCTGGCTTCCACGTCGTCGACAAGCAGGATCCGGGCGGTCATGGCCTAGTCCAGCAGCTTCCGGATCGTATCGAGGAAGCCCGAGACCGAGATCGGCTTGGAGATGTAGGCCTCGCACCCACCCTGGCGGATGCGTTCCTCATCCCCCTTCATGGCGAAGGCGGTCACGGCGACCACGGGGATGGAGGCGAGTTCGTCGTCCTCCTTGAGCCACTTGGTCACCTCCAGCCCCGAAATCTCGGGCAGCTGGATATCCATCAGGATCAGGTCCGGGCGGGCTTCCCGCGCAAGCGAAAGGGCCTCCAGCCCCTCACGCGTCTGGAGGGTCTCATAGCCCTGGGCGTCGAGCAGGTCATGAAAGAGCTTCATGTTCAGCTCGTTATCCTCGACGATGAGGACCTTCTTGGCCATCCGTCCACCGACCCGCAACTTGCCCCCGGTATGCGCCCGGAAAGTCATTTCGCCCAAGCTATCCCACGGATATCCTTAAGCACGCGTTAGCCGAGCAACGGTTCATGACCTTTACTTCACCTGACCATCCGCCACCGGACCTGAAGGCCCTCGGCGTCCGCGGCGACCGCCCCCTGGTCATCGTCGATGTCGACGAGGTCCTCGGACTTTTCATGGAAGGGTTCGCCCGGTACCTGGCGGGCCAGGGCCTGGAAATGCGCTTCGACCGCTTCGCCCTGTTCCAGAACATCTATCGCCCGGGCGAGGACCGCCACATCGACATCGAGACCGGGCAGGTTCACTTCCAGGCCTTCTTCCGGGACGCCGTCGAGGACATGCCCGTGGCCCAGGGCGGACCGGAAGCCCTGGCGCGACTGTCCAGCCAGGCCGACATCGTCATCCTGACGAACGCCCCGGGCCAGGCGCTGGCAGGGCGCGCGCGCTGGCTCAAGAAACATGGGATGGACTATCCCCTCCTGGTCAACAGCGGCCTCAAGGGACCCGTGGCGGCGGCGCTGGCCGCCCAGGCCTCTGGCCGGGCGGCTTTCATCGACGACATGATCCCAAACCTCGATTCCGTGGCCGAGCACGCCCCGGAGATCGCCCGGTTCCAGACTGTAGCTGACGTTCGGTTGAGGCCCATGGCCCCCAGCCGGCCCGACCTGCATCCGCGGATCGACGGCTGGGAGGCCCTGGAGGCGGCCATCGCCCAGTCCCTGGAGACCGGCGGACGATGATCGCCTTCGGCCTCGACCTGGGGGGAACCAAGATCGAGGCTGCGGCGATCTCGCCCGAAGGCGCGTTCCTGGCCCGCGTCCGCAGGCCGACCCCCGGCGACTACGAGACGGGCCTGGAAGCCATCGCCGGGGTCCTGGCGGAGGCGGAGCGCCAGGCCGGGGCCCGGGCCGGACGTCTGGGGGTGGGCGGCCCTGGCTCCGTCAATCCCCGCACCGGGCTCCTGCGCAACGCCAACTCGACCTGGCTGAACGGCCGGGCCTTCCCTGCAGACCTCGCCCGGCGCCTGGAGCGACCCGTCCGGTATGCAAATGACGCGGACTGCCTTGCGGTCTCGGAGGCCCGGGATGGGGCTGCTGCGGGCGCCGATCCGGTCTTCGCCGTCATCCTCGGGACCGGGGTGGGCGGAGGCCTCTCGGTCCGGGGCGGCCTCTCCACCGGCGCCAACGGGATCTCCGGCGAGTGGGGGCACAGTCCCCTGCCCTCGCCCGGCCCCTCCGAGACGCCCGGCCCATCCTGCTGGTGCGGCCGGACCGGGTGCCTCGAGACCTGGCTCTCCGGCCCCGGACTGTCACGGGACGACGGCCGCGACCTGACGGCGAAGGCCCTGGCCGACCTGGCCGAAGGCGGCGAGCCCCGGGCGCGCCTGGCCCTGGAGCGTCATGCCGAACGGTTGGCCCGGGGGCTCGCCGGGGTGGTCAACCTGCTGGACCCGGCGGTGATCGTCCTCGGCGGCGGGGTCGGCGGCCTCTCGGGCCTGGCCGAAGGGCTGGCGGCGCGCATCCGGCCCTGGGTCTTCGCCGATGACTGGCGGTGCGACATCGTCAGGCCGGAGTTCGGGGATTCCTCCGGCGTCCGCGGCGCCGCCTGGCTGTGGGACCGGTGAAGGCCCTCTGCCGCGACTGCCTGGCGCCCGGCGCGCCCGCCCCACGCTGCCCGGCCTGTGGTTCGCCCCGGCGCATCGCCCATCCCGAGCTCGACGCCCTGTCCATCGCCCACATCGACTGCGACGCCTTCTACGCTTCGGTGGAGAAGCGCGACCAGCCGGAACTGCGGGACCGGCCGGTCATCGTCGGCGGCGGACGGCGCGGGGTGGTGACCACCTGCTGCTACATCGCCCGCACCTTCGGCGTGCGCTCGGCCATGCCCATGTTCAAGGCCCTCGCCGCCTGCCCCCAGGCCGTGGTGCTGCCGCCGGACTTCGCCCGCTACCGTGCGGAAAGCCGGCGCCTGATGGACATGATGCGCGACCTGACCCCCCTGGTTCAGCCCCTGTCCCTCGACGAGGCCTGGCTGGACCTGTCGGGCACCGAGCGCCTGCACGGCGCCCCGCCGGCCCTGACCCTGGCGCGCCTGCAGTCGCGGATCGAGGCCGAGACCGGGCTGACCGTGTCGGTGGGCCTGGCCCCCAACAAGTTCCTCGCCAAGATCGCCTCGGACCTCGACAAGCCGCGGGGCTTCTCGGTCATCGGCGCCGCCGAGGCCCAGGACTTCCTGGCCGGACGGTCCGTACGAATCCTGCCGGGCGTCGGACCGGTGATGGCCCGCAGCCTGGAGAAGGCCGGATTCGAGCGGATCGGCCAGATCGCCCGGGCGGACCTTCGAACCCTGGCGAGCCGCTTTGGCGACTTCGGACTTCGGCTTCACGCCATGGCGCGGGGCGAGGATGGCCGGCGGGTCGACCCAGGCCAGATCCGCAAGTCGATCAGCGCCGAGACCACCTTCGAGGCTGACCTCAGCGTGACAGAGGATCTCGACGCCCATCTCGTCCGGCTGGCGGAGCGGGTCGCCCGGCAGGCGCGCGCTGCGGGCCAGGCCGGGCGGGTCGCGACCCTAAAGCTCAAGGATCCCGCCTTCCGCATCCTCACCCGAAGGCGCACCCTGGAGGCCCCGACCCAGACCGCCCGCACCCTGCTCGCCGCTGCGCGTGGGCTGCTGGCGGCGGAGACGGCGGCGGGCGGGCGCCGGGCCTTCCGCCTGATCGGGGTCGGCCTTTCGGATCTGCATGCGGCCGAGGCGACCGGCGGCGACCTCTTCGCCGCCGAGGATCCCCGCACCCTGGCCGCCGAGCGGGCTGCAGACGCCATCCGGGCGCGTTTCGGGCCGGGAATCCTCGCTTCGGGCCGGGACCTGGCCACGCGTAGGCGACCCGACACGGAGGCCTGAGCCGACGGTCCCGGGTCGAGGGATATGTGGAAAACTTTGGCGTCGGGCCCCGCATCGGTCCGCAGGCCCCGCCAAGGCCCTTTCATTCCTTGGGGGTTGGCATATCTAATCGGAGTCTGAGGGGCGCCGTCAGGCGGCGCCCGTGGAGACGTATCGGATGGCCGAGCGCAAGCAGGGGGATCAGGGGACGGGCGATCGCTCTGCGGTGATCACCCAGACCAAGACCCGCACCCAGCGGCCCTCAATGTATCGGGTGCTGATCCTGAACGACGACTACACGCCGATGGAGTTCGTGGTCTACGTCCTGGAACAGTACTTCCACAAGTCGCGGGAGGAGGCGACGCGGATCATGCTGCACGTCCATCAGACGGGCGTCGGGGTCTGCGGCGTCTACACCTACGAAGTCGCCGAAACCAAGGTGGCGCAGGTGATCGACACCGCCCGCCGCCACCAGCACCCCCTGCAGTGCACCATGGAAAAGGACTAGCGACCGTGCCGTCATTCTCGCGCCAGCTCGAAGAGTCCCTGCATAGGGCCGTTGCCCTCGCCAATGAGCGAAAGCACGAATACGCGACCCTGGAGCACCTGCTCCTGTCGCTCACCGACGACGAGGACTCGGTCGGGGTGATGAAGGCCTGCGACGTCGACCTCGACGTCCTCAGGACCACCCTGACCAACTATGTCGACAACGAGCTGAAGTCGCTCATCGTCGACGACGGCGAGGACGCCAAGCCTACGCCCAGCTTCCAGCGGGTGATCCAGCGGGCCGTCATCCACGTCCAGTCCTCCGGACGCGATGAAGTGACCGGCGCCAACGTGCTCGTGGCCATCTTCTCCGAACGTGAGAGCCATGCGGCCTATTTCCTGCAGGAGCAGGAGATGACCCGGTACGACGCGGTGAACTACATCGCCCACGGAATCGCCAAGAAGGCCGGGGCCAGCGAGGCCAAGCCGGTCAAGGGGTCCGAAGACGAGGAGAAGGCGGCGGTCAAGACGGGCGGCGAGGCCCTTGACGCCTACTGCGTGAACCTCAACGAGAAGGCAAAGCAGGGCAAGGTCGACCCCCTGATCGGCCGGTCGGCCGAGGTCGAGCGCTGCATCCAGATCCTGTGCCGCCGGACCAAGAACAACCCCCTTCTTGTCGGCGACCCCGGCGTGGGCAAGACGGCCATCGCCGAGGGCCTGGCCCGCAAGATCATCAACAAGCAGGTTCCGGAAGTGCTGGCCGGATCGACCATCTTTTCCCTCGACATGGGCGCCCTTCTGGCGGGCACCCGCTATCGCGGCGACTTCGAGGAGCGGGTCAAGCAGGTGGTCAAGGAGCTTGAGAACCACCCCGACGCCATCCTGTTCATCGACGAGATCCACACCGTGATCGGCGCCGGCGCCACCTCGGGCGGGGCCATGGACGCCTCGAACCTGCTGAAGCCGGCCCTGGCCTCGGGCACCCTGCGCTGCATGGGCTCGACCACCTACAAGGAGTTCCGCCAGCACTTCGAGAAGGACCGCGCCCTGGTCCGGCGGTTCCAGAAGATCGACGTCAACGAGCCGACGATCGAGGACTCCATCAAGATCCTCAAGGGCCTGAAGACCTACTATGAGGAGTTCCACAAGCTCCGCTACACCAACGACGCCATCAAGGCGGCGGTGGAGCTGTCGGCCCGCTATATCTCGGACCGCAAGCTGCCGGATAAGGCCATCGACATCATTGACGAGGCGGGCGCCAGCCAGATGCTGCTGCCCGAGAGCCGCCGCAAGAAGGTGATCGGCCTCAAGGAGGTCGAAGCCGTGGTGGCCAAGATCGCCCGTATCCCGCCCAAGTCGGTCTCCAAGTCCGACACCGAGGCCCTGCTCCAGCTGGAGTCCGACCTCAAGCGGGCGGTCTATGGCCAGGACGACGCCATCGAGCAGCTCTCCGCCGCCATGAAGATGGCCCGGGCCGGCCTGCGCGACCCCAGCAAGCCCATCGGCTGCTACCTGTTCTCAGGCCCCACCGGCACCGGCAAGACCGAGACGGCCCGGCAGCTGTCCTCGACCCTGGGCATCGAGCTCCTGCGCTTCGACATGAGCGAGTACATGGAGCGCCACACGGTCAGCCGGCTTATCGGCGCGCCTCCCGGCTATGTCGGTTTCGACCAGGGCGGCCTGCTGACCGACGCGGTCGACCAGCACCCGCACTGCGTGGTCCTGCTGGACGAGATCGAGAAGGCCCATCCGGACGTCTTCAACATCCTGCTGCAGGTCATGGACCACGGCGTCCTGACCGACGCCAACGGCAAGAAGGTCGACTTCAGGAACGTGGTCCTGATCATGACCACCAACGCCGGCGCTTCGGACGCCCAGCGCAACGCCATCGGCTTCGGCCGCGGCAAGCAGGCGGATGAGGTCGAGGAGGCCCTGAAGCGGCTCTTCACACCGGAGTTCCGCAACCGCCTGGACGCCATCGTCCAGTTCCGCCCCCTGACGCCGGAGATCATCCGCCAGGTCGTGATCAAGTTCGTCATGCAGCTGGAGGGTCAACTGGCCGACCGCCACGTGACCATCGAGACCTCGGACGAAGCGGCGGACTGGCTGGCCAAGAACGGTTTCGACGAGCTCTACGGCGCTCGCCCCCTGGGCCGGGTCATCCAGGAGCACATCAAGAAGCCGCTGGCCGACGAGATCCTGTTCGGGCGCCTTACCCGCGGCGGCCACGTCAAGGTGGTCCTGCGAGACGGCAAGCTGGCCTTCGACATCGAGGGCGAGAAGCGCGAACCCGGAGCGCCGGTCATCGAGACGCCGCGCAAGGGACGTTCCCCCGCGCCGGAACTCGCGGACTGAGCGGGCGGGTTGCGGGCGCGAAGGGCCTGCAGCCCCTGACCTGGCTTCCCCCGGAGCCCTCCCACGGGCCCTTATGGAGTCTGTTATTCCTCCCCATCAGGGGGAGGTGGCACGCGCAGCGCGACGGAGGGGGTCTCCAGAAACGCCGTTGACCCCCTCACCCGCCTCCGGCGGGAGCTCCCCCTTGGGGGAGTAATCCTCCCCCGGATTTCGCCCCCCCCAGAAGGAGCAGGTCAGCTGATCTTTGACGCGATCAGGCGGGCGAGCTCGGCGAGCTCGTCCGGGTTCGCCATGCCGCCGGCCGCATGACGACCGAGGGGCGTACCTTCCCACCTGGGGATGATGTGGAAGTGCAGGTGGTAGACGGTCTGCCCCGCCGGGGCGCCGTTGAACTGGGTCACGACAAGGCCGTCCGGGGACAGGGCCGCGCGCACGGCCCGGGCCACGCGCTGGACAGCCAGGATCAGGGGCGCCAGCCGCGCCGGATCCTCCTCCAGCAGGTTGCGGGCGTCGGAATGCTTGGGGATGACCAGGATATGGCCCCGGCTCTGCGGGAAGACGTCCATGAAGGCGAAGGCGTGCTCGTCCTCGAAGACGCGGGCACAGGGCGCCTCACCCCTCAGGATTTTCGCGAAGATGTTGCCCGGATCGTAGGCGCCGTCGAGGCTCATGGCGGTCTCCCCTAGCTGGTCACCGCGGGATAGCACGCCCGCGATCAGGCGTCTCCAGACTGACGGAAGGGGGAATAGGCCTCGGAGAGCCACTCCATCTCCTCCTCCACGGCGGCCATCTCGCGCCGGAGGTAGTCCTCGACCGGGCCGCGCAGGGCCGGGTCGGCGATGAAGTGGGCCGAGTGGACGGGCGCCGGGAGATAGCCCCGGGCGATCTTGTGTTGCCCCTGGGCGCCGGCTTCGACCCGCGCCAGCCCCCGCCCGATCGCCCACTCGATGGCCTGGTAGTAGCAGAGCTCGAAGTGCAGGAAGGGCACGTCCTCGACGCAGCCCCAGTTGCGGCCAAACAGGCAGTCGCCGCCGATCAGGTTCAGGGCTCCGGCGATCCAGCGCCCGTTCCGACGCGCCATGATGAGGAGCACCCGGTCGGCCATCCGCTCGCCCAGCAGGGAGAAGAACAGGCGGTTCAGGTAGGGCCGGCCCCACTTGCGCGACCCGGTGTCGACATAGAAGCGGTAGAAGGCGTCCCAATGCGCCTCGGTCAGGTCGGACCCGGTCAGGCAGAGGATCTCCAGCCCCTGCCCCGCATCGCGCCGCTCGCGACGGATGGTCTTGCGCCGCCCCGAGGAGAGGTCGGCGAGGAAGTCGTCAAAGGTCGCATAGCCGCGGTTGAGCCAGTGGTACTGCTGGCCCTCGCGCAGGGCCATGCCCGCCTCGCCCAGCCAGGACCACTCATCGCGGGTCGGGAAATTCACGTGCAGGCCCGAAGCGCCGTAGCGCTCGCAGACCGTCAGGGCGCCTCCCAGCAGGGCCTTGCGGCCCAGGTCAGGATCAACATCCGGGCGGACGAGCAGGCGCGGGCCGGTTGCGGGGGTGAAGGGCGCCGCAGACAGGAGCTTGGGATAGTACCGGCCGCCGGCCCGCTCGTAGGCTTCGGCCCAGGCGTGGTCGAAGATGTACTCACCCTGGCTGTGCCCCTTCAGGTAGAGGGGCATGACGGCGGCGACACGGCCCGCCTCGTCCTCGACGGCCAGGTGCTGCGGCCCCCATCCCTGGGCTTCCACAGCGCAGCCCGCCTCTTCAGCGCAATCGAGAAAATCGAAGCATATGAAGGGGTTGAAGGGCTGATCTCCACGCACTGCACAGGCGTCCCAGTCCGCCCGGCCGATCTCGGCGATGCGGCGGCTGATGCGCACCGCGGGCTTCAGCGTCACGCCCGGAAGCCCTCGAAGATGACGTTGTCGCAGTGTGGCCTCGCGGCCTCCGCCTGCTCCGGCGTCCGCGCCGTCCAGGCGACCACGGGCATGCCCGCCCTGCGGTGGGCGGCGACCTCGGGATTGGCCACCGTGTCCAGGCTCATGGCCAGGAAGTGCGGGCGGGCGATCGAGACATGCTCCAGCCGGGCGAAGGCCTTGCGCTGCTCGGGCGAGATGTGGGTCGCCTCGTCATTCCAGCGATAGCTGTCCAGCCCGCGCAGGACGCCCGGGAACCGGTCGGCGAACCAGGCGTGGCTGTAGGGATTGAAACCGATCACGCAGGTGGGGCCGGCATGGTCCATCAGGATCTCGTGGACCCTCTGCTCCAGCGGGCCCACCTCGCCGAAGGGAGTCTTGAGCTCCACATGCACCATGGCGCGGCGCCCGATGAGGGCCAGGGCCTCCAACAGTGTCGGGATGGTCTCTTCGGTTCCCTTCAGGGACACGCCCGCAAGGTCGGCTGCGGTGTAGTCCCGGACCCGGCCTTCCCGGCCCGTCATCCGCTTCAGGGTGTTATCGTGGAAGACCACGGCCTCGCCGTCAGCGGTGATGTGGACGTCCAGCTCGATCCCGTATCCGGCCTCGCAGGCTGCCTGGAAGGCGCCGAGGGAGTTCTCAGGGAGGCCGTCGGGGTTCCAGAGTCCCCGATGGGCGATGGCGGGACTGAAGAGGAGGTCCCAGGCCTCTCCGAACTGCGCCTTCATCGGACCTCCACCACGGCGTCGACCTCCACCGCGAAGTTCAGGGGCAGGCGATAGACGCCCACGGCCGAGCGCGCGTGACGCCCGGCGTCGCCGAAGGCCAGGACCATCAGGTCCGAGGCGCCGTTGACCACCTGGGGAATGTCGAAGAAGTCGGGACCGGCCTGGACGAAACCGCCAAGCTTGATCACCCGCACCAGGCGGTCGAGGTCGCCCTCGCAGGCGGCCTTCATCTGGGCGAGGAGGTTGATCCCGCACAGCCGGGCGGCGGCGCGGGCGGCCTCGAGGTCGACCTCCACCCCCACTACGCCCTTCACGCCGCCAGCGGCGTCAACGGACACCTGGCCGGAAATGTGGACCAGTGACCCGCTCCGCACGAAGGGGACATAGTTGGCGACGGGCGCGACGGGGACCGGAAGGACGATACCGGCGGCGGCGAGACGGGCTTCAACCTCGGACATGGCTCCAGACTATCCCTTCGATGGCGCGCCGGACAGGCCGGCCTTCGGAAATCAGCTCTGCGGCGGTGTGTTCCCGCCCTTCAGGACCCGCTTGGCCTCGTCGGAGCGGGCCGCTTCGGGCGGACAGGCGTCCCCCAGGCGACGGGCCGTGGTGGTGGCGGTGCCGGCCAGTGGGATGCCGGCGATCCGCGTCGAGAGGGCGAGCTTGAGGCGGAAGGTCTCCGGCGAATAGCCGCCGGTGGCGGTGACGTCGGCCACCTGGCCCTCCTTGGTGCTGCAACTGCCCTTCAGGAGGATCTTGCCATCCCCCACCGCACGGGAGGGATAGGTGCAGGCATAGTGGCGGTTGGAGGGCGAGGTCATGAACTTATTGATCTCGGAGGCCACCAGGCAGCGTCGCTCGACCTTCTTCTGGGTGACCACCACGGTGAAGACGTTGGTCAGTTCCCAATAGCCGGGCCGCGGACGGCCAACACTGTCGGCCGCGACGGGCGCCGCAAGGGCCAGGGCTGAAAGCCCGGCGGCCAGCGCCATCCCCATCCGGTTTGTCATCGCCTGTCCCTTCCTTCGCCCCGTCGCCGGGGCCGTGGCTGGCCTTGCCGGGTCACCGGCTGTAAACCACGCCCAGACATGGGGTGTCGATTGCCTGATTCCGACCCGACCGCGCCAGCCGCCTCTCCCGCCTCCGCCGGCCTTGAGCTGACGGTCGTTGTCCCGACCTTCAATGAGCGGGCCAATGTCCGCAAGTTGATCAGCCTGGTCGAGGCGGCTCTCGCCGGCCGGCGCTGGCAGGTCATCTTCGTGGACGACAACTCCCCGGACGGCACCGCCGCCGAGGTCAAGGCCGTGGCCGCCGTGGATCCCCGCGTCCTCTGCCTTCATCGGGTGGGACGCCGCGGACTGGCGGGCGCAGTCATTGAGGGGATCATGGCCAGCGCAGCGCCCTTCGTGGCCGTCATGGACGGCGACCTCCAGCACGATGAACGCCTGCTGCCCGACATGCTCCGCGCCCTCGACCAGGAGGGCGCGGACCTTGCCGTGGGCAGTCGCTACTGCGGCGGGCCCGGTGCGGACGCTTCGGCCCTGGGCGCACGGCGCGAGGCGGGCAGCCGCCTCGCAAACTGGCTGGGCCGGCAGGTCCTCAAGGCCGACCTGACCGACCCCATGAGCGGATTCTTCATGGTCCGCCGTTCAGTGGTGGAGGCGGTGGCGCCCCGCCTCTCGACCTCGGGCTTCAAGGTCCTGTTCGACATCGTCGCCTCGCAGGACCGGCCGCTGAAGATCATCGAGCTGCCCTACACCTTCCGGGCCCGCGAGGCCGGGGACTCCAAGCTCGATAACGGCGTCGTGGTCCAGTACCTGGGCCTGCTGGTCGCCAAGCTCAGCAGGGATGTCATCTCGCCCCGCTTCCTGATGTTCGCCATGGTCGGGGCCAGCGGGGTGGTGGTGCACCTGGCCATCCTGCGCAGCCTCCTGCACCTGGGCTTCTCCTGGGCCCAGACCCTGGCCGCCCTTGGGGCCATGACCTCGAACTACCTGATCAACAACGCTGTCACCTACCGGGACCGGCGCCTGAAGGGGCTGAAGCTGGTCGGCGGCTACATCAAGTTCTGCGTGCTCTGCAGCGTGCCCCTCGCCGCCAATGTGGCGGTCGCCACGGTGGTCTATGAGCGTGGCCCCGCCTGGTGGGTGGCGGGCCTTGCGGGCGCCGTCGTCGCCGCCGCCTGGAACTACGTCACGACCTCGAAGGCCGTCTGGTGAGGCTGGACGCGGGCCGGGGCCTCTGGCTGCTGATCCTAGCGCTCACCGCCCTGAGACTCTGGGCGGCGGCCGTCATCCCCCTGACCGAAGACGAGGCCTACTATCGGCTTTGGTCCCAGCACCTGCACCTGGGCTATTACGATCACCCGCCGATGATCGCCTGGTGGATCCGGCTCGGGACCTTCCTGGCCGGCGACACCCCGTTGGGGGTGCGTCTCCTGCCCATACTGGGCGCTGCTGCGACCACCTGGCTGACCGCGGATCTTGCCCGACGCCTGGGCGGAAGCGCCCGGACGGGCCTGGTCGCGGCCCTTGCCTACAACGCCATGCTGACCATCGGCGCCGGCGGCATACTCGCCACACCGGACGCGCCCGCCATTTTCTTCTGGGCCGCCACCCTGTCGGTGCTGGCTCGGATCGCGGCCGGCGGTAGCCCACGGTTCTGGGTCCTGGCGGGACTGGCGGCGGGCCTGGCCTGCATCTCGAAGTACTCGGCTCTCTTCCTCGCCCCCGGTGTGGTCCTGTGGCTGGCCGCCTCACCGGAAGGCCGCAGACGGCTCCTTACGCCCTGGCCCTGGACCGCCGTCGTCGCAGCGGGGGTGGTCTTCGCCACCAATCTCGCCTGGAACGCCACCCACGACTGGCTGACCTTCGAGAAACAGTTCGGACGGGTCGAGCCCTCCCAGTTCCGCCCCGCCTACCTGGGCGAGTTGCTGACGACCCAGTTCGTCCTGCTCAATCCCATCCTCGCGGTCCTGGCGGGGCTGGGAGTCTGGGCCGTGATCCGCAACCGGGGTCGGGTGGGCGGCATGGACCTGTCCCTGCCCCTGCTGGCCGCCCTGCCCTTCTGCCTCTACCTGGCCCTCCACAGCCTGCATGACCGGGTGCAGGCGCACTGGCCCGCGACCGTCTTCGCCGCCTTCGCCCTGGCGGTGGCCGGCGCGGTGACGGACCGGCCCCGGGGCTGGCGTTCCCGCCTGCTGGCGGGAGGTCTCGGCCTGGGCGCCGTCTCGATGGTCGGGGTGCTGGCCTGGGCGGGACTACAGGGCCCCCCGATCAACTCCCGGACCGATCCCCTCCTGCCGATAAGAGGCTGGCCGGACTTCGCCCGCCAGGTCGAGGCGGCCCGGGTCTCGGCCGGCGCCGATTGGGTGGGCGTGGCGCACTACGGCGCACTTTCGCAGCTGGCGGCCACCGGTCAGGTCAAGGCGCCCCTGGTCCACCTGATCGAGCGCGAACGCTGGCCAGATGCGGCCCCGGCTCCCGTCGACCGTCCCGGCCTCGTCCTGGACAAGAGCCGACGCCTGTCCCTGCCCGACCTGCAGGCGTGCTTTGGCAAGGTCACCCCCATGGGCGAGCTTATCCGCGGCGTGCCGACCAGCCGGGTCGACCGCTATCCGCTCTACAGGGTGGAGGGGCCGGTTCCCGACCTGCTCGCCCGGGGCTGTCCGGACGAGCTGGGCAAGAATCGGCGTCGCTGAGCCCTAGCGGCCGGTGAATTCGGCCGGACGCTTCTCGAGGAAGGAGACCATGCCCTCGCGGAAGTCGCGGGTGCGCATCAGCTGCAGGAACTGCAGGTAGACGTGGTGCACGTGGTCATTGAACGTTTCGTTCAGGCCCATCCGCATCAGGCGCTTGGCCGACTGTACGGCCAGGGGCGCATTGTCGGCGATCTCCCGGGCCATGGCGCGGGCGGCGGTGTGGATCTCCTCGTCCGGGACCACGGCGTTGGTCAGGCCGAGCTCAAGGGACTCTTCCGCCGACAGGGTGCGGCCGGTGAAGATCAGCTCGGCGGCGCGGGCCCACCCCAGCAGGCGCGGCAGGAACCAGGTACCGCCGGATTCCGGCACGATGCCCCGGCGCACAAAGGCGGCGGCCATCTTGGCGCTCTGGGCCATGATGCGGATGTCGCAGCCCATGGCGGTGTCCATGCCGTAGCCGGCGGCTGAGCCGTTCAGGGCGCAGATGGTCGGCTTGTCCATGGCGAAGAGGACGGTCGGCGGGGTGTTGCGCAGGTCCAGGTTGACCGAGACGTTCTGGCCCGAGGTGTCGGACCCGATCCCGGAACCCTGGGTGGCGCTCACCAGGTCCAGGCCTGCGCAGAAGGCCTTGCCGGTCCCGGTCAGGATCACGACGCGGACCTCGGGGTCCTCGTTCGCCTGGACCAGCAGAGCCGTGAGCTGGTTCAGCATGGGCCCGGAGATGGTGTTCAGCCGGTCCGGCCGGTTGAGGGTAAGGGTCGCGATGCCCTCGGAGACCTCGTAGAGGACCTCGTCGGTCCGCACTTGTGTGGTGGCCATGGTTTCCTCCTGGAATTCGGGTTTCAGCGGACCTTCACCGATACGTAGGACGGCTGGTCGATGGCGATCTGGTCTTCAATCCCGGCCTTCAGGGCGGCCAGGAGGCCGGGGGTCGACACATCCATGGCCCCCTGGCGAAGGCGCTCGCAGAGCTCGGCGTTCAGGGCCTTTATGTCGCCCTCCACCCCCAGCAGGGCGGAGAGCCGCGCCACAGCAGCGGCCTCGGCGGCCGGTCCCTGGACCAGCTCGCGCTTGACGGCGTTGAGGGCGTTGACCGCCACCCGCGAGAGGAAGGCGTCGCGGGGATCCAGCTGGGGGCGGATGGACTCCACCCAGCCCGCCACCGCCTCGATGAGTTCGTCCGCCCGGGGATGCTCGATCACAGGCCCGCCTCCAGAAGGTTCACCAGGTCGATCTCGGTCTCGGAGACCCGGCGCCCGATCATCGGACGCTCCACCGAGTTTGTCGCCCCTGTCGCATAGCTGGAATACATCATCAGGCACATGATCCCCCACTTCAGGGACCCCAGGGCCTGCCAGAACAGGACCCGCGACAGGGGGATCTCGGCGCCGCCAGCCTCGATGTAGCCTTCCAGCAGGTCCTGGTACTCGCCGAAGCCCCCGACGGGGCGGTCAGCCCGGCCAAAACGCCAGGAGTTCACGCACAGCCAGCCCAGGTCCTCCGCCGGGTCGCCCACATGGGCCAGCTCCCAGTCGAGCACCGCGGCCACCCCCTTGTCGGGGTCGAACATCATGTTGCCGTTCCGGAAATCGCCATGCAGCACGACGTTGGGCAGGGGCGGCGGCAGGTTCCGCCGCATGTGCTGGATCGCCATCTCCAGGATCGGCCGTTCGGCCCCCGAAGAGCGGTAGATGGCCTCATAGCGGTCCAGCTCGCCCTGGGCGTCGGCGGTGGCCAGGGGCGCTGCGCCAGCGGGGATCGTGTGGATGCGCGCAAGGATCTGGCCGCACTGGCGGGCCAGGTGCGGCCGCACCGTTTCGAACTTCGGATCCGCGACGATCTTGCGGCCCAGGGTCTCCCCGGCGACGAAGCCGGTGATGTGACCCTCGCCCAGGCCATCCTCGGGCTGGCAGAGCCGGACCAGGGGCGCGACCGGGGCGCCGGCGTGCTCCGCAGCGCGGATCAGGGCCGCCTCCGCCGCCATGGTGGCGGACCGGGAGGTCTCGGGATCCATCGGGACCGACCGACGCCGCAGGATCAGGGGTCGGGGCTCGCCGCCGCCCACCAGGGTGAAGGCCCAGGTCTCCATGCTGGCCCCGCCGGTCAGCCTCTGGGCCTTTTCGACGGACGTTCCCCCCAGCTTCGGCGCCAGGACATTGAGGGCGGCGGGAATATCGACTTCCATGACGTAGGGGCGCCTCAGGAGAGTTGCGGACTTGACGATCTGCCCGCCTGAGGGTGGGCTTGTAAATCGAGAACATCAATCGAAACGGCGCAAGACCGGCTGACCGAAGGGAAACGTCATGGACTTCAATCTGCCCCCCGAACTCGTTGCTTACCTTGGGGAACTCGATGAGTTCATCGAGCGCGTGATCAAGCCGCTCGAGCGCAAGGACGACAACATCCGCTTCTTCGATCACCGCCGGGAGTGGGCGCGGACCGACTGGGACCGCGGCGGCCTGCCCCGCCACGAGTGGGAAGACCTGCTGGGCCAGGCCCGCAAGCTGGCCGACGAGGCGGGACACCTGCGCTTCGCCTGGCCGACGGAAATGGGCGGCAAGGGCGGGACTAACCTGGCCATGGCCGTGATCCGCGAGCACCTGGCCGCCAAGGGCCTGGGCCTGCACAACGACCTGCAGAACGAACATTCGATCGTCGGGAACAACCCCTTCATCCTGATGTTCAAGGAGTTCGCCACCAACGCCCAGTACGCGACGTACGCCGACCTCCTGCTGAACGGGAAGATGCGCACCATCTTCGGCCTGACCGAGCCCCTCCACGGTTCGGACGCCACCCACATGGAGACCCGCGCCGTCCCCCAGGAAAAGGACGGCAAGCCGGGCTGGCTGATCAACGGCGAGAAGATGTGGTCCACCGGCATGCACGTGGCCACCCACTGCATGGTCTTCGCCCGCACCAGCGGCAATGACGGCGACGCCACCGGCATCACCTGCTTCATCGTGCCCGCGGATGCGCCTGGCGTGAAGGTCGAGGAGTATCTCTGGACCTTCAACATGCCCACCGACCACCCGCGGGTCAGCTTCACAAATGTCTGGATCCCCGAGGACAGCTACTGGGGCGTGATCGACCGCGGCCTCGGCCTCGGCCAGAGCTTCGTACACCAGAACCGCATCCGGCAGGCGGCGTCCTCGCTCGGCGCGGCGGTCTACTGCATCGAGGAGAGCGTCAAGTACGCCCGGATGCGCAAGCCCTTTGGCAAACCCCTTTCGGACAACCAGGCCATCCAGTGGCCCCTGGTGGAGCTGGCGACCCAGGCGGAAATGCTGCGCCTCCTGATCCGCAAGACCGCCTGGCAGATGGACCAGATGGAGCACAAGGCCGTGGAGCGCGAACTCTCGGACAAGGTCTCCATGTGCAACTACTGGGGCAACCGGCTGGTCTGCGAGGCCGCCGACCGCGCCATGCAGGTGCACGGCGGCATAGGCTATTCGCGGCACAAGCCCTTCGAGCACATCTACCGCCACCACCGCCGCTACCGGATCACCGAGGGCTCGGAGGAGATCCAGATGCGCAAGGTCGCGGCCTTCCTGTTCGGCTACATGGGGCCACGCCGGAAGGAGTTCGCCGACCTGACCTGGGACGACGTCGACTACCGTAATCAAAGGTAGGGCGGCGGCGATTCAGTAGACCCCCTCCGGCCCGTCTGGCGGTCCACCTCCCCCTGGGGGGAGGAATGACAGAGTCAATTGCTCCCCCCAGGGGGAGCTGTCGGCGAAGCCGGCTGAGGGGGTCAACGGCGGTTCAGGCCCTGTAGAGCCGGTCGAACACCGGCGGCAGGCTGTCGGGCAGGCCCAGAAGCGGCCCCGAGGACAGGAGCAGGACCACCTCGTCCCCTGACAGGGCGGACAGGGCGGCCTGCGCCTCGGCGGCGTCGAGAACGGGCCGGGCGTCCAACCCGGCGGCGCGCGTCCGATCCACGATCTCCTCAAGGGTCGACTGGTGATGGCTCTCCGCGCCATGGCCGGGCGGCGGCAGGATCAACACCCGGTCCGCCCCCTCGAAGACCGCGTCGTACCAGGACAGGGCGTCCCGGGAGCGCCAGGAAAAGGTGTGCGGCTCGAAGACCACGATGAGCCGTCGGTCGGGGAAGTGCAGGCGCATCGCCTCGATGGCCGAGCGCGCCTTTTCCCAGGACGACCCAAAGCCCTCGATCACCGGGATCGGCGAGGTCCGCGTCAGCCGGTCCAGGCGCCGGCGGATGCCCTCGAAGCCGGCGACGGCGCGGACCAGGCCCTCTCGGTCGACCAACCCGGTCTCGAGCAGAAGGGCCGAGACCCCGACGATGTTCTCGATGTTGTGGGCGCCAAGGAGGCCGGTGGTCATGGGAGTCCGGGCGCCATCGGGGGCGAGCAGGTCGAACCGGGTGATGTCGCCGAAGACCTCGTCCTGCGCCCGCCAGCCGCCCTCCCCTCCGCCGTACCAGACGATGGGCGCGCGGGTCTCGCCAGCGACCTCGCGCACCGCAGGATGATCGCGCAGGACCGCCAGTCCGTCCGCCGGCAGGCCGCGCAGGAGCGTACGGAAGGGCGCCTCGTACTCGGTGAAGGTCGGGAAGACGTTGACGTGGTCGTGGACGAGGGAGGTCAGCAGCAGCCTCTGGGGATGGTAAAGGGCGAACTTGGACCGCCGGTCATTGGGCCCGACGATGTACTCGTCGCCCTCGAGGATCATTTCCGGCGATCCGCCCCAGCGGCCCGTCGCTGGAAGCGAGGGCGAGATGGCGCCCACCAGCCAGCCGGCGTCGACGCCGCAGGTCCTCAGGATATGGGCCGCCAGGGCCGCGCAGGTGGACTTGCCGAAGGACCCGGCCACAACGGTGTTGATCCGGTCCCGGGTCAGGTCGCCAACCAGTTCAGGGAAGGTGGTGACCCGCACGCCGCGCCGGCGCGCCTCGGCGGCCTCGACATTGTCGTCGCCCCCCAGCTTGGCGCTCGCCCCCTGCACCAGCACGTCAAGGTCCCCGGGCAGGTTGGCCGGGTCGAGCCGCCAGGAAACCGGCAGGCCCAGCCCCTCGACGAAGGTCGACATGGGGGGGAAGACGTCCTGGTCCGAGCCGGACACCTGGTGGCCGGCGTCCTGCATCATCTGGGCGACGGCGGCCATGCCCGCCCCGGCGATTCCGGTGAAATGGATCCTCATGGGCCCCTTCCTGCCGTCCGGGCTTTAATGTCGGATTAACCATACCGGGCCAGCCTGCCCTCGTCTTCTTCGAAGACATCCCACCATCACCATCACCTTGCGCCCGGCTTCGGCCGGGCGTCCTTTTTCGGGCCTTGGCGGGTCCGCGCCCCAGTGGTGTAGTGCCTCCAAACCTAGGGAGGACAGCGCATGGCCAGGGCCGCAGCCGGCTACAAGACCCGCCTGGAGCCGCAGGACGAGTTCCCGCACGATCCGGGGACCTTCAAGAACTACAACGAAAGCATGTACTTCAACGTGTTCGATCCGGCCCAGAAGGCCGGGGGCTGGTTCCGGATCGGCAACCGCCCCAACGAGCACTATGCCGAGATGACCGTCTGCCTCTACCTGCCGGACGGCCGGGTGGCCTTCATGTTCGGGCGGCCGACCATAGAGGGGAACACCGAGATGAACGCCGGCGGCCTGAAGGTCGAGGTGGTCGAGCCCTTCAAGCGCCTGCGGGTGACCTATTCCGGCAAGGCCCTGCTGCTGGCCCGCCCCCATGAGATGGCCGATCCCAAGCGCGCCTTCCGAGAGAATCCCTCGGTGCCCTGTACGGTGGAGCTCGACTACGAGGGTGTCTCGCCCATGTACGGCGGCGAGACCGTTCGCGAGGACGGGACGCCGATCGAGATTGACCCCGAGAAGTCCTTCGCCAAGGCCCACTACGAGCAGCACTGCGGGGCCAAGGGCCGATTCACCGTCGGCGATGAGGTCTTCGAGATCAACGGCCACGGCCTGAGGGACAAGTCCTGGGGGCCGAGGCACTGGCAGGCCATCGACTGGTACCGCTGGTGCCCGATGAACTTCGGCCGCGACTTCGGCATGATGCTTTCGGTCATCGGCGACGGGAAGGGCGGCGCCCGGCAGGGCGGAATGGTCTTCCGCGACGGGATCTACGACCTGATCACCGAGTGCCGGATCGAAAGCGACTGGGACGCGCACGGCTACCAGACCCATCTCCGCGCAGAGGTGAAGACCGAGGGCGGAATGGCCTATTCCGTGACCGGCCGGGTGATGTCGTTGATTCCCCTCCGCAACCGGCGGACGACGCCGGACGGCGTGGAGCTGCAGACCCGCATCACCGAGGGCATGACCGAGTATCGGTGCGGCGACCTGGTCGGCTACGGCCTGTCGGAATACCTGGACCAGATCGTCGACGGCCAGCCGAACGGCAAGGCCGCCGGCTACTGAGGCGCCGGGGCCACGGACCGGCTTGCGCAGCGGGGGTTGCAGACCCGCTTGCGCGGCTGGGCGGCGCGGTCTATAGCCCCGGTCCTTCCAGGTGATCCCCGATAGCTCAGCTGGTAGAGCAGTCGGCTGTTAACCGACTTGTCGCAGGTTCGAGTCCTGCTCGGGGAGCCATCCTTTCCCAGCCTCTCAGTGTCATCCGCCGGATGTGGGCGGGAGGGATCATGGACATCTTCTACGGCCGGATCGCGGAATGGTGGCCGGTAATCTCCCCGCTGGAGGAATATGCCAGTGAAGGCGCAGAGATCCGCCGGGTCCTCCACGAGGCTCGCCCGGCTGCGCGCAGCCTTCTGGAGCTTGGCAGTGGCGGCGGGCATGTGGCCTTCCATCTCAAGGCGGGCCTCGACTGTTTGCTGACCGATCTCAGCCCGGACATGCTGGAGGTCTCCCGTCGGCTCAACCCCGAGTGCGGGCATCTGGCCGCCGACATGCGGACCCTGGACCTCGATCGCCGATTCGACCTCGTCCTGGCGCATGACGCCATCGCGTACATGACCACTGAGGCCGATCTGCGGGCGGCCTTCGCCACCGCCTATCGACACCTGAAGCCCGGCGGCCTTGCCCTCTTCATTCCCGACGATGTGCTGGAAACCTTCGAGCCCGGAGAGGCCGACGCCTTCGGCGGGGACTCCCCCGACGGCCGGTCGGCGCGAGCGATGGATTGGGTCGGCGAACTTGAGACCGACGGAACGGCCATGGTCCATTACGCCTTCCTGCTTCGCGAGGCTGATGGACGGATGTCCTCGATGGCCGAGAGCCATCGGGTCGGGGTCTTCGCCAGGAAGGATTGGGAGCTTTGGCTGGCGGAGGAAGGCTTCGCCGTCGAGACCGTCCAGGAACGCACAGATGAGGACCGGACGCCCAGGTTCTTCTTTCTCGGGACCCGTCCGCGGGACTGAAACCCCGCCAGGCTGATCGATCTCCTCTCGACCCTTTTTCTCGGGAGGTCTGGCCGGGCCCCGACCTTCCGGTCTACTCGGGGAACCGGAAGGCCGCCCGCGGAGGAAAACTGCCGACATGTCCTGGTCCGGAAGGTTTGGCGGCGATGCGCCCGAACGGGTGAACCGCTGGCTGGCGCACCAGGGCGTCTGCTCGCGTCGTGAGGCCGAGGCCCTGATTGCTGCAGGCCGCGTCCGGATCGAGGGCGAGACTGTGGCCGACCCCGGGCGCAAGATCCTGCCCGGCCAGACCCTTGAGGTGATCGACGAGGCCGCCCCCGGCGAGGGCCCGGTCACTGTGCTGGTGAACAAGCCGGTGGGCCTGGTCAGCGCTCACCCCGCCCCCGGCCAGGAAGAGGCGCGCAGCCTGTTGACGGCTGCCTGCGCCTTCGCCGGGGAACCGCCGCCACCGGCGGCCCTGAGCCTGCCGCCCGCTGGCCGGCTGGACCGGGATTCCCGCGGCCTCCTGGTCCTGACCTCGGATGGGGTCGTGGCGCGGGCCATCATCTCGCCGGACTCGCCCCTGACCAAGGAGTACCAGGTGCGGGTGGCCGGCGCCCTGACCCCGGACCGCATCGCGCGCCTGAGGCATGGCCTGTCCCTGGACGGCCGGGCCCTCAAGCCCGCCGGGGTCTTCCGGAAGGGCGAGGACCGGCTCCGCTTCGTCCTGTCGGAGGGCCGGAACCGACAAATCCGCCGGATGTGCGAACTCGTCGGCCTCAGGGTGATCGACCTTCATCGGACGCGGATCGGCCCCCTGGCCCTCGACGGACTTCCAGAGGGGCGCTGGCGGTTCCTGGCGCCTGAGGAGCGCCGCGCCCTCCTGGCGGAGGCAGGCCCTTCCCAAGCCTCGGGATGAGGCCCATATCGTCGGAACGACCGACCGGGGACACAGCGCCATGACTTCAGCCGCCCGACCGAACTGGCGCCGGCGCGCCCTCTACGTTCTTGGCGGTCTCGCCGTGCTGGCGCTGGCCGGCGCAGGCCTGCGAAGCTGCCGTTCCGAGCCGGAGGCCCCGCCCTACCGGACCGCCCAGGTGGAGTCCGGGGCCCTGGTGCAGACCGTATCGGCCTCAGGCGTGATCGAGGCCCTCGTCACGGTGGAGGTCGGCTCGCAGATCTCAGGCCAGATCAAGTCCATCACGGCGGACTTCAATGACCGGGTGAAGGCCGGGCAGGTGCTGGCGGAACTGGATCCCCAGACCTACGAGTCCCGCCTCCGCCTCGGACAGGCGGATGTCGCCGCTGGCGAGGCCGCTGTCCGCCAGGCTGAGGCCCAGGCCCAGCAGGCCCGCCAGGAACTCTCTCGACGCAAGTCGCTCGCCGCCCAGGGCTACCTCTCCCAGGCCGCCCTGGAGGCCGTGGAGGCACAGGCCCGGACCAGCGCCGCCGCCCTCGAGGCCGCCAAGGCGCGGGTCCAGCAGAGCCGCGCCAGCCTGAGGACCACCGAGGTGGACCTGTCGCGCACCCGTATCATCGCGCCGATCGACGGGATCGTGGTACTTCGCGCCATCGAGCCCGGACAGACCGTCGCGGCCAGCTTTCAGGCCCCGGTCCTCTTCCGCATCGCCCGGGACTTCGACCGCGTGAAGGTGAAGATCTCGGTGGACGAAGCCGACATCGGCGGCGTGAAGGAAGGCCAGGCCGTGACCTTCTCGGTGGACGCCTATCCGGACCAGGTCTTCGAGGGCATCGTCACCCAGGTCCGCAAGCAGCCCGTCACCGAACAGAACGTGGTCGCCTACACAGTCATGGCGGAGGCCGCGAACACGGGCGGAAAGCTTTTGCCCGGCATGACGGCCAACGCCGATATCGTGATCCAGCGCCGCGAGGGCGTACTCAAGGTTCCGGTCGCCGCCCTGCGCTGGACGCCGCCGCCCCAGGTTCAGGCCGCGCCCCGGGGACCGCCGGGAACGCCGACCCGCAGCGACTTCGGCCCGGCATTCCCGGGCTCTGTCGCGGTACAGAAGGTGGTCGGCCAGCTTGGGCTCGACCCCCGGCAAAAGAAGGCCTGGGCGGACATCCAGACCGAGCTCCGCGTCCAGGCTACGGCCGCCGCCGCACCGGGCGGTGAGGCGGGCCGCAAAGCGGTGGCTGAGGTGGTCAACAAGAGCCTCTCCCAATTGGAGGCCCGCCTTGATGAGCGTCAGAAGACGCGCCTGAAGGTGCTCCGTCCCCTGGCCTTCGAACTCGGCCCGGACCCGGCGGGCTTCATCGCCGGCTCGGTCTACCGCCAGACGCCGGATGGGCCCCAGCCGGTGGTTGTCCAGGTCGGGCCGACCGACGGCGCCATGACGGAGGTGCGCGGCCCCCTGAAGGCCGGCGAGACCCTGATCGTGGGCGGAGGCCCCAAGCCCAAGATGCGCGTCGGCGCGGACTGACCGGTCATGGGCGAGGCGGCGATGATCCAGATCGAGGATCTGACCAAGACCTATGTCATGGGAGAGGAAACCGTCACGGCCCTCGACTCGGTCAGCCTGACGATCGCGCGGGGAGAAAGCATCGCGATCATCGGACCGTCAGGCTCGGGCAAGTCGACCCTGATGAACCTGCTGGGTGGCCTCGACCGTCCCAGCGGCGGGCGGTATCGCTTCGAGGGCGAGGAAGTCGCCCGGTTCTCCGACGATCAGCTGGCCGACTTCCGTAACCGGCGGATCGGCTTCGTCTTCCAGTCCTTCCAGCTCCTGCCCCGGCTCTCGGCCCTGCAGAATGTCGAGTTGCCGATGATCTATGGCGGCCAGCCGCCGCGTATCCGGCGGGAGCGCGCCGCAGAGCTGCTTGAGCGGGTCGGCCTGGGCTCGCGCATGGGTCACCGGCCCAACCAGCTGTCTGGCGGGCAGCAACAGAGGGTGGCCATCGCCCGTTCGCTGGCCAACCGCCCTGACCTTCTCCTCGCTGACGAGCCTACGGGCGCCCTGGACAGCGCCACCGGCGTGGAGGTCCTGTCCCTCTTCCAGAAGCTCAACACCGAGGGCCTGACCATCGTGCTGGTCACCCATGACCGGGGCGTCGCCAACGCCGCCCGCCGCAGGATCGCCTTCCGCGACGGGCGCGTGACCGAGGATGAACGGTCATGAGCGGCGTCTCACCGGCAGAGATCATTCGGTTCGCGACCGGGGCGATCATCGCCCACCCCCTGCGTTCGGGCCTGACCTCGCTGGGCGTCGTCATCGGGGTCGCCTCCGTGGTCATGATGACCTCCATCGGCATGGGCGCGCAGCGGCAGGTCACGGACACCATCTCCGGCCTGGGTTCCAACCTCATCATCGTGAGCCCCAAGCAGCCAAGGAACTCGGGCGGGGTGATGGGCGGGGCGGGGGCCGGAGAGGGCCTCACCGATGGCGATGCCGAGGCCATCCGCCGCCAGGTAGATGGCGCCGTGGCGGTGGCGCCCTCGGTCGGCGGCATGGCCCAGGTCACGGCGGACGGCGCCAACTGGAGCACCACCATCTACGGGGTCTCCCCCGAATACCTGGAGGCGCGGGACCTGACGGTCGCTTCGGGCAGGATGTTCGACGACCGCGACGCGCGGCAGGGCCGGAAGGTGGCCGTGCTGGGTCCGACGGTGGTCACCCAGCTTTGGGGCGAGGCCGACCCCATCGGCAAGCGGATCCGGATCCGCGGCGCGCCCTTCGAGGTGATCGGCGTGCTGGGCTCCAAGGGACAGTCCAGCTTCGGCCGCGACCAGGACGACCTGATCCTATCCCCCCTGGAGAGCGTGCGCTCTCGGGTAATCGGGCGCCGGATCAAGGCAGACAGCGTCCAGACCATCTTCGTAAAGGCGGAGTCCGAGGAAGCCGTGAGCGCCGTCCAGGAGAACATCGACACCCTCCTCAGGACCGAGCACAGGATCCCTCAGGGCGAGGACGACGACTTCGAGACCCAGAACCTGGCCTCCATCCTCGACGCCTCGAAGGCGGCCATCGGCGCCTTCACCGTCCTGCTTGCGGCCATCGCCGGGATCTCCCTTGTGGTGGGCGGGGTCGGGATCATGAACATCATGCTGGTGGCCGTGACCGAGCGGACCCGGGAGATCGGCCTTCGCATGGCCCTGGGCGCCCGGCGCCGCGACGTCCTCACCCAGTTCGCCCTGGAATCCGTGGCCCTGTCCCTGGTCGGGGGCCTCATCGGCCTGGCCATCGGCCTCCTCGGCGCGGCCGGCATCTCCGCCGTGGCGAATTGGCCCTTCGCCCTGCCCGCATGGTCCATTCCCGTCGCCCTGGGCTTCTCGAGTCTGGTCGGACTGGTCTTCGGCGCCTATCCTGCCTGGCGCGCCGCGCGTCTCGACCCCATCGAGGCCCTGAGGCGCGAGTAGCCCCGGAACCGCACGTGAAGCTTCCCCTTCTCCTCGCCCTGGCCTGCACCCTCGTCCTCGCAGGATGCCAGCCCCAGGTCAGCCGCCCGCCCTGCCCGGCTGGAAAGACCTGCCTGGCGTGGGGAAACAACACCGAGGCCGGGACGCTCGATCCTCAGAAGGCCTCCCTGGTCGACGAGTTCGCCATCATCGGCGACCTCTACACCGGTCTCTTCACCGACGGCCCGGACGCCTCACCGACGCCGGCCCTCGCGGAAAGCTGGACCACCTCGCCCGACGGCCTCACCTGGACCTTCCGCCTGCGCCCCTCGAAGTGGACAGACGGACGCCCCGTCACATCGGGGGACTTTGTCTTCGCCTTCCGTCGGCTCCTCGATCCGAACACGGCCTCGAGCTACGCCTTCCTTCTCTACCTGCTGGAGAACGGCCAGGCGGTGAACGAGGGAAAGGCCGGCCCTGAGACGCTGGGCGTGCGGGCGGTGGATCCCCTGACCCTGGAACTGCGGTTGGAGCACCCGGCGCCCTACCTTCCCGCCCTGCTCAAGCACCACAGCTTCTTCCCGGTCCCGGCGCATGTGGTGACGGCGCACGGCGACGCCTGGACCCGACCGGAGAACTTCGTCGGCAACGGCGCCTTCACCCTGGTGGAGTGGAAGCTGGGCGATCACATCCGGGTCGTGAAGAACCCGGATTTCTTCGACCCCGGGTCGGTCTGCGTGGACCAGATCGACTACTTCCCGACGCCGGACTCGGTCATGGCCGAGCGGCGGGTCGCCCGGGGGGAGCTGGACCTGAACACCAACTTCCAGTCCAGCCGGGTGCAGAGGCTGCGCGATAACCTGCCGGGGTATGTGCGCACCTATCCCGCCCTCGCCACCTCCTACATCGCCCTGAATACGGTGAGCGTGCCCGCCTTCCGGGACCTGAGGGTCCGGCGCGCCCTGTCCATGGGAGTGGACCGCGACTTCATCACCGGCAAGCTCATGCGGGCGGGACAGAAGCCGGCCTACAGCTTCGTGCCGCCGGCCACCGCCGGCCATGGAGACGGCGTCCGCCTGAAGTGGGCGGACATGCCCTTCGACGCCCGACAGGCGGAGGCGCGGCGACTGCTGGCCGAGGCCGGGTATGGGCCCGGCGACCCCCTGTCCGTGGAAATCAAGGTCGGCAACTCGCCCGACAACCTGCTCCTGTCACAGGCCGTGGCCGCCGATTGGACCGCCCTGGGCCTGAAGGTCTCGACCGTCCAGAACGAAGGCCAGATCGCCTTCTCCGCCTACAAGCGCAAGGACTTCCAGATCGGCATGATGAGCTGGTACGCCGACTTCAACGACCCCCTGACCTTCCTCGGCCTGTTCCGGTCAGACACTGGCCAGCAGAACTATTCCGGATACGCCAATCCCCGGTACGACGCCCTGCTGGACCAGGCCGACCGCGAACCCGACGCCACCCGGCGAGCCCGGACCCTGGCTGAGGCCGAGCAGTTGATGCTGGACGAGGAGGGCGTGATCCCGGTCTTCCAGGTGGTCAGCAGGGCCCTGGTCTCACCCCGGGTCACAGGCTGGACCGACAATATCGAGAACTTCCACCGCGCCCGCTGGGTCTGCGTGAAGCCGGCCGCCGCCGGGTGACGCCCGGTCAGCATTGACAGGCGGCCCCGGGGTCGCCTTGCTTCCCCTTCAGGACAACATGGGAGGCGGGGAGCATGGACTTCAACCTGCAGGGTAAGGTGGTGCTGATCACCGGCGGGTCGCGGGGCCTTGGGCGCGCCATGGCCCAGGCCTTCGCCGAGGCGGGCGCCAACCTCGCCATTGTCTCGCGCAAGCTGCCCGCCTGCGAGGAGACCGCCGCTGAACTTGCGAAGCTGGGGGTCGAGACCTTCGCCCACCGCTGCCACGTGGCCAACTGGGACGAGATCGAACCCATGGTGGACGCCGTCTACCAGCGCTTTGGCCGCATCGATGTCCTGATCAACAACGCCGGCATGTCGCCCCTCTATCCCTCCCTGGAGGAGGTCACCGAGGACAATTTCGACAAGGTCATCGGGGTCAACTTCAAGGGACCATTCCGGCTCTCGGCCCTGGTCGGGGCCCGGATGCACCGGGGCGACGGCGGCTCGATCATCAACATCTCCAGCATCGCCTCCCTGGAGGCCTCGCCCTACGCCCTGCCCTATGCCGGGGCCAAGGCGGCGCTGAACGTCCTGACCACCGGCTTCGCCGCCGCCTACAGCCCGAACGTGCGGGTCAACACCATCTGCGTGGGCCCCTTCGCCACCGACGTGGCCGAGCACTGGGCCGACCCGCCGGACCACGACAATCCCGGCTGGACGAAGGGCGGCATGCGCGTCGGCCTGCCCAAGGAGATGGTCCCCGCCGCCCTCTGGCTGGCCAGCGATACGTCCAGTTTCACCAACGGCGCCCTCATCCGCATCGACGGCGGCCCTGCCCGCGCGCGTCTCCGCCCCTGATCCTGAAAGGCCAGAGTTCCATGTCCAGCCCCACGCCCACCTTCGAGACGATCCTCTATTCGGTCGAGGACCACATCGCGACCATCACCCTGCACCGGCCCGAGCGCATGAACGCCTGGACCCTGCAGATGTGCAACGACCTGCGCGCCGCCTTCGACCTGACCGACCGGGACGACGATGTCCGGGCCGTGATCGTCACCGGGTCCGGCAGGGCATTCTGCGCGGGCGCCGACCTGTCCGGGGGCAGCCAGACCTTCGGCGCCGCCAAGCCGGACAAGGACACGCCGGTCCGACGCGACACGGCGGGCCTTGTCACCCTGCGGATCTTCGACAGCCTGAAGCCGGTGATCGGCGCCATCAATGGTGCGGCGGTGGGCGTGGGTGTCACCATGATCCTGCCCATGGACGTGCGGATCGCCTCCACCGAGGCCCGCTTCGGTCTGGTCTTCAACCGTCGCGGCATTATCATGGAAGGCGCCTCGTCCTTCTTCCTGCCGCGCCTGGTGGGCATGCCGGCGACCCTGGACTGGATCTACTCGGGGCGGGTCTTCCCGGCCTCGGAGGCCCTTGAGAAGGGCCTGGTGAGCGCCCTGCACCCGCCGGAGTCGCTGATGGACGCCGCCCGCGCCCTGGCCCACGAGTACGCGGACAACACCGCCCCCGTCTCGAGCGCCCTCACCCGGCAGCTCTGCTGGCGCATGCTCGGCGCGAGCCACCCCATGGAGGCGCACAGGGCCGAGAGCCGCGCCCTGATGGCCCGCGGCGGTTCCGAAGATGCGGTGGAGGGCGTGAAGAGCTTCTTCGAAAAGCGGCCGGCCAACTTCACCGACCGCGTCTCCAGCCTCCCGGATGTCTTCCCCGACTGGGTCGACCCCGAGTTCTGATCACTCGAAGCCGGCGCCGGCCTTGGTGCGGATATTCAGCTGTCCCGCCAGGCCGGCCTTCCGGTGGTGGTCGATCTTGCCCATGTCCTCAGACATGGCCATGGCGCGGAAGGCCGCCAGAGAGGGATATTCGGCCAGGGCCACGGCGTCCCAAAGGTCCTCGACCTCGCCGATCATCAGGCTTGTGACCTGGCCGGAATAACGGATGCGCCCGCCCAGGGCCTCGACCAGTTGGCGCACGCCCTCGCCGTAGAGGGCGTAGGCCTCGGCCCCGGTGAGGTGGGGGTTGGAGCCGTCCTCGTACTCAGCCTTCGGCTTGAATTTCAGCAGGTTGACCATGACGAAGGGCCCGTCCTCCTCGGCGGAGAAGAAGGCCATGGCCTGTTCGGGGGGCGGATAGACGGCGTTGACGACCTTCATGGGGAACTCTCCGGTTTCGATCAGCGGGTGCGCCGGACCATATCGTCCAGCAGGTCGGCGATGGCGGCGGGGCAGTCTTCCTGCAGGAAGTGTCCGCCGGGAAGGATCGTATGCGCCTCGCCCTGGGCTCCGGGGACGCGGGCCTTGAAGGCCGCCTCCCCGCCCTTTGTGACGGGATCATTGTCGCTGAAGGCGGTCAGGAAGGGCTTGTCGAAGGCTTCCAGCACCTTCCAGGCCGCCAGGTTCTCAGCCACCGAGCCGTGCTCCGCCGTGATGGGCACCAGGGTGGGGAACTGGCGGGCGCCCTCCTTGAAGCTCTCATCCGGGAAGGGCGCATCGTAGGCCGCGACCTCTTCAGGCTTGAGTTCGCGGGTCGTCCCCATGTTCACGATGCCGCCGATCGGCATGACCGGGATGGTCTGGGACATGGTTAGCCAGGCGTCGAAGCCGGGGCCGGAGCCGCCGCCGACGGGCAGGCCGGTGTTCCCGACGATCACGCCGGCGAAGCGCTCAGGGAAGGCGGCGACCAGCCGCAGGCCGATCAGGCCGCCCCAGTCCTGGCAGAAAAGGACCACGCCCTTCATGTCGAGACCCACGAACCACTGGCTCATCCAGTCGACGTGGCGCTCGTAGGTGTAATCGGTGCGGACGGCGGGCTTATCGGACCGGCCGAAGCCGATGAGGTCCGGCGCAAGGACCCTGTGACCCTTGGCCACCAACCTTGGGATGATGTGGCGGTAGAGGTAGGACCAGGACGGTTCGCCGTGCATGAGCAGGACCGGTGCGCCGTCGCGCGGCCCCTCATCCACGTAGGCGATCCGGAGGGGTTCGCCATCGGGTCCCTTGATCTCGGCGTAGCAGGGGGCGAAGGGCCAGTCGGCCAGGCCCTCGAAACGCGTGTCAGGGGTTCTCAGGACCTTCATTCGGCATCTCCCGCGGGCGAACGGCCCGGTTGAGGTTGACAGGCCCGCCGGGGCGGGAAACTAATGGCAATAGCCGTGCCATTATCAGTCTGGCCGGTCAAGCGCCCCGGGAGGCGCAAGGGAGGCGGACAATGTTCAAGCGCATCGCCCTGGGCCTGGCGGCCCTGCTGGTCCTGGTCGCTGGCGGCGCCTGGGTTTTCCGCGGCGATATCGCCCTGAAGGCCATGGCGAGGGTCATGGACCGCAACCTCGCGGCCACGCCGGGGAGCGGACTGCCGGATGGACTGCACGTGGTCCTCTGCGGCTCCGGATCGCCCATGCCGGATCCCAACCGGGCCGGGCCCTGCACCGCCGTGATCGCCGGCCAGCGCCTCTTTGTCTTCGACGCAGGCGCCGGCTCCGTCCGCAACCTGACCCTGATGGGCCTGCCTCCGGCCCAGGTGGAGAGGGCCTTCCTGACCCATTTCCACTCGGACCATATCGACGGGCTGGGCGAGTTGCTTCTCCAGCACTGGGCGGGAGGCGCCGCCCGTACGCCACTGCCGGTCCAGGGGCCGACCGGGGTGGAGACCGTGGTCTCCGGGCTCATGACCGCCTACGGACCGGACCGCGGCTACCGGATCGCCCATCACGGCGAGGCGGTCGTCCCACCCTCGGGTTTTGGCGGACAGGCCCTGACCTTTGCACCGGCGCCGGACGGGACCCCGGTCACCCTGGTGGACGAGCCCGACCTGAAGATCCGCGCCTTCTCCGTTGATCACAAGCCGGTTTCGCCGGCTGTCGGCTACATAGTGGAGTACAAGGGCCGAAAGGCCGTGATCAGCGGCGACACGGACATCTCCCCCCGCGTCGAGAACGCCGCGCGGGGCGCGGACCTGCTGGTCCACGAAGCCCTTTCCCTGCGCATGGTCGGGCTCCAGAAAGCGGCCGCGGAGCGCACCGGCCGCGCCAACCTGGTGAAGATCTTCGCCGACATCACCGACTATCATGCCGATCCGGAAGCCATCGCCACCCTCGCCTCGCGAGCCAAGGTCCGGTACCTGCTCCTGACCCACATCGTGCCGCCCCTGCCCGTCCGGGCGCTGGAAGGCCCCTTCCTGGGTGACAGCCGGAAGGCCTTTTCCGGACCCATCCGCGTGGGGCGTGACGGCGACATGATCTCCCTTCCCGCGGGGTCCGAGGACATCCGCGTGAGCCGCCGCCTTCCCTGACCTGGAGCCCCCCCATGACCGAACCCGTAGCCCTCTCCGGCGCCCCCGGATCGCCCTACACCCGCAAGATGCTGGCGGTGCTGCGGTACCGGCGTATTCCCTATCGGTTCCTGATCGTCTCCAACACCGCCATCGCCGGCCTGCCGCAGGCCAAGGTGCCGCTGCTGCCGACCTTCTACCTGCCGGGAACGGACGGCGCACTGGAGGCGGTGACCGACTCCACGCCCCTGATCCGCCGGTTCGAGGGCGAGTACGCCGGACGCAGCCTGATCCCGGGCAACCCGGCCCTGGCCTTCCTGGACGCCCTGCTCGAGGACTATGCCGACGAGTGGCTGACCAAGGCCATGTTCCACTACCGCTGGGCCTACCAGGCCGACATCGACAAGGCCTCTGCCATCCTGCCCTGCTGGCGGGGCATGGCGGTCCCGGACGAGGTGCTGGCGGAGCGCGGACAGGGCTTTGCTGACCGGCAGATCGGCCGGCTTCGTTATGTTGGCTCCAACCCCGTTACCGGCCCGATCATCGAGGCCAGCTACAGGCGCTTCCTGGAAGCCTTCGAGGACCACCTGCGGGTCCTGCCCTACCTGATGGGGCGCCGGCCGGGCGCCAGCGACTTCGCCACCTATGGCCAGCTGACGCAGCTGGCGGAGTTCGACCCGACTCCCACGGCCCTGACCCTTTCCGTCGCGCCCCGGGTCACGGCCTGGACGGGCATGATGGAGGACCAGTCGGGCGTCGAGCCGTCGGAGGGGGACTGGATCGACCTGGCCAGCCCCCCGCCCACGCTGAAGGCCCTGCTGGGTGAGGTTGGGAGGGTCTATGCGCCCGTGATGCTGGCCAACGCCCGGGCGGTGGTCGGCGGCGACGCCGAGGTCCGCGCAGAGGTCGATGGCCAGGCCTGGACCCAGCAGCCCTTCCCCTACCAGGCCAAGTGCCTGAAGGCGCTCCGGGACGCCCACGCCGCCCTGCCGGCGGCTGACCGGGCCCTGGTGGACGCAACCCTTGACGGAACCGGCTGCGAGGCTCTTTTGGCGGGATGACCCGCGAGTCACAGGAGACGGATGGCCGGAGACGGCGTGGCCAGGACAGCCGCGACCGCATCGTCTCGGCCATGCTCGACCTCGTGCGCGAAGGCGAGGTGACGCCTGGCGCCGAGCGAGTCGCCGCCCGGGCTGAGGTGGGGCTGCGGACCGTGTTCCGGCACTTCCGGGACATGGACAGCCTCTACGCAGAAATGGCGCGCACCATTGAAGGCGAGATGTCCGACCTGATCGGCCGGCCCATGACCGCTTCGGACGAGGGCGGCCGGCTCGTGGAGATCGCGCGACAACGGGCGGAGTTCTTCGAACGGATCTTTCCGTTCAAGCACGCCTCGGGAGCCCACCGTCACCGCTCCGCCTTCCTGGAGAGGGAGCACGCGAGGATGGTCGCACAGCTCCGCGACATGCTCATCAGGGCGCTGCCAGACGCCTGTTCCGACCCGGCGCGACGGGAGGCCCTGGACCTTGTTCTCAGCTACGAGGCCTGGTCCCGCCTTCGAAGGGAACAGGGTCTTCCCCGGGATGAAGCCCTGACGGTACTGGTTGCGGCGGCAGAACGCCTGAGGGCCCCAAAGGGCGGCTGAGTGGGCTTTTCCCTCCGGTTAACGACTGGAGCCTAGGGTCTTCCCGGGAAAAATGGCTGGGAGAACAATCACATGAAGTCCGCAACAATCCTTCCCGTACTCGCGATCGGGGCCCTGCTTTCGGGCTGCGGCGCCGCCGCCACGGACTGTGCGAGCCAGGCTTCGCGGGACGTCATCACCTCCATCGTCCGGGAACAGGTGGAAAAGGCGGCCGAGGCCGGGCTTGCCGCCGAGGACGGGACCAAGCTGGCCTCGGCCTCGAAGATCCGGGCCACGGTCGCCGAGCTCAAGGTTCTGATCGAGGACATCCGGACGACAAAGAAGGATCCGGACAGCACCAAGCGGTTCTGCGCCGGGACGGCGCGGGTGGTTGTCCCCCTGTCGATGATCCAGGACGCCGACCAGACCCGGAAGCTGCTGGACATGTCCACCGTCGACAACCTGCTTGAGCAGGCCGGCCTCAAGCGGTCGGCGGATTCCGTGACCTTTGACCTCGAGTTCAGCGTCCAGCCGACCGACAAGCGGGACAAGATCTACGGCGAGGTCGAAGGCGCTGCACCCATGTTCACCGCCCTCGGCGAGGTCGTCGGAGCCCATCTGGCCCGCCGCGAGATCGAGGGCGCGAGCCAGGCCCAGGCGGCCGAGATGGCCGCCGCCGAGGCCGAGACCGCCAAGCAGACCGAGGCCGCACAGAAGGCGGACCTGGATCTTGCGACGGCCGAGAACAAGCTCGCCAACCAGCAGATCAACACCCTTTGGAAGAACCTCCCCGAGGCGGCGCGCAGCCAGCTCCTGGAACTGCAGAGGGCCTGGGTCCGCAAGAAGACGGCCGACTGCAACATCGAGGCGTCCGGGGTCTCCACCGAGGCCATGCCCAAGGAGGCCGCCCGGCTGCGCTGCGATACGCGCCTGACGATGGAGCGGATCTCCGAACTGCAATCCCTGATGGAGTGACGGCATGATCGACCTCTCGACCGCGACGGCGACGGACGCCCTCGCCGCCTTAGCCCGTGGCGACGTCACGAGCGTGGGACTGCTGACCGCCCAGCTGGAGCGGGTCGAGAGGTTCAATCCGGTGCTGAACGCCGTGGTGGCCCTGGATGTCGACCGGGCCATGGCGGACGCCCGGACCGCCGACGAGACCCGCCGTCAGGGCCGGCTGACCGGGCCGCTGCACGGCCTGCCGATGACCATCAAGGACATCTTCGCGACCCGGGGGCTGGTCACCACCTCCGGCCACGCGCCCCTTGCGGGCTACACGCCCGAGGCGGACGCCCCCGCCGTGGCGGCGCTTCGCTCGGCTGGCGCCATCGTCTTTGGAAAGACCAACCTCCCGGAGTTCGGGGGCGACATCCAGAGCTACAACGACATCCATGGCCTGTGCCGCAATCCCTGGAACCCCGAGCGGACTGCGGGCGGGTCGTCGGGGGGCTCGGGGGCCGCCCTGGCGTCCGGCATGACCCTCCTCGAGCTCGGCAGCGACATCGGCGGATCGATCCGCGTCCCCTGCCACTACAACGGCGTGTTCGGGCATAAGCCCACCTGGAACGCCGTGGACCGCTTTGGCGAGGGGCCGCGCCCGCCGGTCTGGGCCCACGCCCTGATGGATTTGGTGGTCGCCGGACCCATGGGCCGGTCCGTGGCCGATATCCGCCTGGGGCTAGACGTCCTGACCGCCCTGACCACCGGCGGCATCCCAGGCGCCCGCCTTCCGCCCGCCTCCCCGCGCGCCCACTCCGCCCGGGGCCTGAGGGTCGCCATCCATGTGGAGAACCCCGCCGCCCCGACCTCGGCGGCGTGCAAGGCCGCGGTGCGCACGGTCGGCGCCCGGCTGGCCGCGGCGGGGGCTATCGTCTCCGAGCCCGGCCTTCCAGGTCCCGACCTGGGCGAGCAGAACGGCCTCTACCGCGAGTTGCTGAGCGCAGCCATGTCCCCGGACTACGCCGCCAGCCACCAGGACTGGAAGGCTGCGGACGAGCGTCGCCACAGGCTCCGCGCGGACTATTCGCGCTTCTTCCAGGACCACGATGTCCTGCTGGCGCCCATCGCCCCTACCCCTGCCTTCCCGCACCTGACCGAGGGAGCCATGGGGGGCCGGAAGCTCAACGTGGATGGGGTCGAGGTCGCCTACCTGCGTCACCTCGTCTGGGCGGGCCTGGCGACTCTTCCGGGGCTGCCGGCGACGGCGGTTCCCGTCGCCCTGTCGGACGAGGGACTGCCCATCGGACTGCAGGTGATCGGGCCTCTCTGGGGCGACATGACGACCCTGGCGGCGGCCGGCCTCATCGAGACCCTGAACGGCGGGTTCCGTCCGCCCCCAGGCTACTGACCCTCAAAAGCCCCGGGAAATGGAGATCCGCACAGTGCGCGGGGCGCCGGGCTGGATGTTGTTGTCGCCATGGCTGGTCGGCGACCAGGTGATGTCGCCCAGGTTCTCGACATTGAGCTGGAGGCGGTAGTCCTCGCCCACCCGCAGGAAGACCGCGCCGTCGACCCGCGTGAAGCCCGGCAGGGTCACCGTGTTGGAGATCGAGGCGAACATGTCGCCCTGATGGATGACGCCGAGACCCAGGGAGAGGCGGGGCGTCACCTCCACCTTGTTCCAGAGCGAGGCGGTGAACTCGGGGGTCAGGGCGGCGTGGCGCCCCACCGGCGCGGCGGCGGTCTGGCGGGTGATGCGGGCGGACTGGACCGCCATCGTGGCCACGGTTTCCCAGCGGTCCGTGACCTTGCCGCCAAGCCCGAGCTCAAGACCCGTGCTGCGCTGGGCGCCCGTCTGGACGACGCGCCCCGGGACCAGGGGATCCGGGGCCTGGGTGTTCTCGCGATCGAGTTGGTAGACTGCGCCGGTGGCCATCAGGCGGGGGGTCAGATCGACCTTGAAGCCGGCCTCGAGGTTGCGGAAGGATTCCGGCTTCAGGCTTTCCGTGGAAATCGACAGGCTGGCGAACTGGTCGCCCGACGCCGGGAGGCTGGACACCGAATAGCTGGCGTAGATCGAAAGCGGTTCAACGGGCCGGACCACCAGGCCAAGCCGCGGCGACCAGATCCGGTCGGTGCGCGAGAAGTCCCGCCGGCCAGTGACCGAAGCCCGCTCGTCGCGCAGGTCCAGGCTGAAGACATCGTAGCGCAGGCCGGCGATCAGCTGGACCCGCGGGCCCAGGTCGGCCTGCGCCTGGGCGAAGAGGGCGGCGACATCCGCCACGCCGGTGTTTTGGGCGTCCGATCCCGAATTGGCATAAGCGACGGGGAGGTTCCGGCGGGTCGGCTCGGAGACCAGGACTCCGGTCAGGGTCGTCGATCCTGCAGGGCCGCCGAAGCGACCCGTCTCGCGCAGGTTGCGGGTGTCCTGCCGGCCGACCTCAAGCCCGGCGACGATCGTGCGCCGCGCGCCGTCCGTCCCGTGCGTCCAGACGAGGTCGGACTGGCTGAAGACGTTGGTCCGTTCCGTGAAGCTCCGATAGGCCTGGAGGGGGTAGACCGCCGGGCGGCCCTGGGCGTCGGCCACCGCGGCGCCCGAGGCGTAGACGTTGCCGTAGCCCTTGTCATAGGCCCCCCAGACCGTGCGGTGGCGAAGGGTCAGGTCTGCATTGAGCGGCAGGTCGAAGGCCAGGCGCGCGGAGTCGGCCTCGACGCGGGACCAGCTCTGTGTGGGATCACCAAAGTAGGCGTTGACCGGGATGGCGAGAGGGCGACCCTGGAAGGACGGAGCGCCCCTGTCAGTGGTCCTGTCATCCACGAAGCGCTCGAAAGTCAGGGTGGCGGTGAAGCCGCTGGCGCCCTGGTAGGTCACCGAGGGATTCACCCCCCAGCGCTCCAGGTTGACGAAGTCACGATAGCTGCCCGAGCGTTCGTGCATCAGGTTGACCCGCGCCGAGACCGTCTCGTTCATCGCCGCACCAAGGTCGCCGACCATGCGGCGGTGCTCGAAGTCACCGCCCTCGAGGCTCAGGCCCACATGCCGACGACCATCCGCCACCCGGGTCACGCGATTGATGACCCCGCCGCCGCCGCCGCGCCCGAAGATCATGGCGTTCGGCCCCAGCAGCACCTCGACCCGCTCGGTGTTGTAGAGGTCGCGGTAGTACTGGACATCGTCGCGGACGCCATCGACGAAGAAGTCGGCCGTGGAGGCGTTGCCGCGCAGGCTGGGTGCGTCCCGGTGTCCTTCTCCCTGGCCGATGGTGGCGCCCGGGACATAGCGCAGGACATCGGCCATGGACTGCATGGCCTGGTCGCGGATCAGCTGGGCGGACACCACGCCTATCGACTGGGGCGTGTCCCTCAGGTCGGCGGCGACGCGAAGGGCGGTATCGAGCCGTCCAGGAAGATAGCCGTCCCCCACCTGCGCCGTGATGATCAGGGGAGAGACCTGGGCGAGCTCATCCTCCGCCGCCTGGGCGGCGCCGCCCGAGAGCAGCGTGGCGAGAAGCAGGAGGGAAGCCCGGGGGGACATGAACGCCTGACGCGAATGAAACTGATAATCGTTCCTAACAGGACCCCCAGGCGGCGTAAATGCGAATTAGTCTCATAAACAGGCTTTCGTTGCCTTGGCCCTGCCTTTCCAGTTCCCCGATCGGATCCCAGGTACGAAACGGATCTCTCTGCATTGGGAATCCGGACACGGTCCCGAAGCTTGGCGGGTTTCGTAAGCGAATCCCTCCAACTCGGGTTTCTCAATGCGCCTGGAGGGGAATCGCCGGTGAGTGGAAGGTCACAAGGGACCGTTGGCGGTACCGTCGGGCGTCGCGCGGTGGTAGGCGCGCTCCTGGGAACCATGGGATTGGCGGCCGGAGGCGGATGTTCAGTGCGACCAGACGTCACCCGACTTGCAGCGCATCCCCAGCCCCCCGGAACGATCGCCTCCCTTGAGCGGCTTGGTTGGTATCCCGCCTTGGTCGGCCGCGTCGTTCTTGGGCTTGCAGGCGTCTCGCCTGAAATTCCGGTCCAGTCTGGCTTCACACCCTACCGCCTGACCTACTGGTCGGAGACAAACGGAGCGCCGGTGCTCGTCTCGGCGCTCGTCAGCGTCCCCAACGGGAAGCCTCCGCGCGGCCTTGTTCTCTGGATGCACGGAACCAATCCCGCACGTTCAGCATCGATTTCAAGCCCGAGCCTTCAGGAGGGCGTCGCCGTTTCAGCGGCCTTCACAGGCGGTGGCTATGCCCTGATCGCGCCGGACCTGATCGGGCTCGGGGTCTCTCATTCGCCACAGGCCTACCTGTACAATCCGAGCACACTGTCGGTCACGCTCGACCTTCTTGAAATTGTAGCAAGTGGTCTTGGCGGACGGCTTCCAGCGGACGTTGGAGAGGTCTTCATCGCCGGCTTCTCCCAGGGGGGGCACGACGCGGCCGTTATCCAACGTGCGCTGGAATCTGCAGAGCACCCTTCGATGCGGGTCAGGGCGACGGCGGCGATTGCGGGCGCCTATGACCTTGCCGGGATCTCAATTCCCTTCGCACTCAAGGGGCGATCCGAAGGTTCCTCGACTTACCTGGGGTTGGCGGCCCAGTCCTGGGCGACCTACTACGGACACCCCTTGGAAACGCTCATGACAGCTCCCGCCACCAAACTTGTAAGGGAGGCCCTGGACGGATCCCAAGGAGCGAACGTTCTGAAGCTCTTGCCACGCGATCCGCGCGAAATGTTCAGATCAGACTTCCTGGACGCGCAGGCGAAGGGCGGCAATCACTGGTTTCTTGAGGCAGCCCGCGCCAACGAAGCCTGGAACTGGACGCCAAAGGCCCCCTTCCGGGCCTATTTCGGAACCCGGGACGTGGATGTCTCGCCGCAGGAATCGATTGTCTTCGCTGAGACCTCAGCCAGGCGTGGAGGGAACGCTACGGCGGTGGCTGTGGGGCCCTTCGACCATGGACAGTCGGTGCTTCACGCTGTTCCCCTCATCCGAAAGTGGTTCGATGAGCTTGGCGCCACCGCCTAGTCGCTCTGTGGCGGGTCATCTGGACACGAGGATCGGGGGAGCAAGGGGCAAACGGCCGCAGACACTGGCGGTCAGGGATGATCGCCACCAATTGATGGGGACCGCCTGGGTTGGGAGTGTAGGCAGCTTCGGCAGGCCTCAAGGAAACCCACGTCTCGGCGGACCCGGGGAACTGGCCCCAGGGCGGTTTCGCCACCTCTGATGCTCTAAGGCGCTGATGGACTCTTCGGCTCACTCCCTGCCCTGGCGACATCCGCTGGAGGCCTTCGCCAGCCTTCGGGACACGCCCTATTCCCTGCTGCTGCTGGGAGATGGCGCACAAGGCCGATGGAGCTACATCCTCGCCCATCCCCGCAGGGCGTCCTTGCATTTGGCGGCCGAGGAGGCCCTGCACTGGGCGCAAGTGCAGCTGGAGACCTTCGAGACCGGGGCCTCAGCCCCGGAAGCGCCTCCGCTCCGGACGGGGGTGGCTGGCTTGCTGGGCTATGATCCAGGATGTCCCACGGCCGGGCCGCCATCAGCGGTGGCGCTCTACGACCTCGTCCTCGCCTTCGATCACCAGACCCGGACCGCTTGGCTTCAGGCGGCTCCCGGCGCCTGTCCAGACCGCCGCGCGGCCCTGCTGTCAGGCCTGGCGGCGCCCTCGCCACCGCCCGTAGGCCCGAATGGCCGGGTGGCAGATGTGGAGCCGCGCCCGAACTTTGGGCGCAAGGTCGAGGCCGTACGGGCGCGGATCGCCTGCGGTGAGTTCTACCAGGCCAACATCTCCCGCCGGTTCGAGGGCCGGCTGGGGCCCGGGGATCATCCCTTCGACCTGTTCCGGCGGCTGGCGCGCTCCAGCCCCGCCGCCTTCGCCGCCTATGTCCGACTTCCCGGCTGCGCCATTGTTTCCAACTCCCCCGAACGCCTGGTCCGGGTCCAGAGGACGGATGCGGGGCGGATGGCGCTGGCAAGCCCCATCAAGGGCACCTCGCCGCGGGGTGAAGATCCGCTCAAGGACGCCCGCAACGCCGAGGCCCTGCTGTCCAGCGAGAAGGACCGGGCGGAGAACCTGATGATCGTCGACCTCATGCGCAACGACCTGTCGACCGCCTGCGCGCCGGGCACGGTGCGCACGCCCCGCCTCTTCGAGCTCTCGACCTTGCCCAACGTCCACCACCTGGTTTCCCACGTGGAAGGCCGCCTCCGGGACGACAGGTCCGCCCTGGACCTCCTGGAGGCCTGCTTTCCGGCCGGGTCCATCACTGGGGCCCCCAAGCGCCAGGCCATGACCGCCATCCGAGAAATCGAAGGGTCGCCACGCGGGGCGGACTATGGCTCGATCTTCTGGGCCGGCGGGGACGGGGAACTCGATGCCAGCGTCCTGATCCGAACCGCCACCTGCCGGGAGATGACGGAGGGCTGGTCCGCCGCCTTCAGGGTCGGTTGCGGGATCACCTCGGACTCCGATCCCGAGGCGGAAACCCTGGAAACCGAGGCCAAGGCCCAGCGCCTCCTGCAGGCCATCTGCGGGGCGGCGACATGATCGCCTGGCGGGATGGCGAATGGATCGAGGACGGCGATGTCCTGCCGGCGGACGACCGGGGGCTCACCCTCGGCGACGGCCTGTTCGAGACCCTCCTGGCGGTGGAGGGCGGGCTGGCGCACGCAGCGCTTCACTTCAGGCGCCTGGCAGCATCCGCCGCCGCCCTCGGCCTGCCGCCGCCGACCGAGGCCAACCGGCTGGAAGCCGTCGCCCGGGAAACCCTCGCCCGGAACCGCCTGGACCGGGGAAGAGCCGCCATCCGCCTGACCCTGACAGCTGGGCGTTCCGCCCGGGGGCTGGCGCGGGACCCGTCCGCCACCGCCCGCCTTCTGGTCACCGCAAGCCCGGCGCCGGAGGCCGGGACGCCCGTCCGCCTCGCCACGGCCTCGGTGCGCCGCAATCCCGCCTCCCCCGCCTCGCGCCACAAGACCCTGTCCTACATCGACAGCATCATGGCCCTCAGGCAGGCGCATCAGGCCGGCGCCGACGAAGCCGTAATGTTCAACACGCGCGGACGCCCGGCCTGCGCGGCCGCCGCCAACCTCGTCTTCCGGATCGAAGGCGAGATGGTCACGCCGCCCCTCTCCGAAGGCGTCCTGGCCGGGACCACCCGGACCCGCCTGCTGGAGGCCCTGCCAGAAATGGCGGAGCGGCGCCTGACCCGGGCAGAGGCGCAGAGGGCCGACGCCCTGGTCCTGACCAACGCCCTGCGCGGCATCCGCCCGGCCGTGTCCTGGGATGGCCGGGACCTGCCGGGGAGCGGCGAGCTGAAAGCCCGACTGGAAGCTGGGCTTTCCCTTAGGGAAGATACTGATAGTCTCGGCTGACATCCGCCACAGAGGCCGCCATGTCCACGGAAACCCCCGCCCCGATCGACCCCGACCTGCTCCGAAAGGCGCAGAGGCGCGTGGCCCTACGGATGGGCCTTTTCAGCCACGCCCTGGTCTATGTGGCGGTGAACGCCGGCCTGTTCGCGCTCAACATCTTCCAGGGCGGTCCGCTCTGGTCATTCTGGCCGCTGGCGGGCTGGGGGATCGGCCTTGCCGCCCACGGCCTGGCGACCTGGTTCTCCCTGAATGGCGACGGCATGCGCGACCGGATGCTGAAGCAGGAAATCGACCGGCTGAACCGGGGCCGCTAGGGCCCTCAGGACTCGCGCTTCGGCTTGCCCCGAAATGGCGCGCCCCGGGGCGTGGGGCCGTCGTTCGGCTTGCGCTTCGGTCCCGTCCGCGCGACCGGGCCCGGGCCCGCCGGCCGGGGCTTTCCCTTCCAGGGACGATCGCCCGGGGAGACCGCGGGGCGGTCACCCTTCGGAAAGGGCGCCTTCTTGAACGGCTTCTTCTTGAAGGGCGGTTTCTCGAAAGGCGGTTTCTCGAACGGCGGCTTCTGGAAGGGTTGGGGCGGGCTTGCCGCCGGGGCTTCCCCCGCATCGGGACGGGGCGCCCGCCTGGGGCGCGGCGGGGCGGAGACGCCCTCACCTGCAGGTTCGAACTCCCGGCGGGGTCGAGGCGGACGGGGGGGGCGGACGTCGGCGCCCGGCGCCTCCGACGGCGCGATCCGCGTCCCGTCCGGAAGCGGAGCGGCAATGGCGGCGGCGAAGGCGGGCGAGACCTCCCGGGCGATCTCGAATCGGGTCTCGCCGTCCAGGATGCGGATGTTGCCGATGTCGCGCTTGGTCACCCCGCCCGCACGGCAGATCTTGGGGATCAGCCACTTGGGGTCCGCCCGGTCCATCCGGCCGATGTCGATGCGGAACCAGTCCATGTCGCCGGGCTCGCGCCGGGGGCGCGGCTCGCCGGCCGCTTCGGGCTTCCAGCGGGAGGGCGCGTCGTCCTGGACGTCCTCGGGCGGCGGCAGCTTCTCGCGGTAGAGCCGCATGAGGGCGCCGGCGACCTGCTCGGGCGACAGGCGCTCCAGCAGGCGGCGGCCCTCGGCCAGGCAGTCCTCATCGGGGGGCGAGACCAGCAGGGGGTCCTCCAGCATGCGCTGGCGGTCCTTCTCGCGGATCTCCTCGGCGGTGGGCGGACCCACCCATTCGGCGCGGATCGAGGCTGACTGGAAGAGGAGTTCGGCCTTGCGGCGCCGGGCCCGGGGCACCAGCAGGACCGAAACGCCCTTGCGCCCCGCCCGCCCCGTCCGGCCAGACCTGTGAAGCATCCCCTCGACATTGGCGGGGACCTCGGCGTGGATGACCAGGCCGAGGTCGGGCAGGTCGAGGCCGCGGGCGGCCACATCGGTGGCGACGCAGACCCGGGCATGCCCGCCGCGCAGGGCCTGGAGGGCCTCGGAACGGAGGTCCTGGGTCAGTTCGCCCGACAGGCCGACCACCGAGAATCCGCGCTCGCGCAGGGTGGCGGTCAGGTGCTTCACCCGCTCGCGGGTGTTGGCGAAGACCAGGGCCCCGGGGGCCTCGTAGAAGCGAAGGAGGTTCACGACCGCCAGGTCGACCTGGTTCGGCAGGACACGGACGGCGCGGTATTCGATGTCGCCGTGCGGGGAGTCCCGGTCGACAGTGTCGATGCGCAGGGCGTCGCGCTGGTAGGCCGAGGCCAGGCGGACGATTTCCCTCGGCAGGGTGGCCGAGAACATGAGGGTGCGCCGGTCGGCGGGCGCGGCCTCGAGCAGGACGGTCAGGTCCTCCTGGAAGCCCATGTCCAGCATCTCGTCGGCCTCGTCGAGCACCACGGCCCGAAGGGCCGAGAGGTCCAGCGCCCCGCGCTCCAGGTGGTCGCGAAGGCGACCTGGAGTGCCGACGACGATGTGGCCGCCCCTCTGCAGGGCGCGGCGCTCGGCGCGGGGGTCCATTCCCCCGACGCAGGACAGAATGGTCGCGCTGGCCCCGGCGTAGAGCCAGGTCAGCTCGGCGTTCACCTGGAGCGCCAGCTCCCGCGTGGGGGCGATGACCAGGGCGGCGGGCGCCCCGGCCTCCCCGAAACGTTCGGAAAGGCCCAGCAGGGTGGGCGCCAGGGCAAGCCCGAAGGCGACCGTCTTGCCCGACCCGGTCTGGGCCGAGACCAGGAGGTCGCGGTCGTAGGAGGCTTCAAGGACCTGGGCCTGGACAGGCGTAGGCTCGGCATAGCCGCGTTCGGAAAGCGCGCGGTCAAGCGCCGGGTGACTTGTGGGGAAAGGCATGGCGGGCGCCTATAGCACGCCCGGGATGGAAAAGGATCAAGCTTCCGTCGACAGCCCTCAGCGAGGGCCCCTATACCCAGGCGGGAGACCTCCGACTGGTCATCAAGCTGCTCGCCCGCTTCTGAGCCGCGGCCCATGGGGGCGAGATTGCAGGCGCCCGTGAGCGGGACGGCTGTTGACCCGGTCCCGGGCGCAGGGTCCAAGTCGTTGTGATGTCTAAGACCCTGAACCGTATCGCCATCGTGGGCGCCGGCCTTTCCGGCCTTGCCTGCGCCGCCAAACTCATAGGCTCTGGCCATGAGGTCCGGCTGTTCGACAAGGCCCGGGGGCCGGGCGGGCGGATGTCGACCCGGCGGGTGGAGACCCCGCTTGGCACGGTCGCCTTCGACCACGGCGCCCAGTACTTCACCGCACGGGGCGCGAGCTTCCGCGCGGAAGTCGCCCGCTGGACCGCCGAGGGCCTCGCCGCCCCCTGGCCCGCGGCCGGGCCCGAGGCCTGGGTGGGCGTCCCCGGCATGAACGCCCCGGTGCGAGCCCTCGCCGAGGGAATGCACGTCGCCTGGGGCCAGCAGGTGGAGGAGCTTGTCCGCGACGGGGCAGGCTGGCGCCTCCGGATCGCCGGCGAGGTGTCGGAGTCTTTCGACGCCGTCGTCCTGGCCCTGCCGGCCGAGCAGGCCGCCGCCCTGGTCGCAGGACATGAAGCCGGCCTCGCGGCCCGCGCATCGGCCTCACGCACCGATCCCTGCTGGACGGTCATGGCCGCCTATTCCGAACGCCTCCCCATCACCGCCGATACCCTCGGCGAGGACGCGGTCCTCGGCTGGGCGGCGCGGAACAGCGCCAAGCCGGGGCGGGCCGGCGTGGAGGCCTGGGTGGTCCAGGCCGCCCCCGGATGGTCGCGGGACCACCTGGAGGACGCGCCCGAAACCGTCATCAAGGCCCTGCTATCCGCCCTCTCCGACAGGGCCGGAATCTCCTTGCCATCCCCCCTGCTCGTCCAGGCTCACCGCTGGCGCTACGCGCGGTCCTCTGCTGGCTCTGAACAGGCCCTGTGGTCGGAAACGGCCCGGCTTGGCTGCTGCGGCGACTGGCTGGCCGGACCCCGGGTCGAGTGCGCCTGGGACTCCGGCGAGGCCCTGGCCCGGCTCATGACCGGCGCCCAGGGGGCATGACAGGGCGGCGGATCGCAAGCCAGGCCGTCTTCAAACCTTAGGCGGCGACCTGCGCGTGGCTTGGAAAGTCCGTTTCGGGTTGCTTCGGGCCTCGGGCCGAAGCTTTGGGGGCCCCGCGGAAGACCCCTGAAGCCCGTCGTCCGACCCTGGCAGGCCTGTCCCTAGCCCGAAGAGTGAAGTCGCACCCAGATGTCGGCGTAGGCCGCCGCGATCAGGGCCTCAAGGGCGGCGTCGGGGATTGGCGCACCCCACCTCAGCTTGACATGGCGCATCCGGCGGCCGGTTCCCTCAAGCACGCCCGTCGGATCCGGCAGGTCCGCGCCATGGAAGAAACCCACGGCGGCGTGCGCCTTGTAGGCGGCGACATAGAGGAAGGCGGCGTCTCCGACGCAGGCTGTCGGCTGGTGGTCGTGCATCAACTCCAGGACGTCGGGCCCGCAGGCGCGCGCCCGCTCGAAGGCGCGCCGCGCCAGGCGCCGCAGTTCGTCCGCCCCGTCGGCAAACCAGGCGGCGACGGCCGGATCCTTGGACATCGCCCCGGACAGGCGGAACAGTGGCTCCAAGTCTTGCTCCACCCTAGCCGTTGAGCGAGGCCATCATCGCGTCGGCATAGCGCTGGCCGGCATCGAGGTCGCGCGGGAAGGCGGCGTCGATGGCGGCGAGGTCAGTGGACGACAGGGTTACGTCGAGGGCTCCGGCGTTGTCCTCAAGGAAGCTGCGACGGCGGGTTCCGGGAATGGGAACGACATGGGGCCCCCGGCCAAGCACCCAGGCGAGGGCGAATTGCGACGGCGTAACGCCGCGGGCCGCGGCAAGCTCCCGCACCTTGTCCACCAGGGTGAGGTTGCGGGCGAAGGCCTCGCCCTGGAAGCGCGGATTGCCGCGCCGCCAGTCACCGGCGTCAAGATCCTCCGGGCTGCCGATCCCGCCCGTCAGGAACCCCCGTCCGAGGGGGCTGTAGGGGACGAAACCCACGCCGAGCCGCTCGCAGGCCGCCAGGATTCCGTCCTCAGGATTCCGGGTCCATAGGGAGTACTCGCTCTGGACGGCTGTGATGGGATGGACGGCGCAGGCGCGCTCCAGGGTGGCCGGCGAAACCTCGGAAAGCCCAAGGAAGCGAACCTTTCCCGCATGGACGAGGTCCGCCATGGCGCCGACTGTCTCCTCGATGGGACGGCCCGGCTGGGCGCGGTGCAGGTAGAAGAGGTCGATGTGGTCGACGCCCAGCCGCTTCAGGCTGGCCTCGCAGGCCTCGGCGACGTATCCGGGGTCGCCGTTGACCCCCGCACGGGTGATCCCGAACTTGGTCGCCAGGAAGACCTGGTCGCGCCGCCCCGCCAGGAATCCCCCGATCAGGGCCTCGTTGTGGCCCATGCCATAGACATCGGCGGTGTCCCAGAAGGTGATCCCCAGCTCAAGGGCGCGTCCGAGGGTGGCCAGAGACTCCGCCTCGTCCGGCGACTGCCCGTAGACCGGGCTCATGGTCATGCATCCCAAGCCGAGGGCGGAAACCTCAGGACCGTCCGCGCCAAGCCTTCTCGACTTCATGTGTCCCTCCTTTGGGCAGACCGGACCCAGGCTCGGGGCATTCTCGGCCGCGGCTGCGGGCGGTCAAGCCCGGGCCTCTGGGAGGGGCGGCGGGTCAGGCCTCGGCCAGGAAGCTGCGGACCGCGAGAAGCACTTCGGCGAACTGCTCGCGGCGGACATTGTGGCCGGCCCCGCTGACCCTCAGGGCCCGCAGCTGGGGATTCAGGCGGCGCGCCTCCAGGGCCGCCTCGGGCGAGACCATGCTGCCCAGCGCGACATCGCCGTGGATCAAGAGAGTCGGCGCGCGGAGCCGACGGATATCGTCCTGCCAGGGCTTCGGCAGGATGGGCAGTGCGCCCGGGTCCACCTGGCGCTTCGAGGCGATCCAGGCGGGCAGCTCCGGCGGTTGCCATGAGGGCGACTGCTTCCGGACGAGCGCCATGAGCTCGGCGTCGGTCATGCCCCGCAACTGGCCGACCTGCTTGCGGAACCTCTCCACGCGTTGGGTGGCCGCCTTGGCGTCCATGGGTGGGATGAACGGCGGATCTTCCAGAATAACGGCCCGGATCAGGTCCGGGTGGTCCGCAGCACAGGCGGCCGTTGCCCGACCGCCCATGGAGTGACCCATGGCGACGACTTTCGACAGGCCGAGGCCCCGGATCGCTTCCGCCAGATCCCGGCCAGGCATGTCGGGCGTAACGCCGTCAACTCCGGGCGGAGAGCTGGCGCCATGCCCGCGGGCGTCCAGCATGATGATGTCGAAGTCGGGGGCCAGGGCCTCCGCAAGGCGGCTCCAGCAAAGCCCGTTGTCCGTCAGGCCGTGGGACAGGACCAAGGGCGGGCCCAGGCCGCCGGTGCGGTGATAGGCCAGTCTACCGCCCGAAACCTCGACCTCGCCGGTCGTCCAGTCTTGGGGATTAAGGTTCACCATACGCGAATCTGCCCCACCGCGGCCCGGATCCCTAGAGTCGGGTCATGGCCCACCCAGCGGTCGCAAGGTTAAACACAGCTTCATCACAAGTCGAGGACCGCCGCCCGGAAGGGCGATGCAGTCTAGAGCCCTGCAGACAGGACGGATGGGTCGAAAGTGGACTGGAAACTCCCAGGCCTCCAGAAAACGTTAACTCCTTACCCTCAGGGTCGTGCGCATCGCGCAATCAGACCGGGTCCCGGGCCTACATGTACGGAATGATCCACCGCGCTGCGCGGGAAATGGTGCAAAGTTCCGGCGGCGAGCCTCTCTGGAACAGTATTCTCAAGACATCAGGACTTAAGGATGAGGCCTTCATCAGCGGCCTGTCCTACCCCGATGACGTCACCTTCGGGCTGATCGGCGCGGTCGCCCAGGAGATGAACCTCAGCCTCGAGGAAACCCTGGTGCGTTTCGGCCGGTTCTGGATCGGCTTCGCGGACGCAAGCGCCTACGCCCCGCTGATGACCATGGCGGGGGACGACATCTTCGACTTCTGCCGAAACCTCGACCGCATGCACGCCAGCATCCAGGTCAGCCTGACAGATGTCGACGTGCCCTCGTTTCGTGTCCTTGAGATCGGCGAGACCTTCATCCGGATCGCCTACATCTCAAATCGAAGTGGGCTTGAGTCCTTCGTGACTGGTCTCCTCGAGGGCCTGCTCCAGCGGTTCGGCCACCGGGGGGAGGTCCATCTTGTGGGGCCCCAGGACCCCGGCGTCGAATTCCTCATCGCCATCGAAGGCTAGGACTTCACGGTGATGGTGCGGCTCGACCCGTCTCAGCTCGACCTGATCCTGCCTGCGCATATCCGCGTCAGCCCCGACCTGACCATCCTGTCGACGGGCCAGTCCCTGCGTCGCCTGACGCCCTGGTGCGCGCCGGGAACGCGGCTGGAGGACAGTTTCCAGATTGAGCGGCCCAGGGGGCTCCTGGACCTCGAGGCCTGGGTCCGCAACAAGACCCCTGTCCAGCTCAGGGCGACCAAAGGCTCTGTCTTCCTCAGGGGCCTTGTCCTTTCCCTCGAGACGGACTTTCTCTTCTGTGTCAGCCACGTGGTCAGCCAGGTCTCCAGCCTGCAGGACTCGGGCCTGCGCATGTCGGACTTCTCGGAGGTCGACTCCTCGCTCAGCGCCATCCTCGCGGCCGGGGTCCAGGCCTCCATGGTCGCCGAGTCCCAGGAGTTGATGCGCGCCCTCTCCGGAGCGCGGGATGCGGCCCTCGCGGCGAGCGAGGCCAAGACCGTCTTCCTGGCGAACATGAGCCACGAGATCCGGACCCCTCTCAACGGCGTCCTGGGTCTGGTGGGAGCGCTCAACCGTACGCCTCTCACCGAGGCCCAGGAGGAGATGGTCCAGCTGATCATGACCTCCGGCCAGACCCTGGAGCGCCTTCTGTCGGACATCCTGGACCTGACCAAGGTGGAGGCGGGCCAGCTGGCGCTGGAAGCGGCGCCGTTCCAGCTGGGTGAAGCGGTCGAGGACGCCGTGCGCCTCATGCGCGTGAGGGCGGATGACAAGGGGCTGGCCTTTGGCCTGGACCTTGGTCCCGGGAGCCAGGCCTGGGCCCTGGGCGACATGGTCAGGATCCGCCAGATCGTCGCCAACCTCGTCTCCAACGCCATCAAGTTCACCCCGCAGGGGCGCGTGGACGTGACCTTGCGGGTGACGGAGGCGGGCGACGAGCGACTTGGCGTGGCCATCGAGGTCCGCGACACGGGCATCGGCTTTGACGCCGCCGCCGCGGAGCGCATGTTCCAGAGGTTCGCGCAGGCTGACGGCACGATTACGCGGCGGTTTGGCGGGACAGGCCTGGGCCTGGTGATCTCCCAGGGTCTCGCCGCCGCGATGGGAGGGGAGATCGAGGCCCGGTCAGAACCCGGTAAGGGCAGCCGCTTCACCCTGAGGCTCGACCTCCCCCGGGAGGCTGACCCGGCGCGGGCGGCGCCAGCCAGGGCCGGACCGGGCGGATGGCGCCTGGGAGGCGAAGGGGCGGGCCGCCCCCTCAAGGTCCTCCTGGTCGAGGACCAGCCGATCAACCAGCGGGTGGCCAGTGTGATCCTGGAGTACGAAGGGGCCGAGATCGCGGTGGCGAATGATGGGGAGGAAGCCCTGGCCCGGTTCGAGCCCGCCGCCTTCGACATTATCCTGATGGACATGCAGATGCCGGTCATGGACGGCCTGACCGCCACCCGAAGGATCCGGGCGCGGGAGGAGGCGGAGGCCCTGGCGCGGGTCCCGATCGCGATGCTTTCGGCGAACTGCATGGCCGAACACGTCAGGGCGGCGCGTGAAGCGGGAGCCGACCTCCTGATCGCCAAGCCGGTGACGCCAGATGCCCTGATCCGGGGTGTGGAGGCCGCACTGAAGGCCGCCCGGGATGACAAGCGGGCGAGCGCCGGCCGCTAGCGGACGCCCTTCACTTCAACCAGCGAAGGGTTGCGTTGGCCGCAGGGTCCGGAGGCGTGTGGGCGCGCCGGCATGTCAGGCGGCCGGGGCGGCTGACCCCGTCGCTGGTTACGGCCCGTTGGAGGCGCCCTCGCCCGGTGATTGTGGGACTGATGCCCCTCAGGGCGCCACGGCCAACGCGCCAGGACGGCGAGGATCGGCGGCGCCGAGGAAGAGGCCCTTGTCGATCATGATGGACTGGGCGCTGCCCATGGTCTCGGCCGCCTTGACGGAGTGCCCCTTCGCCCGAACCGCCGCGACCGTGTCCGGATTGAAGTTGGGCTCGACCTCCAGTGTATCCGTCGCCGCCTGGAAGATGCGCGGCTGGTGGGTCGCCTCGGCGACGTTAAGGTCGAAATCGATGACGTTGACGATCACCTGAAGCACCGTGTCGATGATGGTGCTGCCGCCTGGCGTGCCGGTGACCAGCCAGGGCTTGCCGTCCCTGAAGACAAGGGTCGGCATCATGGTCGAAAGCATGCGCTTGCCGGGGGCCATGGCGTTGGGCGGCGACGTCCTGCCCTTCCGGGCCGCCTCGACCGCCTGCTCGTGGCTGTAGTTGTTCATCTGGTTGTTGAGGACGAACCCGGTTCCCTCGACCATCACGCCAGAACCGAAGTCGGCGCCGAGGGTGTAGGTCGTACTCACCGCATTCCCGGCGCTGTCGGCGATGCTGAAGTGGGTGGTACTGGGGCTCTCGTACTTCCAGGGATCGCCGGCGCCGAGCGCCTTTGCGGACTTGGCCTGGTTGACGTCGATCCGGCTGGCCTGCTGGGCGCCATAGGCCTTGGACGTGAACCCCTTCAGCGGAACCTTCACGAAGTCCGTGTCGCCAAGATGGCGGTAGCGGTCAGCGTAGGCCAGCTTCATCGCCTCGGCCATCACATGCAGCGCGCCGGAGGAGCCCGATCCGCCCAGCGCCTTGAGGTCGAACGACTCCAGGATGTTCAGCATCTGCAACAGGGTGGCGCCGCCCGAGCTCGCCGGCGGGGTCGTCGCAACCGTATATCCGCGGTAGGTCCCCAGCAGCGGCTCCCGCACGACAGGCTTGTAGGCCGCCAAGTCCTCCAGGGTGATCAGGCCCTTGTGGGCCTTCATGTCCGCGGCGAAGCGGCGGGCGATCTCGCCCTTGTAGAAGGCGTCGGCGCCATTGTCGGCGATCTGCCCCAGGGACCACGCGAGGTCAGGCTGCTTCAGCACCTCTCCCGCCCTGTAGAGCTCGCCGCCCGGCTTGTAGAAGGTGCGCTGGCCTGCGACGCTTTCCGTCATCCGCTCCCGCGCCCAGCTGAAGACAAAGGCCTCGTCAGGGGTCAGGACAATCCCCTCAGCCGCCAGGCGCCGGGCGGGCGTCACCACGTCCTTCCAGGGCAGCTTGCCGTAGCGCCTGTGGGCCAGCTCAAGGCCGGCGACCGTTCCGGGCACGGCGGAGGCCCGATACCCCCGCGAGGCCAGGGGCGACTCCTCGCCCTTCTTGTCGACGAACATCTCCAGCCTGGCCGCCGCCGGCGCGACCGACCGGAAATCGATGACCACCGTTTCCCTGGTCCCGGCGGTGTGGACCAGCATGAAGCCGTCGCCACCGATATTGCCTGCCCGCGGCAGGGTGACCGCGAGGGCGAAGCCCACGGCGACGGCGGCGTCGACGGCGTTTCCGCCCTTGCGCAGGATCTCGGCCCCGACCTCGGAGGCGATCGCGTTCTGGGTGACCACCATGCCCCGCTCACCGACCACCGGATGGTGGATGGAAGGGTATTCGAGCAGTTGACGACGTTGCGCCTGGGCCTGCGCCACAGGGGCGAACGCCAGGGAGAGGACCGCGAGGGCGGCCAGGCAGAACCGGAACAGGATCATGGGTCAGACATCCCTGGAGGACTTGAAGATCTCGACGTCGATCTCGTTCTCCCAGCGGGCCACCACGGTCGCGACCGCCAGGTCGCTGGTGTTGTTGGGCACCGTCCGGATCATGTCGAGGACGCGGTCGAAGGGCAGGATGAACCCGACCAGGATGGCGGTCTGCTCGGGCGAGACGCCGAAGGTCGTCAGCACCCCGGCCAGCATGAACAGCGACGCCGAAGGCACCGGCGCGGTGCCGACGGCGACCATCACCGTGGTCACGCCGATCAGAAGGTACTGCTCAGGACTGAGCTGTACGCCGAAGGCCTGGGCGGCGAAGGTGGCGAGGAGGGCGATGTAGAGCGCCGTTCCGTCCATGCTGACCGTGGCGCCGAGGGGCAAGGCGGTGGAGACCACCGCCGGCTTGATGCCCAGGTTCTCCTCCGCAACCCGCATCGCCACCGGAAGGGTGGCCATGCTGGACGAGGTCGAGAAGGCCACCAGCATGGCGTCTGTGATGCCCCGGAAGAAGGGGATCACTGGCAGCCAGGCCATCAGCCGAACCACCAGGCCGTGAACGACGAAGCTCTGGATGAGCGAGCCGCTGAGAACGCAGAGGGCGAGGACACCTATGCTGGCGAAGACGCTCACCCCCGTCGTTCCCATGACCGTGGCGATCAGGGCGAAGACGCCGAAGGGGGAGAACTCCATGATGATGGCCACGACCTTCAGCATGACCTCGGAGGCGGACTCGAACACCGCGGCCATAGGCCTGCCCTTCTCGCCTGTGGCGAGGATCGCCGATCCCAGCAGAAGGGCGAAGAAGATGGTCGGCAACAGCGCGCCATCGGCCAGGGCCTTGAAGATGTTGGCGGGCACGATGTCGTTGATCCCGAGGCCGACCGACCCGTTCGCGTTCAGCGCCTGCGGCGCCGCCGCCGAGAAGTCTGCACCCAGGCCGGGCTGTGCGATGACGCCCAGCGACAGGCCGACCCCCACGGCGATCGATGTCGTGAACAGGTAGAGCAGCAGGGTCTTGACGCCGATGGAGCCGAGGCGCCGAGGGTCGCCGAGGGCGGCGACGCCGGAGACGATTGTCACCAGCACCAGCGGGATCACCGCCATACGGATCAGCTGCACGAACAGGTCGCCGATCCACTTGATCGAGACGGCGCCAGGCCCCCAGACCAGGCCGACCAGGGCGCCGGCCAGCAGGGCGGCGATGATGCGTTTCCAAAGCGGAACCGCAAACCAGAGGCCCGCAATGCGGCCCAGGAGACCCGGTGTTTTCGGCGGAGCGGCGGGGAGACTGGAACCGTCGGTCATGCAGCAGGTTTACACTCGGTAGGATCGGGACGGGGCGGGCCCCTCCCCTCAAGTCCGGGGATCGGACCTCCATCTTCCATCGCCGCGCGGCCGTTGGCGAGGCCCCGCGTCGGGCGCGTAAAGTTCTCCCCCAATGGCCGCCACGGCGCAGGGCCGCATCTCGCGGCCCTGCTGGACGTCCCTCTCCCCGACCTCCTGCGCGGCTTAGAAGCGCTTGCTCAACGAGGCGTACCAGTAGCGGCCCGTGGCGTTGTGCAGCGATCCCAGATAGCCGAAGTTGTTCGACGCCAGGGGCGGATCCTTGTCCTCGATGTTCCGGACGCCGACCCGAACGGTGGAGCCGTCCAGAGGGCCATCCTTGAAGGCGTATTGTCCGTAGACGTTGGCTGTCGTCCACGCCTCGAGTTCGTAGTACCTGCCATTCACCTGAGCCGGGCCGGTGTCATAGACCGAACCCACATGGTTGACGAAGAGGCCGGCGCCCCAGCCATCCTTGCGCCAGGTCAGGCTCGCGGTCGCCCGGAACTCCGGATAGCCGTCGATCTTGACCCGGCTACCGGCGCTGGCGACCGTCGGACCGATCAGGGTGCCGTCGGCGATCGCCGCGATCAGGATCTTCTCGACCTCGCCGGGTTCCTGGTCGTAGGCCAGCAGTTGGGCGACGTTGAACTTCAGGTTGAAGTCACCCAGGGACGTATCGTCGAGATCGTACTCCACGGTCACGTCCAGGCCCTCGACCGTGCGGGGCTGAAGGTTGGTGTAGACGTCGTTCACGTAGTCGATCGTCCCGACGGGGCCGGCGCTGGTGGGCGGGTTGCGGACCACGTTCGGGTTCGAGCTTCCGCGCAGGCGCAGGAGGTAGTCGTAGGCGATCTGGTTCGCCGCGCCGAGGACGCCGATGACGTCCGTCTGGCGGATCTGCCAGTAGTCGGCCGTGACCATCAGACGGCCATACTCGGGCGGAATGAAGGTCGGCGTATAGACGAAGCCGAACGAGGTGTTGTCAGCCTCATCCGGCGTCAGGTCCTCGTTCCCGCTCCGCACTTCCAGGGTGCTCGAGGAGGTGCAGGTCGGAGGGGTCGCCGGCGGCGGAGCCGGCGGCGTGTTGATCCGGCAGGCGGCCCAGTCGGTCCGGGTGTTCGCGACCGTCGTTCCATCTGAGTAGAACTGCGGCAGGTTCGGCGCCCGGAAGCTTTGGGAGATCGAGCCGCGCAGGGCGAAACCGGCGCCGACCTTCCAGAGGACGGCAGCCTTCGGCTTCAGGACGTTACCGAAGTCCGAATAGTACTCGTCGCGGGCCGCCAGCTGGACGCTGATCTCCTCGACCAGGGGGATCGCCATGTCAGGCGAGACCACCGGGATCGCCAGCTCGATGTAGGCCGAGGTGACGTCGCGCTGGCCTTTCACGTCGGGGGAGCCGCTCGCACCCATGACGTCCGTGCCATAGACGAGGCCGGAGATGGGGTTGGTGTACTTGACCGTCCCGTCCAGCCTCTTGTCCCGGTCGTCGACGAAGGTCTCACGCCGGAACTCAACGCCGGCGGCGGCTCCGACAGGGCCGGCCGGAAGCGTGAACACATCCGGATTGGAGACCTTGAAGTCCGCCAGCGCCAGGGACGTCTCGCTGATCCGGTCGACGTTGATGAGGAAGGGCTCGATTGCGGCCCGGCTGTTGGGCGTCGCGTCGCCGAGAGAGAAGGTTCCCTGCGTGCCGCCATTGAAGGGGTTGTAGGCGTCCGGCGTGGAAAGCGACACCGCCCTCTGGAAGAGCGTGTTGCTGACGGCGTTGTAGGTCCGGTCGCGGGTCCGGGCCTCCGAATACAGGAGGGCCGAGTCCCAGTCCCAGCCGCGCCAGTTCCCGCGCAGGCCGCCGAGCAGGCGGATGCTGTCGTCGGTCACGGTGTAGCTGCGAGGCCCCGTGTCGACCGGCCGGTAGGACGTCATGTTCAGCGCGAGGCCGCCGGTCGGGACATTGGTGAGGTTGGCAAGGCGATTGGGGCTGCCGGTGGGGCCAAAGGGGTTCCAGTAGGCGTTGGCGGCGATGCTGATCGGCGCCGAGGAGAGCGGAGCCGACTGCTCACGGCTGCCCTTGAACAGCGAGTGGTAGTAACCGACCTCGCCGTAGAACTGGATGTCATCCGTCAGGTCGTGCTCGATCGTGCTGAACAGGTTGATCCGCTCGACGCTGCCCCGCAGGGTCCGGTCCGGGTTCTCGTCATAGCGCAGCGGACGCTGGGCCGTGCCCGTGGTGACGCCATTGCGGATGCAGATGTCGCCAGCGCCGAACAGGGTGCTGTTGCACCCGCCGGTCTGGGTGATGGCGTTGGCGACCGGCTCGATGTGGAACACGCCGCTGGCCGTCAGGTTGACGCCGCTCTGCTTGACCTGGAGCGCGGTGCTGCTGGAGGTCAGGCCGACCACGCTGAACGAGCCCCAGGGGCTGGAGGTCGACCTGTTGTCGAATGCGGTGCTGCCTTCCCAGGGGGTCCCGACCACGCCGGGGCGGTGGTCTTCACTGGCGGAATAATCGCGCTCGGTCGCATTCAGCCGCGTGCGGCCGGTATAGCTGCCAAAGAAGGTCAGGCGCGCGCCGCTTTCGAGCTTGGTCCCGGCCTTCACCGTGAACAGCCCTTCCTGGTAGTCGGTGCCTTCGGATCCACCGCCCTGCAGTTCAACGCGGAGGCCCTGGAAGCGGGTGTCCAGGACAGTGTTGACCACGCCGGCCACCGCGTCGGTACCGTAGATGGCGGCCGCGCCGTCCCGCAGCACCTCAACGCGCTTCACGCCGGACACGGGGATCGCGTTGGTGTTGGGCGTCGTGACCGGCACGAAGTTTTCGGTCTGGGTCCCGGGATGCAGCACGGATCGGCGACCATTCAGCAGCATCAGCGTGTTGCCGGTGCCCAGGCTGCGGAGGTTGAGCGAGGCCACATCGCCCCGCGCGTCGTTCAGGTTTCCGGTGGTCCGGGCTTCCTGAAACTGCACGTCGCCGGCCTGAGGGATGGAGCGGAACAGCTCGTCACCCGAGACGGCGCCGGTGGCGATGATTTCGTTCTCGCTGACCACGGTCACCGGCAGGGAGGTGTCGACCTTGGCGCCCTTGATCTGGCTCCCGATGACTGTGATGGCCTCGACCTCGGTCCCACCGGCGCCGGAGTCCTGGGCGAAGGCCGGCGCCGCCGCCGCCAGGGACACCCCGGCGAGCAGGGCGAGCTTGAAGGTCGTCATCATCTTGTCGGACATCCCCGGTAACCCCTCTTTGCGCGGAATTCGGGCTCGGCAGCCGTCCGTCGCTGTGTCAATTGTGACCGCAATAGGGCCGACCCCCGCCGATTCCAACAGCTTTCCAATACATGGGAAGGACAGAAACGGGATCCTGGGCGTTTCCCTGCACAGTTTGGGCGCGAATGACTGACCCGTTCAGGTCACATGACGGCAACAAACGGGTAGGCAGGGATGTCGGGACGTTGGACGGCGCAGGCCGGGCGGCGGGGTCCGGAAGGGGCGGTAGAGGCTCGCGGCCGGGCTCCCTCCGGCGGGGCCTTTTCCCTGTCTTGTTCGGGAAATTCCCTCTAGGCTTGTGGCCAAGGAGTAGGCCCATGATCGAGATTCCGGGTGTCACGCGTCGGGGTGCGCTTGTCTTGACAGCGGGCGCTATGTTTGCGGGGTGTGCGACGCGCCCGCCCGCGCCGCGCACGAGGCCGGCCGGCCTGACCCTGGAAGAGGCGTTCCTGGGGCGGACCCGGGGCGAAGGCGTGTTCAGCTTCCCCATCGCGGGCGTCACGCGCCGCTTCCGCGCCGACCTCGACGGGCGCCTGGAGGGCGACCGCCTGACCGTGGTGGAAGACTTCATCTATGACGATGGCGAGACCGACCGGCTGACCTGGGTGTTTGATCGCGCGGGGCCCGGCCGCTGGAAGGGCAAGCGCGAAGACACGGTCGGCGTGGCCGAGGTGACGGAAGAGAACGGCGTCATCCGGCTGGAATACCTGGCCGACGTGCGGTCGCGCGGCAGCGTTACCCGTCTTGGCTTCAGTGACCTGATCTATCGGACAGACCCGGGCGTGATCCTGAACGAGGCGGTCGTCTCCTGGCGCGGGCTGCCGCTCGGCTCGGTGCGGTTCGAGATCCGGCGAGCCTGAGGATCCCTCCCGACGCGTGCGGGTGGAACGGCCAACCCCTATCCCCATATCCGGCCCGTTGCGGCGAAGGAGCATGAGCGTGACGGGACCCGTGGTGGTGACAGGCGCCTCGAGCGGCATTGGACGGGCGTGCGTCGAGCGACTTGCAAAGGCCGGCGTGCGGACCTTCCCGACGGTGCGACGGGACGCCGATGCGCTCGCATTGGCGCAGGACTGCGGTCCGCTGGTGGAGCCTGTGCTGGCCGATGTAACGGATGCCGGGAGCCTGGCCCGGGCCGCCGCCGAGATCCACGGCCGGCTCGGCGGCGAGCGGCTCGGCGGCCTTGTGAACAACGCCGGCGTCGCATGGCCCGGGCCCGCCATGACCCAGCCCCTCGACGAGATCGAGCAGGTGATCGACACCAATCTGGTCGGCGCCATGCGAGCCGTGCAGGCCTTTGGGCCCCTGCTCGGCGCCGTGCCGGGCGCGACAGGCCCCAAGGGCCGCATCGTCAACATCACTTCGGTTTCGGGCAAGTTCGGCTATCCCTTCACCGCCGCCTACGCCGCGTCCAAGCATGGGCTAGAGGGCTACTCCGAAAGCCTGCGCCGGGAACTCATCCTGACGGGCGTCGATGTCATCGTGGTCGGGCCCGGCGCGGTGAAGACGCCGATCTGGGGCAAGGGCGCCGCCATCGACCGGTCGCGCTACGCCGGCACGGGCTGGGCCGCCCCCCTGGCCCGGCTGGAGGAAAGCCTCGCGGCCATGGACGAGGAAGGGCTGGAGTCCTCCGTCGTCGCCGAGGTGGTGCTGGAAGCGCTCACCGCCGCGCGTCCCAGGGTGCGCTACGCGCCGGTCCCGAATCCCCTCCTGAACTGGTGGCTGCCGCGGCTGTTGCCGAAGCGCCTCATCGACGGCGTGATCGCCGATCGGCTCGGCCTCAGACCGCAGTCCTGATCGGCATCCACAGGCTTGCGGTCCGGGTAACGCCGCGACTTCAAGCGCGCGGCGCCCTTCCGGGCCCTTTGCGCCCTCTGGGGCGTGGACCCCGCCTACGCGGCCCACCGCTACGCCCTCTCCCTGCCCGACTTCGATCTGGTGGTCCTGGGCGTCAAGAACCGCGCGGAACTTGACCTGTGCCTGAAGGCGGAGGCCGACGGTCCCTATTCCGACGCGGAGATGGCGGAGATCGACGGCCTGAGGCTCAGGTCGGCGGGGGGTGAGGCGGACGTGAGGTTCAGACCGAACGCCTGCGCTGCCGCAGGGTTGCAAGAAACAAGGAAAAGGCGGGCGTCAGTTGGCGCCGGTCGGGATAGTACAGGTGGTAACCTGGGAATGGTGGACACCAGTCTTCAAGGACCCGGACCAGGCGTCCTGACGCGAGCAGGCTAGAGGCCTGATCCTCCAGGACGCAGGCCAGTCCCAAACCCTCTGCGGACGCCTGCAGTATGATCCCGACGTCATTGAGGACCAGCGGTCCATCGACGCGAACATTGAGATCACGCCCACCCCTGCTGAATTCCCACGCATAAAGTCCGCCGCTCGAGGGCATGCGGATGTTGATGCAGGCGTGGGAGGTCAACTCCTGGGGTGAACCTGGGACACCACGGGCCGCCAGATAGTCCGGCGACCCCACGACGGCCATCCGGAGTTCCGGCCCGATCGGCGCGGCGATCATATCCTTCGCGACCTGTTCCCCCAGTCGAACACCTGCGTCGAAACGTTCGGCGACGATCTCGGTCAGGTGCCCATCGACGGAAATCTCGACGTCCACTTCAGGGTTTTCCCTGAGCATCTGGCTGACGGCTGGCCAGAGGATCGTCTCTGCAGCATGGCGACTGGAGGTAATCCGCACCGTGCCCGCCGGGCGCTCCCGAAAGGCGCTCAGCGCCGCGAGACGCGCGTCAATCTCACCCAAGGCCGGCCTCAGGGTTGCGATCAATTGCTCGCCGGCTTCCGTCGGCGCCACATTGCGCGTGTTGCGCGTCAGCAGCTTGATGCCAATCGACGCTTCGAGGCGTCGCACGATCTGGCTGATTGCGGATTGCGAGGCGCCAAGCTGGGCCGCCGCCCGGGTGAAACTGCGCGCCTCGGCAACGGCGAGGAAGACCGCCAGATCACTGAGATCCTCCCGCCGCATTCATAAGCTCCACTGATAGCCTCATGCATGATTTAGCGACTAATCGCTGAAATGGCGATCCTCTAGGTTCAGCCGGTGCTGGCCGGACGGCCAGCGGTCGATGACCTCGAGAACGAACCCCGGAGAACATCATGAAAATGCGAAGCCTTGGCGGCCTGACCGTCAGCGAAATCGGCTTTGGCTGCATGGGCCTCGACTTCAGCTACGGCCACCGGATCAGTCATGATGAGGGCGTCACCCTCATTCGCGCCTCCGCGGATCGTGGCGTGACCCTCTTCGACACCGCCGAAATCTATGGGCCGTTCAGCAATGAGGAGATGGTCGGCGCAGCGCTTCGGCCGATCCGCGACCAGGTCGTCATCGCCACCAAGTTCGGCTTCGATGTCGATCCGGAAACACGTCGTCCCCGGGGGATCTCCAGCCGGCCGGAGAAGATCCGGGAGGTGGTGGAGCGGTCGCTGAAACGGCTCGGCGTCGAGACCATAGACCTGCTGTACCAACATCGGGTCGACCCCAAAGTACCCATCGAGGATGTCGCAGGCGTCGTCCAGGACCTGATCAAGGAAGGCAAGGCGCGCCACTTCGGGCTTTCCGAGCCGGGCGTGAACACGCTGCGGCGAGCACATGCAGTGCAACCTGTCTCAGCCGTTCAGAACGAATATTCCCTCTGGTGGCGCGCGCCTGAGACGAATGGGATCCTCGCTGCCTGCGACGAACTCGGCATCGGCTTCGTGCCATACAGCCCGCTCGGCAAGGGCTTCCTGACGGGTGCGATCAGCGCGGAAACCAAGCTCGAAAAGACCGATTTCCGTGCGACGATCCCGCGGTTCCAGCCCGAGGCCCTGGCCAAGAACCTGGCCTTCGTCGAACTTCTGAAGCAGGTCGGTGAGGCCCGCGGCGCCACGCCGGCCCAGGTCGCCCTGGCCTGGCTCCTGGCCCAACGACCCTACGTCGTCCCGATCCCGGGCACGACGAAGCTGCACCGCCTGGAGGAGAACCTGGGCGCTGCCGAGCTTCAACTGACCCCTGAAGAGACCCTGGCGATCACGGCCGCACTCTCAAGCCTGGACGCCGAAGGCGACCGGTACAACGCCGCCTCAATGGCGATGACCGGCGTGGAGGCGCCTCCGAAGCTGTGACGGGTCGCTGGCGGTTTCCGCGCTCAGGCTGAGACCGATGCCATGAGTTTGGGATTGGCGAGAGGCGCGAAACGGGCGGGGGTGAGGGCAGTCGGGAGCGAAGGGGTCTCCAGCTGGGTGACTTCGCATTCAGCCTGACCGCCCTGCCGCACACGCCACTTCCACTCCGCCCCGGCGTCAGGCCGATCGCGCCCTACGGCGCCCCGGAAGCGACCGTCCTGCAAGGCCGTCGCCCCTGCCAGCCCTTCACCGCCCGGCGTCCTGCGCCCTCTTGCGATAGGCGCTCATTCCGCCCGGAGCGTCAGCCACCCGGCGCGTCATCGCCAGGATCCGGCCCTGCGGGCGCCGGCCCTGAGGCGCTCCGCCCCGCCTAGTCCAGCCGACCAACCTCGAAGCCGCCGTCGGGCTGCGTCCTGCAGCAGGCGGGCGGACCCCCGAGGGGCGTTGATCCTGGTCGGAGCCTAGGGCTCCGGGACAGGCATCGGGCCAAGCCCATCGAATTAACCGGTCCAGGATGAGAATGCCCATGAAAGGGCTGCGAAGAGGACTACACCCCTGATGAGGGTGATGCCGGCCGCGATGGCGTGGGTCCCCGGCGCCCTCGACCCACGGATGGAAGCGGCAGGGAGAATGCCGGCGACGATGCTGCCGTCTGCTGAAGCTAGCGGCGCCTGCGGCGGTCAGGCCGGGGTCGGCAGATTGCCGGCGCGCATGGCGGCGGTGACGCCGCCATCGATGAGCAGGTCGCTGCCCGTGATGAAACCGGCGTCGGGTCCGAGCAGGAAGCTCGCCGCCACGGCGATCTCTTCGGGCGGCGCCATGCGCTTGGACGGTGAGGCCGCGACCATGCCGCGATAAACGTGGCCGATCTGCGAATTCAGCTCATGGGCCGCGAGGGGCGTAACGACAATGCCGGGGCTTATCGCATTGACCCGGGCGCCGCGCTCGCCCCACTTCACCGCCTCAGCCTGGACGCGAAGGAAATTGGCGCGCTTCGCGACCATGTAAGCCACCATGCTGTTGGGAACGGCCTCGGCCTGAAGGCAGGGCAAGGACAGCAACTCGTCGGCGGGCAGATGAGCAAGCTGCTGTTCATCGTCCGCGGGAAGCGGACGCATCATGTGGCCTGCCATACTTGAGATGATCAGGCCGGCGCCGCCCGAGGCGATGACCTTCCCGAACTCCTCGAAGACGACAGCCGAACCGTAGAGATCGACTTCGAGCAGCTTCCTGACCGGGGCCATGTTTGGGGACAGGCCGGCCGTGTTGACCACCTGCACGACCCTGCCGAGGGTAGCCGCCGCCTCCGCCAGGGCCTGGACCGACGCCCGCACGCTGACATCGACCGGATGCTGTACGACAGAATAGCTGGCCTCGCTCAATCCGGCGGCGGCAGCAGCGAGGGTATCTTCGTTCCAGTCTGCGAGCAGGACCGTCTTGCCGAACCCCTGTCGTCGGGCGATGGCCTCGCCTATGCCACCCGCGCCGATGACCACGATCACGTCCTGGCTCATGTCCGCTCTCCGTTGAAACCCATCGGACGTGTACCGCCGACAAGGGTCTCATGGAGATCCTATAGACCTCGGCATTTATGGCGATTAGGCGCTAAATTCTGCTTACGGCTATATCTATAGCTTATCAATTTGGCGGGAGGAGCTTGGCGGCCTCGCTGTGTTTCTCACCCTCGCCGAGGCTCGCAGCTTTACCCGGGCCGATGGAAAGCCACCCATGCCCACGGAGAACAGCCGACATGGCGTCACCGCATCGGAGCCTGCCGGTAAGGCGGCCACGGGAATTCAGCCAAGAGCAATGCGCGTTCGCCAGGTCGCCAATCCCGCCACGTCCGACCTCGTCGTCACACTCCCCTGCCGACCGAACGGCGCCCCGCCAGCAAAGCCCTCTTGGCCCCAGGCTGACAACTGCACAACCGGCAGACCGTGATCAGCGGCCTGACCCATCTGCTCAGGCAGGGATGTCGGGAGGGTGGGTGGCGGTGGGGGCAGGCGAACGCCAGCTCGTCTCCGCTTCTTCCCGTCCTGGCGCTGTGTAGCGTTCCGCCCCCGAGCCGCTAAGCCAGCGGAATCAGGTTTTCCCGAATGAACTCCACCCGATCCAGGAGTCTTTCCGCATTCGCCCGGGTCGGGTCGATCGGGAAGGGATAGCTGTCCGAAAGGTCCCGTCCCGCCAGCACCCCGTTCGCCCAGTCCTGGGCGATGGCGCAACAGAGCTCTAGGGCCCTGGCCGGCGTACGCGCCTCATCGGTCTCGAAATGCATCGCAGGAAGGTCACCGACGACGACCCAGCGTTCGGCGTCCTCAGGCCGTCCCCCCGGCGCAAACCGCATCAGGAAGAGGCCGAGGATAGGCGCCACGGCGAAGGCCAGCACGAGTTCGGCCACCGGCGGATCCCAACGCCACCCCCTGACAAAGCTCCAGGCTTCGTCCGTCAGCGCCGCTAGACGCCGACGCTCCTCCTCGCCTTCATAGTCGAGGTCCTTCCCAGCCGGGAAGCGTGAGGTGTCAATGCGTGCGCTCATGAGGGTCGGCCCGAGTTATGGCGGGCTCATATGACGATGGGATCGCCCGGTTTCCAACGGGGATTGGGGGCCCTGCGCCGCCGCTTGGCCATTGAGCGATCGTCAAACATCGTTTGACATGTAAAGTCATGTTTGACATATGGGAGGGCATGGATATCGAAAGCATCACCCACAAGGGTCTGCGCCGGTTCGTCGAGACCGGGAACGCAAAGGGCCTTGTGGGAGACGCCAACCGGATCCGCAAGATGCTGGCCTACATCGATGCCGTCGGCAGCTTTGACGAGCTGGCCGCGCCGCCGAATTACGGGCTGCACGAGCTGGTCGGCGACAGGGCGGGACGCTGGGCGATGACTGTGACGAAGAACTGGCGCCTGACCTTCATCAGGATCGATGGAACGACAATCGCCGACCTGGACCTGGAGGATTATCACTGATGGCCGTGACCCTGCATCCCTCGCTCGCGGTTCACCCAGGCGACTGGCTGAAGAGCGAGATCGTCGAACCTCACGGCGTGAGCATCAACCGCCTCGCCGCCGCCTTCCATGTGACCCGCCAGACCCTCAGCAACCTCTTCAATGGCCACACCGCGCTGTCCGCCGACATGGCGATCCGGTTCGAGAAGGCGTTCGGCGTCAGGGCCGATACCTTGATGCGCATGCAGACCGCCTATGACATGGCGCAGGCCAGGGCCCGGGCCGACGACATCGTCGTCGATCGGGTTTTCATCGACGCCTGAGACGTTCGGGGCGCTTCGACCTCGACGCCGGCTGGCATCACTACAAGTGGGTTCAGACTTGAGCCGCCCCGGAGACGCGCCCCCTTTCGCGCCCGAACCGCCCCTCGAACCCCGCCACCAGGGACGTCTCCACAGACGGTTCGGGCGCGAATAGGCCCGCAGGTTCCGCGACATGTCGGAACCGCTCTGCTCAGGCAGGGATGTCGGGAGGGTGGGTGGCGGTGACGCAGGGATTCGAACCCTGGATACCCTTTCGGGTATGACGATTTAGCAAACCGTTGCCTTCAGCCACTCGGCCACGTCACCAGTCCCCGGCGGGGAGCGCCTCTCTTAGCCGAAGGCGGCGGGGCGGCGCAACGGCCTCCTGTCCCGGGCACGGATGTGCTAACGGGCAGGCGGATCACAAGGGAGACCCCCATGCGCCCTGCCCTCACCCGCATTGTCCTCGCGGCCGTCGCTGGCCTTGTCATCGGGAGCGGCGGAGCCGCCCGCGCCGATGCGCCACGGGGCCTGACGGCTCGTGACCTGGTCATGCTGGACCGGGTGTCGGAGGTGCGCCTCGCGCCTGACGGGCGATCGGCCCTCTACGTCCTGCGCCGCACAGACTGGGAGGCCAACCGGGGTCGCACAGCCCTGTGGTCCATCGACCTGGAGACGCGGGGCGCCGAGGCCCGGCCCCTCGCCGCAATCGGCGATGATGTCAGTTCGCCCCGCTTTAGCGCGGACGGGCGCTGGATCTATTTCCTTTCGGGCCGGTCAGGCTCGAGCCAGGTCTGGCGGGCCCCGGCCGCCGGCGGCGCGCCCGAGGCGGTGACGCGCCTGCCCCTGGACGTGGAGGCCTATCGGCTGTCGGCCGATGGCGGGACCCTGGTGGTCGGTCTCTCCGTCTATCCGGACTGCCCGGACCTCAAGTGCACCACCGAGCGGCGCGCGGCGCCGAAATCGCCCTCGGGACGGGTCCATGACCGCCTCTTCGCCCGCCACTGGGATACCTGGGCCGACGGGACCCGCAACCACCTCTACGCCCTGGGGGTGGAGGCGGCCCTGGCGGGTGGGGCGCCTACGCCCCTCACCCCAGGCTTCGACGGCGACGTCCCCGGCAAGCCCTTTGGCGGCGAGGACGACTTCGTCATCACCCCGGACGGCAAGTCCGTGATCTTTTCGGCGAAGATCGCTGGGAAGTCCGAAGCCTGGAGCACCAACTTCGACCTCTTCCAGGTTCCCCTGACCGGCGGCGCCGCGCCGGTGAACCTGACGCCGGGCAATCCCGCCGTCGACGCCGCCCCGACCCTGTCGCCGGACGGCCGCACCCTGGCCTGGCTGGCGATGAAGCGGCCCGGGTTCGAGGCCGACCGCTACGGGATCCAGGTGCGCGACCTCGCCTCGGGGCGCACCCGCGAGCTTGCGCCGGGCTGGGACCGGTCTACGGAGGGCCTGAAGTGGTCGCCCGACGGCAAGCGGCTCTACGCCCTGGCCCAGGATGTGGGCCAGCAGCGGCTGTTCGTCTTCGACGCCGCGCGGGGCGGCCTGCCCCGCCCGCTGACCGGCGAGGGCCACGCCAGCGGCTACGACGTGGGCGCCCGCGGGCTGGTCTTCCTGCACGACACCCTGAAGTTCCCCGCCCAGGTCTGGAAGGCGCGCCTGGACGGCTCCGCCCCCGTCCAGCTGACCTGGCACAATGCCGAGCGCCTCGCCCAGGTGACGATGGGTGAGCCGGAACAGTTCACCTTCGCCGGCTGGAATGGCGAGACGGTCCACGGCTATGTGGTCAAGCCGGCGGGCGCCCGGCCGGGTCAGAAGTTCCCCGTGGCCTTCCTGATCCATGGAGGCCCCCAGGGCTCCTTCGGCAACCTCTGGCACTACCGGTGGAACGCCCAGACCTACACGGGCCGGGGCTACGCCGTCGTGATGATCGATTTCCACGGGTCCACCGGATACGGGCAGGCTTTCACGGACTCGATCTCCCGGCACTGGGGCGACCGGCCCCTGGAAGACCTGCAGAAGGGCTGGGCGGCGGCGCTGGCGCGCTATCCCTTCCTGGACGGCGACCGGGCCTGCGCCCTGGGCGGCTCCTACGGCGGCTACATGGTCAACTGGATCGCCGGGACCTGGAAGGAACCGTGGAAGTGCCTGGTGAACCACGCCGGCCTCTTCGACACCCGGGCCATGGCCTACTCCACCGAGGAGCTCTGGTTCACCGAGTGGGAGAACGGAGGCATGCCGCACGACAATCCGGCCGGCTACGAGGCCTTCAATCCCGTCCTCCATGTCGGCAAGTGGAACCGGCCCATGCTGGTCCTGCACGGCGACCGCGACTACCGGGTGCCGCTGGAGCAGGGCCTCGCCACCTTCACCGCCCTGCAGCGCCAGGGGATCGAAAGCCGGCTGGTCACCTATCCGGAAGAGAACCACTGGATCCTGAAGCCGCGCAACTCGGTGCAGTGGCACGACGAGGTCATGGGCTGGCTGGACCGCTGGACGGCGCCGCCGCGCTGAGGGGCGCCTACATCCCCCGGTGGACGGGGCGAAGGTCGGGGAAGTCCGGCTCGCGTCCCTCCTGGCGGGCCTTGAAGGTCTCGGCCATGTCGGCGGCGGGGAACATGCCCGCCTGCCAGACCCGGAGATAGTCCAGGGCCGTCTCGGTGTCGTGCTCGCGGGCGTAGTTGATCATGACCTTGGAGCCGGCCACCGCCAGGGGCGACTTGGCGGCGATCTCCCTGGCGACGGCCAGGGCGTGGGCGACCACCGCGTCGGCGTCCGGCAGGACGGCGTTGACCAGGCCGATCTCGCGGGCGGCCTCGGCGGGCAGGCGCCGGCCGGTATAGGCCAGCTCGCGCACCCAGCCCTGGGGGATCAGCCGGCAGAGGCGCGGGAAGGTGCCGGCGTCTGCCGTCATGCCGATGTTGATCTCCTGGATGCAGAAGAAGGCGTCTGCGCTGGCGTAGCGCATGTCGCAGGCGGCGGTCAGGTCGACGCCCCCGCCGACGCAGCCGCCCTGGATGGCGGCGATCACCGGCATGCGCGCGCGGTCCAGGCAGGAGAAGGCGTCCTGAAGGGACTCCAGGTGGGCCCGGGAGGCCTCTCCGGCGATGTCCGGGCGCCGGGGGCCCTCAGCGGTCCCGCCGCCGACCCCGGCGAAGTTCTGCAGGTCCATGCCGGCGGTGAAGTGCCGTCCGGTGGAGGAGATGACGATCACCCGGGCCCGGGCGTTGTCGCTGATATCATCGACAATCGCCGGCAGCTCGTTCCAGAACGCCCGGTTCATGGAGTTGAAGGCCTCGGGCCGGTTCAGCCGGATGTGAGCGACCCGGTCCTCCAGGGTGACCTGGAAGCAGGTCCAGTCCGTCTCGAACGCCGAAGCCATGCCGCTTCCTCCCAACGCCGGGGCCTCAGAGCCCGAGCTTCGCCTTCAGGATCTGGTTGACCGACCCGGGATTGGCCTTGCCGCCCGTGGCCTTCATCACCTGGCCGACGAACCAGCCGATGGCCTGGGGCTTGTCGCGCACGGCGGCGGCCTGGCCGGGATTGTCCGCGATCAGCTGGTCCACCAGGGCCTCGAGGGCGCCGGTGTCGGACACCTGCTGCAGCCCCTGCGCCTCGACGACGGCGCGCGGCCGGCCCTCGCCCGCCCACATGCGCTCGAAGACGTCCTTGGCGATCTTGGAGGAGATGACCCCCTCCTCGATAAGGGCGACCAGCTCGGAAATCTCGTCCGGGGCGATGGGGCTTTCGGAGATGGGCGTGCCGGCGGCCGTCAGGCGGGCGGCCAGGTCGTTGGTCACCCAGTTGGCCACCAGCTTGGCGTCACGGCCCGCGGCGGCGGCCTCATAGTAGTCCGCCCTCGCCTGCTCGCTGATCAGCACGCCGGCATCGTAGGCGGTCAGGCCGTACTGGCTCTGGAACCGGGCCTTCTTGGCGTCCGGCAGTTCCGGAAGGCTGTCCTCGATGGACTTGACCCAGGCCGGGTCCAGCTCAAGGGGCAGGAGGTCGGGGTCGGGGAAGTAGCGGTAGTCGTGCGCGTCCTCCTTGGAGCGCATGGACCGGGTCTCACCCTTCACCGGGTCGAACAGGCGGGTCTCCTGGTCGATCTTCCCGCCGTCCTCAAGGATCTCAATCTGCCGGCGGGCCTCGTACTCGATGGCCTGCTGGATGAAGCGGTAGGAGTTGACGTTCTTGATCTCGCAGCGCGTCCCCAGGCCCTCGCCCGGGCGGCGCACCGAGACGTTCACGTCCGCCCGCAGGTTGCCCTTCTCCATGTCGCCGTCGCAGCTGCCCAGGTAGACCAGGATGGTCCGCAGCTTCTTGACGTAGGCGGCGGCCTCCTCGGACGAACGCATGTCCGGGCGGGAGACGATCTCCATCAGGGCCGTGCCGGCGCGGTTCAGGTCCACGTAGGTGGCGTTGGGATCCTGATCGTGCAGGCTCTTGCCCGCGTCCTGCTCCAGGTGAAGGCGCTCGATGCCGACCGTGAAGGTCGAGCCGTCGTCGCGCTCGACCAGCACCTCGCCCTCGCCGACGATGGGGTCCTTGAACTGGCTGATCTGGTAGCCCTGGGGCAGGTCCGGATAGAAATAGTTCTTCCGGTCGAAGCGGCTGGTCAGGTTGATCTTGGCCTTCAGGCCCAGGCCGGTGCGCACCGCCTGCTCGACGCAGTAGCGGTTCAGGACCGGCAGCATGCCGGGCATGGCGGCGTCCACCAGGCTGACCTGGGCGTTGGGGCCTGCGCCGAAGCCGACGGCCGCGCCCGAGAAGAGCTTGGCGTTGGAGGCGACCTGGGCGTGGACCTCCAGGCCCAGCACGATTTCCCACGGACCGGTCCGGCCCTGGATCAGTTTGGATGTCTCGCTCATGGCCCCTGTTTAGTGCGGGCGCCTTTCCGGCGAAAGCCTCTTGCGCTGTCGGCCTGTCTGTCTTCAACCTCCCGGCCCTGAGCCCGGGAAGGACCCCGCGCGCCTGGAGACTGTCATGAAGAAGACCCTGATCGCCGGCCTCGCCGGCCTGTCCCTCGCCTTTGCCGCCATTCCCGCCCTGGCGGATGGCAAGAAGTCGGTGGACGCGACCCCGATCGGTGAACTGGCGGCGGACCCCGCAGCCAAGGCCGTTCTCGACAAGGAACTGCCGGGCGTGACCCAGCATCCGGCCTACGAGCAGTTCAAGGGCATGACCCTGCGCCAACTGCAGCCCATGGCTGGCGGCATGCTGACCGAGGAAAAGCTCACCGCGATCCAGGCCGGACTCGACTCGGCCGCCCCTGCCTCGGGTGCAGCCCCCGCGGCCAAGCCGGCTTCCAAGTAAGGTCTAGCCGGTCACCACCAGCGCGCGGGCTTCGTCGAGAAGCCCGCCGCTTTCTCGATGGCGCCGCCCAGCGAGAACAGCAGGCCCTCGTCCAGCGGGCGGCCGATCAGCTGCAGGCCCAGGGGCAGGCCCCGGGCGTCCAGGCCCGCCGGCACGCTCATGCCGGGCAGGCCCGCCAAGTTCACCGTCACCGTGAAGATGTCGTTCAGGTACATGGCGACCGGATCGTCCGCGTTCTCGCCCAGGGCGAAGGCCGCCGAGGGCGCCGTGGGCGTGAGCAGGGCGTCCACCTTGCCGAAGGCCTCGGTGAAGTCGTCGGCGATCCGCCGGCGCACCTTCAGGGCCCGCAGATAGTAGGCGTCGTAATAGCCCGCCGACAGGACGTAGGTGCCGATCAGGATGCGGCGCTTGACCTCCTCTCCGAAACCCTCGGCGCGGGACTTCTCGTAGGTGTCGGTCAGGCTGGTCGCGTCAGCGCGCAGGCCGTAGCGCATGCCGTCGTAGCGGGCGAGGTTCGAGGAGGCCTCGGCAGGCGCGACGATGTAGTAGGCCGGCAGGGCGTAGCGGGTGTGCGGCAGGGAGACCTCGACGATCTCGCAGCCCGCCTCGCGCAGCCAGGCGATGCCCTGTTCCCAGAGCGCCTCGATCTCTGCCGGCATGCCGTCGACCCGGTACTCCTTCGGCACGCCGATCCGCAGGCCCTTCACCGAGCGGCCCACGAAGGCGGCGAAGTCGGGGACTTCGACGTCCAGGCTGGTGGAGTCCTTCGGGTCATGGCCGGACATGGACTGCAGCAGGAGGGCGGCGTCCTCGACGGTCCTGGCGATCGGCCCGGCCTGGTCGAGGGACGAGGCGAAGGCGACCACGCCCCAGCGCGAGCAGCGGCCATAGGTGGGTTTTATGCCGACCGTTCCGGTGAAGGCGGCGGGCTGGCGGATGGAGCCGCCGGTGTCGGTGGCGGTGGCGCCGAGGCAGAGGCCCGCGGCGACCGCCGCCGCTGAGCCGCCCGAGGACCCGCCCGGCGTCAGGGGCGAGGCGTCGCCGTTCCGCCGCCAGGGGCTGACGACCGGCCCGTAGGCCGAGGTCTCGTTGGAGGAGCCCATGGCGAACTCGTCCAGGTTCAGCTTGCCCAGCATGACGGCCCCGTCGCGCCAGAGCTGGGAGGTGACGGTGGATTCGTAGGTGGGGGTGAACCCGCCCAGGATCCGGCTGCCGGCCGTGGTGGTCACCCCGTTCGTGCAGAACAGGTCCTTGATCCCCAGGGGCGCGCCATCCAGGGCGCCGGCCTCGCCGGCCTTGCGCCGGGCGTCGGAGGCCCGGGCCATGTCGAGGGCCTTCTCGGGCGTCTCCAGGATGTAGGCGTTGAGCGGACGGGCGGCCTCGACCGCGTCGATGTGGGCGCGGGTGAGCTCCTCGGAGGAGAATTCGCCGGCGGCCAGGCCGTCGAGGGCGCCGCGGAGGGTCAGGTCGGTCAGGGCGGACATCACTCAACCACCTTGGGAACCACGAAGAAGTCGCCGGCCCGGCGCGGGGCGTTGGCGAGGACGCGCTCAGGATCACCGCCCTCGGTCACAACATCGTCGCGCAGGGGCGCGGGCTGGGATACGGCCGACGTCATGGGCTCGACGCCCTCGATGTCGACCTCGGCCAGCTGCTCGATCCAGTCCATGATCCCGCTGAGCTCACGGGCCAGGGGCTCGATCCGAGCCTCTGGCTCGGCGATGCGCGCCAGTCTGGCGACCTTGCGGACGGTCGCCGCGTCAATGGCCATGGGGGCCTCCGTAAAGCTCTGAAATCACGCCGGCGGGGACGCCGGGTTTGGACAGGCTCTAGCCGTCCGGCGCGGCCTTTGACAAGCGCCGCGCTTCATCCGCCCAGGAGGCCAGCCGCCAGGGCGCCCCCCAGGACCCCGACGGTCAGGAGGATGGCGCCCAGGCTGACCCGCAGGCCATATCCCCCCCGCCCAGGACCCAGGCGGTGGGCGCCTTGACCAGCATGTTGGCGATGAGCGCGACCAGGACGCCTAGGGCGGCGACCGAGTCCGTCAGCTTCCCGGCGGCGGCCAGGCCGGTCACCGAGAGGGCCGCGGCGTGGGCGTCGGCCAGGCCCGTGGCGGCGGCGCCCGCCAGCACCCCCCGCTCGCCCAGCCAGAGCTCGAGCAGGCGACTCAGGAGCGTGCAGCCGGCGACCAGCGCCACGAAGAAGGCGGTGGAGGACAGGTCGAAGGCCCGGCCCGTGACGCCGTCGCCCGGAGGCGGATCCGCCCCATGTCGCGCCATCAGGAGCGAAAGGACCAGGATGACGCCGCCCCCTGCCAGGAGCGGCAGGGCCAGGTGGGCCAGGACCTGCGGCCTGAGGGTCGCCAGCAGGACGGAGAGATAGACCATGGACGAAAGCATGGAGGCCACGCCCGCCGCCGCCGCCGCCGCCGTGATCGCAGGCGTCTCGCGCGCACGCCGGGCCATGCCGGCGATCGTGGCGGTCGAGGACACGAAGCCCCCGGCGAGGCCCGCAAGGAGCAGGCCGCGCCGGCCTCCCTCCAGCCGCTGGGCAATGTAGCCGAGGGCGCTCAGCCCCATCATGACCACCGCCAGGCGCCAGAGCGCGAACGGGTTCAGGACCCCGAGGGGATCGACCGCGCGGTCTGGCAGGAGGGGCAGGACGACCAGGGCGGCGATGGCGAAGGCGAGGCCGTCCATCAGCTCCCTTTGCGTGAGGACGTCGCGGACCAGGGCCTGGAGCGGCGCCCGGGCGGCGAGCAGGACGGCCATGACCACCCCCGACGCCACCGCCGCCTGGGGCTGGTCGGCGGTCATGAGCCCCAGCAGGAAGGTGGCGAACATGGCCACCTCGGTGGTCAGGCCCGGATCGTCGGGGCGCGAGCGTCGATAGGAAGCCACTGCGGCGGCGGCGACGAACAGGCCCGCCACCGCGGTGAGCAGGGGCTGGCCGAAGAGGCCGCAGGCGCCGCCGACCAGGCCGATCAGGGCGAAGGTCCGCAGCCCCGCCGCGCCGCGGTTCGGCCCGGCGCCCTTGCTGCGCTCCCGCTCAACGCCCACCAGCAGGCCGATCCCGACGGCGAGCAGGAGCCGAAGTTCCGGCCGGTCCACGAGGGCGTTCATCACGGGATCATCCTGCGTCTCCGGAACGGCTCCGGAGGTGATGGAGCACGATACCCGAGGTGGTGGCGACATTCAGGGAATCAAATCCGGCCGCCATGGGAATGCGCACGGTCTCACAACGCGCCAGGACCTCCGGGGCCAGCCCCGGCCCCTCGGCGCCCAGGATCACCGCGACCCGTCCGCCCCCGCCAATGGAGGCCAGGTCCTCAGTTCCAGAAGGACTGAGGGCCAGGACATGGAAGCCGGCGGCCTGGAGCCCCGAGACCATGTCCGCCCCGGGGAGGAGCCGGACCTGGGGAACCTGCAGCACCGCGCCCACCGACACCCTCAGGGCCTTGCGGTAGAAGGGGTCGCAGCAGCCGGCGTCCAGGACGACGGCGTCGACACCGAAGGCGGCGGCGTTGCGGAACAGGCCGCCCATGTTGTCGTGGTTGGCGATGCACGAAAGGGCCAGGACCAGCCCCCCCGCCCCCACGTCCGACAGCATGGAGGCCGGGTCCCGGGGTGGGGGCGTCTCGCCCAGGGCGAGAATTCCCCTGTGGATCGGGAAGCCGACAATCGTGTCCATCACCGCCTGGGAGGCGGCGAAGACAGGCGTTCCCGGAGGGACCCTGGCGAGCAGTTCCGACAGGCCGGGCAGCCTGGCCTCCGCCACCAGGATGGACCTGGTGAGGGCGAACGGACTGTCGAGGAGGCCGCGCAGGACCACGGCGCCCTCCGCGACGAAGAGGCCCCGGCGGCCCACAAGGTCGCGCTCGCGCACATCGCGGTAGTCGGCGATCCGCGGGTCCTCGTCGTCGGTGATCCATTCGACCATGCGCTGCATCTAGCCGGAGCCGGCGGCCCTGAGGAAGTGCGTCCGCCCCCTTCCCCTCCCGCCGACAGTCGCTACAGTCACCTCCGGGAAACGGCCGTGCGCCGTGGGGGAAACGAGTTCATGTCGACGCTTGATGCGCAGCCGCAGGCTGCGGACCGACCAGTTTACACCAACAGCTACAAGTCCGTGGTCCTGACCCTGCTGGTCACGGCCTACACTTTCAACTTCATCGACCGGACGATCATCTCGACCATCGGTCAGGCGATCAAGGTCGACCTCAAGATCACCGACACCCAGCTGGGCCTGCTCGGAGGGCTGTATTTCGCCCTCCTCTACACCTTCCTGGGCATCCCGATCGCCCGGTTTGCCGAGCGCTTCAACCGGGTCAACATCATCTCGGCGGCCATTGTCATCTGGTCGGGCTTCACCGCCCTGTGCGGCACGGCGACCAGCTTCGCCATGCTGGCGGCCTACCGGTTCGGGGTGGGCTTCGGCGAGGCGGGGCTGAACCCGCCCGCCCACTCGCTGATCAGCGACTATTTCGAACCCAAGAAGCGGGCCAGCGCCCTGGCGGTCTACGCCCTCGGCATCCCCATCGGCACCATGCTCGGCGCTGTGGCGGGCGGCTGGCTGGCCCAGAACTTCTCCTGGCGGGTCGCCTTCATGCTGGTGGGCCTGCCGGGCCTCGTCATCGCCATCGCCATCAAGCTGATGATCAAGGAACCGCCCCGGGGACATTCGGAGGCGGATGGCGGGGCCTCGCTGGCGGTGCAGCCGCCCTTCTCGATGGCGGGCGAGTTCCGCGAGATGTGGGCCATCGTGAAGACCCTGTTCGGCAAGTGGCCGGTGCTTCACATGATCCTGGGCGTGACCATCGCCTCCTTCGGTTCCTACGGATCCGGCCAGTTCGTCCCACCCTACTTCTCCCGTGCCTTCGGCCTGGACTACGCCCAGGTCGGCCTGATCACCGGTCTGGTGGGCGGCATATCGGCGGGCATCGGGACCCTGCTGGGCGGGGTGGTGACCGACCGGCTCGCCCTGCGCAGCCCCCGCTGGTACGCCCTGACCCCCGCCATCGGCCTCGCCATCGCAACGCCGATCTACATCGTCGCCTACCTGCAGCCGTCCTGGCAGGCCGCGGCCCTTATTCTGCTGGTCCCCGGCATCTTCCACTACGTCTACCTGGGCCCGACCTTCGGCGTCGTGCAGAACATGGTGGAGACCCGGCGGCGGGCAACGGCGGCGGCGATCATGCTGTTCTTCCTGAACCTGATCGCCCTGGGCGGAGGCCCGCCCTTCACCGGGTGGGTCATCGACCACTTCGCCCAGTTCAACTTCACGCAGGGCGCGCACCACGGCATTCTCGCCTCCCTCGGCCAGATGCTGGGCGGGCTGGGCGGCGGCGAGAGCTTCGCCCAGGCCTGTCCCGGCGGGGCTGCCCCGGCCGGTGCGTCTGCGGCGCTGGCGGACCGGTGTCATGTCAGCCTGGTGGAGGCGACCCGCTCGGGCGTCATCATCTCGCTCTGCTTCTACCTCTGGGCCGGTTTCCACTACTTCCTGGGCTCCATCGGCCTGGTGAAGGCCCTTGCTGAGGCCCGGAAGGGCCGCGGCGAGGACTGATGTTCCAGGACTTCGCCCGGGTCTGGACCCCGCTGGTCCCCCTCCGCAGCCTTGCGGCGGGGCCGGTGGGCGTCCAACTCGCGGGCGAGCGCCTGGCGGTCTTCCTGGGGGCGGACGGAAAGCCCGGCGTCCTCGTCGACCGCTGCCCGCACCGCGGCGTCCGCCTGTCCCTCGGCCGAGTCACGCCCGAGGGATGCCTGGAATGTCCCTTCCACGGCTGGCGGTTCGGGACGGACGGCGCCAACGAGGGGGTTCCCCTGAATCCCCGCGCCCGGCTGGAGACCCTGGGGGCGACCGCCCTGCCCGCCCGGGCGATCGGCGACTTTGTCTGGGTCTTCACCGACCCGGCCGGGCCGCCCGACAGCGAACCCTGCGTTCCAGAGACCCTGACGGATCCCAGCCTCGCCCGGATCATCGTGGCGCGGACCTGGAACTGCCACTGGACGCGGGCCATGGAGAACATGCTCGACAGCCCGCACCTGCCCTTCGTCCACCGCAAGACCATCGGCAGGTTTGTCAGCCGCTACATGAAGCCGGACTCCGAGATGGAGGTCCGCTGGGAGGACACCGACTTCGGCGGCGTCACCCACGCCCTGCTGGACGGCCGGGACAGCGGCGGACGCCTGGACTTCCACCGCCCGAACATGATGACCCTGCACATCCCGATCCCGCGGATGCGGCTGAAGATCCACGCCCTGGTCGTGCCCATCGACGCCACCCACACCCGCCTCTTTGTGGTCGGCGCCCGCAGCTTCCTGAAATGGAAGGGGTTCACCGGCCTGTTCGAGGGCAACGCCGCGAAGATCGCCGACGAGGACCGGGACGTAGTCGAGAGCTCCTGGCCCAAGGAGGCCCCGCATCCCTCCGAGGAACACTCCGTGGGCTCCGACCGGGCGACCCTGGCCTTCCGGAAGTACTACCTCGAGGTCCTCAAGGGCGGTTCCGCCGGCTGAGGCCGCCGCCGGCTTTGCATCCAGGGCCGCCTCGGCCTAGAAGTCCCGGCCATGATCCCTCGCTACGCCCGCCCCGAATTCGCCCGCATCTGGGAGCCTCAGACGCGCTTCACCATCATGTTCGAGATCGAGGCTCACGCCGCCGACAAGATGGCCGAGCTGGACGTGATCCCGAAGGAAGCCGCCCGGACCATCTGGGAGAAGGGCCGCGGCGTGATCTTCAACGTCGACCGGATCGACGAGATCGAGCGCGAGGTGAAGCACGACGTCATCGCCTTCCTCACCCACGTCACCGAGCTGGTGGGGCCGGAGGCGCGCTTCCTGCACCAGGGCATGACCTCCTCGGACGTCAATGACACGGCCCTGGCCGTCCAGCTGGCCCGGGCCACCGACCTCCTGATCGAGGACGTCGACCTGGTGCTGGCGGCCCTGAAGCGCCGGGCGATGGAGCACCGGATGACGCCCTGCGTCGGCCGCAGCCACGGCATCCACGCAGAGCCGACGACCTTCGGCCTCAAGCTGGCGGGCCACTACGCCGAGTTCCAGCGGACGCGCCAGCGGCTTGTGGCCGCGCGGGCGGAGATCGCCACCTGCGCCATCTCCGGCGCGGTCGGGACCTTCGCCAACGTCGCCCCCGAGGTGGAGGCCCACGTGGCGGGAAAGATGGGCCTGGAGGTGGAGCCCGTCTCGACCCAGGTCATTCCCCGTGACCGGCACGCCGCCTACTTCGCCGCCCTCGCCGTGGCCGGCAGCGCCATCGAGCGCCTGGCGGTGGAGATCCGCCACCTGCAGCGCACCGAGGTCCTGGAGGCCGAGGAGCCCTTCGACCCGGGCCAGAAGGGATCGAGCGCCATGCCGCACAAGCGCAACCCCATCCTGACCGAGAACCTCACCGGCCTCGCCCGCCTGATCCGCTCGGCGGTGACCCCGGCGCTGGAGAATGTCGCCCTCTGGCACGAGCGCGACATCAGCCATTCCAGCGTCGAGCGGGCCATCGCCCCGGACACCACCATTCACCTGGACTTCGCCCTGCGCCGGCTGGCCGGGGTGGTCGAGCGGCTGGTCGTCTATCCCGACAACATGATGCGCAACCTCGACCGCCTGGGCGGACTGGTGCACTCACAAAGGGTGCTGCTGGCCCTGACCCAGAAGGGCATGTCCCGGGAGGCGGCCTACTCGGCCGTCCAGACCAACGCCATGAAGGTCTGGCGGGGCGAAGGCGATTTCCTGGGCTTCCTGAAGGCGGACGCAGACATCCGCCCGCACCTTTCGGACGCGGAACTCGCCGAGCTGTTTGACCTCGGCTACCACTTCAAGGCCGTGGATACGGTGTTCGCCCGGGTCTTCAGCCGCTAGTCGCGCAGCGGGCCGGAGGGGGTCTCCTGAGACGGGCATTGACCCCCTCACCCGGCTTCGCCGGGAGCTCCCCCTGGGGGGAGCAATTCGCTCATCATTCCTCCCCCAAGGGGGAGGTGGACCGCGCAGCGGGCCGGAGGGGGTCTGCGGCGACCGGGATTGGGCCTCGCCGGGCGGCGTCCTACTTGCCGTCCTTGATCTGCTGGCGCGCCACGGCGAGGTACTCGCCCATCTTATTGCGGACATCGCCCTCGGTAACGGTCACGCCGGCGCCCTTGAGGTCCTCGAAGACCTTGCGCAGGACATCGTCGTCGCCCGGCAGCTCCAGGTCGGACTTCACCACCGCCCTTGCGTATTCGGCGACATGGTCGCCCTGGAGACCCATCAGGCCCGCCGCCCACTCGCCGAGCATGCGGTTGCGCCGGGCGGCCGCCTTGAACTCCTGCTCCTGGTCGAGGGCGAACTTGCTCTCGAACCCGCGCTCGCGATTTTCAAAGGTGGTCATGGCGATCCCAAAAACAGGCTTTACAAGGGCTGTCTATCCGCTGCACCGCCGGTCCGCAATGGAAAGCGGCGCCGTTTGCGAACGCCCCCCGGTTCGGCTAGTTTCACCCCGCCTCGACGGGACGCGATCGTCGAGTCGTCCGGGCAAGCGCGGGTCCCAGCTCCCGCGCCTTTTTGTCTCCGGATGACGCACACCGACCCCGAGGCCTGGAGAAGGCGACGATGAGCACCCGCCGCAAGAAGATCTACGAGGGGCACGGGAAAATCCTCTATGAGGGGCCCGAGCCCGGCACCCTGGTCCAGTACTTCAAGGACGACGCCAGCGCCTACAACAACGCCAAGCGGGCGGTCCTCGAGGGCAAGGGCGTGCTGAACAACCGGATCAGCGAGTACTTCATGACCCGGCTGAACACGATCGGAGTCCAGAACCATTTCATCCGCCGCCTGAACCTGCGCGAGCAGCTGATCCGCGAGCTCGAGATCATCCCCCTGCAGGTGGTGGTGCGGAACGCCGCCGCCGGCTCCCTTTCCCAGCGGTTCGGCCTGCCGGAAGGGCAGCCCCTGCCCCGCTCCATCATCGAATTCTACCTGAAGGACGAGAAGCTCGGGAACCCGATGGTCACCGAGGAGCACATCACCGCCTTCAACTGGGCCTCGACCCAGGAGATCGACGACATGATGGCCCTGTCCCTGAGGGTGAACGACTTCCTGAACGGCGCCTTCGGGGCGGTGGGGATCTCGCTGATCGATTTCCGGGTCGAGTTCGGCCGCCTGTGGGAGAACGACTTCTCCCGCGTGGTCCTGGCCGACGAGATCAGCCCCGACAACTGCCGCCTCTGGGACACCCAGACCCGCGAGAAGCTGGACCTCGACCGCTTCCGCCGCGACCTGGGCGACGCCATCGAAGGCTATGCCGAGATCGCGCGGCGCCTCGGGATCATGAAGGAAATGCCGACCGTCATCCAGGGAGGGCTGCACTAGTGCGCGCCAGGGTCCACGTGTTTCTCAAGCCGGGCGTCCTCGACGTCCAGGGCAAGGCCGTCGAGAACGCCCTTCACGGCCTGGGCTGGGGCGGGGTCTCCGACGTCCGGGTCGGCAAGACCCTCGAGTTCGATCTCGCCGGGGTGGAGCCGGCGGCCGCTGAGGCGGAAGTCCGCAAGATGTGCGAGACCCTGCTGGCGAACACGGTGATCGAAGGCTACCGGATCGAGCTGTCCTGACCATGAAGGCCGCCGTCATCGTCTTCCCGGGATCGAACTGCGACCGGGACTGCAAGGTCGCCGTCGAGCGCTCCACCGGCGCCGCCGTCGACATGGTCTGGCACACCGAGACCTCCCTGCCCGCCGGCCTGGACCTGATCGTCCTGCCGGGCGGCTTCTCCTATGGCGACTACCTGCGCTGCGGCGCCATGGCGGCGCTCTCGCCGGTCATGGCCGAGGTGCGCACGGCGGCCGGGCGCGGCGTGGCCGTGGTCGGCATCTGCAATGGCTTCCAGGTGCTGTGCGAGACCGGCCTCCTGCCGGGCGCCCTCCTGCGCAACGCCGCCCTGAAGTACGTTTGCAAGCCAGTGGAGCTGGACATCGTCCGGCCGGACACCCGCTTCACCCGCGCCTTCGGCAGCCGCCGGAAGGCGGTGATGACCGTGGGCAACGGCGAGGGCGCCTTCTTCGCGGACGCCGAGACCCTGGCCCGCGTCGAGGGCGAGGGCCAGGTGGTCTTCCGCTACGCCGACAATCCCAACGGCTCGCTGAACGACATCGCGGGGCTGATCAACGGGGCCGGAAATGTTCTGGGACTGATGCCCCATCCGGACCGTTCCTTCGAGGCGGAACTGGGCTCGGCGGACGGCGCCCTGCTCTTCCAGAGCCTTCTCGAGACCGCCTGACGCGGCGTCGTCTCGCAGGATATCCCGGACATGAAAAGGGGCCCCTCCGGATCCGGAGGGGCCCCTTCCGTTTCAGGCCATCTCAGCCCGGTCAGTTGTCCTTGTGGGGCAACTCCATGGGCTCGGCCTCATGGCCCGAGACCAGCACCCCCTTGCCCAGCTTGGAGCTGCGCATGCTGTAGACGAAGTAGACCAGGATGCCGATCGCCAGGTAGCCGAGGAAGAAGTTCCGCGTGTGCTCGGTCCGCATCAGGGTCAGGAGCAGCAGGCCGCACATCAGGACCCCGAGGATCGGAACCACCGGATAAAGCGGGACCCGGAAGGGACGCGCGAGGTCCGGCGAGGTGAACCGCAGGTAGATCACGGTGGCGCAGACCACACCGAAGGCGGTCAGGGCGCCCACGTTCGAGAGGTCCGCCAGCTTGTCCAGCGACATGAAGCCGGCGGCGGCGCAGGCCAGGAGGCCGACGACGACCGTGTTGACCCAGGGCGTCTGGAACTTCGGATGGACCCGCGAGAGGATGTCCGGCAGGAGGCCATCGCGGCTCATGGTGTAGAAGATCCGGGTCTGGCCGTAGAGCAGGACCAGCATCACGGACGACAGGCCCGCCAGCGCCCCAATCTTCACCAGGATGGCGAACCAGCCCAGGCCGATCTCGTTCACCGCCAGGGCGATGGGCGCGGGATTGTCCAGCGAGTGGTAGGGGACGATCCCGACGAGGACCGCCGAGGTGAGGATGTAGAGCACGGTGCAGATGGCGAGGGAGGCGAGGATTCCGATCGGCATGTCCCGCGCCGGGTTGCGGCTCTCGGCCCCGGCGGTGGAGACCGCCTCGAAGCCAAGATAGGCGAAGAAGATCACTGCAGCCGCGTGGATGACGCCGCTGACTCCGAACCGGGACTCAGTTTCGCCCGAGACAATGCCGGCAAGGGCGCGCCAGATCTGGCTCCAGATGTCCATGGGCGTGCCGGCGGGCGGGGCCGGCTCCTGCGGCGGGATCAGGGGACTCCAGAGGTCGGGGTTCACATAGAAGGCCCCGATACCGATAAAGGCGATGACCACCGCCACCTTGATGACCACGACGATGTTGTTGACGGTCGTGGACTCCGTCACGCCGCGGACCAGCAGGCCGGTGACGGCCAGGAGGGCGACCATGGCGGGCAGGTTCATGATCCCCGTCGCCACGACATTCCCAGCTGCGTCCTTCACCTCGACGCCCGGCGCCGCGGTCAGTGCGGGAGGAAATGTAATTCCGATGTCCTTCAGGAGGCTGACCAGGTAGCCGGACCACCCCACGGCCACGGTGGATCCCGCGAGGCCGTACTCAAGGATCAGGAGCAGGCCCATGATCCAGGCCATGATCTCGCCCATCGAGGCATAGGAGTAGGAGTAGGCCGATCCGGAGACCGGCAGGACTGAGGCCAGCTCGGCGTAGCAGAGCGCCACGAAGGCGCAGAGCGTGCCGGTGATGATGAAGGAAATCATGATGCCCGGGCCGGCGAACTCGGCGGCGGCCCGTCCGGTCAGGACGAAGATGCCCGTTCCGATGATGCACCCGATCCCCAGCAGGGTGAGGTTCAGCGCCCCCAGCGTCCGCTTCAGTTCGCCATGCTCATGCTCGGATTGGATCTGGGCGACGGACTTACGTCGGAATATGCCCCCGTTGGCCATCTAGGTCTCCTGGTTCGCCCCGCGCCTGCGAAGCTTCTTTGGGGGGGACGCTAGCCAGCATTGCGGCGAGGGGCAATCTCTGAGAGGCGCCCAGCGCCTCAGGAGGCCTCGGGCGTCTCCGCCGCCGCCTGGATGCGCTGCCGCGCTTCCTTCCGGGCGCCGGTGGCGTCGCGCAGCTCGCCGGCCACACCCATGCCGAAGGCGGGCATGTTGTTGTAGACGTTCTCGTAGGCGCCGTTCCGGATCAGGTAGGTCTCGTGCCAGATCCCGACGTCGCCGTTCGAGCCCACGGATTTGTTGAACGCCTGCCAGGCGGGCAGGTGCTCCAGCTCCCGGGACCGGGCGTAGGCCTCGAGGTGGTCGAAGCTACGCCAGTACTGGACCAGGAAGATGTTCGGGAAGCCGAAGTGGGTCCGGGCGTGCAGCATGCCGAGCTCTGGCCGCTTGGAGAGCTCGATGATCATCTTCGGCATGGCCTTGGCCACCGGCCACCACTTCCAGAACTTCAGTGGGCGGTTCACCCGCATGCCGATCAGGAAGAGGACGAAGTCGCCCTCGATCTCGGCGCAGACACGTTTGTCGATGATGGCGGTCATGGGCGGCCTCCCGAGGTTGCGCTGAAAATATACGACGTAAATGTTAGACGTCAACCCGGCGGATCGCCGTGGCTATCGCCCTCGCGCGCGAGTCCGGATAGAAGCGGCACATGACCTCAGCGCCCCAGTCCATGGCCCAGACGGCCGCCGAGTTCGGGCTCAAGCCCGACGAGTACGAACTCATCCTGAAGCGCCTCGGGCGTGAGCCGAACCTGGTCGAGCTTGGCGTCTTCTCGGTGATGTGGTCCGAGCACTGCTCGTACAAGTCGAGCCGCCGGCACCTGTCGAAATTCCCCACCACGGGCCCGCTGGTGATCTGCGGCCCCGGCGAGAACGCCGGGGTGGTGGATATCGGCGATGGCCAGGCCTGCATCTTCAAGATGGAGAGTCACAACCACCCCTCGTTCATCGAGCCCTACCAGGGCGCGGCGACGGGCGTGGGCGGCATCATGCGCGATGTCTTCACCATGGGCGCCCGGCCCATCGCACTCCTGAACGCCCTGCGCTTCGGCGACCCCGCCCATCCCCGGACCCGACGCCTCCTGGCCGGCGTGGTCTCGGGCATCGGCGGCTACGGCAACTGCGTCGGCGTGCCCACCATCGCCGGCGAGACCAACTTCCATCGCGGATACGACGGCAACATCCTGGTGAACGCCATGTGTGTGGGCCTGGCGGATGCCGACGCCATCTTCTACTCGGCCGCCCCGGCCGCCGGCCTGCCCGTGGTCTATTTCGGGTCCAAGACCGGCCGGGACGGCATCCATGGCGCCACCATGGCCTCGGCCGAGTTCGACGAGGCCTCGGAAGAGAAGCGCCCCACCGTCCAGGTCGGCGACCCCTTTGCCGAGAAGCTGCTCATCGAGGCGACCCTGGAGTTGATGGCCTCCGGCGCCGTGGCCGCCATCCAGGACATGGGCGCGGCGGGCCTCACCTCTTCCTCCGTCGAGATGGCCGGCAAGGGCGGCGTCGGCATCGAACTGGACCTGGACAAGGTGCCCCAGCGCGAGACCGGCATGAGCGCCTACGAGATGATGCTCTCCGAGAGCCAGGAGCGCATGCTGGCCATCCTCAAGCCCGGCCGCGAGGACGATGGCCGCCGGATCTTCGAGAAGTGGGGACTGGACGCCGCCGTCATCGGCCAGACCACGGACACCGGCCGGATCATCCTTCGCCACCAGGGCGAGGTGGTCTGCGACCTGCCCCTCGCGCCCCTGTCGGACGACGCCCCCCTCTACGACCGGCCCTGGACCCAGCCCGTCCTGCAGCCCCGGCTCGAGGCCGCCAGCGTGCCCGCGCCGACGGACTTCGCCGCGGCGGTGCTGACGCTGATGTCGGCCCCGGACATGGCCTCCAAGCGCTGGCTCTGGGAGCAGTACGACCGGCACGTCATGGCCGACACCCTGGAGGACAGCGCCACGGGCGCCGACGCCGGCGTGGTGCGCGTTCACGGGACGCGCAAGGCCATCGCCGCGACGTCGGACTGCACCCCCCGCTACGTCCAGGCCGACCCCTACGAGGGGGGCAAGCAGGCCGTGGCGGAGTCCTGGCGGAACTTGACGGCGGTGGGCGCGGACCCCATCGCCATCACCGACAACCTCAACTTCGGCAATCCGGAGCGGCCCGAGATCATGGGCCAGATCGTCCGGGCCATCGACGGCATGGCCGAGGCCTGCCGGGTCCTCGACTTCCCGGTCGTGAGCGGCAATGTCAGCCTCTACAACGAGACCAGCGGCGCAGCGATCCCTCCCACGCCGACGGTCGGCGGGGTCGGTCTGATCCCCGACTATGGCCAGCGGGCGGACTTCGCCGGGCTGGAAGCGGGCATGAGCCTGGTCCTCCTGGGCGAGACCCGCGGCCAGCTCGGCGCGTCGATGTACCTGCGCGAGGTCCTGGGCCGTGAGGATGGCGCGCCGCCGCCGGTGGACCTGGCCGTCGAGCGCCGCAATGGCGACCTGGTGCGCCAGCTGATCCGGACAGGCCTGACCCGCGTGGTCCACGATCTCTCTGACGGCGGCCTTGTCGCGGCGGCGGCCGAGATGGCCATGGCCTCCGACCTGGGGATCACACTGGCGGTAGAGGGCGCCCTGCCCGCCCAGGCCTGGCTCTTCGGCGAGGACCAGGGGCGATACCTGGTCGGTTGTGCGGACCCTGGCCCCGTGCTGTCCGCAGCTACCTCAGCCGGGGTCCCGGCCCGGGTGGTGGGCGCCGCGGGCGGACGAGACCTGTCCTGTACGGGGGTCTTCACCCTCCCCCTCGACGCCCTGAAGGCCGGGCACGAGGGATGGCTTCCCGGCTACATGGCCTGAGGCTCAGCCCGCCGCCTGCAGCCCGCGGTCCAGCAGGTCCAGGGCGGCGGCGGCGAAGGCCTCCATGTTGGCGCGGCGATCGCTGCTGGCCGTCTCCAGGGTGATCACCGTCTCGATGGGCCCGGAGATGGCCACGCAGGTGTGTCCCGCCGCATCGCCGTAGCCGTTGCCGGTCGGCCCGGCCGCTCCGGTCTCGGACACGCCCCAGCTGGCGCCGAACTGCTCGCGGATCGAACGGGCCAGCAGCAGGGCGTAAGGCTCGCTGGACGAGCGCATGCCCGCCGTGGCCTCCCTGGGGATGTCCAGCAGGGCGAAGCGGGCCTTGGCCGTGTAGATGACCCCGCCGCCGAGGTAGTAGGCCGAGGCGCCGCCCACGCCCAGCAGGGCCGCCGAGATCAGCCCCCCGGAGGAACTTTCGGCCACCGCCACGGTCTCGCCCCGCGCCTTCAGGCGTTCGGCGATGGCGTCGGCGAGGGTGTCGAGGATGGCGGTCATGGTGCGGCTCCCAAAGCGTCGCGGGGGCTGGCCACGCCCCGCCTGTCGGAGGCATGATGCCCCGGAAAGTCCGAGAGACAAACACAGGGGGAGGCCCAGGGCCATGACGGCGACGCACGCAACCGGATTTGACCTGTCGCGCCTGAAGCGCATCGGCGAGCATCTTGAGCGCAACTATATCGGCCCGCAGAAGATCGCCGGCTGCCAGGTCGCCATCGCCCGGCGGGGCGTCCCGGCCTATTCGGGATCCTTCGGGAGCATGGACCTCGAGCGCGGCAAGGCCATGCGCGACGACGCCATCTTCCGCATATATTCGATGACCAAGCCGATCACCTCGGTGGCCCTGATGATGCTGTACGAGCGGGGCTACTTCCAGCTGAACGACCCGGTCAGCCGCTACGTCCCCTCGTGGAAGAACCACCGGGTCTGGGTGTCCGGCGAAGGCGAGGACATGGTCACCGAGCGCCCGCACCGGCCGGCTTCCTTCCGGGACGTCCTGTCGCACACGGCGGGCCTGACCTATGGCGGCGGTCTTCCGGGGGTCGGGATCCAGCACCCCATCGACAAGACCTATCGCGCACTCAAGATCCGCTCGGCCGACACGACGGACAGCATGGTCGAGTTCATGGACAAGCTGTCCCAGGTCCCGCTCCGCTACCATCCGGGCGAGCGCTGGATGTACTCCCTGGCCACCGACGTCTGCGGCGCCCTGGTCGAGATCATCTCTGGCCGTCCCTTCGAGGACTTCCTGCGGGAAGAGATCTTCGAGCCCCTCGGCATGGTGGACACCGCCTTCCATGTGGCCCCCGACAAGGTCGATCGTTTCTGCGCCAACTACCAGCGCGGGCCGGACAAGGCGCTCAAGCTGATCGACGACCCGTCTGCCAGCAACTTCACCCGCAACCCGGCCTTCAAGTCCGGCGGCGGCGGGCTGACGGGCACGACGGCCGACTACATGCGGTTCTGCGAGATGCTGCGCCGGGGCGGCGAGCTGGACGGCGTGCGCATCCTGGGGCCGCGGACCCTGGAGATGATGCACATGAACCACCTGCCCGGCGGCAAGGACCTGACCCAGCTGGCCATCGGCGCCTTCTCCGAGACGACGAACGAGGGCGTGGGCTTCGGCCTGGGCTTCGCCTCCACGCAAGGGGTGGTGGAGACCGGCGGCCTCGGCGTCGGCGACTACTACTGGGGGGGTGCGGCGTCGACCATCTTCTGGGTCGACCCCAAGGAGGACATGACCATGGTCTTCATGACCCAGCTCATGCCCTCGGGAACCTTCAACTTCCGGGGCCAGCTGAAGAACCTGGTCTACTCGGCCATCGTCGACTGAGGCCGGCCTACTGGGCGCGCCGCACCCAGACGGCGGTGCGCCCAGGGTCCTCCGACGCTTCGGTGAAGGCCTGCGCCTCAGACGCGCGTGCGGCGGCCAGGAGCTCCTTGGCGGTCTTCAGCCGGCATCCCCTGGCCGGACAGGTCACCGGCCAGATCCGCGCGCGGATGACCTCGCCGTCGGCGTCCGAGGCCAGGGGCCGGAAGCCATAGTAGCTCCAGGCTTCCGGCCCGCCCCGGCCGGTCTCGACCTGCAGGAGTCCCGGATCGCCCTCGGCATAGACGTACTTCAGGGCGGAACCCGGCTGGCCGGGCGACGGACGGGAAAGGGCCGTCTGCCCCATCTGCACGGGATCCGCGCAATCCGGCCAGCGGTCCAGTTCGGCGCGAAGGTTGAAGCGGCACTCCGCCATGGCCAATGTCCAAAGCCCCGGTCGGGGCTTCGGGGACGACGCCGGGGCGGCGGGCAGCAGGGGCGCAGCGGAGACCGCCTGCCCGCCGGGGAAGCTGAACAGCGCCGCTGCAGCCGCCATCGCCGCCAATACCATTCCGTCCGCCTCCCGGTCTGGGAATCACCTATGCCGTCCCTACATGCCATCATGCGGCGCCGGTCCGCCCCAGGAGATGTTTCGATGCCCATGTCCCAGCAAGACCTCGAGTCCGAGCTTCGCGAGGCCTTCCCCGACGCCGAGATCCGGATCGTGGACCTGGCGGGCGACGGCGACCACTACCGGGCGCGGATCGTCTCGGACGCCTTCGCCGGCCTGCCCAGGGTGCGTCAGCACCAGCTGGTATACGCCGCCCTCAAGGGCAAGATGGGCGGCGAGCTGCACGCCCTGGCCCTTGAAACCCTGACGCCGGACAAGGCGGGCTGAAGCTGCCGCTTGACCCGGCGCCGCAGGGCGCCTAGCTGGAAACCAGCCTTCGGGAGATCCCACATGTCCACCGACAATCCGGTCCACGACTTCATCGGCAAGACCATCGCGGAGAACGAGGTGGTGCTCTTCATGAAGGGCGTCCCTGACCAGCCCCGCTGCGGCTTCTCGGCCCTGGTGGTGCAGGTGCTCGACCACATGGGCGTCGACTATGTCGGCGTGGACGTGCTGCAGGACCAGGACCTGCGCGAGGGGATCAAGTCCTTCTCGGACTGGCCGACCATTCCCCAGCTCTACGTGAAGGGCGAGTTCATCGGCGGCGCGGACATCATCAAGGAGATGTTCCAGTCCGGCGAGCTGAAGACCCACATGGCCGACCAGGGCCTCCTCGCCTGACCGGCGCGCCGTGAGCCGCCTGTTCGAGCCACCAGAGGGCCAGCAGGTCTTCCGCCGCGACTTTGCGCCGGGGCCGGCGGACATCGACGCCAACGGCCACGTCAACAATGTCGTCTACCTGTCCTGGGCCCAGGACCTGGCCATCTCCCACTGGGCGGCCCGCCAGCCAGACGAAGACCAGGCCCGATGGGCCTGGATCTGCCTGCGCCACGAGGTCGATTATCGCCGCGCCCTCTTGCCCGGGGAGACGGCGTCCGGTCGCACCTGGGTGGCGCGCGAGGCCGAGGGGCCGCGCTTTGACCGCTATGTCCGGATCGATGGCCCGGACGGCGCCATGTGCGCCCAGGTCCGCACCACCTGGTGCCTGATCGAGCGCGAGGGCGGACGCCCCCGCCGGGTGCCGCCGGAAATGGTCGCCCGTTTCATCGATCCGGTCCCGACGACAGCGGATTGAGAACAAAGACCGGCTCGTCCGGCCTGAGCCCAAGCGCCTCGCGCGGGAAGGCGACCTCCACCCAGCCTCCAGGCGCCTCGCGGCAGGTCAGCAGCCGCCGCCGCGCGAAGGCGACGGTGGCGACTCCGTCCCGGCGCTCGACGAAGAAGGCCAGGTCCGGAGGCGCCGCACAGCCCCGGCTGGCCACCTCGACGCTCAGCCCCCCGGGCGTGACCCTGACCGACCGGACCGCCTCAAGCTCTGGAAACGGTCCCGTCGACGGCCAGGCCTGCGACCGCGGCAGGCTGGCGCAGCCGGCCAGGGCCAGGGTTCCGGCAAGGAGGAAACGACGGGACAGCACGCCGCCATTCGCCTCCAAAGGGCCGCCGACTGCAAGCGCCGGACATGCGAAAAAGGCCCCGGATCGCTCCGGGGCCCCTGTTCGTCTCAGGTCGGCGTCCGGATCAGGACGCGTAGAATTCGACCACGAGGTTCGGTTCCATCTTCACCGGATAGGGCACTTCCGCCAGCTCCGGGGTCCGGACGAAGCGGGCCGACATGGCCTTGGCGTCGACCTCGATGTAGTCCGGCGTGTCGCGCTCGGCCGACTGCAGGGCCTCGAGCACCAGGGCCATGTTGCGCGAACGCTCACGGACCTGGACGACGTCGCCAATCTTCACGCGGTAGGAGGCGATGTTCACGCGCTTGCCGTTCACGGTCACGTGGCCGTGGTTCACGAACTGGCGGGCGGCGAAGACGGTGGGCACGAACTTGGCGCGGTAGACCACCGCATCCAGCCGGGCCTCCAGGAGGCCGATCAGGGTCTCGGCAGTGTTGCCCTTCCGGCGGGCGGCCTCGTCGTAGGTCCGCGAGAACTGCTTCTCGGTCAGGTTGCCGTAGTAGCCCTTCAGCTTCTGCTTGGCGCGGAGCTGCAGGCCGAAGTCAGAGGTCTTCTGCTTCCGGCGCTGGCCGTGCTGGCCGGGGCCGTAGGAGCGCTGGTTGACGGGGGACTTGGGGCGACCCCAGATGTTCTCGCCCATCCGCCGGTCGATCTTGTACTTCGCCGAGTGGCGCTTCGACATGTGTCGTCTCTCTTCATTTGACGCAGGCCGGCGGCCCCCTTGAGGACCGCGATTGCAACGGCGGCTCTGCATCTGCCCGTCATGCCGGCGCAGGGCCCGGAGGCCACGCGCGCGGAAGGCGCGGTCCTTACCTCACCGGAGCCCAGATTGCAACGGCGACGCCCTCAGGCCGGCTCTACCGGCGGCAGGCGCCAGCGCCCGTCCAGCAGCTCGGGCCGCGGCAGGTAGGCGCGCATGAAGAGAGCGAAGGGGCCCTCCGGCGCCGGCAGCCAGTTGGACTCGCGCTCCGCACCCGGCGAGACGGCGCCGATCCAGATGTCGAGGGAGCCGTCGGGGTTGTAGGCCAGGCCCGGGGTCCGGTCGCCGATGGCGAAGCGGTTGAGGTCGTTCCGGGTGAAGAAGAACTGTCCGTCCTCGGTCGCCTCGTAGAGGCTGAGGGACCAGAAGCTGTCCACCGGGATCTGCCGGTCGGCGGCGAAGTGCAGGCGCCAGTTGCGGGCGCCGTCGAAGAGGGCCCGGGGCAGGTCGCCCTCGGCCCGCATGTACATGGCTTCCTCCGGCGGCAGCGCCGCCAGCCCGCCCACGGCGACCGCCGCCCTGAGGGCGTAGTTCTGGCCAAAATTCCCCAGCCGGCCGTCGGGATAGGACCAACCGTCGATGAAGCTGGGGCCCGTCAGGCCGCCGGCGCTGCGGCCGAAGCGACGGCCCGCCTCCAGGCCTTCGGCAATCGCCGCCGCCTCGTCCGGCGAGAACCGGTCGGGATCGAAGGCCTCCAGGCGCAGGGGCGCCATGCGCGCAAGAACCTGCCCGTCCGTCGCCGGCGGCGGATTGAGCCTCACCAGCTCGGCGGCGGACGCCAGATAGTCCCGCCAGTCGGCCCCACGGTGGGCGAAGGCCCCCGGATCGGCGGTGGCCGGCCCCTGCATGGACAGGCCCGTCTGCACCCCCTTGGCGTCGGCCGCGTCGTCCGGTCCCGCCACGAGGATCCGGGCCAGGACCCAGACGTGCCGGGTCGGCGCCCGCAGGACCCGCGGCCCCGGGGAGGCGGCGTCGTAAGGCCCGACCAGGGTGTAGGTTCCGCCCTCCCCGCCCGTGGTGCGCGTGCCGAGGATGGCGAAGGTGTTGCTGTAGGCGTCCATGAACTGGACCGAGAGATAGCGGTCGCCAGACGGCGGCAGGGTCAGGCTCACCGGCCCGTCGGACAGGTCCACCTGGGCGGTGGAGTAGAAGGTGTCGTTGTTCGGCGTCGTCACCGCCCGGGAGGTATGGTCGGCCAGCCTGCGCATGTGCCCGAAGGTGTTCATGGGCGAGCCGACGGCCAGGCCCCGGCTTCGGGTCGTGGCGATCTCGATCAGCGGCAGGGTGAAGACGTAGGCCGTGCGGGCGGCCTCGCGAAGGGCTTCAAGGTCGCTCATGCGGTTTCCTTTCCGGAGGACTGGGCCTTCTGGCGGGCGATCTTTTCCAGCACACGCCCTCGCCCGCGGGACAGGGCCGTGACGACCCCCCGGAAGGTCCGCACCTCCTGTTCGCTGAACCGGGCCCGGCCCAGGGCCGAGCGCAGGTTCTGGACCATGGAGGCCTTCTTTTCCGGCGGATGGAAAAAGCCGGCGGCTTCGAGTTCATCCTCCAGGTGGCCGTAGAGCCCCATCACGCTCGAGGCCTCGGCGGGCTCGGGGCCGGGGCGGAAGTTCGCAGGGGCGGCGGCGTCGATGCGCATGCGCCATTCGTAGGCCAGGATGATCACGGCCTGGGCCAGGTTCAGCGACCGGAAGCGCGGATCGACCGGCAGGGTCACCACGGTCTGGCAGAGGGCGATGTCGGCGGTTTCCAGGCCGGCCCTTTCGGCGCCGAAAAGCAGGCCGGTGCGCCGGTCCTGGACGGCCTCGGCGTGCGCCTCTTCCACCGCCTCTCGAGGGGTCAGGACCGGCAGCTGCAGCTCCCGCGGCCGGGCGGTGGTGGCCTGGACGAGGGTCAGGTCGGCGATGGCCTCAGCGACCGTATCGTAGACACGGGCGGCGTTGAGGGGCCAGTCTGCGCCAGAGGCCGAGGCCCACGCCCGCTCCTGGGGCCAGCCATCCCGGGGCGCCACGAGCCTGAGGTCCGAAAGGCCGAAGTTCGCCATGGCCCGGGCCACGGCCCCGATGTTCTCGGCCAGCTGGGGGCGATCGAGGATGATGGCGGGCGCGATGGGGTCCATGGCGGCCCTTTTCGGGCCTCAGGCCCGCCGGCGCAAGCGCAAGCCCGCCCGCAGCCTTTGCGCCGGGCGCGGGGGCAGGTATAGCTCCCGCACAACAGACCCGTTTTCGCCGAGGAGTGCGCGCCCGCCATGGCCAAGATCAAAGTCGCCAACCCTGTCGTGGATCTCGACGGGGACGAAATGACCCGCATCATCTGGCAGTGGATCAAGGACAAGCTGATCTTCCCCTACCTCGAGATCGACCTCGACTACTACGACCTGGGGATGGAGCACCGCGACGCCACGGACGACAAGGTCACGATCGAGTCCGCCGAGGCGATCAAGCGGCACGGCGTCGGCGTCAAGTGCGCCACCATCACGCCGGACGAGGCCCGGGTGAAGGAATTCAACCTGAAGAAGATGTGGAAGTCGCCGAACGGCACGATCCGCAACATCCTCGGCGGCGTCGTCTTCCGCGAGCCCATCATCTGCCGCAACGTGCCCCGCCTGATCCCGGGCTGGACCCAGCCCATCATCATCGGCCGCCACGCCTTCGGCGACCAGTACCGCGCCACGGACTTCCGGGTCCCCGGCAAGGGCAAGCTGACGGTCAAGTGGACCGGCGAGGACGGCCAGGAGATCGAGCATGAGGTGTTCGACTTCCCCGGCTCCGGCGTGGCCATGGCCATGTACAACGTCGATGAGTCGATCCGCGAGTTCGCCCGCGCCTCCCTCGCCTATGGCCTGCAGCGGAACTACCCGGTCTACCTGTCGACCAAGAACACGATCCTCAAGGCCTACGATGGCCGGTTCAAGGACATCTTCTCCGAGATCTACGAGGCCGAGTTCGCCGCCCAGTACAAGGAAGCGGGCCTGACCTACGAGCACCGCCTGATCGACGACATGGTCGCCTCCGCCCTGAAGTGGAACGGCGGCTTCATCTGGGCCTGCAAGAACTATGACGGCGACGTCCAGTCCGACCAGGTCGCCCAGGGCTTTGGCTCGCTGGGCCTGATGACCTCGGTGCTGCTGACGCCCGACGGCAAGACCATGGAGGCCGAGGCCGCCCACGGCACCGTCACCCGCCACTTCCGCCAGCACCAGAAGGGCGAGTCGACCTCGACCAACTCCATCGCCTCGATCTTCGCCTGGACCCGGGGCCTGGAGCACCGCGCCAAGCTGGACGGCAACGAGGCCCTGGCCAACTTCGCCCACACGCTGGAGAGGGTCTGCGTCGAGACGGTCGAGGCCGGCGCCATGACCAAGGACCTGGCCCTGCTGGTCGGCGACTCCCAGGGCTGGCTGACCACCGAAGGCTTCATCGACAAGGTCGCCGCCAACCTCGACAAGGCCCTGGCGGCGGGCTGAACGCGCCCGTCAACAGCGCCTCAGCTGACCCCCTCCGCCGCACTCCGCGCGCCACCTCCCTCTAGGGGGAGGAATGAGAGCGCTCAATTGCTCCCCCAAGGGGGAGCTGTCAGCGAAGCTGACTGAGGGGGTCAATCCCCGTCTCAGCTGACCCCCTCCGGCCCGCTGCGCGGTCCACCTCCCCCTGGGGGGAGGAATTAGAGCGCTCATCCCCCTAGGCGGAGCCCGGCGAGGGGGGCGGCGGCGGTTCGCCTGGCGCCCTAGCGATCGGGTTGCAGCTTGCGCCTGAAGAAGTCCAGGGTCGCCTGGGTCCGGTGCTTCAGGTGGGCCTGGGTCCAGCCGGCGCGATGGCGCAGGCCGGGATAGACCATGGTCTCGAAGGGGGTCCCGCGCGCCTGCAGGTCGGCCATCACACGCGTGGCGTTGTCGAAGGTGACGTTGTCATCGGCCATGCCGTGGATCAGCAGCAGGCTTCCCGGCTTCAGCCGTCCCAGGCGCGCAGTGACCTCCGACGCGGAATATCCACCCGGGTTCTCGGAGGGCTTTCCCATGAACCGCTCGGTGTAGTGGGTGTCGTACAGGGTCCAGTCGGTGGGCGGCGCCCCTGAGACCCCGGCGGCGAAGGGGGTGTCCGGCGCCGTGAGCAGCATCAGGGCCATGTAGCCGCCGTAGGACCAGCCGGTAACGGCGATCCGGGCCGGATCGACATAGGGTTGTGCCGCCAGCCAGCGTGCGCCGGCGATCTGGTCGTCCACCTCCAGCTGCCCAAGGCGACGGTCGATGGCGGTCTTGAAGGCGGTGGAGCGGTTGGGCGTACCTCGGTTGTCCAGCGAGAACAGGATGAAGCCCGCCTGCAGGTAGAGCTGGTCAGCGGGATCATGCCAGACCTTGCGCACCTGGGCGTTGCCCGGCCCGCCATAGACACGGACCACAACCGGATACTTCCGCGACGGATCGAAACCGGGCGGGGTGCGCATGGACCACCAGAGGTCGGACCCGTCCGCCGCCTTGATCGTTCCGTAGGTCGGGGTGCGCAGCCGGTCCCGGTAGGCCGCGAGGGGATGGCTGGCGTCCAGCGGGTTCTCCTCGATCCACCGGACAAGCTCGCCGTCGGCCCGGTAGAGGCCGGTCCGGGGCGGGGTGGCGGGATCCTCGTAGGTCCCGGCGAAGGCGCCGCCGCGGGCCGCAACCTTGACGGTCCACCAGCCCCCGGCGGGCGTCAGGGCGCGGGGAGCGCCGGGACGCTTCCAGGAGGCCTCGTAGAGCCGCCGCTCCACGGGCAAGTCCCGGTTGGCGGTGAACAGCACCACGCCGCGGTCCTCGTCGATCCCCTGGATGGCGTCGACGGGCCAGTCGCCCCGGGTGACCTGGCGGATCCGGCGCCCATCGGCGCCGTGCAGGTCGATGTGCTTCCAGCCTGACCGCTCCGAGGTCCAGAGGAAGGACCCGTCCTTAAGGGGGCGGAAGTCGTCGGTCAGCTCGACCCAGTGCGCGCTCGTCTCCGTGAGCAGGACCCGCGACACACCGGTCGCCGGGTCCACCGCCAGCAGGTCCAGCCGCTTCTGGTCCCGGGACTGTCGCTGCACGTACAGGGTGCGGCCATCGCGGGACCAGTCGACCCGGGCGAGGTAGATGTCAGGGTCCGGTCCCAGGTCCACGGGAACCCGGGCGCCGTCCGCCAGGGACTGGACGAACAGCTCCACCCGGGCGTTGGGACGGCCGGTCCGGGGGTATCTCTGCGGCACGATAACGGCGCCGGCGGCGTTCACGTCGAACCGTTCGACGACATCGACAGGGGTCAGGTCCACCCGGGTCAGGGCGATGCGGCTCTCATCCGGGCTCCACCAGTAGCCTGTCTGCCGGTCCATCTCCTCCTGGGCGATGAACTCGGGCGTCGCCCAGCTGCGCAGCTCGCTTCCGTCGCGGGTCAGGGCGCGGGCCTCCCCTCCCCCTGCCGGGGCGATCCACAGGTTGTCGCCGCGGACGAAGGAGACGAAGCCGCCCTTCGGGGACACGCGGGCGTCGATCTCGTCCTCCGGGGTCTCGGTCAGCCGGCGCACGGACCCGTCGGCCCGGGTCCAGAGCCAGAGGTCGCCCTCGACCGGCGCAAGGATGAACCGGCCCTCGTCGTCCCAGTCATAGGCCACCACGCCCGAGGTCTGGACGCCCTGGCGCTCACGGCGGCTCTTCTCGGCCTCGGAGAGATCGCGTCCGGTCGGAATGAGGGCCGCGGCGTCGATCAGCCGCCGGGGTGCGCCGCCGGCGACATCGGCCGCCCAGAGGTCGGTGACCCGCGGATTGTCGGGCCGGGCGCGGAGATAGGTGACCAGGGTCCCGTCGGGCGACAGGGCCACGCCCCGGGCCCTGGGGCCGGTCAGGTCGGGAGCCGCATAGACGCGGTCCAGGGTCAGGTCCGCCGCGGTCGCCGCGCTGGCGCTCAGGGCCAGGGCCGCCAGTCCTGCTGCAAGCTTCATTGCGCACTCCTCCAGGAGGGCGATCAAGAAGGGCGTTCCCGGAACATGGCAAGGCCCCGGGCGCCTTGCCAGCGTCAGATGAGGGCGGAAGGCTCCAGGCCCAGCTCCTTGAGCAGGGGCTCGGCATAGTCCACCCGGCCGGTCATGGTGGCGGGATCGGCCTTGGCCAGCTGGTAGACCGCCTCGGCGATGTACTCGATGGGCTGGACCCGGTCCTTCGACTGCTCGTTGATCAGGCCGTGGACAGCAACCCCGGGGGTGTCCACGAGGCCCGGCGAGACCACGTTGACGGCGATCCCGTTCGCCTGGACCTCGGACGCGAGGCCCGTGGTGAACCGCTCCAGCGCCGCCTTGCACAGGCCGTAGACCGTGCCGCCGCGACCGCCGCGATAGGGCGGCTTGGGGTGGATACCCGCCGGCGAGGAGATGTTCACGATGGAGCCCGAGCCGCGCTCGATCATCGACGGCAGGACGAGCTGCGACAGGTGGAAGGGGGCGTAGACCTGCACCTCCATCATCAGCTTGAAGCGCTTCTCGGTAAAGTCGACGACCGGCATGAAGTAGGTGATGGCGGCGTTGTTGACGAGGATGTCGACCGGCCCGAACAGGGCCTCGGTCTCATCGATCAGGCGCTCACGGTCGGCGGCAAGGGCGAGATCGGCCTTGATGAAGGCGGCGTCGGCGCCGGCCCGGCGCAGGCGGTCCACCGTGTCGTGCAGGGTGCCGGGCAGGCGGCTCTCGCCGGACTCCGCCGTGCGCGCCGAGGCCACGACCCGGGCGCCCTCCATGGCCAGACGGGCGCAGATCGCTTCGCCGATGCCCCGGCTGGCGCCGGTCACGACGGCGACCTTGCCCTTGAGGGTTCCGTTGGGATTGATGACAGGCGAAGACATGGGCGGCCTCCCGGACCTTTTATGGTTCAAGCTATGCCTGAACCCTCGCCCCGGACGGCGCCCGAGGCAAGGCCCGCTGCGCCGCCTCAGCCCTGCAGAAGCGCCCGGATGGCCGCCAGGCCCTCTTCGGCCCGGGCCGCCTCGGGGGCGCCGCCCTGGGCGAAGTCCGGACGGCCGCCCGCCCCCTGCCCGCCGAGGGCCAGGACGGCGGCCTTGGCCAGGTCCACCGCACTGAGGCTCTGGGCCGCGGCGCCGGTGACGGCGACGGTGACCGCCGCCTTGCCGTCGGCGGTTCCCACCAGGGCGATGACGCCGTCGGGCAGCTGCTTCTTGAACTCCTCGGCGATGGGCCGGAGGTCCTTGCCCCCCACCCCGTCCATGACGCGGGCCAGGAGCTTCACGCCGCCGATGTCCTCGACGCCGCCGCCTGCAGCCGAACCGCCGCCACCGCCCATGGCGAGCTGGCGCCGGGCGTCGGCCAGGTCCTTCTCAAGCTTGCGGCGCTGGGATTCCAGCGCCTCGACCCGGGCCAGGACCTCGGAGACCGGCGTACGGAACTGTTCGGAAAGGCTGCGCGCCACCGAGGCCTGGTCGATCAACCAGCGCCGCGCCGCCTCGCCGGTCAGGCCCTCGATCCGCCGGACGCCCGCCGCCACGCCGCCTTCGGAGACGATCTTGAAGAGGGCGATGTCGCCAGTGCGGTCCACATGGGTCCCGCCGCAGAGCTCGACGGAATAGGCGCCCTCGCCCTCCAGGGCCTCGCCCAGGGTCAGGACCCGGACGGACTCGCCGTACTTCTCGCCGAAAAGGGCCACGGCGCCGGCGGCGATGGCCTCGTCAGGGGCCATTTCCGCGGTCCGCGCCGAGTGGTTCTGGCGGATGACGGCGTTGACCTCGGCCTCAATGGCCTCGATCTCGGCGGCGGTCACCGGACCGCCGTGGCTGAAGTCGAAGCGTACCCGCTCACCGTCCACCATCTGGCCCTTCTGGGCCACGTGGGGGCCGAGGACCCGGCGAAGGGCCGAATGCAGGAGGTGGGCCGCGGAGTGATTGGCCCGGGTGGTCCGGCGCAGGTCGGCGTCCACCGCCAGCAGGACGCGGGAACCCACCTGAAGCTCACCCTCCAGGACCTCGATTTCATGGACGAAAAGGTCGCCCGCCTGCTTCTGGGTGTCGAGCACCTTGCCGCGTCCGCCCAGCCAGGAGGCCAGGCCGACATCCCCCGCCTGGCCGCCGCTCTCGGCGTAGAACGGGGTGCAGTCGAACAGGGCGAAGACCGTCTCGCCGGCGCCGGCGGACCCCGCCTCGCCGCCCCCCTTCACCAGGCTGACCAGCTCGCCCTCGGCCTCGGTGCGGTCGTAGCCCAGGAACTCGGTGGCGCCGAGGCGCTCGCGGATGCCGAACCACTCGGCGGCGGCGGCCGCCTGGCCCGAGCCCGTCCAGGCCTCGCGGGCCATCTCCCGCTGGCGGCGCATGGCGTCCTGGAACCCGTCCAGGTCCACGGCCACGCCCCGGGCGCGCAGGGCGTCCTGGGTCAGGTCGAGGGGGAAGCCATAGGTGTCGTAAAGACGGAAGGCCACCTCGCCCGGCAGGCGGTCGCCCTCGCCCAGGCCGGTCGACGCCTCCTCCAGGAGGGCCATGCCGCGGCCGAGGGTGCGACGGAAGCGCTCCTCCTCCTGGCGCAGGGTCTCGACGATCATGGGCTCGGCGCGGCGGAGCTCGGGATAGGCCTCGCCCATCTCGGTCACCAGGGTCGGCGCCAGCCGGTGCATCAGGGGCTCCTGGGCGCCCAGCAGATGGGCGTGGCGCATGGCCCGGCGCATGATGCGGCGCAGGACATAGCCTCGGCCCTCGTTGGAGGGCGAGACGCCGTCGGCGATCAGGAAGCTGGACGAGCGGAGGTGGTCGGCGATGACCCGGTGGGAGGCCGCCTCCCCGCCCGGACCCACCAGCCCCTGGGAGGCCGAGATCAGGGTGCGGAAGAGGTCGGTGTCATAGTTGTCGTGCACGCCCTGCAGGACGGCGGTGATGCGTTCCAGGCCCATGCCGGTGTCGATCTGGGGCTTGGGCAGGGGGCGACGGGTCCCGTCAGCCAGCTGCTCGAACTGCATGAAGACCAGGTTCCAGATCTCCACGAACCGGTCGCCATCCTCCTCGGGGCTCCCGGGCGGGCCGCCCCAGATGTGCTCGCCGTGGTCGTAGAAGATCTCGGAGCACGGACCACAGGGACCGGTGTCGCCCATCGACCAGAAGGTGTCGTTGGTGGCGATGCGGATGATCCTGTGGTCCGGCAGGCCTGCAATACGCTTCCACAGGTCGGCCGCCTCGTCGTCGGTGTGATAGACCGTGACGCAGAGCTTCTCGGGCGGGATGCCGAAGTTGCGGGTCAGGAGCCCCCAGGCCAGCTCGATGGCGCCTTCCTTGAAATAGTCGCCGAAGGAGAAGTTCCCCAGCATCTCGAAGAAGGTGTGGTGGCGGGCCGTGTAGCCGACGTTGTCCAGGTCATTGTGCTTGCCGCCGGCCCGGACCGACTTCTGGGACGAGGCCGCGCGCAGGGTGGGCGGGGTCTCGGCGCCTGTGAAGTAGTTCTTGAAGGGCACCATGCCGGCGTTGACGAACAAAAGGGTCGGGTCGTTCTGCGGCACGAGGGGCGCCGAGGGGATGACCTGGTGGTTGTTCGCCTGGAAGTAGCTCAGGAAGGTCGAGCGGATATCATTCAGACTGGGCATGGCGCGGCTTCTGGACTGTCGGAGCGGTGGTCAAGGACCCGAGGGCCGGACCCTTGCTGCACCGCGGAAGCCAGAGGGTTTACGGGAGTTGAACGGCGCCGCCAAGATCAAGGCCGCACGCCGCCGCCCCTCGGGTCCGGGACCCCGGCGCTGAGGCCCGGGTCCCACACCCTTCAGGGGGATCAGCCCGCGTCGTCCTCGGCGGTGGGGCCGACCAGGAGTTCTTCCTCGATCACCTCGCGAGCGCCGCGGACCTGGGCCTCGATCTGGCCGGCGATGTCCGGGTTGGCCCGCAGGAACTCGCGGACATTGTCCCGGCCCTGGCCGATGCGCTGGCTGTTCCAGGAGAACCAGGAGCCGGACTTCTCGATCACCCCGGCCTTGACGCCCAGGTCGATGATCTCGCCCAGCTTGGAAATGCCCTCGCCGTACATGATGTCGAACTCGACCTCGCGGAACGGGGGTGCGACCTTGTTCTTGACCACCTTCACGCGGACATTGTTGCCGATGATCTCGTCCCGGGCCTTGACGGAGCCGGTGCGGCGGATGTCGAGGCGAACCGAGGCGTAGAACTTCAGGGCGTTGCCGCCCGTGGTGGTCTCGGGCGAGCCGTACATGACGCCGATCTTCATCCGGATCTGGTTGATGAAGATGATCATGGTCTTGGCCTTGGAGACCGAAGCCGTGAGCTTGCGCAGGGCCTGGCTCATCAGGCGGGCCTGGAGGCCAGGCAGGGAGTCGCCCATCTCGCCCTCGATCTCGGCCCGGGGCGTCAGGGCCGCCACCGAGTCGATCACGATCACGTCGATGGCGTTGGAGCGCACCAGGGTGTCGGTGATCTCGAGGGCCTGCTCGCCCGTGTCGGGCTGGGCGACAAGGAGTTCGTCCAGGTTGACGCCCAGCTTGCGGGCGTAGGCCGGGTCGAGGGCGTGCTCGGCGTCGATGAAGGCGGCGGCGCCGCCGGCCTTCTGGACCTCGGCCACCACGTGCAGGGCCAGGGTGGTCTTGCCCGAGCTTTCCGGCCCGTAGATCTCGATGATCCGCCCCTTGGGCAGGCCGCCGATCCCGAGGGCGATGTCCAGGCCGAGGGAGCCCGTGGACACCGCCTCGACCTCCATGGCCGCCTTGTCGCCAAGCTTCATGACGGCGCCCTTGCCGAAGGCCCGGTCAATCTGGGTCAGCGCCGCCTCTAGGGCCCGCTGCTTCTCACCGTCTTCTTTCACCACGAGCCTCAACGCCGCCTGATTGGTCATGATCCGGGGTCCTTATCCCATGATTCCGCGGCCCGGGGCCGCCCGTCGGCGCCTGCCGCCGATGACGAAAGGGGTACCCCTTTTGTTCTGAGTTCGCAAGATGTTCTCTTTCACCGCAACCCCCGCGTTACGTCCGTTTTTGACGCCACGGATTGAAGGCGTCCGTCTCTTCCATGGGTGCGGAATGAGTACCCCGGCGGCTCCCCCCACAAAGGGGGGAGCTGTCAGCGAAGCTGACGGGGGGGCTTCGGCAACTCAGGCGACCCCCACCGGCCCGCCTGGAGGCCCGCCTGACCCGGTCAGGCGGGCGACCATTCAGGCATTGCGGCTGAAGAGGCCCTTCACGAGGTTCAGGGCGTCATCCACCACGCTGCCGTCCTTGTTCGTGTCGAGCATGGCGAGAACGTCGCCGAACTGACCGCCCTGGAGCTGGCCGAGCAGGCTGTTGATCAGGTCGCCGCCAGCACCGCCCGCATGGCCCTGCAGCGCGGAAACCAGGCCCGGCAGGAGGGCCATCACCTGCGAGACGTCCAGGCCGGCGGACTCCGCCACGCCGGAAGCGATCTGGGTGATGTCTCCACCCTGGGAGAGCTGGCCCAGCACGCCGCTGAGGGCCGTCTGGGCCATGGCAGGATCGATGCCCAGCTTGCCGATGGTCTCGGCGAGGGCGGGGTTCTGGCTGACGCCGGCGATGATGTCGTTGATGTCCATGGGTCAATCTCCCTCAGGTTAGGAAATTACCATTGCCTCACTTTTCCGACATCCACATGAACAAAATTCGAGGCGGGATAGTAGCCAACGCCCCCACGGCGCAGGGCGAGGGCCGCATTACGCAGGCGCTCGAGCGGGGCGCCGGGAACGCGGATGTCCATGGCCATGCCCTGCATGTGGAGGCTCCGTGTCGCCACGCCGCTTGAGCGGGCATGGAGGGCCGCGTTCGAGGCAGGGGAGCGGTAGCCGGAAATGATCTGGACGGCGTCCGGACGCCCGAACTGGCCGGCAAGATCAGCGACGAGGTCGATCAGGCCCGGCGCGATCGGATGCACCTCCCCGGTGCGATGATCCCTCAGCACCCGGTCCAGGGCCGCCAGGGCGTCGGGCAGGTATCGGCCGCCCTCGAAATAGGTGGCGGCCAGCTTCTCGCCGGTATGCAGGTTCAGGACTGAGAGGCTGCGGGGCGCCGAAGCGGCGGCGGCGGAAGCGCCCAGGGCCGGGACGGCCAGTCCGAGGCCAGCGGCCAGGACGCGGCGGCGATCAAGCATGCGCCAGTCTCCTCGTAAGCCCCGGGGCGCTCTCTGCCCGTCGCCGGCCGCCCTGGCAAGCCGGGAGTCGATCACATTCGCGCAAGCTCCGTCGCCAACCGGGCGTCCCAGCCATAGACATCGTCGAGGAAACCGGCCCGGCCATCGGGCTCCGTCTTCACCGTCCAGTGCACGACGAAAAGGGGCTCCTGCCGGACCAGTGCGACGCGCAGGGTCGCACCAGCCGCCAGGTCAGACTGCATCCGGCTTCCGCCCCGGCCCTGGGGGGCCAGCAGCAGGTCCGCCAGGACCAGGGGGGATTCCACCCGCATGCACCCGTGGCTGAGGTGACGCTCGGCCCTCTGGAAGGCGTCGCGCCCGGGGGTATCGTGCAGGTAGACGCCAAAGGGGCTGACCAGGTCGAACTTGACCCGGCCGAGGGCGCTCTTGGGGCCCGGCTTCTGCTGCAGCCGTCCGCCGGTCTGGATGAAGCCATTGCGGGCGAGATAGTCCGGGTCGCGGGCGGCCCGGGGCAGGAGTTCCTCCCGGGCGATTCGGTCGGGCACGTTCCAGGGCGGATTGAGGACGACGGCGTTCAGGCGGGACTGGAAGATCGGGGTGGGGTCCTTCACTGCGCCGGGGATCACCCGGAAGGCGTGGACCACTCGGCCGTCCCGGTAGAGCGCGCCGACGGCGCCGCCCGTATCGATCTCGAGCCTGTCGGCGGGAAGGGCGCGGGGCATCCAGCGCCAGCGCTCCATGTTGGCCTCGATCCGCCCCAGCCGATCCTGGACCGGGACATTCAGCCGGCGGAGGGTCGCGGGCCCAAGCACCCCGTCGTCGTCAAGGCCGTTCCGGGCCTGCCAACCGGCGAGGGCCTTTCGCAGGGGGGCGTCAAAGCGGTCCGGGCGGGGCGGATCCTGCGGCGCATCGCCCTCTGCCGCGAGCCGCCGACGCAGGGCCTCGACCCCCTCGCCGGAGTCTCCCGGCCTGAGACGAAGGTTGGCGGACAGGGCGGGCCAGCCGCCCTCGGCGGCGATGGCTGCGTACCGGAGCCGGGCCCTGGCGAGGGCCAGATAGGCCGGCGCGTCCGGCGAGATCGACCCCGCCCAGGCCGCCAGCCGGCCCTGGGCATGCGCCTGGAGCATTTCCGCCTCCACCCTGCGGGACGGGGCTGCAAGATCCCAGAGCGGATCGATTTCGGAAGGCCGCAGGGACTGCCCCAACTCAACCCGGGCCAGCCGCTCGACGGCGTTCCAGAGGGCGGCGTCTCCGGTATCAGCGGCGGGCGGCGCCAGGCCCGCGCGTCCGAAGGCCCCGACCAGGGCCGAACGATCGCCGGCCGTGAGGACCAGGCCTTCGGGCGCCGCCGCCCGGACGGGTCCCGCGAGCCCGAGAACAAGGGCGACGACGGCGAGAAGGCGGTTCGGCTTCATGTCCGGGCTCCCGAGGGCGAAGGCGGCCGCCTAGCCCCGCGACGGATTGACCCTAGGCCGCGCCGGCTTGCAGGGGCAATCCCGGGACAATCCCTGAGGCCGGACCGGACCCCCGGCTTTCCCCTTCCCTCTTTCCGGCTCCGGGTGAAGGATGGGGCCAACACTGGGAGGAGCCCCTGACATGACACAAGCGCCGGAATCCTCGCCCCCCGGGACCCTTCCGCCGGACACGAACTGGGCCGCCCTGTCGGCCGAGCTGGAACAGGCCCTCCGCCTGCGCTCCATCCCCTTCGCCATGAAGATGTTCGAGCGGCGCGAGGACATGGAGGCCATTCCGCGCATCCGCCGCCCCAGCGCGGTCCATACCCTGGACCAGGTGGTGGGACAGGCCTCGCGCCTGGGATGGACGGTGGGCGTGACCTCGGACGACCTGGTCGGCGCCCAGTGCCGCGCCGTCGTGGGCCTGGGCGGCGCCAAGACCGACGACTGGCGCTCAGGGCGTCACATGCAGGGGGTCTGGTTCGAGGACGAGGCTGGCGCCGCGGCGCATCAGGCGGCCATGCACTGCGTCCCGGACGGCCGGTTCGAGGCCCTGGCCGTCTCCCCCCTGGCCAGCGGACGCCTGGGCGTCCCGGACATCGCCCTCTTCTACGCCACGCCGGGGGCCATGATGTACTTCATCAACGGCCTGCAGTGGTCGGGCTACAAGCGCTTCGACTGGGGCGTGGTGGGCGAGTCCGCCTGTGCAGACTCCTGGGGCCGGGCCCTGACCACCCGCACGCCCAGCCTGTCCATTCCCTGCTTCGCCGAGCGCCGTTACGGCGGCGTTCTGGACGACGAGATGCTGATGGCGGCCCCGCCGGAATACCTGGTCAAGGCCCTGGCCGGCATGAAGGCCCTGGCCCGCAACGGCTTCCGCTATCCCTTCCCGCAGTATGGCGTGCAGCAGGATGTCCGCGCCGGCATGGCGGTGAGTTACGGCAAGGACTGAGAGGCCGCCTCAGGCGCGGCGGCGAAGGGCCCTGACGGCAAGGCCGCCCAGGGTGGAGGAAAGGCCGCCGGCGAGCATCCCCGCCAGGAGCATTCCCGACAGGCCGGGAAGGGTGGAGAGCCCGGGCGAAAGCGCGGCCACCAGCCCTGCGCCGGAGACGCCGCCCAGGGCGCCGAGCACGGCGTTGCCGAACGGGCCCGTGTCGACCGAGCGCAGCAGGTTGGACACCATGCAGCCGCCGACAATCCCGCCGACGACCTGGACAATCAGAACGAGAATATCCGCGCCCAATGCGCCCGCCCCTGAAAAGTGAACAACCCTTAACCAGTAAGTCCACAGACGCCTGCGGGGGTCAATCCAGCCTCACCGGCTTGTGATCAGCTGAAGATCTGGGCGTAGGTCTGGCGAAGGAGGGCCTTCTGAATCTTTCCCATGGCGTTCCTGGGCAGGGAGTCCACGAAGACCACGCGCTTGGGGGTCTTGTAGCCGGCGAGGCGACTGCGGAGGGCCGAAACCAGGGCCGCCTCGTCCCCCTGCCCCTCCACCACGGCCACCACGCCCTCGCCGAAGTCGGGATGGGGAACGCCGATGACGGCGCTCTCGCGGACGCCCGGCTGCTCGTCGAGGACCAGCTCGACCTCCTTGGGATAGACGTTGTAGCCGCCCGAGATGATGAGGTCCTTGGCCCGGCCGGAGATCCAGAGCCGGCCGTCCGGGTCCCGTCGCCCGACATCGCCGGTGATGAAGAAGCCATCCGCCGTGAACTCCTCGGCGGTCTTCTCCGGCATGCGCCAGTAACCGGAAAAGACGCTGGGGCCGCGGATCTCGATGACCCCGGTCTCCTCCCCGCCCCCGATGCGCAGGTCGACCCCTGGCAGGGGAAAGCCCACCGAACCCGGCTTGCGCTCGCCCTCCAGCGGGTTGGTGGTGATGATCACCGCCTCGCTCATGCCGTAGCGTTCCAGGATCCGGTGGCCGGTGCGGGCCTCGAAGGCCTCGAAGGCGCTCTCCAGAAGGGGGGCCGACCCGCTGATGAAGAGGCGCATGTGGGCCGTCGCCTCCCGGGTCAGGCCGGGGTGCGCCAACAGGCGGGTGTAGAAGGTGGGTACGCCCATCATCACGGTGGCCCCGGAAAGGGCCTCCAGCACCGCCGCCTCTTCGAAGCGGTTGAGCCAGACCATGGGGCAGCCCGACAGGAAGGCGCAGTGCAGGGCCACGAACAGGCCGTGCACGTGGAAGATGGGCAGGGCGTGCAGCAGGACGTCGTCGGGCGTGAAGCCCCAGGCGTCATGCAGGGCCAGGGCGTTGGCCGCCAGGGCCCCGTGGGTCAGCATGGCCCCCTTGGACCGGCCGGTGGTGCCGCTGGTGTAGATGATCGACGCCAGGTCGTCGGCGCCCCGGGGCTCGATCCAGGGATCGGGCGCCAGGTCCCGGGCCCCGGCCACGAAGCCCTGGGCATCCTGGATGAAGATGGCCGGCTCGGCGTCGTCGAGGAAGTACTGGACCTCAGACGGGGTGTAGGCCGCGTTCAGCGGCAGGAAGACCGCGCCGATCCGCAGGGTCGCCAGGTAGATGACGACGGCCTCTATGGACTTCTCCACCTGCATGGCGACCCGATCACCGGGCTGGACGCGCGCGGCGCGCAGGGCGGCGGCGGTCCGGGCCGTATCGGCCTCGAACTCAGCGTAGGACAGCCGAACGCCTCCCGGCGACCGGAAGGCGTCACGCGACATGTCGGCGGGAAACCGCGAGGACAGGAGGCTGTAGAGGTTCTGGGACATGGACTTCCTCCCGGAGCCGGCCGGAACCCCGCTCCGCTGCCTCGCCGGTAGCATGCCCCCGGCGGGCCTCCCAGCCCCTTCCGTCGCCCCCGGGGCCGCGCCATATGAAGGGCTGCGCAGCAAAGGAACGCCCCATGCGCCAGATCGTCTGCCCCGCCTGCCGCGCCGCCAACCGGACCCCCGAGGGCCGGGATCCGCGTGACGCCCGCTGCGGGAAGTGCCGGGCGCACCTTTTCACAGGCCAGCCGGTGGAGGTCGACGGTCCCGGCCTGGACCGGCACCGCAACGGGAATCTCGGCGCAGCCGTGCTGGTGGATGTCTGGGCGCCCTGGTGCGGTCCCTGCCGGACCATGGCGCCGCAATTCGAGGCCGCGGCCGCCCAGCTGGAGCCCGGCGTGCGGCTGCTCAAGCTGGACGCCGAGGCCCACCCCGAGGCCGCCGCGACCCTTCGGGTGTCGGGCATTCCGGCCCTGATCCTGTGGCGGGATGGGCGGGAGATCGCGCGCCGGGCCGGAGCCTCGGACGCCGCAGGAATCAGCCGGTGGGTCCGTGAGGCCCTGGCCAGGGCCCCGGCCACGCATTGACAGACCGCCGCCGGCCCCCTCACCTGACTCCCTGAACTCAGCTTCGGGAGGCGGGGATGGAAATCCTTTCGGTTCTGGCGGTGAACGCGGCCGTTTCGGCGGTCGTCTTCCTGGGGCTATGGCGCTACGCGGTCGCCAAGCAGGATCCCAGCTTCATCGACAGCTGGTGGGGCGCCGGCATGGTGCTGATCGCCGTGACCACCTACCTCCAGTCGCAAGGCGGCGACCACGCCCTGGTCCTGACCCTGCTCTGCGCCGCCTGGGGACTGAGGCTGGGTTACCACCTGATCCGTCGCTGGCGCCGGGAAGGCGCGGACCGGCGTTACTCCCGCATGATGGCGGACGCCAAGGAGAAGAAGGGCTGGAGCTTCGCCAAGGCCAGCCTGATCTACGTCTTTTCCCTCCAGGCCGTCCTGCAGTTCATCGTCTGCCTGCCCATCCAGCTCGGCCAGCTGTCCGCCCCGGCGGCCCTTGGCCCGCTGGCCTGGGCCGGCGTCCTGGTGGCGGTGGTCGGCATCCTGTTCGAGACCATCGGAGACGCTCAGCTGGAGCGCTTCAAGGCCAATCCGGAGAACGCCGGCAAGGTGCTGGACACCGGCCTGTGGCGCTACACCCGCCACCCCAACTATTTCGGCGACGCCTGCGCCTGGTGGGGCATGTACCTGGTGGCCGCCGAGACGGGGCTGCTGGGCGCCCTGTCCATCGTCGGCCCGATCCTCCTGACCTTCCTGCTCACCCGCTGGAGCGGCGTGCCCACCACCGAGGGCCCGATGCGCCGCAAGAAGCCCGGCTACGAGGCCTACGTGGCGCGGACCTCGGGCTTCATTCCCATGCCGCCGAAGCGCGGGAGCTGAAGCCGGGGATCATCTCCGGCCCCGCCCAGACGGCGTGGGTCCCACTGGAGATCTTGTGCGGCAGGGCGATCCGGCAGACGGGGCCTTCCTCGATGCGTTGGGCGTCGATGAGGACGCACTCCGAAGCCTGCCGGTTCTCGTCGATGAGGAAGCTGACCAGGTAGCCGTCGTCCTCGGCGGTCGCGTTTCGCCGGGGGGCGAAGGGCGCCTCGCTGGCGAAGACGCCCGGGGGCAGGCGGTACTCCCAGGACGCACCGGTCTCGAGGTCTGACTTCACGAAGCCGTTGAACAGGAACCAGCCCGGCTCCGGCAGGGTCGAGTAGGCGTAGCGGTGGCGGCGGCCGGCGTAGCGGCCGTTGATCATGCCGAACTCCATGATCCGCGGGTCCAGCCTCTCCTCGCGGGTCGATCCGTCGCGCAGGTTGAAGCGCCATCGGTGCATGTGAGGCCGGAAGCTCATCTCGTCCAGGTAGGCCATCATGTGACCGAAGCCGGGAGGCGCGTCGGCCCTCGGCGGGGGCATGGGCTCGTCCTGGAAGTAGCCGTCCAGGACCACCTCGTCGCCGTCCTCGTAGGCGTTGAGCCAGTGCAGGACATAGGTCGGGGCGGCCTCGAACCAGCGGGGCTCGCCCCCCTCGCGGGGCAGGATGGCGAAGCGGCTCGGCAGGCCCTCGTGCAGGCGCACGGCGTGGATGTCGCGGGCCAGGAGGTCTGCATCCCAGAAGACTGGCAGGTCGTTCAGGATCACGAAGCGTTCGGTGAAGGCCATGTCGTGCGGCAGGCGCGGGCCAGGCAGGTCGATGGGCTGGAGCACCTTCAGGCGGTTATCCGGCCCCACCAGGCCGTAGTGCAGGTAGGGGGCGTGCTTCGAATAGTTGAAGAACATCAGCTCGCCCGTGTGCTCGTCCACCTTGGGATGGGCCGAGATGCCGTCGATGGGCGTCCAACCCTCCACTCCCAGGGTGTCCAGGGTCACCGGGTCCAGCCGATAGCCCTCGCCGCACTGGTAGAAGGTCGACAGTGCGGTCCCGGCGTGGACGACGATGTCGGTCGAGGACGAGTCCTTCAGGGCGCCGTGGGCGCCGAAGCCCGGACGCTTCGCCAGCTGGACCGGATCGGCAAGGCCGCCCCAGAGCGAGCCGCCCGCCTCCTGCTCCGCCCGGAAGCCCCGCGTGCGGATGAAACGGTTGGCGTAGCTGGCCCGGCCGCCCTGGAAGACCATCCGGTGGATCATCCCGTCCCCGTCAAAGGGGTGGTAGCGCCCCAGGGGCTCGTGGACCGGGTTCTCGGTGTTTCGGAGGTAGACGCCCTCGATGTCGTCCGGGATGCGCCCTTCCAGGACCTCGGGGTCAGGAAGATCCACCTCCTCATGGAGCGGCGTCCAGGCTCCGGTCATGTAGGGGTGGGACGTCGCCTTGAGGGTCGTCAGGACCGAAGGCTGTCGACGGAGGGGCATGGGGGACCTCGGCGGCTCTCTGGAGCGCCAGACTAGGACGGATCCACCTTGAGCGCATCCACATCGTGGAGCCGACGACAGGCCTCTTGGGGGAGGAACTGGAAGCGGCAAGGGGGAACGGCGGGTGACCGCCGGGATCCGAAGCGCCTCAGTGGCGCATGGGCCGGGCGCGCAGGCGGGCCGGGGGCGGGGTCTGGCGGAAGTCGCCGGCGATCCCGATCCGGGCGTTGCAGCCCGGGCATCTGACCACCTCGTCATCCGGCCCCTCGGCTGGCGGATCGAAGAAGGCGCCGCAGGGCTTGCACTTCCATCCATGAGACGGCCGCTCGACGGGCTTGGCCTCGCGGAAGGGCCGCGGCGGGCGCGGGGGACGGGCGGGCCTATCCGAACGGAGCGGCTCAAGCGGCTGGGGACCCAGGGGCCGTGTGACCTCAACGCCTGGCTTGAGGCTCAGGGTCCTGCGCTTGGGAGGTTCCTCGGTCATGGCCTTGCCGGAAAGGAGCCAGCCCCGCCGGCCAGCCAGGAAATCCGCGATGGTACCGCCTCCCCGGTTCGAACGGGGGACCTCTAGAGCCACAATCTAGCGCTCTAACCAACTGAGCTAAGGCGGCGCATCGCGGAGGCTAGCTTCTAGGCGGGACGGCGGCGGCGATCAAGCGGCGGCTGACCCGGCAAAGAAAAAGCCCCGGGGCGAACCCCGGGGCCAATTCCATTCAGACCCGTCTGGTCTCAGCCCTTGGGGAGCTGGAACCTCAGCGGGATCCGGACCGTACCGCCTTCAACAGGTGCGCCATCCTTGGTCTGGGGGCGCATCTTGAAGAGCCTGGTCATCCGCAGCGCGGCCGAACCGAAGTCCTGGTCCGCAGGGTCTTCCGACACCACGGAGCAGCCTTCCAGCAGCCCCTTGGCGGTGACCTTGCAGCTCAGGGTGACGCGGCCTTCCACCTCCATCCGCTGGGCGCGGTCGGGGTAGTAGCGGGCGATGTCCTCACCCGAGGGCTTGCGGGCCCAGTCGGGGTTGGTGATCACCGACGGACGCGGCGGCTCGGGGGCCGGCGCCGGGGGCCTCGGATCCTCGATCCGCTTCTCCACCGGGGGAACCGGCAGGGGCGGGATCGTCGGAGCGTTCGGCACCGCAACAGGCGGACGCGGCTGCAGCTTGGGCGGCGGCGGCGGCGGCGTGTTCGGCGGCGGGGGCGGAGGCGGAGCCATCGGCTTGATGATCTCCACGTCCGTCACGTCGTCCGAGTACTCCTTGATCTTGAGCTCGAACCGCTGCTTCCACAGCACGACGCCGATGACGACGTGCAGCAGGAGAGCGACGAGGAAGGCGATCAGGAAACCCTTGCCGCGCTTCGGAGGCGGGACGTCGAAGGGGTTATGAACGGGTTGGATGATGTCTTCAGCCATGCTCCACCCCTCAGTCCTTCTTGTCTTCGCCGACGAGGGCCACACTGTAGAAGCCATTGTCCTGGAGCGTGTTCATCACGCCCATGAAATCGCCATACAGCACGTCCTTGTCCGCACGAATGTAGATCCGCTCCTTCTCCGGGCTGCGCTTGCTGCCCAGTTGGGTGCGAAGGGTGTCCCCGAGCTCAGCCAGGTCGGTGTTGAAGTCGCCGATATAAAGGCGACCCGACGGCTGGATCGAGATGTACACCGGCTTCGGTGGGTTGGTGGACGGTTTCGCAACCGCGTTCGGCAAGGCGATCTTCACGTTAACGGCCGCCATAGGGGCCGCCACCATGAAGATGATCAGGAGAACCAGCATGACGTCCACGAAGGGCGTCACATTGATCTCGCTGTTCGCCTCGACCGCGTACTTGCCACCCCCAGAACCTGAGAGTTTGGCTCCCATCTGGATCAGGCCCCCTTGTCGAGCTGCCGCGAGATGCTGTTCATCAGCTCAGCGACGAAGGACTCCGTGCGGCCGCCAAAGCCCGAGATGCGGGTCTGGAAGTAGTTGTAGAAGATAACCGCCGGGATAGCGGCGAACAGACCGATACCGGTCGCCAGCAGGGCCTCGGCGATGCCGGGCGCCACGACGGCCAGGTTGGTGGTGTTGGTGTTCGCGATGCCGATGAAGGAGTTCATGATCCCGTAGACGGTGCCGAACAGGCCGATGAACGGACCGGACGAACCGACCGAGGCCAGGAACTGCATGCCGGAGGAGAGACGCTTGCCCAGGGTCGACTGGACGGCGCTCACCGCGGCTTCCGCACGGTGCAGGGTGGTTTCCCGGTGTTCGCCGGAAACCTTCAGGCCCGCCTGACGGGACAGTTCCACTTCCTGCACGGCCGCAGCGGCCATGTCGGCCAGCGGGTTGCCGGAGAACTCTTCCGAGAGGGCGGCGCGACCGGCGTCGCTGAAGCTCTTGGAGCCCCGGAAGGAGTCGATGAACTGGTTGGCCACGCGCTCCATCGCGTTGAACTCGATGAGCTTGGTGACCAGAAGGAACCAGGAGATGACCGAGCAGGCCACCAGGCCGAGCATCACGACCTTCACGACGATGTCGGAGTCGGCGAACATCCCCATGACGGTGAGCTTGCCGGCATTCTTGATTTGCGGCGGCTCGGCTTCGGGAGCCGGAGCGGCTTCAGCAGGAGCGGCAGCGGGAGCGGCGGCGTCGGCGGGAGCCGCAGCGGCCGGGGCGGCGACCTCGGCGGCGGGCGCGGGCGCCTGCGCAAAGGCCGGAGCGCTCGCCATCAGCGCCACGGCGCCGAAGAGAGCGATGAAGGGAGTCTTGAGCTTGTTGTCGATCATCTGTCGCCAGTTCCTGGTTGGTCTAGCACGTTAGGACCTAAGGGTCGTCACGCGAGAGCGTCTCTACCCCAATTGAATGGCCCGCCGCCTGTCCGGGACCGGGCGCCGGAAAACCGGAGCCGCACCCGCCAAGACGATAGAGCCGCTTTCGCTATCCCGACCCCTGACATCAACCCGGACCCAGAGGAGTCCCGATCGCGTCCAGAATTCGGGTGCGGCGCATCCGGCCCGGAAGCCGCCTGCACCTTACCGACAAGTTAGACTTGCGGCAGGGGTCCTTTGGCAACCCCTTTTTGTCCGGTCAAGTGGAATAGGGGCGCGCCCAGCGTCCAGTGGGGCCATTCCCGCCGGATTGCCGGGAGGTTGGGCCGCCCTGTTCGCCCGGAAGCGGGCCTGGATGGCGGATTGACGACGCATGGATGGCGATTCCACGACAGAAGCGCTCAATGGGGGCTGGCTGAAGGAGAATTGAAGTCGCCGGGTATCCGGACCAGACTGCGCCGAGGGAAGGAAACCAAAATGACACGAAGCCGCCACGCGCCCCCTTTGGTCACGGCGATCTCGGCCCTGGTCCTCCTGGCGGGCGCCGCCCCGGCGGGCGGAGCGCCGCCGGCAGGAGCCCCGGAGGAGACGCCCCCCGCGACCTCGGCTGCGCCCCCCGCCCGCACTCAGGCGACGGAGGCCGAGCCGAAGCTCATCTGCGAACAGGTCCAGCAGATGGGATCGCACTTCAGGAGGAAGGTCTGCGCTACTGCGGAGGCTTGGGAAGCGCGGCGGCGGAAGGACGCCGACCAGATGAGCCGGATGGGAGACCAGGGAACGGGCTGCGGCGGGGCCGCCAATCCCTGCTGAGTCCTTCCCCGGCCGACCTCCGGGGTCCTAGCGGATCAGGTCTTCCGCAGCGTCACGGGCCCGGCGCTCCGCCGCCTCGCCGGACAGGCCCAGCCCGCCCAGCATCAGGGCCAGGGTCTCCGCCACCAGCCCCCGGTCCCGGACCGCGCTGCGCGGACCGTCGAGGACCGACGACAGCAGGATCTGGCAGACCCCGCTGACCATCAGCACAGCGGGGTCCAGGCCGGGTGCGCGGAACGACCCTCGTTCCAGTCCAGCCTCGAGGTCGGCGCGGAGCCCGGCGTTGAGAGGATGGTCGGGCGGGGCCGGCCGGTCCTGGCTCCGCAGCATGGCCCTGGCCTCAGCCGGATGGGTGCGGGCGTACTGGATGAAGGCGCAGACCCCGCGGACCAGTCTCTCCTCGGGGTCGCCGAGGCCGGCGTTGACGGCGCCGACCCTCTGCTCCATCCGCAGGCGGACCTCCGTCGCGACCGCCAGGGCCAGGGCGGACTTGTCGCTGAAGTGGTTGAAGAACGAGCCCTTGGCCACCCCGGCCTCACGGACGATGTCATCCACGGCGATGGCGTCCACGGGGCGTTCGGCAAGCAGGGTTTCCCCCGCCCGGATCAGGGCCTGGCGCGTGCGCCTGCGCCGTGCGTCGTCCGGACCGGACATCCTCGACATGGGCCTCGATCGACTCCGTTGTTCCTCGCCCTGATATCCCCGCTTGCATGAAATGACCAAATGGTCAAAAAATCCGCCCAGCCGCCGCCAAGGAGACCCCGCCCCGATGAGCACGATCCGTATCGAGGACATCTCTCATGTCCGCTTCAGCGCCCCTGACCTCGACGAGATGGAGCGGTTCCTGGCCAGTTTCGGCCTCACCCCCTTCCGAGACGGACAGGGACGCCTTTACGGCCGGGGGACGGGTGGAGCGCCCTTCCTGCACATGACCGGGGAAGGCCCGGCGGGCTTCGTCGCCCTGGGCCTCAGGGCCGAGAGCCCGGAGGCCCTCGAGGTCCTCGCCCGGGCCGAGGGGGCCCGGGTGGAGCCGCTCTCGACGCCCGGCGGGGGATCCGTGGTCCGGCTCACCGACCCCGATGGCTTCTGCATCGAGGTCGTCGCCGGACAGGCCCCGGTTCCTGGAGAGCCCCCCGCCCCCGAGGCGGTTCGAAACACGGCGGCGGCCCGCCCGCGGATTTCCAGCCGGGTGCGGGTGAAGGCTGGGCCCTCCCGGGTGGTCCGTCTGGGGCACGCCGTCCTGGAGGTCAGCGATTTCCGCGCCTCCGAGGCCTGGTACAAGTCGCGGTTCGGCCTCCTGACCAGCGACGAGATCGAGGCCGCCCCGGACTTCGCCATCGGCGCCTTCCTGCGCTGCGACCGCGGGGACAGGCCGACGGACCATCACACCCTTTTCCTGCTCCAGGGGCCGGGCGGGCCCCGGTACAACCACGCCGCCTTCGAGGTCGAGAGCCTCGACGACCTGATGCGCGGCCACGCCCACCTCAAGGGTGACGGCCGGACGGCGGCCTGGGGCGTCGGCCGGCACATCCTCGGCAGCCAGGTCTTCGACTACTGGAAGGACCCCTGGGGCCACGAGGTCGAGCACTGGACCGACGGCGACCTCTTCACGGCGTCCGAACCGCCCGGCAAGGCCACCCTGGCCGACCTCCTGGGTGTCCAGTGGGGCGCCGTTCACCCGATGATGGCCCAGGGAGGGCGCTGATGAAGATCGCCATCTACGAAGCGGGCTCCGGCCCACGCATCGGCGTCGTCCTGGGCGACCGTATCGTCGACGCCGGCCTGGCCGGCCCGCTGATGGATCACCTGGAGGCCTGGGCCGAAATCGCCCCTCGGCTCGCCGGACTGGATCCCGCCTCGGGCCTCCCCCTCTCCGGGGTCCGGCTCCGCGCGCCCATCCCCCGGCCAGGGAAGATCTTCGCCATCGGGCTCAACTACGCAGACCACATCTCCGAGAGCGGCATGGGGACCCCCGAGCGCCAGGTCTGGTTCACCAAGGCCCAGACCTCGGTCAACGGGCCCTTCGATCCCGTCCAGGCGCCCAGGGTCTCCCAGGCGGTGGACTACGAGGCCGAGATGGTCGCGGTGATCGGCCGGCGCGGCAAGCACATCGCCCGCGAGGACGCCGCCGCCCACATCTTCGGCTACTGCGTCGGCAACGACGTGACCGAGCGGGCCTGGCAGCACGCCACGCCCCAGTGGAGCCTGGGCAAGTCCTTCGACACCCACGCCCCCTTCGGACCCTGGATCACCACCGGCGACGAGGTCGATCCCCACGCCCTGGACATCCGTTGCACCGTCAACGGCGACGAGCGGCAGGCCTCGAACACCCGCCACCTGGTCTTCGACGTCTTCGACCAGGTCGCCCACCTGTCCCAGGCCATGACCCTTGAGCCGGGCGACGTCATCTTCACCGGCACTCCCGGCGGGATCGGCGCGGCCATGACCCCCCGTCGGTTCCTCAAGCCCGGCGACGTCGTCCGGGTGGAGATCCAGGGCCTCGGCGCCATCGAGAACCGCATCGAGGCGGAGGCCTGACCTTGGAGCCGGTGGAACGTTGCGACGTCCTGGTCGTCGGCGGGGGGCCAGTCGGGGTCGCCCTCGGCCTCCTGCTGGGCAAGGAAGGCGTCCGCACGGTCATCGCCGAGCGCGAGCCGGGCCTCTATCCCCTGCCCCGGGCCGCCCACATCGACGACGAGGTCATCCGCCTCCTGCAGGGCCTGGGCGTCGCCGACGCCGTGGCCGCAACCTCCCGCACCTCGAGCCGCTACGACTTTCTGACGGCGAAGGGCGAGGTCCTGATGTCTTTTCCCTCGGTCATGGGCCGCACCCGCATGGGCTGGCCCTCGGGGATGATGATCCACCAGCCCTCGCTGGAGAGCTACCTGCGGGGCCAGCTCGCCTCGGCGGGACCGGTCGAGCTTCGAAGCCATTGGACCCTGGCCGCCCTCACCGAAACCCCGGATGGGGTCCTGGCGGACCTCGAGACCCCCGACGGCCCGCGCCGCGTACACGCAGGCTGGGTCGTGGGCTGCGACGGCGCCCGCAGCACGGTGCGCAGCCTGGGCGGCTTTTCCCTTGATGACCTTGGCTTCGATGAGCCCTGGCTTGTGGTGGACGTCCTCGTGGACGATCCCGCCCGCCTGCCTGAAGTGAACCTCCAGATCTGCGACCCGGCGCGGCCCACGACCTGCGTCCTCATGGGCGAGGGCCGCCATCGCTGGGAGTTCATGCTCCGCCCGGACGAGACGCCGGAGCAGGCCCAGGACCCGGCCTTCGTCGCCGAGCTCCTCAAGCCCTGGAAGGTCGAGGGCGCCGTGCGGCTCGAACGCACGGCGGTCTATCGCTTCCACGCCCTCGTCGCCCAGCGGTGGCGCCAGGAACGGCTCCTCCTCGCCGGCGACGCCGCCCACCAGATGCCCCCCTTCGCCGGCCAGGGCCTCTGCTCGGGCCTGCGCGACGCGGCCAACCTGGCCTGGAAGCTGGGGCGGGTGGTGCGCGGCCAGTCCCCCGACGCCCTGCTGGACACCTACCAGCCCGAGCGGGAGCCCAATGTCCGGGCCATCATCGGCATGGCCCTCATGATGGGGCGCACGGTGTGCATCCTCGATCCGCTGGCCGCCGCTGAGCGGGACCGGCGCATGCTGGCCGACCGCGCCGCCGGCAACGTCCCGGCAGGGCCGGCGGGCTACCCCCCGATCACCGAGGGCTGCATCCTGCCCGGAACCCCCGCCGCCGGCTGGCCCCTCACCCAGCCGGTTCTGGAGGATGGACGGCGGATGGATGACGCCCTGCCCCGGGGCGCCTGGCTCTTCCGCCAGCCTGGGCCCGCGCCGGCAGGGCTGCCGGAGGATGTGGTCGACCTGCCCCTGGACTCGCCCCACCTGGCCGATTTCGCCCCCGCGGTCGCGGTCCTGCTCGCCGGCGAAGGCGTCTCCGCCGCACTGGTCCGGCCCGACCGCTATGTCTTTGGTTCCGGCGAAGCCCACCATCTGGTGCGCGCCTGGGCCGGGGCCCTGGCGGCGGATGAGGCCTGACAAAACGTCTGGGAAGGGAAGTGGTGCCTGGGGCCGGAATCGAACCAGCGACACGCGGATTTTCAATCCGCTGCTCTACCAACTGAGCTACCCAGGCGCGACGCCTCGCGGGTCGGAGGCGGTTCTATAGAAGAGGCCCCGCGCCGTGTCCAGCGAGGCGGGCCTAGGTTTCCGCGTCCCTTCCGGGGTCCTCATCGTCCAGTTCGTCCCCCGGCAGGACATAGCTCCCCGACAGCCAGCGCTGAAGGTCCACATTGGCGCAGCGCGAGGAGCAGAAGGGCCGGAACTTCGGCTCGGCGGGCTTCTTGCAGATGGGACAGGCGGTCGTCACGGTGGAACCCTCAGGGGAGGCTGATCTCAAACCGGTCCCGGGGCCAGTCGGCCTCGACCGTGCATTCGAACCGGGCGCCCATCCGCCCGGCGAGGCGGTCGACGAGGGGCCAGGCCAGGGGAGCGAGCGCCGGGGCGGCCTGGATCCGCACCCTGCGGCCGGTCTCCACCTCGGCGGCGGTCTCGGCCTCCCGCACCAGCCTCTGGGCGAGGGTCCGGTCGGTGGGGTCGCCGCCCGACGCCAGCAGGACCTCGCCAAGGGCCCGGGTCCGGCGGGGTACAGTGAACTCCAGGGTCCCGAACCGGCTGACCGGCCCGAAGGCCACGCCGGGATTGTCTGCGGCGAAGGCGGCGCGGGCGGCGTTCAGCAGGGCCGTCCCGTCATGCCCCCGCCCCGCAAGGTCGATCACCACCAGCCCGCCCAGGCCCTTGAGGCGCAGGAGCCGCGCGGTCTCGGAGAGGGCGGTCAGGTTCAGCTGGCGGAGGACCGACTTGGGATCGGGTCCCTTTCGCGGCCCCAGGTCGACATCCACCGCCACCAGGGCGCGGGTCGGCTCGATGGCCAGGACGCCGCCGCCGGGCAGGACGTGCAGGGGCGAAAGGGCCGCGGCCTCGGCTGCATCCGCCTTCTGGCGGGCCTCCGGGCCGGTCACCACCTCTCCGCCACGCACCAGGGCGGCCAGCCGGTCCGCCAGGGTTGGCGCCGGCGACAGAAGCCGCACCGGCGCCTCCGCCGGCCCGACGCCGCGCACGGCAGCCAGCTTGCCCGGACGTGGCGCGGCGCGCACCTCGACCTCCAGCATCTGGCCCTCCACGGGCCGCCGGTCGGGCGGATAGTCCATCAGGCCCTCAAGGCCCTCGCCCAGGTCGACAAAGGCTGAGGCGAAGGCCGGCTCGACCTTGCGGACCCGGGCGGCGATCCGCGCGCCGGGCTCCTGCCTCGGGTCGTCATCATCGCGGACGATGATCAGGTGCTCGGGCCGCCCGTCCAGGGTGACGACGCCGCGCGCCTCTCCGGGGGCGATGTCCAGGTAGGCGCGGCGCTGGCTCACGGCCTACGCCACCCGAGGCCCCTCAGCAGGGTCTCCGTCTCATGCAGCGGCAGGCCGACCACGGCGGGCCAGGAGCCGCTGAGCGACAGGATGAAGGCCCCCGCCCGTCCCTGGATCCCATAGCCGCCGGCCTTGCCCACGCCTTCGCCGCTGTCGGCATAGGCGCGGATGTCCGCCTCGGACAGGCGGCGCATCTTCAGGCGGGTCTCCACCAGGCGGTCGCCCCGCCGGCCGCCGGGCCCGCGGACGCTGACCCCGGTCACGACCCGGTGCGCCCGGCCGGACAGGAGCTTCAGGCACTGGACCACCTCGTCGGCGTCCGCCGCCTTGGGCAGGATCCGGCGTCCCACCGACACCACGGTGTCGGCGGCCAGGACATAGTCATCGGGATGGAGGGCGGAGACAGCCTCGGCCTTGGCGGCCGAAAGGCGCGCGGCCAGCCGTCGGGGAGTTTCATCCCTCAGCGGGGTCTCGTCGATGTCGGCGGGGGCGATGAGGTCCGGCGAAAGGCCGATGGAGGCCAGGAGGTCGCGCCTTCGCGGGCTCTCCGACGCCAGGACCAGCCGGGGCGGCATGGCCGCTCTAGCGGACCCGGAAGGTGATGCGCCCCTTGGTGAGGTCGTAGGGGGTCATGGCCACGAGCACCTTGTCGCCGGCCGACACCCGGATGCGGTTCTTGCGCATCTTTCCAGCGGTGTGGGCGATGATCTCGTGATCGTTCTCGAGCTTCACGCGGAAGGTGGCGTTGGGCAGCACCTCGCTGACGGTGCCCGGAAACTCGAGGGGTTCTTCCTTGGCCATGCAGGCTCCAGACTTGGGGTCGACGAAAACGGCGCCGGACCCGCGGAATCGCGGGCGGCCGGGCCGGAAGGCAGGGGTCTATACCTTAACTCGCCCGCCAAGGTCGACTGCCGAGGCGCAGGCGGGGCCTCTCAGCCCTTCCAGTGCAGGGCGGTGATCAGGGTGAAGAGGCGGCGCGCCGTGTCCATGTCGGTCTCGACCTTGCCCGCCAGCCGCCGCTGGAGCAGCTCGCTGGCTTCGTTGTGCAGGCCCCTCCGGCCCATGTCGAGGGCCTCGATCTGCGATGGCGTGGCCTGGCGGATGGCCTGGTAATAACTCTCGCAGATCATGAAGTAGTCGCGGATCAGGCCGCGGAAGGGCGACAGAGAAAGGATGTGCCGGCGCTGGTAGTCCGGCCCGGTCACGTCCAGGACGAGGCGGTTCTCGATCAGGCCCATGTTCAGGTCGTAGGGACCGCCCGCCGCGCCCTCGGGAGCGAAATAGTTCTGCTCCAGCAGGTCGAAGATGGCGATCTTCCGCTCCTGCTCCTGGTCGCGCGAGACCGCCGCGAGGGACTCCGGGTCCAGCTCGACGGTCTGCAGGCGCTGGAGGGTGCGGTCAGGCTCGGCCATGTCCGGTTCGCAAGCTGCCCGCCGATCCTAGACCGAGGCGACCATCGCCGTCACCCGTCCCGGCCCAGCCGCAGGGCGGCAGAGCGGGCGTGTGCGGGAAGGCCCTCGGCCTCGGCCAGGGCGACGGTGGGCGGACCCAGGACGGCGAAGCCCGCCTCGCCGGCCTTCACCAGCGAGGTGCGCTTCAGGAAATCATAGAGCGACAGGCCCGAGGAGAACCGCGCCGCCCGGCTGGTGGGCAGGACATGGTTCGAGCCCGCCACATAGTCGCCCAGGGCCTCGGGCGTGTGCCGCCCCAGGAAGATGGCCCCGGCGTGCCGGATCTTCGCCGACAGGGCGTCCGGATCGGCCACGGCCAGCTCCACGTGCTCGGGCGCCAGTCGGTCGACCAGGGCGGGGGCCGCGTCCATCGGCGCCAGGATCACCGCCCCGTGGTCGGCCCAGGACCGTCCGGCGGTCTCGCCCGTGGCCAGGGTCTTCAGCTGGGCCTCCACCTCGGCGACCACCCGGTCAGCAAAGGCGACGTCATCCGTGATCAGGATGGACTGGGACGCCGGGTCATGCTCGGCCTGCGAGAGCAGGTCCGCGGCGATCCAGGCGGGGTCATTGTCCGCGTCGGCCACCACGACGATCTCCGAAGGGCCGGCCAGGGCGTCGATGCCCACCTGGCCATAGACCCGCCGCTTGGCCGCCGTCACCCAGGCGTTGCCAGGCCCGACGATCTTGTCCACGGGCCGGATGGGGCCGGCTCCATACGCCAGGGCGGCTACGGCCTGGGCCCCGCCCACCCGCCAGATCTCGCTCACCCCCGCCGCCTGGGCCGCCGCAAGCACCGCAGGCTGCAGCCGACCGGGCGGAGTGACCATGGCGACCCGGCCCACCCCGGCGGCGCGGGCCGGCACGGCGTTCATCAACACGGTCGAGGGATAGGCCGCCCGACCGCCGGGCACATAGATCCCGACGGAATCCAACGGCGTCCAGCGCCAGCCCAGCTCAACGCCGGCCTCGTCGGTGAACCGGGCGTCGGCGGGCCTCTGGCGGGTGTGGTAGGCCTCGATGCGGCGGGCGGCGAAGGCGATGGCCTCCCGCACCTCCGGGGCGCAGGCTTCGGCGCCCTCGGCGATCTCGTCGGCGCCGACCTTCAGGCCCGCCGCGTCCAGCTCCACCCCGTCGAAACGTCGGGTGTAGTCCAGCACCGCCTCCAGGCCACGGGCCCGCACCGCCTCCAGCACCTCGCGCACGGCGGCGTCCACCGTCTCGGGCGTGTCCCGGCGGGCGTCGGCGAAGGCGCCGAAGCGGGCGTCGAAGTCGGGGTCCTGGAAGTTGAAGCGGCGCATGGGGCCTATCTAGACCCGGCGCGGCGGCGAGGCCATGGGGCCGGCGCCACACTCGCTGCAAATCCGGTCGTCGGCTCAGTCCTCGTGCCGGGGTTCCGACTTCGCCGCCCAGGGATCGGAGATGTCGGCCAGCACCAGGTCGATGCACTCCACCTCGGCGGCCAGGTCGGCGTCGCCGGCGAACCGGAAGACCAGACGCCCGCCCGGCGCCTCGCCCGGTTCGAAGGCCAGGGTCAGCATCTCGACCACCGCCTCGGAGGCGCCCCGCCGCAGGCGCCGGGCCTGCACCCCCAGCACCGAGCCCACCTGGATCGCCGCGCGCACCCGTTCGGGCTCCTCGGCGCCCCAGCGATAGCGGTTCACCTGCAGGGTCAGGCGCCGGGCCTTCGCCTCCCAGGTGATGTCGCCGATCTTCAGCACGGCGTCCTGCAGGGCGGCGGCCACCACCTCCAGGTCCTCGGCGTCCTGCGCCAGGAGTTTCAGGGCCTTCGCCTTCGGGGGCTGCTTCGCCACGTCAATCCGTCTCCGCCGCACCCTCCGGTTCTAGACGGGCGGGCGGGAGTCGCAAGGGGGATCGGCGGCCGCGTCCGGATCGGCGGGCGGCGGCGGGGCCGGCGCCTTGCGACGGCGCAGGTTGACCCGAAGGGCCTGGGCCCGCCGGGCCTCACGCCGTTCGGCCTCCGTCGGTTCAGGGGATGGGGGCGTCTTCACCCGCCCCGGATGCCGTCCCCGCCCCCGCCGGTCAAGCCGGCCCTCCCGGCCGGCCCTCGTTTTTCCCCTTCCCGTCCGGCGCGGCTTTGGCTATAGCCCGCGCCTCGCCTTTCGCCGCCGTAGCTCAGTGGTAGAGCGCATCCTTGGTAAGGCTGAGGTCGGCAGTTCAATCCTGCCCGGCGGCACCATTCATTCCCTTCGCAGTTCCTCCCCTTCCCCTCCGGGGCCCTCCCCTGTCGCAGGGGCGGAGCAATATCTCGACGGCCCCCCAGCAGACCCCCTCCGGCCCGCTGCGCGGCCCACCTCCCCCTGATGGGGAGGAATTACACAGCCATTGCTCCCCCAAGGGAGAGCTCCGACCGAAGGTCGGTGAAGGGGTCATCGGCCCCTCAGTAGACCCCCTCCGACCCGCTGCGCGGCCCACCTCCCCCTGATGGGGAGGAATTACACAGCCAATTGCTCCCCCAAGGGGGAGCTCCGACCGAAGGTCGGTGAGGGGGTCATCGGCCCCCCAGCAGACCCCCTCCGGCCCGCTGCGCGGCCCACCTCCCCCTGATGGGGAGGAATTACAGAGCCATTGCTCCCCCAAGGGGGAGCTCCGACCGAAGGTCGGTGAGGGGGTCATCGGCCCCTCAGCAGACCCCCTCCGACCCGCTGCGCGGCCCACCTCCCCCTGATGGGGAGGAATTTCAGAGCCATTGCTCCCCCAAGGGGGAGCTGTCGGCGGAGCCGACTGAGGGGGTCAATCCCCCTCGCCGCTGACCCCCTCCGACCTTTTTTATCCGGGTATTATTGACTCTCCGTCCGGCGCGGCCTATCCCCGGGCCATGACTGAAGACACCTTCACCGCCTTCCACCACGGCCGCCGCATCGCCTCGGGCGCGCCGGAAGCCGTCCTCGCCGCCGCCTGGGCCGCCCTCACCCGCGACTCGGTCGAGCCCCGGGTCTTCAGCGACAGGACCGGCGCCGCCCAGCCCCTCGCGCCGCCTTCCGGCGCGACTCCGGCCAAGGCCGGCCGCGGCCGGCCCCGCCTGGGCGTCTCGGCCCGCGAGGTCACCCTCCTGCCCCGCCACTGGGACTGGCTGTCCGCCCAGCCCGGCGGCGCCTCCGCCGCCCTTCGACGCCTGGTCGAGGCCGCCGCCCGCGCGCCGGAGAGCCCCGAAGCCGCCCGCCGCCGCGCCGCCGACGCCGCCTGCGCCGTCCTCTCGGCCCTGGCCGGAGACGCCCCCGGCGCCGAAGCCGCCGTCCGCGCCCTCTACGCCGGCGACCCCGCGACCTTCTCGCGCGAGACCGCCGCCTGGCCCGACGACGTCCGCGACTACCTCGCCCACCTCGCCGCCCCGGCCTTCAGCGCCGCCGCCGCCCCATCCGCCTGAGGGTCTCCGCCTCCAGGGCGTGCTCGGCCTTCAGGGTCTCGAGGGCCAGTCTCCGGGCGGCGTCGCAGGCGGCGATCTGGGCGCCGCGGCGGACATAGCCCTCGTCAAGGTCAGCCCGGGTCGCGTCCGGCGGCAGGACGTAGGCCTCGCAGGGCGCCTCCGCCGCCGGCGGGGGCGTCAGCTGCGGCAGGGCGACAGGCGGGGCCGCCGGGCGGCTCGCACAGCCCCCGGTCAGCCCGGCGAAGCTCAAGAAGGCGGTCAGGATCCAGCGGCGCATCGGCGTCCTCCAGTCGGTTGAGGGCGTCGATCCGCGCCCGGGTCTCGGTTTCCAGCCGCGCGGAGGCGCGGGCGGCGGCCTCGGCCCGGGCCAGCTGGCCCCGCGCCCCCTCCGCCTCCAGGGCCGAGCGGGCCGCCTCGGCGCGCAGGGCGGCGGCCTCGGCGATCAGGGGCGCGGCCCCCGCCCGTCGCCCCGCCTCCCAGAGCCGCCCCGCCGCGAGGGCCAGCACCATGGCCGCCGCCAGGCCGAGCGCCAGCCTCAGCCCGTTCAGGCTCGCGAGGATCACGATCCGCCCTCCCCGGATTTCGGCAGCCCCCTGGCCGCCCCGGCGATCCGCGCCCAGTCCGTCACGGTCGCCCCGGCCAGGTAGAGGGTGGCCAGCACCACATTGGCCGCCACCAGGGCCAGGCCCAGGGCCGCCAGGTGCCGCGGGTCCTTCACCTTCGCGATCACCGCCGCCAGCAGGCCGGCGTTGGCCAGGCTGGTCAGGTAGGTGAAGACCCGCCGCCAGATCCAGGTCACCTCCACCGGCGGGCGCCCGCCCCCGCTCATCGTCCCGCCTCCCGCGAGACCAGGCCCGCGCCAAAGGCCGCCAGGGCCGCCGCCAGCCAGGGCGCGTGCCGCCCCAGCCAGGTCCAGAAGGCCGCCGCCCCGGCCACCCGGTCGCGCTGGGCCTCCAGGGCGTCGATACGCGCCAGGGCCGACTTCAGCTCGCGCCGCACGGCCTCCACCAGCACGCCGGCCTCCTGCGCCTCCAGCCGGGCCAGCCGCTCGCGCACGTCGTCCACCTTGGCGCCCAGCCCTTCCAGCCGCCGGGTCTGGGCCGCGAGGTTGTCGCTGATCTGCCTCAGGGCGAAGAGCTGGGCCTCGCCCAGGGTTCCCGTCTCCGCCATCACGCCTGTCCCTTCTTCTGGAACAGCCGCGACAGGGGCGACCCGGTCAGGCTGTTCACCAGCTGGGCGATCTCGCCCAGGGTCGCCCCGCTGGTCGTCTCCGTCCCGTTCCTCTGGCCCTGGCTGTCCGTCACGCTGCCCTGGAACAGGCCCAGGGGAAGCCCCGAAAACATCTCGATGCGCCGGGCCAGGGCCTGCTCGGACGCCGACAGCCGCGCCTGCTCGGCGGCCCGCACCTGCGCCCCGATCCGCGCCTGGGTCTCGGCGTCGGCCCGGCGGCTGGCCGCCCCGTCCAGGCCCAGGCGCTGGCGGGCCAGCTCGCCCTCCTGCCCCAGCTGGGCCCGGGCGAGGGCGTCCTGCATCCGCCCCGCCTCGGCGGCCTGGGCCAGCCGCGCCGCCTCCAGCCCGCCCTCATGGGCCAGGCGCGCCCGCTCGATGTCCCGGGCCTGGGTCAGCTGGGCCTGCTCGATCTCCCGCGCCTGGCCCAGCTGGGCCGCTGCCGTCGAGGCCTGCTGGCGCCGGTCCGCATCCCCGGCCGACAGGCTCGCCCCTTGCGCGAACATCTGGTCCAGCAGGCCCGCCAGCCGGCTGTTGCGGCCCCGCGCCAGCTCGCCCTCGGTCAGGGATCGCGTCAGGGCCGCCCCCGACCCGCCAAAGGCGCCCTGCCCCGCCATCTCCAGGTCCTGGGCCGCGCGCCGGCGTCCCGCCTCGGCGTCGTAGTCGCCCATGGCCGCCGCCAGCACCTGGTCGCGGAAGGGGGTCATGTAGGCCGACAGGTTGTCCAGCACGCTGGCCGCCTGCGGAACCTCGCCCCGCCCCTCCAGCCGCGCGCCGGACAGGTCAGGCGCCGTCGCCGCCGGGGCCGGACCGGTCGCCGGGGTCGCCCGACCCCAGTTGGCCCAGTCCGTCCCGCCGCTTCCCCAGCCCGAACCCCAGCCGCCGCCGACCCCCAGCCCGCCCGCCGTCTCCGACGCCCGCCGCTCCAGGTCTGAGAGCGGCGCCACAGAGGCCGCCGGGTCCGCCCGCCCCAGGTCCGTCAGGGCGTCGTTCAGCCCCTTCGCCTGGGCGTCCACCCAGTCCGGCCGGGTCGGCGTCGTCACCGTCCGGCTCGTCTCGGTGGAACTCGTCTTGGTCTTCTTCTTTCCCATCACAGTCTCCGCTCGATCTCGTTTCCCGCCCGCCGGTAGCCAAAGGGCGCCAGCACCCGGGCCCAGCCCTTCCGTCCGTCCAGGGTGATCCGCGTGCAGCCGGCCCCCCGGGCCCAGGCCTCCAGGCCCGGCCTCAGGGCCAGCACCGCCTCAAGCCGCCCCGCCGCCAGCCAGACGTGCAGGCAGGGCCCCTCGGGCTCGTCCGCCAGCTCGGTGGCCAGCACGGCGCCCTCGCCCATCCAGATCCGCGCCCGCCCGGTCCTCAGGGCCCCGGCCAGGTCCGCCGGCCCGGCGTCCGTCGCCAGGGCCTCCAGCACCAGGGCCAGGGCCTCCCGGTCTTCAGCCTCCGCCCTCACCGGCCCCCCGCCGGCGCAAGGTCAAAGACCAGCTTCCCGATCCGCCCCGCCGTGGGTGAGGAAAAGCCGCTCAGCCGCACCCGGAACAGCCGTCCCGACAGCCTCAGGTCCGTCCGCGCCTGTCCCGGCGCCAGGGCGGCCGGCGGTGCGCGCCGCTCGGGCCCCTGGGGCGTGCGCCGGGCCGAGACCTCCAGCACCACCGGCCCCTGCTGCCCGGCCAGGTCCGGCCAGACCCCGCGCACCAGGGCCGTGCGGTCCTCGTCCAGCACCTGGTCGGCGCTCTCCAGGAACCAGGCGAAGGGCGCCCCGTCCGCGCTCGCCCCCCGCTCGCACCAGAACATCGAGCCGTCCGGCGCCGTCGCCACGGGATGCTCGGCGGGCCCGGCGTCGATCATGGCCGTCCGCGGCGTCGCTCCCCGGCTCCAGGCCCCGTCGGCCAGGGACAGCAACAGGCAACGGCTGTTCTCGGCACCGTCGCGCCGGTCAGGATAGTCGAACCGCACCTCGGAAAAGGCCGACAGGGTCGAGGCGAACACCTTGTCCCCCTGCCCCGCCGCCAGGTTCTCGGCCAGGTCTGTGCGCAGGGGGCAGCCCAGTGACTCTGGCGCCCCGCCCAGGGCATAGCGCCAGACCTGCAGGTCCGGCCCCAGCCAGAAGGCCGTCTGCCCGCTCACCGTCGCCGCATTGGGGCCGATCAGGCCGCAGGCCTGCCCCACCCGGTCGAACCGCCAGGGCTGGCCGGGACTGCCGGTGAAGACCCCCAGGAACAGGGCGTGGGTTGTCCAGACCAGCAGGTGCGGCCCCAGGGTCCGCCCGCCCACGATCCGGCCGCCGCCCGGCAGCACGTATTCCCGCGCCGTGGTGTCCGCCGCCGTCGTCCACTGGTCCAGCCGCCGCACGCTTCCGTGGCGGATGCAAAGGGGATTGAACCGGCCCGAGACCTCCTCGGTGCAGCCCAGGGCGAAGACCTGGTCGGTGGCCGAGACCAGCATGGCGCTCATCCGCGCCGGCGCTCCCGCGAGGGGCCGCGCCCGCCCGCCCGGTCCCGGCGACCACTGGTAGAGGGTCCCGTCTCGCGGCGCCGCCAGCAGGGTCTCGCCCCAGGCCGCCAGCGACCAGGTCCGCGGCGCCAGCTCCCCGTCCGAGGGCTCCGACCAGGCCCCGACGCCCCAGGCGCCCGTGCCGTATCCCCGCCCGCCGGAGCCGTCCGCCGCCCCGGGCGCCAGGCCCTGCGGCGTCGCATCGGCCAGCTCCCCGCCGCGCCAGACCTCCAGCCGCGAGGGCCCGCCAAAGGCCAGCATCAGCCCTCCCGACAGGTCGCTCCAGCCCAGAAGCCCCCGGCAGGGCCCGTCCAGCCGCCCGGGGTGCAACCGCTCCCACCCCCCGATCACCTGGGGCCGCCCCCGCCAGAACCGGACATTGGACCCCTCCGCCCAACGCCCCGCCGCCGCAAACGAAGTGTCATCCGCCGCCAGCCCTGGCGGCGGGTCGAGTATGAAACGCATGGTGAAGGCTCCCGCGATTGGGATGACGCCGCCCCACGGGGCGGCGATGAAGTCAGGAAATCAGGTCCGGCCCCGTGGGCCGGCTGGGCCTAGGAACGTCTGTCGGCGACTCAATCGGCGTTCATGAATGCCGTTACAGTGGCACCGGCCAGCATAATCCGGCGCGGCCTAAGCTCGGAAAACTCAGAAATCATCAGATTTCTATAATCCTCGATCGCGCTTCGCTCGACACACAAGAGCTTCGTGCCACCGTTCAGGAGTTTTCCGCTTCTGGGAATGACTGCGACAGGGGCGATATTCGGGATCACTTTAAGCGCTTCGATGATCCCCTCTGTCACGTCCGGATACCAGTCGTGTAGAAAATCATCGATAAGGACGACACCCCCCTTAGCCATGTGCGACGCAGCAAGCATAATGTCGTATCGTACAGCTAGGTTCGTGTGGTTACCATCTACATGGACAAAACGAGCCTTTTCTCCCATTAACCTTGCCCACTCGAAGAATTCGAGGCTCGATGAATCTCTCTTGGCAAGGATAATTCGTTTCAGCTGATCTTCACTGAGAACTTCTCTCGCTGAATTAATCAGAGACTGTTGGACGTCATCGGGAAAGATATCGATCCCGACGACCCTCTCTCCATCCCTAGTGGCTGCAGCAAGGCCGATAAATGTTTTCCCGCGGAAGGTGCCGATCTCAGCGATCGATCCACCAACCGACACTCGGTCCTGATGCTCCAGGATGCTTCGTATCGCCCGTACGGATCGAGGGGTAATGAAGCCTTGGACGCGGTCGATACCGCTTCCCGCCGAGAACCATTCCCTCCAGTCGAGCATCCCGCACCCTCATCGCCTTCGAACGGTTGAGGGACAATGCGCCCTCAACCCACAATCGAGATAAATCCATCGGCGCTAAACACCAACAGCTTGCCACCATCTACTGCCCGCTCGTCGCAACCCTCGGCGGTCAATCTAGGGTCGCGGCTCCAAATGACGACGACACCTGATCCCCCGCGTCCTCCACGACCGACCGGAGAAGCTCCGTCGTAACCGCCTCCTCCCCCACCGCCGCCAAAGTTGGATGGCGCAGAGGTTCCGTCGGTCTGAGCGGAGCCGTTACCCGCATTCGATCCACCAATCCCACCCTGACTTCCACCGAGATTGATGTTCGCCCCACCGCCGCCGCCAGAACCAAAGATCCCCAGATATCCTCGGAATTGAAGGCTCAAGCCCTGGCCTCCTCGGCCGGCTACGCCAGAGACCCCCGACTGACCTTGCTCACTAGCGCCCCCGCCTCCACCGGCGGCTGTCCTGCCTCCCCCGTCTCCACCACGAAACCCCTGCCCGGGCGTAGCTTCGCCGCCAGGCTGGCTTACTCCCCATCCTCCGCCGCCAGAGCCACCATCCCCAGCGAGGTCAGGACCGTTTCCACCGCCCCGACCGCCCCCGCGCGCGACAAGAGTATTGCCGATAGAGCTATCACCGCCACTTTCGCCCCCGCTGTTAGCGGCGGCTGGGAGCCCTCCAGCACCCCCTGCGCCCACGACAATCGGGACTCGGCCTACGGGAAGCAAAACCTCTACCCCGACGAGGACACCGCCACCGCCGCCACCACCACCTCCACCGTAGCTTGCTCCCCCTCCCCCACCCCCGCCCCCCACGACGAGGTAGTCCACGCGCACGCCGCCGCGGCGCCGACGCCCCGGGCCGGCAAGCCCGCGCAGGCCCGGAGGGGCGATGAGCCCGCGGGGCGCGATCAGTCCCGGCGGCCCGCGCATCAGTAGTCGGCCCCTTCCACGCAGAAGACCACGCCCGCCTGGGCCTGGCCGATGGCGCCGTACAGCTTCTCCCCGGCCCCCAGCAGCAGGGGCGCCGAGTCGGAATAGCCGAAGTCCACCGCCGCCTGGGCCGTGGAGGGCGAGACGGTCACGGCGGGCATGAGGCGGCTGGCGAAGAAGCGCTTCACCGTCCCCGTCCCGTCGTGGTCGCGGAACAGCTGGCACTCGGTGGCGGTCAGGCTGGCCCGGGTCACGGCGGTGACCCGCGTCACCCGCGCCCCGTTGGGACCGGCGGCGAAGATCAGGGCCGCCCCGGCCGGGGCGTCGCCGTAGGCGGTGTTGGCTGCGGTGGCCACCCCCGAGGCCGAGCGCGGGACCTGGGGGGTGATGATCGAGTTGGGCGTCACGGGCATGGAAGGTCTCCGTCAGGAAAAGGGCTCAGAGGGCGGCGGCCAGGGACAGGGCCAGGGCGGCCGCCCGGCGGTCGAAGTCGGAAATCGCGGCGGCGCTCAGGGGCGCCCAGCGGGGGGCCTGGCCGTCGCTCACCAGGGGCAGGCCCGCCGCCCCCTCCTGGCCGGGAAGGTTGCCCGACTGGCCGGCCCAGGCCTGGGCGTCCACATAGGCCTTGAGGCTGCGGCCGCCGATCTGGGCGCCCAGCACGTTCACCCCGTCGCAGGTCACCGGCCCGGCGTCGCCGGGACCCAGCACCGCCGCCTGTCCCGCCCCGGTGGTCAGGGTCAGGGTCCCGGCGGTGGCGTTGACCACGTCGTAGCGCTTGCTCACCGAGGGCAGGGTCACCGTGCAGCCCCCCTGGCCGGTGAACTTCAGCATGGCCGCGCGGGCCTGGTCGGGGGCGAAGTTGGCGCTGGTCAGCACCGCGTTGCCCGTCAGGTTCACCGCCGTCCAGCCGGCGATGGCGAAGTCGATCAGGGCGATCACCGTGTTCAGCTTGGGTGCGCCCCAGGTGTTCAGGTTCTCGCCGGCGGCCTGCATTTCCAGGCGCAGGCTCGGCGTGGCGGAAGAGGGCATTCAGATCTCCTGTCCGGTGTCGTGACGGATCCAGCGGACCCCGTCGGAATGGGCCAGGACCCCCAGGTCCCGGACCAGGATCATCCGCCAGGGCCAGGCCGCGGCGGGGGGAAGGTCGGCGCGCAGGCAGGTCGCCGCCGGCATCGGGGCGGCCGGCGCCTCCAGGGCCCTCAGGGCGTCCAGCATGGCCGCCAGCAGGGGGCGCAGGGCCGGCGGGGCGCCAGGCCCCGGATCGGCGGGGATCATGGCCGTCGGTCCAGCAGCGCCATGAGGGCCGGGTCGACCCTCGGCGGCGCCGGCGCGGCGATCCGGGCCTCGCGCATCCGCGCCTCGGTCAGGGCCGCGTCGAAGCGGGCGGCGAAGACCGGCAGCATCTCGCCGTCCCGCAGGAAGGGGGCCGCCTCGGCCAGGGCGCCGAACAGGTAGAGGTCGGGATGCTCGGCCAGCACCGGGTTGGCCGGCGTCGCCTCGCTCAGCCGCGGCCGGGCCCGGTAGGTCAGGACCAGCCGCACCGGCGCCTCCGGCGGCGGCGACAGCACCAGCCGCCCGGCCTCGGCGCGAAAGCCCTGGGCCGCCCCGTCCCCGGCCCGGACCAGCGACAGGGCGTCGCGCAGGTCGGCGGGCGCGGCCAGTTCGGCCTGCCCGGCCCCGGCCTCCAGCTCCACCCGCGCGGTCAGGGCCGAAAAGCCCATCAGCCGGTTCAGCCGCGCCTCGGCCAGGGCGATGAAGTCGCCGGTCCGGCCGGACAGGTCCTCGCGGTCCAGCCAGTCGGCCACGGCGGCCTTCAGTTCGTCAAAGGTCGAAAGCCCCATGCGGGGGTCTCCTTGGTCAGGTGGGGGAAAGGCCGGGAAGCAAGGGGCCGGCGGGCCTCGCCGCCCCCGGAGGTCATCCGGGGACGGGAGGTCCCTTCAGCCTCAGTTGCAGGCCAGGCGGCAGGCCAGCTGCGGGCGCAGGGTCCGGTAGCCGTAGAGGACGTCCAGCCGGCAGGGGAACCTGTCGCTGTTGATGTCGTACTGGCGCACGATCCGCATGGAGATCCCGTCAAAGGTCTGCCGGGCCGAGAAGTCGACGCCCCGGGGCATCACCAGGTCCGCCGTCGCAAAGGCGAAGGCGCTCTTGTGGTAGAGCATCGACAGGCCGTGGGCCGTGTTGGCCGTCCCCGCCACCGTGATCGGCGAGGCCGCGTTGGTGGTCGCCAGGGTCACCGTCTGCTGCGGCCCCGTGGTGATGATCGGCGGCGAGATCTGCACCACGCCCGCCCCGCCCGCAAAGGCCTGGGTCACCACGAACTGCTGCTGCACGCCGGTGCTGGCCTTGGTCTCCGGGTGCACCCGCATGACGCCGGCGATGGTCAGGACATCGCCCTTGGCCAGGGTCCCCGTCCCCGTCGCCACCGTGATGGCGTTCACCGGGTTGGGACCGGGCGGCAGGGCGGCCGGCAGGGTGTTGGTGGTGTAGCCGGCGCCGCCGCCCCGCAGGTGCGAGGGCCAGAGGGTGTTCTCCATGAAGTCGAACCCGGCCGTGCGGCCCATGTAGCCCTCGCGGTACTGCTTGGCGACGGCGTCGGAGTCGTTGAACAGTCCCTTCAGGGCGTCCACCAGGTCCATGTTGTCCTGGGTGTTCAGGTTGGCCGTACGGCCGCCCAGGGGCGCCAGGTTGTCCACCAGGATCTTCCGGCCCTGCAGCACCTTCTGGAAGGTGGCCGCCGAGCCCTGGCTGTTCACCTGGTTGGCCACGTCCTGGTACATGGTCATGGCGTCGGCCTCGATGGAGGCCGCCAGCACGCTCATGGCCGGCTCCAGGACCCGGTCGGAAAAGTCGTCCAGGCTCATCGTCAGGTCGACGCTGGTGAAGTTCAGGTCCACCCCCTTCTGGGTCTGGACCTTCAGGTCCACGCTGGACTCGCTGGTGTCCTGGGTCGCCAGGGCCGGCCCGTTGCGCACGGCGTACTGGTTGGGCAGGCGCACCTTCAGCGTATCGCCGATCTTGGCGCCCTGGCGGGCGAAGCGGTCGTCGTACTCCCGCGAGATGGTGCCGACGAAGTTCAGTTTCTGGTGCAGGCCTTTGTGTTCACCCCGGGTCGCTGGGCCGGGGCCGCCCTTTCGGGCCACTGCGGGTTTCCGCCGCAGAGCAGACTATCTCATCACCCGCCAGGTCCAGTGGACCTGGGGGGTGCGATGCGCTTCGGGCCGCTTGGCCCTACTCCCTTGCGGGATAGTCGTTACACCTTCCCGCCCCCGTCTCCGGGATCGGGCTTGGCTCGGTGTGTCCATGCCGCTCCGGGGCCCGCAGGAGGGGGGCGTCCGGGCTCTGGGGCGCGGTTTAGGAGTTCACCGAATTCACATCGTTCTTCGACGCGGGTCGCCCCGCGAAGGCGCCTTCAGTCGACGCGCAGGGCCTCACGGGTGACCGTGGCGGCCGTCAGCAGGGAATTGGGCATCAGGGGTCCTTTCCGGGCCGGGCCCGGCTTGAGGGTTCAGGGTTCAGGGTTCAGGGCGTTCGGGCGCAGGCCGGGCGGCTGTGCTGGAGGTCTCCAGGTCCGCCCGGCCTCGCCGGGGCGCGGCGCGAAGTCCCTGGGTCAGGGGCCTGCTCGCGACGCGGAAAACTCAGGTCGTTCAGGGCCTTGGACGGCGACGCTCGCGCAGGCCGCCGGCGTTGCGCCGGCGCATCCACTCCGCCGTCTCCATCCGGTCGTCCAGGCCCGGGGCGCCGCCCCCCGGTCGTCCGGGATCGGCGGCGGGCCTCACCGCAGGGCGCGCGGCCCGCCGGTCCGCCTCGGCCAGGCGCCGGGCCAGGGTCTCGCCCAGGTGGGCCCGGTGCAGGATCCGCCACAGGCGCGCATCGTTGATCTGGCGCAGCTCGTCGGCCTCGACACCGAAGCTGCGGGCATAGTCGGCCAGGTCCGCCGCCAGGGCCGGCGACCAGCCCTCGATCTGCTCCGACAGCGCCCGGCCGGTGGCCATCACCGCCTCTGCCTCGGCCGCCTCATTGGCCATCCGGGTCTCGTGCTCGCGCCGGGCCAGATCAAAGGCCGCACGCTCGCGGGTTTCCGACAGGGCCTGCCGGCGCTCGGCCAGGGCCCGCGCCCGCTCCGGGTCCGCCGCCTCCAGGGCCGGCCAGTCCAGCCCCTCCAGCGCCAGGGCCTGCTCGTCCAGCAGGTGCAGCCGCGCCCGCGCCGCCACATGGGCCCCCGCGGCCTCCCGCTCGGCCTCCATCCGCCGCCTCTGCTCGGCCAGCTCCTGGGTCTTCCGGGTATAGTCCGCCTGCCGCAGGAAGGCCGACTTCAGCGCCGGCGGCGTCAGGTAAACCTCCCCATCAACCTCGATCTCCCCCCACCCGGACCGGTCGTCCTCCGCGGCGGGCGCGTCCTCGGGGGCGTCCTCGGACGCATCCTCCGGAGCCTCCTCCGAGACCTCCGTCTCCGCCACGTCCACGCCCTCAACCGGGCCCTCGTCCAGGATCTCGTCCGTCATCCGCAATCCTCCATCATGGAAACATCCTGCCACAACCGCGCGACGAGAACAAAAAAAGAACATCTTAAAGTGTCGAGATCGGGAGAGGCGGGCGAGATGAAAAAGCTATGCGCCATTGACATATACGCCATTGACACATAAATCCGGTCGGCTTCAGACGGTCGTCGAGACTCCGGAGTTCCTCCGCCGCGCCAAGGCCCACCTCTCGGAAGCCGAGCGCTTCGCCCTCGTCGACCGGATCGCAGCCGAACCGGAAACCGGCCTTTCCCTCGGAGGTGGTCTCTGGAAACTCCGGGCGGCCCGCTCGGGCGCCGGCAGGCGCGGCGGCTTCAGGGTCTTCTATGTCTTTGGAGGCGTGCACATGCCGATCTTCCTGATCACCCTGTTCGCCAAGAACGAGCAGGACAACCTGACGCCTTTGGAACTGGCGGCGGCGATCCGGCTGAGCCGCACGCTGATCTCATCCTACGGAACTCCCCAATGACCCAAGCTGACAGCCTGATCCGCGGCCTCGAGGAAGCCCTCGCCTTCCGGCGCGGTGAAACCACCCCTGCGGCCGTCCGCCAGGTCGAGGTTCCCGCAGAGGTCGACGTTGCGGCGATCCGCGCCCGCACCGGCCTGTCCCAGGGCGCCTTCGCCCGCAGCATCGGCGTGCCCCGGGCCACCCTCCTGAACTGGGAGCATGGCCGCCGCCGCCCGACCGGGCCCGCCCGTGTCCTCCTGGCCCTGATCGACCGCCGCCCCGCCCTGGTCACTGAACTGCTGGGCTGACGCCCTCACCCCCCGCCGTTCGCCCGCGCCAGCCTCCGCGCCACCTCGTCCGCCCCCGGCCAGTCCAGGTTCCGGGCCAGCAGGTCGCCGATCAGGGGCGCCGCCGGGGGATAGGCGCGGATCAGCTCGATCATCTGGCTGGCCGCCTCCTCCCGGCGCGAGGCGAAGGAAGGTCCGGCCCGCACCGTCAGGTCATAGCGGCCGGCGCCGAGGTCAAAGACCCGGCCGCCGCCGCCGCCCTCTCCGTTCACCTGCACCAGGGCCGGCGCCCCGTCCGGCCCCAGGATGCGCACCATCCTCTGGGTCGAGTACACCTTGGGGATCAGGTCGATGAGGATGCGCCCGGCGTGGCGGATCGCCCGCGACAGGTTGTCGATGTAGTGGAAGGTCGAGACGTCCCCCTCCCTCTGCCGGGCGAGGATGGCCCGCCCGCTCGTCTCATTGGACCGCGCCCCCAGGCTGGCGTCATGCAGGCCGAGGATCGACTTCAGGTCGTCGGCGGCGTTCAGCGCCTCCTGCAGGGCCCCGGCGGGAACCCCCGCAAACGGCTGGCGGATGGGCGGCTCCGGGCCGTCGTACTCGATGTAGGCGTGGGTCTGGCTGTGGGCGGTCGCCCACTTGGCCTGATCGGTGTCGAAGGCGCCCTTGCGGCCGATGAAGGGGGCGCGGGGCGCCAGGGCCGCCAGCTCCGTGCTCGTCGTGCGCCAGTAGTTGAACATGCGCTGGGCGTCCCGGCCGTCGCGCACCAGGCCGCGGAGGCGCCGCCGGCCATCCACCCGGACCTCCTCGCCATAGACCGGGACCAGGGGGATGAACCTGCCCGGCCAGTCCACCGTCTCCAGAACCGCCGCGCCGGACAGGATCCTCTGCACCACGCGCACGCCCGCCACCTCCCGGGGGGCGCCGACGGGCGCCAGCCCCGCCGCCTCCAGGAAGGGCCGGCGCGCCTCAAAGGCCTCCGCCTCCAGCTCGCGCCCGTCGGCCAGGGTCACGATCCGCCGGGTCACGGCCTCCCGCCGCCAGTATTCCACCACGGTCACCGGGTCCCCGGTCGCGTTCGCAGGCCCCGCCCCCGCCGTTGCCGCATCGCTCCAGTCCACCGGCTCGGCGTCCGGCCAGCGCGCGCGGAAGGCCTCGCGCCGCATCTGCCGGGTCACGAAGGCGGTGTCCCAGTCGGAGGAGTCCGCGGCCTGGGAGTCCGGGTCGCCCCAGACGCTCAAGGGGTCGGCCACCCGCTCGATCGCAAGGTCCAGGTCCTCGCCACCCGCCTCCGCCGGCCGGGCCACGATGCGCAGCACGCCGAAGCCGCAGGTCACGGCGAAGTCCAGGGCGGTGTCGTAGGCCACGTCGGCGTCAGAGGACTGCTCGATGTTGCGGATCAGCCCGTTCAGCACCTCCGCCGTGCCGGGATCGGCGGCGGAGTCCACCGGATGGCAGGTGATGGCCGGCCGGTTCTGCCGCGCCTCGTTCACCACCTGCCGGATGAAGGCCGGCAGCCGGTTCAGGGTCAGGCAGGGCCGGCCCTCCAGCTCCCGCGCCCGGCGGATCGCCTCAGGCCACTGCTCGCCCAGCCGGGCGAAGCGCAGGTCCTCGGCGGCGGCCTCCCGGTCCTCCCGGCCCGCCTCCCGCGCCCGGGCGAACTCGGCCCGCGCCCGGGCCAGGGTCCGCTCGTCCGCGGTCTTCGCCTCGTCGTCTCTCGTCTCGTCATCCATGCGCAGGTCCTCAGGCCATCCAGTCCAGGGGGTGTTCGCGGCGGCGGACAGGGCGCTTCACGGCGCTCCCGCCCCGCCGGTTGAGGGCGTAGAGCCCCAGGGCGTCCGCGGCGTGGCTCGCCCCGTCGTGCACGGGCCCCGACCAGGCGTGCAGGGCGGCGCTCCAGCGCTTGCGATAGGCCCTCAGCCGGTCCAGGCCGACGGCGCAGCGCCGGGCGTCGAAGACGGCCATGGGGATCATCTGCCGCACCGCGTGGATCCGGTCCTCGGGATTGGCCGCCGGGCAGACCTCCACCGGGCTCACCCCCAGTCCCGCCAGGGTCTCCAGCCGCGAGCGTCCGTTCGCCCCCAGCTCACGCACCTTCACGTCGTGCGGCAGGTAGTGGCGGCCATAGACAAAGGGCCGATCCGCCAGGGCCTTGCGGACAATGGCCTGCAGCCCCTCCCCCGAGGCCTCGAAATAGTCGATCACCCGCACCTCGCGGCCGGCCTCCTGCAGGAACCAGATGGCCGTGGCGTCGTCGATGCCCAGGTCCCAGGCGGTGTCCACCTTCAGCGAGGGATCGTGGGGCGCCGCCGTGATCCGCCCGGCCGCCTCGGCCTCCGCCAGGGATGCTCCGTAATAGGCGCCCGGCGAGGGCGCGTCGAAGGCCACCAGGTATTCGGTCGCGAACCGGGCCCGTCCCTCCTCCGCCGATCCGGTCTCCGCCACCAGGTCGGCCTCCTCCTTGGCCAGCTGCTCGGCGGTGAAGACGTCGGTGTGGGTGGCGGGGGACTTCAGGGTGAACCAGTCCGGGTCCCGGCTGCGGCTCTCGAAGGCCCGCACCGCGTGGTTGCGGCCCCTCGGCGTCCAGAGGAACAGGGCCCAGCCGCCGTTCTCCGCCAGGATCGGGCGCAGGTAGGTCCAGGCCTCCGGCTTGGCCAGGGCCCACTCCGAGAACACCACCCCCAGGGGCGAGGCGCCCACCAGCCGGTCGTAGTTGTCCGAGCCCGTCACCTGCCAGACCGCGCCGTTCTTCAGCTCGATCCGCATGTCCCCGCCCCGGGTGGAGGCGCGCAGGGCCCTGGGGAAGGCCTCGTCGATCCGCCGCCGGCCGGTGTGCGGGTTCACCGCCTCCCAGATCGCCTTCCGGGCGTGGGCCGCCTCGGGCAGCATGTGCCAGTAGACGCCGGGGCGGGTGACCATCCGGCTCGCCGTCCAGTGCAGGGCCACCTCGTCCTTGCCCCAGCGGCGATGGGCGGCCACGTCGGCCCGCAGGCCCCCGCCCTGCAGGTAGCGCCAGAGGCCCAGCTGGTAGGGACGCGGGGTCCAGGTCCGGGGGATCCGCATCAGAACTCCGCCGCCTCCACCACCAGGCCGGGCGGCCAGCCCTCCGCGTCGGCGACCACACGCCCCGGGACCTCCGGCGTCTGCCGGGCCAGGCGCACGGCCAGCCACTGGCGGGCGGCGATGCGCATGCGCGAGATCTGCAGGGTCTCCGGGCTGGCGGCGTCGGAGATCGCCGTCACCTCGTCCGCCAGCCGCCGGGACTGGGCGTCCAGGGCGGCGGCCAGCATGGCGGCGAACTCCGGCCGCCTCTGGGTCCACCACTGCACGGTGGCCAGCGAGGGCATGCCCTCCGCCCCGCAGGCCTCGCTCATCGGCGCCCCCGCGGCGATCCGCCCGCAGAAGTCCGCCGCCCGCGTCAGGCTGTAGCGCAGGGGCGTCGCCCCCGCCGCGCAGGCCAGGCCGAACAGGGCCGCGAACTCGGGGTCGCCGTCCAGCCAGGCCCGCAGGTCGCGCTGGAGCACGTTCAGGGGCGAGCGCCTCAGGGTCCGGGGCGCGCCGCCCGCCGCCGTGCGGTCACAGATTTCCAGGCCGAGCGCGCGGGAATAGCCGCCCTGCGCGTCGGCGGCCTTCGCCGTCGTCGGGGTCATGGTCTCTCGGGGTCCGGGATCAGGGTCCAGGGCCACAGGCGCGGCTCCGGATCAGGCCTGCATCCTAGTCCCGGCCCCGCGAGGGACCAAAGAATACCACCGGGAAATTACATCCCCCCCGGATTGCGCCGCCACGAGCCCGGGGCCATAGAGAGGGCGGACCCCGTCGGAAGACCGTCGGGTCCGGGGGGAACGCACATGCAAACGACGATCACGGCCCGGATCCGGGCGGCGGCTTCGGGCCTCATCCTCGCCGGCCTCATGTCCGCCTCGGCCGCCGCCGCCGCGGCGCCTGCGGTGGTGAAGACCGCCGGCGGTCCGGTCCAGGCCACCGCCCGGGGCGAGATGGTCTCCTACTTCGCCATTCCCTTCGCCGCGCCGCCCGTCGGCGACCTTCGCTGGCGCGCGCCCCAGCCGGCGGCGAAGTGGAAGGAACCCATCGCCCGCGGCAAGTCCGCCGCCCCCTGCCTCCAGACCGGCCCCGAGAGCCCCTTCCGGTCCCGGACCGAAAGCGAGGACTGCCTCTACCTCGACGTCCACGCCCCGGCCGCCAAGGGCCGCTACCCGGTCATGGTCTGGATCCACGGCGGCGCCTTCACCACCGGCGACGCCTCCACCTACGCCGACCCGAGCCCCCTGGTCTCGCGCGGGGTGATCGTGGTCACCGTCCAGTACCGGCTCGGAGCCATGGGCTTCCTCGCACATCCGGCCCTGCGCGCCTCCGGCGGCTCGGCGGGGAACTACGGAATCATGGACCAGCAGGCCGCCCTCAAGTGGGTGCGGGCCAACATCTCCCGGTTCGGCGGCGACGCCCGCAACGTGACGATCTTCGGGGAATCGGCGGGCGGCTTCAGCGTCCTCACCCACCTCGCTTCACCCCTGTCCAGGGGCCTCTTCGACAAGGCCATCATCCAGAGCGGGGCTTACGGAGTGGACAGCCAGAAGACCCAGGCCGAAATGGAGGCCGTCAGCGCCGCCGCCCTCAAGGCGGCCGTGTCCGGCCAGGACGCCGGCCCGGCTTGCGCGGCGGATCCGGCCTCGGCCGCCTGCATGCGCAGCCTGCCCGAAGCCCTGGTGCGCGGAAAACTCATGAACGCCTACGGCAAGGGGGTCGGCAACCTGGTGCCGTCGGTCGACGGCCGGGTCCTTCCCGCCACCGTGAAGGCGACCTTCGCCGCCGGCCGGAACAACCGCGTCCCGGTGATGAATGGGTCCAATGAAGACGAGATGCGCCTCTTCTTCGCCATCACTGAGTTGGAGGCCCGAATGCGCAGCCAGCCGCCGAACTTCAACCCGGCTGACCGGTCCTTCCTCCTGACCGCAGAGGGCTTCGCCAAGTCCGCCCGCCAGGTGGAGGCCGCCCAGGGTGTTCCGGCGGGAGCCCTGTCCGAGCGCTACTATCCCCTCAGCCGCTTCGGCGATGACCCGGCCCTGGCGCCCAGCTTCGCCTCGGCCGCCGCCTCCACCGACAGCACCTTCTCCTGCAACGGGATCAACGTCTCCTCGCGGATCGCCGCCCGGAAGTCGCCGACCTGGATGTACGAATTCCGCGACCAGACCGCCGTGCCCATCGTCGGCGCCTTCGGGGGCCGCTATGTCCTCAGCCTGCCCCAGGGGGCGGCCCACGCCTTCGAACTGCCCTATCTATTCGGCATGGCCTCCGCAGGCCAGAACGCCGAGCAGAAGGCCCTGCAGGCGACCATGTCGACCTACTGGACCAACTTCGCCCGGACCGGGAACCCGAACGGCGCCGGCGCCCCCGCGTGGGCCGACTTCGCCCGTGGCAACGTCCAGGCCCTCGACGTGGCCAGCGGCGGCGGCGTGGCGGGCATGACCGCCGACGCCTTCCGCGACCAGCACCACTGCCGCACCGCCTGGTCGGGCCTCACCTTCTAGGTCACCCAATTGCTCCCCCAAGGGGAGCTCCGGGCGGAGCCGACTGACGGGGTCATTCCCCGTCGCCGCTGACCCCCTCCGGCCCGCTGCGCGGTCCACCTCCCCCTGATGGGGAGGAATTAGGGAGCCATTGCTCCCCCAAGGGGGAAATTAGGGAGCCATTGCTCCCCCAAGGGGGAGCTGTCAGCGAAGCTGACTGAGGGGGTCAAACCCCCTCGCCGCCTAGTCCCGCAGCAGCAGGTCCAGGGCGATGGCCAGCACCGCCTCCAGCCGCCCCGCCTCCCGGTCGCCCCCCGCCGCCTCCCGGGGGGTCAGTTCCTGGCCGCAGATCCGGTCGCAGGCGGCCACCAGGGCGGGGTGATGCTTCAGCCGCCGCCGCAGTCCCGCCAGGTGATGGCGCGCCCTCAAACGGGCCTCCGCCGCGGTCAGGCCCCGGCCGGGGTCCGGCGCGGAGATTCCCCGCCCCAGACCCAGAGCCGCTTCGGCCGACAGGGACGACGGCAGGCTCCCCTCGGCCCGCGACCTGCGCCAGACCGCGCCGTAGGCCTCCCCCGCCGCCCTCTGGCTGCGGCTGATCCGGCCCCGCCTCTGCAGGGACTCCAGGCCGGACAGCCTGCGCACCGGCGGGCGCTCCGCCGCGCGGCCCTTCGCCTGCGACGCCGTCATGCCGGCCTCCGCGGGCTGGCGGCCGCGTCGGCCAGGCGGTAGGCGGCCTCGCTGGCGGCGTCGGCGCCTTCCATCAGGGTCAGGCCGGCCAGGGCGTGGGCCATCAGCTGGCGCAGGAACAGGCCTCGCCCCGCAGGCGCCCGCAGCCTCAGGGCCTCGGCCACCACCTCCGCGGCCGACGGCGGCGCAGAAATCTCCGCGCTCATGGGCGTCGCCCCGTCGTCGCTGGCGGCAGGAGGGGCAGGCACACGGCCACCCCGTCCCGGCCGATGCGTCGCTCCGAGAGGGACCAGAATCCCCCCTGGGCCATCACCGCCCGGACATGCCGGTCGTGGTGCGCGAACTTGGGCAGCTGGCGGTCACCCTCGCCCCGGGCGGCGCGGGCCCGGAAGACGCGCTCCAGCCGCCGGGCCTGGCCGGGACGAAGCTCCAGCTCGGTGCGCACCCGCTCGGGGTGCGTCCCGCTCTGACGTAGGGCGGCGTAATCGTGGATATCGCCGGGCCGGGGGGATCGGGTCGAAACATCAGGTCTGTAGGTCATGCCACGGACCGTATGGAACATACAGTGAACGCGCAAACAAATTTTGTAGTTTACATACATCTCGGGATCGCTAGGGTCCGGCCATGGACGATCGCGCCGCCCGCCTGCGCCAGGCCCGCCTCGCCGCGGGCTTCGAGACCGCCGCCGCGGCGGCCGAGGCGCATGGCTGGAACCGCAACACCTACGCCTCCAACGAGAACGGCAACGCACCCTATTCCTGGCGCCGGGCCCGGGACTACGCCTCGGCCTTCGGCGTCCGCCCCGACTGGCTCTACGACGCCCAGGGCGCGGCCGTGGGAGCGGGAGCGGCTTCAGACACAGGCCAGCCCCGGCCAGCCCCGGTCATCGGCCGGGTCGGCGCCGATCCCGGCGGCGAGGTCCTGCTCGCCGGCGGCCAGGCCCCGCCGGAGTTCGCCCCCCTTCCCCCGGGCGGAACGGAGCGCGCCGTGGCCCTGCGCGTGACTGGACACTCCATGCGCGGTCTCGCCGACGATGGCGCCCTCATCTACTTCGAAGACCAGCGCACCCCGCCCAGCCCCGACATGCTGGGCCAGGTCGTGGTGGTCGAGCTCGATACGGGCGAGGTCCTGGTCAAACGGCTTCTTCGCGGCGGCGCCCCCGGGCGCTTCGACCTGGAAAGCGTCGCCGGTCCCACCCGCCGGGACGCCCGCCTGCGCTGGGCCGCCCACATCACCGCCATCGTCCCGCCCTGGCAGGCCCGACGGATCCTGATCCAGGGCGACTGACCCCCGAAGCGCGCGCGCCGATGCGCCGCCCCGATGCGCCGCCCGAAATTCCCCTCTGAAATTTGGCGAGTGACTGTATTTTTACTACATTGTCGCCATGACTCTTCCCGAGGACCCGCCCGGCGAGCTGGGCGAATGCCTGCGCATCGAGCGCCGGATCGACGCCGCCTTCACCCAGGCCTGGGACGAGCGCATGGACCGCCGCCAGGGTGTCTGCCTGTCCGGCTTCGACCCCCGCCCCCCGGCCCGCCGCAGCGAGGCTCGCCTGAGGGCGGACGCCCGCCGTCGCCTCGCCAACCGCAGGGCCTGGCGGCGCAGCCCCGCCGGCCGGCTCCAGCGCCTTTCAGAAGAGGCCGCAGCCCTCGCCGTCCCCCTGCCGGCGGCCAGTCGACGCCTCCAGGGGCCGCGCGCCCGCGAGGCCGCGGCCGAGCTCGCCCAGGCCGCCCGCCGCCTGTCCCGGATCGCCGCCGCCGCCCGTCGCGCCCTCGAGGGTCTCGATCCCCCGCCGGAATGACTTGGCAGGGGCCGCCGAAAGGCGGAACCTGACCGCATTGCACTCCAGGTCATTCTTTCAGGTCATCCGGACAACATGTCCCTTCCAGAAACGCCCCAGGGGGCCGCCGGGAAGGCGGACTGGCGGGTCCCGGCCATCATCGGCGGGGCCCTGCTCATGCAGACCCTCAACGCCACGGTCCTGACCAACGCCCTGCCCACCATGGCCGTCTCCCTGGGCGTCGAGCCGCTACGGCTGAACCTCGCCATCACTCTCTACATGCTCGCCGCCGCCGTCTTCCTGCCGGTCAGCGGCTGGGCCGCCGACAGGTTCGGCGCCCGTCGGGTCTTTGTCGCCGCCATCCTTCTCTACGCCCTGGCCTCCGCCGCCTGCGGCCTGGCCGGATCCCTTCCGGCGCTCGTGGCCGCCCGGATCGCCCAGGGCGCGGCGGGCGCCCTCATGGGCCCGGTCGGCCGGCTGGTCCTGTTGCGCACCACCCCCAAGTCACAGCTTGTCGGCGCCCTCTCCATCCTGACCATGCCCGCCCTCCTAGGCCCGGTGATCGGCCCGGTCCTCGGCGGCGCCATCGTCACATTCGCCGACTGGCGCTGGATCTTCTTCATCAACCTCCCCATCGCCGCCGTCGGCCTCGTCCTCGTCCTGCGCCACGTGCCCCGGGTGGCCGGGCAGGACGTGGCGCCCATCGACTGGCCGGGCGTGGCCCTCACTGGCCTCGGCCTCGCCGCCCTGATCTTCGGATTCGAGAACCTGGGACGCGACGTCCTGCCGCCCCTCCTTGTCGCCGGCCTCTTCGCCCTGGGCCTGGGGCTCCTCTGGGCCTATGCCCGCTACGCCCGCGGCAATCCCCACGCCATCCTGGACACCAGCCTCTTCCGGGTCGGCACCTTCCGGGCCTCCGTGGTGGGCGGAGGTTTCATGCGCATGGCCATGGGGGCCAACCCCTTCCTGCTGGCCCTGCTCTTCCAGGTCGCCATGGGGATGAACGCCCTCCAGGCCGGCCTCCTCACCTTCGTCAGCGCCGCCGGCGCCCTGGTGATGAAGACCGCGGCGCCGCCCATCCTGCGCCGGTTCGGCTTCCGCCGGGTCCTGGTGGTCAACACCTTCATCGTCGGCCTCAGCTTCATGGCCTGCGCCGCCTTCGGCGCCGCCACGCCCCACCTCGTGATCGTCGGGGTCCTCCTGGTCGGCGGCTTCTTCCGCTCCCTCCAGTTCACCAGCCTGAACGGCATGGCCTACGCGGACATCGACCCCGAGCGGATGAGCCGCGCCTCCACCCTGTCTTCCATGGCCCAGCAGCTCGTCCAGTCCATCGGCATCGGCCTCGCCGCCACCCTCCTGCACGTCTCCATGCAGGCGAGGGGCCTCACGACCCTCACCGTCGAGGTCGTCGCCCCCATCTTCCTGGTCATCGGCGCCGTGACCTTCGTCTCCCTCGCCTTCTACCTGCGCCTCCCGAAGGATGCAGGCGACGAGATGAACGGGCGGGCCTGACCCGGGGCGAACACGAAAAAGGGGGCGGAGCCTGCGCCCCGCCCCCCCGTTCTCAGTCCAGTCCGTCGGCTCAGACCGCCGCCAGATGCCGCCCAGAGGTCAGGGCCGTCTTGGCCGCCAGCTCGGCCTTGGCCGTCTCGTACTCCGCCGCCAGCCGGTCGACAAAGTCCGCCGTCGAGGGGATGTCGTTGAGCACGCCGATGCCCTGGCCGCAGCCCCAGATGTCCTTCCAGGCCTTGGCCTCGGTGTTGCCGCCCGAGCCGAAGTTCATCTTCGAGGGGTCCGCCTGGGGCAGGTTGTCCGGGTCCAGGCCCGCCCGCTCGATGGAGGGGCGCAGATAGTTGCCGTGCACGCCGGTGAAGAGGTTCGAGTAGACGATGTCCTCGCCCGAGCTCTCGACGATCATGTCCTTGTAGCCCTGGACGGCGTTGGCTTCCTTCGTCGCGATGAAGGCCGAGCCCATATAGGCCAGGTCCGCGCCCATGGCCTGGGCGGCCAGGATGGAGCGGCCGCAGGCGATGGAGCCCGACAGGGCGATCGGCCCGTCGAACCACTGGCGCAGCTCCTGCATCAGGGCGAAGGGCGACAGGCCGCCCGCGTGGCCGCCGGCGCCGGCCGCCACGGGAATCAGGCCGTCGGCGCCCTTCTCGATCGCCTTGCGGGCGAACTTGTCGTTGATCACGTCATGCAGGATCACGCCGCCCCAGGAATGGATCTCGGCGTTCACGTCCACATTGGCGCCCAGCGAGGTGATGACCACCGGCACGTTGTACTTCTTGCAGAGGGCCACATCCTCATCGAGCCGGTTGTTCGTCTTGTGGACGATCTGGTTCACGGCGAACGGGGCGGAGGGCCGGTCGGGGTTCTTGCGGTCCCAGTCGGCCAGCTCCTCGGTGATCCGGGCCAGCCACTCGTCCAGCTGGCTGATCGGCCGGGCGTTCAGTGACGGGAACGAGCCGACGATCCCCGCCTTGCACTGGGCGATGACCAGGTCGGGTCCGGAAATGATGAACAGCGGCGAGGCGATGACGGGCAGGCGCAGGCGCTGGGAAAGAATGGGAGGCAGGGCCACGGGCGAATTCCTGTTCTGAAACCTGAATGTTTACGTCGTACAATAGAGCCCCGGAGCAAGAAAGCCCCGGGTCGCCGGCGAACGGCCGGCGACCATTCTAACCCTCCCGCCGCCGGGGGAAAGGGGGAGCCGCGGCGACGGGGATTGACCCCCTCAGTCGGCTCCGCCGGGAGCTCCCCCTTGGGGGAGCAATTGAGCGCTCTCTAATTCCTCCCCCCAGAGGGAGGTGGACCGGGACGCCAGTCCCGGGACGGAGGAGGTCAACGGCGACGGGGATTGACCCCCTCAGTCGGCTTCGCCGACAGCTCCCCCTGATGGGGAGCAATTGAGCGCTCTCTAATTCCTCCCCCCAGGGGCAGGGCTATTGCATATGGACTCCGCCTATCGAACGACTTGCGTATGCAAGATCTGCTCGATCGAAAAGCTGTGAACAAAACAAAAACGGTAGCCGCTTCCTGGATAACAGACGCTCACCCGTTCCGGTTCCTTTTCCGAGGCCCCGCCAAATGCGATTCCCCTGCCCCCAGGGGGAGGTGGACCGGGACGCCAGTCCCGGGACGGAGGGGGTCAACGGCGACGGGGATTGACCCCCTCAGTCGGCTTCGCCGACAGCTCCCCCTGATGGGGAGCAATTGAGCGCTCTCTAATTCCTCCCCCCAGGGGGAGGTGGACCGGGACGCCAGTCCCGGGACGGAGGGGGTCAACGGCAAGGCCGCGCCCACCCCCAGCCCAGCCGGATGCTGGACGCCGCCGCGTCGGGCTGTCAAACCTGCGCCGGAAACGCGGCCTGCGAGGCCGTACAGGGGGAAACATCATGGGAATGGAAGTGCAGGGGACCTGTGATCCCCGTTTCGAAGGCGTCCGGCAGGCCTTCGCCGGTAACCTGGAAAACGGCCTCGACGTCGGCGCGTCCTTCGCCGCCACGGTGAACGGAGAGTTCGTGGTCGACATCTGGGGCGGCTTCGCCGACCCGGCCAAGACCCGGCCCTGGGAGAAGGACACCCTGGTCAACGTCTACTCGACCACCAAGACCATGACCGCCCTCACCGCCCTCCTCCTGGCGGACCGGGGCGAGCTCGACTTCCACGCCCCCGTGGCGAAGTACTGGCCGGAGTTCGCGGCGAACGGGAAGGCCGCCGTCACCGTCGCCCAGCTCATGGCCCATTCCTCCGGCCTGTCCGGCTGGAAGGAACCGATTTCAAAGGCCGACCTCTACGACTGGGACAAGGTCACCACCCTGCTCGCCGCCCAGGCGCCTTTCTGGGAGCCCGGCACGGCCCCCGGCTACCACGCCCTCACCCAGGGCTACCTGGTGGGCGAGGTCGTCCGCCGCATCACCGGACGCAGCCTCGGCACGGTCTTCCGCGAGGAGATCGCCGAGCCCCTCGGCGCCGACTTCCACATCGGCCTGCCCGCCAGCGAGGACGACCGCGTCGCCGAGCTGATCCCGCCCCCGCGCGGCGGGGCCATCGAGGACGGGGCCATGTCCGAGCTCACCGCCAACATGGCCACCAATCCCGGCATCGACGTCCGTGAGACCCGCACCCGCGCCTGGCGCGCGGCGGAGATCCCCGCCGCCGGCGGCCAGGGCAACGCCCGCTCCATCGCCCGGGTCCATTCCATCCTCGCCAACGGCGGGGAAGTGGATGGCCGGCGCTACCTCTCCGAGGCCGGCTGCCGCCGGGCCCTCGAGCTGCAGGTCGAGGGGCACGACAGGGTGCTCAACACCCCCGCCCGCTTCGGCCTTGGCTTCGGCCTCGCCGGCGGGGTGCTGCCGACGCCCAACGCCAGCGTCCTCTACTGGGGCGGCTACGGCGGCTCCCTGGCGGTCATCGACATGGAGAACCGGGCGGCCTTCGGCTACGCCATGAACCGGATGGAATCGACCACCACGGGCGACGTCCGCGCCGTCGGCCTCGTCATGGGCATGTGGGGCGCCCTGGCGGGCTGAGAGAACGGGATCACGACATGAGCGTTGAAGTCCACGGGACCTGCGATCCCCGTTTCGAAGGCGTCCGCCGGACCTTCGCCGGCAACCTGGAGAGCGGCGCCGACGTCGGCGCCTCCTTCGCCGTCACCATGAACGGCGAGATGGTCGTCGACCTGTGGGGCGGCTGGGCCGATCCGGGCCAGACCCGCCCTTGGAAGAAGGACACCCTGGTCAACGTCTATTCCACGACCAAGACCATGACGGCGGTCACCGCCCTCCTCCTCGCCGACCGGGGGCAGCTCGACTTCCACGCCCCCGTCGCCCGCTACTGGCCGGAGTTCGCCGCCAACGGGAAGTCCGCCGTCACCGTCGCCCACCTGATGAGCCATTCCTCGGGCCTGTCCGGCTGGAAGGAGCCCCTCACCGTCGAGGACCTCTACGACTGGGAGAAGGCCACCGCCCTCCTCGCCGCCCAGGCGCCCTTCTGGGAGCCGGGGACCGCCCCGGGCTACCACGGCATGACCCAGGGCTTCCTGGTGGGCGAGGTCGTCCGCCGCATCACCGGCGCTAGCCTCGGCACGGTCTTCCGCACCGAGATCGCCGAGCCCCTGGGCGCCGACTTCCACATCGGCCTGCCCGCCAGCGAGGACCACCGGGTGGCCGAGCTCATCCCGCCTCCGCCGGGCCAGGGCATGGCCGAGGGCGACGACCTGCCCGAGCTCACCGCCAACATGTCCAACAACCCCCGGGTCGAGGTGGCCGTCACCCAGACCCGCGCCTGGCGCGGCGCCGAGATCCCCGCCGCCGGCGGCCACGGCAACGCCCGCGCCATCGCCCGGGTCCACGCCATCCTCGCCAATGGCGGCGAGGTGGATGGCCGCCGCTACCTGTCCGAGGCCGGGTGCCGCCGGGCCCTGGAGTTGCAGGTCGAGGGCCAGGACCTGGTCATGCACGCCCCCGCCCGCTTCGGCCTCGGCTTCGGCCTCGCCGGCGCCTCCATGCCGACGCCCAACCCCAACACGATCTTCTGGGGCGGCTACGGCGGGTCCCTCGCCATCATCGACATGGATGCCCGCACCGCCTTCGGCTACGCCATGAACCGAATGGCCCCCACCACCACCGGCGACATGCGCGGCTTCGGCCTGATCATGGACATCTGGACAGCATAGGCCGGACCCAATGGCTCCCCCAAGGGGGAGCTGTCGGCAAAGCCGACTGAGGGGGGCAACGGCCCTCGCCGCAGACCCCCTCCGGCCCGCTGCGCGCGCCACCTCCCCCTGATGGGGAGGAATTACGGAGCGAATTGCTCCCCCGAGGGGGAGCTCCGACCGAAGGTCGGTGAGGAGGTCAACGGCCCTCCGGCCGCGCCTCATTCCTCCCAGGGGTTGATCACGGCCAGGCCTGCGGCGTTGAACGCGCTGGTGTCCCCGGAAGCCACGGCGAACCCGTTCGCCGCGGCGATCGCGGCGATGTAGCCGTCGGGGGTCGGGGATCCCTTCCCCGCCGTGCGGACCCGGACCGCCAGGTCGGCGTAACGCCGGGCCGCCGCCGCATCGAAGGGCAGGACCCGGCCCGCGAAGACGTCCAGCAGGCCATCGACCCGGGCCGCGAGCAGGGTCTTCCGCCGGCCCTCCGCCAGGACGCCGATGCCGAACAGGAGCTCGGCGACGGTGACGCTGGACAGGAACAGGGTCTCCGCCACCTGGGCGTCAAGCCAGGCGCGCACCGACGGGTGAGGCTCCGGCTTGATCGCCTCGGAGATGACATTGGTGTCGAGGAGGATCATGCCCGGCACCCCCTCATTCAAAGATCATGGGCTCGGCAGGCCGCCGGTCACGGACCAGTTCGAGGGAAGACTCGAGGGCCTCGATGTCGGCGTTGGTGAGGCCCAGTTCCCGGCTGGCTTCCGACAGGGCCGTGCCCAGCCGCAGTCGGCCGTCGGGCCGCACGGCGGCCTCAAGGATGGCGCGCATCTCGGCCTCGGTGCTGCGATCATGCAGGGCCGCCCGGACCTTCAGGGCGCGATGCACTTCCTCGGGAAGGTTGCGGATGGTGACTGCCGGCATGATGGCGTTGATCCTGGATTGATTTCAACGCTATCATTGTAAGCAAATTGATATCATCATCCAAGCCTTCTCGTCCCTGGCCGCAGACCCCCTCCGGCCCGCTGCGCGCGCCACCTCCCCCTTGGGGGAGGAATGACTCAACAATTGCTCCCCCGAGGGGGAGCTCCGACCGAAGGTCGGTGAGGGGGTCAACGGCCTTCCCCGACGTCCCCCCGTCCCGCCGCTTGACGACCGTGCCCCCCGCGCCCATCAAACGGGGCGATGACACCCGCCTCGCTTGCAGACGCACCCGCCGCCGCCGAATGGCGCAGCCTGGTCGAGAAGACCCTCAAGGGTCAGTCCCTCGACACCCTGGTCTCGGCCACGGCCGAGGGCCTGCCCATCGCCCCGCTCTACCTGCCGGGCGAGGGCCCGCGCACGGCCCTGGGCCTTCCCGCCCGGGACGCCGAGCGGCCCTGGGACCTGAGGTCCGTCGTGGCACACCCCGACCCGGCCCGGGCCAACGCCGACCTCCTGGCCGACCTGAAGGGCGGGGCCGCCTCGGGCCTGGTCCGCATTGACCCGACGGGCGCCTCGGGCGTCGCCGTCGGCTCGGCGGCCGGCCTGGAGACGGTGCTGAAGGACGTCATCCTCGAGATCGCCCCCGTCGCCCTCGACGCCGGCTTCCTCGGGCCGCAGGCGGCCGACTGGCTCGCCGGGGTCGCGCGCGGTTCCCCCTCCGCGAAGCTCAACTTCCACATGGACCCCCTCGGCGCCCTTGCGGCCCAGGGCTCCAGCCCCGGACCGGTCGAGTCCCACCTGGTCTCCGCCGCCACCGTCGCCGCGCGCCTCGCCGCCCGGCACCCGCAGGCGGGCCTCTTCCTGGCCTCGGGCCGCATCGTCCACGAGGCGGGCGGCGGCGAGGCGGCAGAGCTGGCCTTCGCCGCGGCCAGCGCCCTCGCCTACGCCCGGGCCGCCGTCCGGGCGGGCCTGTCCATGGAGGAGGCCTGGGGCGGGACCTGGCTGGGGTTGTCCGCTGACGCCGACTACTTCGTCACCCTCGCCAAGGTCCGCGCCGCCCGCGCCCTCTGGGCCCGGCTCACCGGCGCCTGCGGGGTCTCCGTCCCCGCCCGGATCGAGGCCCGCTCCTCGCACCGCATGCTGGCGGCGAAGGACGCCTGGACCAACATGCTGCGCCTGGGCGCGGCCTGCGCCGGCGCGGCCATGGGCGGGGCCGACGCGATCGTCCTCGGGACCTTCACCGACCCCCTGGGCCTGCCCACCGCCTTCGCCCGCCGCCAGAGCCGCAACACGCAGCTGGTCCTGATGGAAGAGGCCCACATCGGCCGGGTGGCCGACCCGGCGGCCGGGGCGGGCTATATCGAGGCCCTGACGGACGCCATGGCCCGGGCTGCCTGGGCCCGCTTCCAGGCCCTCGAGGCCGCGGGGGGCGTCATCGCCGCCCTGGAGTCCGGCCTTGTCCTGCGCCAGGCCGAAGAGGCCGCCGAGGCCCGCGCCGCCGCCGGCGAGCCGCGCATCGTCGGCGTCACCGCCTTCCCGCCCGAGGCCGAGGCCCCCATCGAGGTTGAGGCCGCTCCCGCCGTGACGGCCGCCGCCGCCCCCGACCCGCGCCTGCCGGGGCCGGACACGACCTGCCCGCCCCTCGTCCCCGTCCGCCTGTCCCAGGCCTGGGAGTCCCGCTGATGAGCCGCGCCTTCCCCGACTTCGCCGCCCTGGACTACGCCCCACCGGCCGACGCCGCCCCGGCCTCCGGCGCCGCCTGGACCACGCCGGAGGGCATTGACGTGGCGCCAGCCTACGGCCCCGCCGACGTCGCCGGCCTGGCCGATCCCGGCTTCCCGGGCCTCGCCCCCTTCACCCGGGGCCCCTACCCGACCATGTACCTCACCAACCCGTGGACCATCCGCCAGTATGCGGGCTTCTCCACGGCCGAGGATTCCAACGCCTTCTACCGCCGCAACCTGGCGGCCGGTCAGATGGGCCTGTCCATCGCCTTCGACCTGGCCACCCACCGGGGCTACGATTCCGACCACCCGCGGGTGAAGGGCGACGTCGGCATGGCCGGCGTGGCCATCGACTCCATCCTCGACATGCGCACCCTCTTTGACGGCATTCCGCTGGACAAGATGAGCGTGTCCATGACGATGAACGGGGCGGTCCTGCCGATCCTGGCCCTCTACATCGTCGCCGCCGAAGAACAGGGCGTCGCCCACGCCCAGCTTTCGGGCACCATCCAGAACGACATTCTCAAGGAGTTCCTGGTCCGGAACACCTACATCTATCCGCCCGGACCCTCGATGCGGATCATTTCCGACATCTTTTCATACACTTCGCGCGAGATGCCGAAGTTCAATTCCATCTCGATCTCGGGCTATCACATCCAGGAGGCCGGGGCGACGCTGGACCTGGAGCTGGCCTACACCCTGGCCGACGGCATCGACTATGTCCGCGCCGGCGTGGCCGCGGGCATGACGGTGGACCAGTTCGCGCCCCGCCTGTCCTTCTTCTGGAACGCGGGCATGAACGCCTTCATGGAGATCGCCAAGCAGCGGGCCGGCCGCCTGCTCTGGGCCAAGCTCATGAAGGAGAAGTTCGATCCGAAGGACGCCCGGTCCCTGGCCCTGCGCGCCCACACACAGACCTCGGGCTGGAGCCTGGCGGCCTCCGACGTCTACAACAACGTGCCGCGCACCCTGATCGAGGCCATGGCGGCGACCGGGGGCCAGACCCAGAGCCTGCACACCAACTCGCTGGACGAGGCCCTGGCCCTGCCCACCGACTTCTCGGCCCGCATCGCCCGCAACACCCAGCTCTTCCTGCAGCTGGAAAGCGGCCAGAACCGGGTCATCGACCCCTGGGGCGGCGCCTACTATGTCGAGCGCCTCACCGCCGAGCTGGCGGCCCGCGCCCTTGAGCACATCGCCGAGGTCGAGGCCCTGGGCGGCATGGCCCGGGCCATCGAGGACGGCCTGCCCAAGCGGCGGATCGAGGAGGCCTCGGCCCGCACCCAGGCCATGATCGACTCCGGCCGCCAGAGCGTGGTCGGCGTCAACCGCTACCGGCCCGAGACCGCCGACGTCATCCCCGTGCTCAAGGTCGACAACACCGCCGTGCGCGAGCGCCAGCTGGAGAAGCTGGCCCGGCTGAAGGCCGAGCGCGACCCCGCCGCCGTCGAGGCCGCCCTCAACGCCCTGACCGAGGGCGCGAGGGGCGGCGCCAACCTCCTGGAGCTGTCCGTCGAGGCGGCCCGGGCCAAGGCCACGGTGGGCGAGATCTCCCTGGCCCTGGAAAAGGTCTTCGGCCGCCACAAGGCGAAGGCCGACGCCGTCCAGGGGGTCTACCTCAAGGCCGCGGGCGAGACCCCGGCCGCCGTCCGCGCCCGCGCGCTCACCGCCGGCTTCGCCGAGGCGGACGGCCGCAAGCCCCGCATCCTGGTCGCCAAGATGGGCCAGGACGGCCACGACCGGGGCCAGAAGGTGATCGCCTCGGGCTTCACCGACCTGGGCTTCGACGTCGACATCGGCGACCTCTTCCAGACCCCGGCCGAGGCCGCGGAGCTGGCCGTGCAGAACGGCGTCCACGTCGTCGGCGCCAGCTCCCTGGCCGCCGGCCACCTGACCCTGGTGCCCGAGCTCAAGGCCGAGCTGGCCCGCCTGGGCCGCCCGGACATCCTGGTGGTGGTGGGCGGCGTCATTCCTCCCGAGGACTTCGACGCCCTGCGCGAAGCCGGCGTCGCCGCCATCTTCACCCCCGGCACGGTGGTGCCGGAAGCGGCCATTGAGGTCATGGACCGACTGAACGAGGCCCTCGGCTACGCCCAGCTAAAGGGCTGAACGCGCAGGGCGGAGGCGGGCCAGGTTCCGTCCGCACAAACGGCGCCCGAATTCCTCCCCCCAGTGGGAGGTGGACCGCGCAGCGGGCCGGAGGGGGTGAGCTGAGGGGCCGTTGACCCCCTCAGTCGGCTTTGCCGACAGCTCCCCCTGATGGGGAGCAATTGGCGCTCTAATTCCTCCCCATGGGGGAGGTGGACCGCGAAGCGGGCCGGAGGGGGTCTGCTGAAACGGGGTTTGACCCCCTCACCCGGCTTCGCCGGGAGCTCCCCCTTGGGGGAGCAATGACTCCGTAATTCCTCCCCATCAGGGGGAGGTGGCGCGCGCAGCGCGGCGGAGGGGGTCAACGGCCCTTCCGCGGGTCCCCTCACCTGGCTGCCCCGGAACGCCCACCCGATCGGCGGCAATAGGGTCGGTTTCAGGCTCGACCCCGTCTAGGGCCCGAAGGCCGCCCGGAACTCCGGCTTCACCGCCTGCAACACCGCGGGGGTGACCGGGAGGGTGATGTCGTAGGCGCCCTCGGCGTAGGGCCCGGCCGCATAGGGCCCGACCAGCAGGCCGATCCGGTTGAAGGTCTTCCGGTTCGAGGAGCCCAGGATCAGGGTCTGCTCCGATGGGGCGATACAGGCGTCGAAGTCGTCCCCGCTGGCCCGGTCCACGGGCTCGCCCCGGCGCACCGCCCTCTCGCGGTCGAGGGCCTCACAGAAAGGCCCGCGGATCGCCGCGTCCAGGGCCTGGGCTGAGACGAAGAGGTCCAGGGGCATGCGCGCCACCCCGGCGGTGCGGTCCCAGACCCGGGAGTCGAAGCCCGAATTCGGATGCGCCCCGCCCTCGTAGGTGCTGACCGCCTGGGACAGGCTGAGCCAGCCCGGCAGGTTGGTCACCACCTTCCACTCCGCCGCGTACTGGAAGGGAACAAAGCGCAGGTCCGGATCGGCCGCAGCCGCCCGGCGGGCCTCGCCGGCGTCGCTGGCCAGGCTGCGGCGCAGCTCGGACTGTTCCGCCGCCATCCTGGCGCGAAGGGCCGGGATGGCCTCCACCTCCGCCGGCCAGCGGTAGGCGAAGTCATAGTCCGCGGTCTTCACCGAAACCCCGCCCGCCTTGGGCGCAGGGCTGGCGGCGACCAGCAGCACGGCGACGGCGGCGAGAAGGATCCGGCCTGGCATGGCGCGCCTCACACGGTGTCCCCGGCCGCCGCCTCGGCCAGGAGGTAGAGCCGCCCCGCCTCGGTGGAGAGCAGGGCCCCGACCTCGCGGCCCGAGCGGTCGCGGCGGTTGGCGGTCTCGATCTCGGTCTGGTAGCGGGCCAGGAAGTCCATGACCGACCGGCGCATGCGCGGCTCCTCCAGCAGCCGGCGGGCCAGCTTGCGGGTGGCGGCGGGGGCGAGGCGGCGCACGGTCTCCCGGGCCAGGTCCCCCTGTCCGTCGGTGATCATGCTCGAAAGCTCGTCCACCCGGGTCACGGGCAGGAGCACCGTGGGATCAATGCCGAGGGCGCGGATCTCGTCAGCCAGGAAGTCCATGGACTCCACCTCCGGCCCCGTCCTCTGGCCGTCGGCGTCCACCGTCGAGAGCAGGTCCCGCCAGGTCCATCCGCCCCCCGCCGGCGGCGTGCGGGCGGGCCCGGCGCCGCTGGCCGGGCGCGGCGTGGCGGGAGCCGGATCGAGGCGCAGGCCCTCCAGGGCCTCGGGCGGTCCGCCAGCCGCCTCGAAGATCTCGGCGAAGGCGGCGTCATCCGCCGGGGCGGCGGGGGTCAGCTTCAGACGCCGGCGGCCGGCCTCGGCCGCCTCAGGCGCCGGAGCGGGCGTGGGCGCGGCGACGGGCGGCGGGGCCGGCTTGGGCGCAGGAGGCTCCGCCGCCGCCGCGGGGATCGGGGCGCCTACGGCGGAGGGGACCGGGGCGCCTCCGGCGGCGGCCACCGAGCCCATCATCTTCACGGCCTCGCTCAGCATCTCGAAATTGCGGCGGACCCGGTCCTGGAAGGCGGCGTCGATGGCCTGGGTCTCGGCGGCCGTGCGGCGGGCCTGGTCCATCAGGCCGTCCATGCTCTCGGAGACGGCCTCGCGAACCTGTTCGGCCTGGGTGCGGGCCCGCTCCGGAAGGCTGGCGGCGCGGTCCTCGATGCGGGACAGGATGCCGGCCAGCTCATCCAGGGTCCGGCGGGCGGCCGAGGCGCCCTGCTCCAGCCGGCGGGCCGTGGCGTCGCCCGCCTCCTCCACCATCTGGGCCGAGCGGCTGATCAGGCCGCGCGCCTCCTCCAGCCGGGTCTCGAAGACCTGGTTGGCCTTCTGGCCAGCCGAGAAGGCGGCCTCGGCCAGCTGGTCCACATGGGCGCGGGCGGCGTCGGCGTTGCGGTCGGCGGCCTTGCGGGTTTCCTCGGCGGCGGCGCTGAGGGCCTCGATGGCCGCGCGGGTCTGGGCCTCCAGCCTCTGGCGCTCCTCGGCGGCGGCTCGGGCGACAGCCTCCAGGGCGTGGCGGGTGGACTGGCCGAACTCGTCGCGCTCGGCCCGCGCGGCGTCGGCGAACTCGCGGAAATGGGCGGCGGCCTCCTGGATCAGGGACGACAGGGCCTCGCCCCCTTGAGGGCGGAGTCGCGCATGTCGGCGGCGGACAGGCGCGCCTGACCGCCCACCTCGGAAAGACGGGCCAGATGCGCCTCACCCTCGGCGGCCAGGCCTTCCTGCTCGGCGCGCAGGGCCTGGGCGGCGGCGAGTATGCCCGTGCGCCGGGCCTCCAGGGTGCGCTCCACCCCGGACATGTGCTCGGCCAGGCTGGCGCCCGCCCCCTCCAGGCGGACGGCCTGCTGGCCCAGGGTCTCCCCGGCGGCGCGGGCGGAGTCGGCCAGCCGGCCGGCGGCGTCGGTGAATCCGGTCGAACCGGCGGTGAAGGCGGCTTCGGCCTCGCGCAGCTGGGTCTCGGCCAGGTCCGAGACCTCGCCCACCAGACGCGCCTGCCGGGCGATGGCGTCGGTGACGGCGGTGGTCCGGGCATCGAGGCCCGAGGCCAGCCCCTCCAGCCGCTCGCGCTCGCGGCCCAGGCCCGCGGCCATCTCGCCGGCGGCGGACCCCGCCGTGCGGGCGGCGGCGTCCAGACGGCCCGCCTCGGCCTCCATGGCGGCGCGCAGGCCCTCGAGCTGGCGCGCCATGCGCTCGGCGGCCTCCCCGGCCCGGGCGACTTCGGCCTGCAGACCGGTGGCGATCTCGCCGGCGCTGATGCCCGCGGCGACCGCCGGGGCGACCATCTCGTCGGCTAGGCGCGCGGCCCGCCCGCTCTCGCGGCGCAGGCGCCGGCCCTCGACGAAGAGGCTGGCGGCCACCCAGACCAGGCCCGCCGGGCCCAGGGCCATGGCGGCCAGGATCAACAGGACGAAGGGGTCGTGGTCGAAGGGTGACTTGCCCTGCCGGTAGCCGAGGGCGAAGGCGATGGGCGCAAGGGCCCAGAGGATGGAGACAAAGGCCGCCGCCAGCCAGGCCGGGGCGTCGGAAGGCGCCTTCGCCGGCCGGCGGCGCACGGGCGACGGGGCCGCCGCGAAGACCGGCGGGGCGGGCTCGGACTGGCGCTCGGGCTCGGGCTCGGGCTCGGGCGCGGCCTCCGGCGCGGGCCGGGGCGCCGCCGCCTCGACAGCGGCCTCGGCAGTCGCCTCGACAGCGGCGTCGGCCTCGACTTCAGTCGTGGGGCGGTCTTCAGCGGGATTGGACATGTCGGCGGGCTTCCGGAAGGCAGCGCGGAAGCTTCAGCCGGCGCCGAATTCATCCGCTACGGAAAGGACTTAACCACGAAGCTACGCCTTGAGAAAGCCGACTCTTCGGCGCTTTCACAGGCTTTGGGCCGCACCACCGGGGGGTTTCTTAGGAAGGTGTCCCAACTCTCTGTTTTACAAGGTTTTCAAGCCGGATGAACCTGGAGGCCTGCACCTTCGTGCGCCAGGAGCCAGGACTTGCGCTCCAGCCCGCCGGCGTAGCCGCCCAGGCCCCCGCCCGAGGCCACCACCCGGTGGCAGGGCTGCACCAGGCCGACCGGGTTGGCGCCGTTGGCCTGGCCCACGGCGCGCACGGCGGCGGGCCGGCCCACCTCCCGGGCGAGGTCGGCATAGCTCCAGGCGGCGCCGGCGGGGATGCGCCTCAGGGCCGCCCAGACCTGGCGCTGGAAGGCGGTGCCGCCCTCTGCGACCTCAAGGCTGTCGAGGGCCTGGAGGTCCCCCGCGAAATAGGCCGACAGGGCGCTGGCCACCGCCGCCGGGGCCTCGCCCGCCTTCACCCGGGCGCCGGGCCAGTAGCGGGCGACCAGCCGGTCCAGCCGCCCGTCGTCGCCGGCGAAGTCGAGGCCGTGGAGCCCGCCGCCCGCATCGGCGATCACGACCAGGTCCCCCAGGGGCGAGGGCAGGACGGCGCGGATCAGTTCAGGCCCGGCCACGGTCAGGCGCCGAAGGTCAGGACGATCTTTCCGAAGTGCTCGCCGGCCTGCATGGCGCGGAAGGCCTCGCGCACCTCGGTGAAGGGGAAGACCTTGTCCACGACCGGGCGGATGCCGTGCAGGGCGATGGCCCGGCACATGGCCTCGAACATCTCGCGCGAGCCCACCGACAGGCCCTGGAGCTTGGCGTTGTTGCCGATCAGGACCCCGGGATTGACCCCCTCGCCCGCCCCGGCCACCACGCCGATGATGGCGATGTGGCCGCCGATCCGCACCGCCCTCAGGCTCTGGTGGATGGTGCCGGCGCCGCCGACCTCCATGATGAAGTCCGCCCCGACCCCGCCGGTGGCCTCCCGCACCGGACGCGACCATTCCGGGGTCGCCCGGTAGTTGATCAGGTGGTCGGCGCCCAGCAGGCGGGCGCGCTCCAGCTTGGCGTCGGACGACGAGGTGACGATGGTCCTCAGGCCCGCCGCGTGGGCGAACTGCAGGCCGAAGATCGACACCCCGCCCGTCCCCTGCAGCACCACCGTGTCGCCGGGCTCCAGGCGGGCGTCCTCGAACAGGCCCCGCCAGGCGGTGAGGCCGGCGCAGGCCAGGGTCGAGACCTCCTCGTCGGTCAGGAAGTCGGGGACCTTCGAGACCCCCTCCTGGCTGAACACCTGCAGCTCGGCCCCTGCGCCCGGGATGGGGCTGCCCAGGGCGCTGGTCAGCTTCTCCACGGTCGCCCGGCCCGAGGTCCAGTTCTGGAAGAAAAGGGTCGAGACCCGGTCGCCGGGCTTCACCCGCGTGACGCCCTCGCCCACCGCCTCGACCACGCCGCAGCCGTCGGAGAAGGGGGTGATGGTCCCCGCCATGGCCGGGCCGCGGCTGTAGACCCCGCCCACCATCAACAGGTCTCGGTAATTCAGCGAGACCGCCTTCATCCGCACCAGGACCTGGCCATGGCCCGGCTTGGGCTCGGGACGCTCGACCACCTCGACGCGGTCGACGCCCCAGGGCTCGGAAACCTGAATTGCGCGCATGGGAACTCCTCCCGCTTCTGGATCTCTGGGCGGCCATAGTCCTCGAAGCCCGGCCGGACGCAAGGGGGAGGTCAGCGGCGACGGGGATTGACCCCCTCACCCGGCTTCGCCGGGAGCTCCCCCTTGGGGGAGCAATTACCTCCTAATTCCTCCCCCAAGGGGGAGGTGGACCGCGAATGCGGGCCGGAGGGGGTCAACGGCGACCGGTCTGGAGAACCGGCCAACGCGCAGGCAAGGTTCAGCCCTTCAGGCGAGGAAGCCGGTAGAGGGCGAAGGCGCCGGCCAGGCCCGCGGCCGCCATCACGGCCATGGCGAGGTAGCCCTTGGCGCCCACCGCATCGAACAGCGGCCCCGAGGCCAGGGTGGCCAGGCCGCAGAGCACGCCCCCCTGCAGGGCGGCGTTGATCAACTGGGCGGCCGAGGCGGTCTGCGGTCCCGAGAGCCGGGCCGCCAGCTGGATCGAGGCCAGGAAAACCGCCGTGTAGGTCAGGGCGTGGAGGGCCTGCAGCGGGACCAGGGCCCAGAGGGGCGGCGCAAAGGCCAGCAGGGTCCAGCGCAAAACCCCCGCCGCCCCGCCGATCACCAGCAGGTTCTTCGCCCCCAGCCGCCTCTGCAGGCCGGCGCCGAACCAGAGGAAGACCACCTCCACGGCCACGCCGACGCCCCAGAGCAGGCCGGTCAGGTTCTCGGGCAGGCCCTGCGCCTTCCAGGCCAGGGCGGAGAAGGCGTAGTAGAAGGCGTGGGCCGACTGGATCAGGCCCGCCGACCCCACCGCCAGCAGGAAGACCGGGTCCCGGACCAGGGTCTTCAGGCCCGCCAGCCCACCCTGGCCGTCCGCCGCCGCCCCGGGTCCGGGGGCCGGGTCCGGGGGCAGGAGGAAGCGGGCGCCCAGGGCCGTCAGGACGGCGGCGAGGATCATCCATCCCAGGGCGATATCCACGGAAACCGCGGTCACCAGCCCGCCCACGAGGGCCGCAGCGGCGATGTAGGCCAGGGAACCCAGTCCCCTCGGCAGGCCGTAGGTGAAGCCCTCCCGGGCCGCACGGTCCAGGGTGATGACGTCGATCAGGGGCGGCAGGGCCAGGTAGAGGCTGGCCGCCAGCAGCCAGGCCGCCGCCAGGCCCGCGAGGTTATGCAGCCCCGACAGGGCCAGGTAGGCCGCGCAGGTCCCGGCGGCCAGCCAGGCGATGGGCGTCCGGCGCAGGCGGAACCGGTCGGCCCAGACCGCCAGGGCCGGCGAGGTCACGATCTGCAGAAGCATGGGCAGGGAGAGGACCAGTCCCACCTGGGCGCCCGTCAGCCCCCGCTCGCTCAGCCAGACCGGCATGAAGGGCGTGCTCGCGCCATTGCCCACGTAGAGGGCGGCGTAGACCAGGCCGAGGCGAAGGGCGGTGGGCATGTCCCCGGCTAGCGCGAGTCGGAGCCCGTGCCCGCTAGGGGAGCGGACGGTAGGCGATGCGCTGCAAGGCTTCGAGGTCCAGGATCTCCAGCCGCCGATAGGCCGTGGTGATGACGCCCGCTTCCTGGAAGGCCATCAGCACCTTGTTCAGGGTCTGCCGGGACAGGCCGCACATGGTGGCGAGGTCGGCCTGGGAGATGTCGGTGAAGACCCGCCGGTCATCCCCGTAGAGACCGACGAAGGTCAGGAGCCGCTGGGCGACCCGCAGCTCGCCATTGGGCTGGACCAGGTTGGAGACCACGATCACCGCCTCGCCCAGGCCCTCGGCGGTCAGGGCCGCGATGGTCCGGCAGCACTCAGGGTCACGGATCACGATCTCGAAGTCGGACTGGCTGAGATGCAGGACCCGGCAGGCCGTCAGGGCGTGGATCGAGATCATGGTCGACTGGCGCCGCATTGCGGCGGCCTCGCCCGCCCAGCGCCCTACGCCCTGGACGGAGATCATCACGTCAGAAGGCGGCGTCTGGAGGCTCCACTGGCCTTCGACCAGGCCGAACATGCCCGCCGGCGGCGACCCGGCCCGGAAGATGGCCGCGCCGGCGGCGTACCTCCTCAAGGACACCCGTTCCAGAAAGACCTTGCGGAACTCGGGCGTCTGGCGGGCCAGCCAACCGGTTTCCGAGACCCTCGCAATGGCTTCAGACTTGTCCAGAGCCGCCTCCCTCGCCGGATCGAAATTGTCTATATCGCGACATCCCCCCGCCAACAACGCGGTTAGCCTCCGGCAACCATAGTCACCAAGGGAGGTTCACCATGGCTTTCGGTCCTTCAATGAAGTCCGTCCTGGCGGCGGGCCTGGCCACGGGCGTCCTCGCCCTTGTAGCCTGCTCGCAGGCGCCGGATTCCGCGGGTTCCGCGAACGAGGTGGCGACCCGCCTCGGCGCCCTGAAGCTGGAAAACGGCTACCCGACCAAGGAGACCGCCGACAAGCTGTACGACGAGATGGACTTCCAGCGGGCCACCCAGGCCTACATCTGGGCCCTGCCAGCGGTGGGCTTCAAGGCGCTCTACGACGCCCAGGCCAAGACCCTCGGGGTCAAGAACGGCGAGATCCTCCTGTACCAGGACCTCAAGGACAAGGCGGGGATGCTGACCCCGAACATCACCACCCTCTACGCCTTCAGCTTCTGGGACCTGGCCAGGGACGGCCCCCTCGTGGTCGAAGTCCCGGCCGGAGCCACGGCAGGCGGCGTCCTGGACATCTGGCAGCAGCCCATCACCGACATGGGCCAGACTGGCCCCGACAAGGGCGCGGGCGGCAAGTACCTCATCCTGCCGCCGGGCGGTGAGGCCCTCAATCCGGCCGGCTACCGGGTCGTCCGGTCACCCACCAACCAGGTCTGGTTCGGGACCCGGGGCCTCGACCCGGACAAGGCCGTCGCCGAGGCGACGGTCCGCAAGCACAAGATCTACGCCTGGGCGAACCGCGCGGCGCCGGGCGAGACCCGGTACGCCACCGTCGCCGGCCGTCCCTGGACCTCCGCCCAGCCGGACACCCTCGAGTACTGGCGCCTGCTGGCGGAACTCTACGCCAACGAGCCGGTCGCCCCCCGCGACCGGACCATGTTCGGCATGCTCGAGCCCCTGGGGATCCAGCCCGGCAAGCCCTTCAGCCCCGACGCCCGCCAGACGAAGATCCTGACCGAGGCGGCGAAGGTCGGCGAGCTGATGTCCCGCACCGTGGCCTTCGACAAGCGCTTCGCCGGCGCCACTGTCTATCCGGACAAGCACTGGGAATATGCGGTGATGTTCGAACTCGACCAGGAGACCCCGAACAAGGACCGGGTCCAGTTCGACCAGCGCGGCTCCTGGTTCTACGAGGCCATCGGCATGTCCGTGGGCATGCAGGGCCGCGTGCTGGGCTTCGGCCAGGTCTACCTGGAATCCTCCAAGGACAAGGCCGGCGCCTGGCTGGATGGCGGCAAGACCTACAAGATCCGCGTCGACCCCGCCCCGCCGGTCAAGCAGTTCTGGTCGATCACCCTGTATGACAACGTGACCCGCGGCCCGCTGGTCACGCCCCAGGGCGCCGCCGACATCAGCTCGCGCAAGCCGGACCTGGTCAAGAACGCCGACGGCTCCGTCGACGTGACCTTCGGCCCCGTCAGGCCCGAGGGCGCCGCCAACTGGATCCAGACCACGCCTGGCAAGGGCTGGTTCGCCTACTTCCGGTTTTATGGACCCACCGAGGCCTACTTCGCCAAGAGCTGGCAACTGAACGATTTCGAGCAGGTGACAAAGTGACCAAGAGCCTTATCCCCTCCACCCGCCGGCGCGAGGTCCTTGGCCTCGCCGCCTCCGCCATCGCCCTGTCCCTGGCGCCCGGCGCCGCGTCGGCCGCTACGGCCCTGACGCCCGCCGAGGCCAAGGCCATCGCCAAGGAGGCCTGGGCGTGGTCCTTCGCCCCGATCGAGGGCTACCAGACCCTCTACGCCCAGGCGGTGAACAAGGACGCCCCCGGCTATGTCGGCGGCTTCAACCGCTTCCGGCACTTCTCCCGCCTGGCGACGCCCAACGACAAGGACATCGTCACGCCGAACAATGACACGCCCTACAGCTGGGCCTGGCTGGACCTCCGGGCCGAGCCCATCGTCCTGTCCCTGCCGGCGGTGCCCAAGCGCTACTACGTGAACCAGTGGTTCGACCTCTACACCCACAACTTCGCCTACACCGGGGTGCGGTCGACTGGCCGGGAGGCCGGCGACTACCTGTTCGCCGGGCCACGCTGGAAGGGAACCGTTCCCAAGGGGATCAAGGCGGTCTTCCGGTCCGAGACCGAGATCGTCGGCACCCTCACCCGGACGGCCATCGAGGGCGGTCCCGACGACATCCCGGCCATGCAGGCCGTCCAGTCCCAGTACAGGCTGACCCCGCTCTCGAAGTTCACCGGCAGGAAGGCGCCGCCCGCCAAGCCGCCCGTGGACTGGCCGCCCTATGACCGCGCCAGGGCCGAGGGACTGGGCTTCATCCCCTACATCAACGCCCTCCTGCCGCTGATGCCGACCGTCCCGTCCGAGGTCGACATGCGCGCCAGGTTCGCCCGGATCGGCGTCGGCCCGGGTCGCCCCTTTAACGCCGCGGGCCTCGATCCCGCCATCCGCAAGGCCATGGAAGAGGGCGTGGCCGAGGCCGCCGCCGAGCTGAAGGCCCGGGCCCAGGCCGAGAAGACCTCAATGGATCTCTTCGGGACCCGGGAGTTCCTGGGCAAGGACTACGTCTACCGGCGCAACGCCGGCGCCCTGCTGGGCATCTACGGCAACAGCAAGGAAGAAGCGCTCTACGGCAGCCAGCAGACCGACAAGGCCGGCAAGGTCCTCGACGGCTCGCGCAACTGGCTCCTGAGGTTCGAGCCCGGCCAGCTCCCGCCGGTCAACGACTTCTGGTCCATCACCATGTACGGCCTGCCGGAACGCTACCTGGTGCCGAACCCGATCAACCGCTACTCGATCGGCGACCGGACCCCGGGCCTGAAGACCGGCGCCGACGGGTCCCTCGAGATCTACCTGCAGGCCGAGAGCCCCGGGAAGGACAAGGAGTCGAACTGGCTCCCCACGCCCAAGGGGCCCTTCTTCTTCGTGGGCCGCTTCTATGGCCCGCGTGAGACCGCCCTGCGGGGAGACTGGACCCTCCCGCCCCTGATCGAGCGATAGTCGCCCCGCCGAACCCCGGGAGACAGAGGGGTCAGCTGAGGCGTCGTTGACCCCCTCACCCGGCTTCGCCGGGAGCTCCCCCTTGGGGGAGCAATGGGCGCTGTAATTCCTCCCCCCAGGGGGAGGTGGACCGCGCAGCGGGCCGGAGGGGGTCTGCCGAGCCGCCGTTGACCCCCTCACTGCGGCCCTTGTGGCTTCAACACGGCCGTGCGGCCGGTCCCGAATGTGCGGAGCGGGTGCTTGCGGCGGGAGGGGAATGTCGCCAGATACCGGGCCCGGCCCTCCTGCCGGAGCTCGGAGAGGAGACGCGCCCATGTCCCGGTTGCAGACGGCCCTCCCGGCAAGAGCCGGCCTCATCGGCGCCCTGTCACTGGCCTTCGCCGCCCCGCCCGCCCTGGCCGATCCCTCCCTGCCCCCGCCGGCGGCCATGCCCCTGCCCGCCGGCGACCTTGTCGTCGATCTCGGGATCGCCGCACGCCTCCTCCCCCGTTACCCGGGGGCGGACGAGACGGCCCTGCGCGCCCGGCCCCTTTTCGGCCTCGAGCGGCTCAAGCTCCCGGGAGTGGGCGTCGTCGGCAACGGGCCGGCGGAAGGCGTGATTGTCTATCCCTCCGTCCGGTTCGAGGGCGAGCGGAAGGCCTCGGACCAGGCGGACCTCACCGGCATGCGCGATCTCGACTGGACCCTGGGCCTCGGGCTCGGCGCCGGTGTGAACCGCAAGTCCTGGCGCGCCTTCGCCGAAGTCAGGACGGGCGTGAAGGGCTACAGCGGCCTGACCGCCCGCGCCGGGGCGGACATTCTTTGGGCTCCGTCGCCGAAGACCGTCCTGGCGGCGGGCCCGCGGATAGACCTGGTCGGCGGGGACTATGCGCGGACCTGGTTTGGCGTGACCCCCGCCGAGGCCGCCGCCTCCGGCGGGAAACTGGCCGCCTACGCACCGGACGGGGGACTGGCCAGCGCAGGGCTCGCCGCCAGCTGGGGCCGGGCGCTCAATGACCGGGCCATGCTCCAGGTCGAGGCCAGCTGGGACCGGCGACTGGGCGAGATCGCAGACAGCCCCCTGGTCCGGAAGGGCTCCCGTGACGCCGTCACCGTCTCCACCGGCCTGACCTGGCGCTTCGGCTTCGGCGGCTCCTGACCCCCGGGTCCGCCCGGGCTTGGCCCCGGGCCCCGGACCTGAAAGGAATGGGCGGTCCTTAGACAGGAGCCCCCATGCCGGACCTCAATACCCGCATCCAGGACGCCGAGACCCGGCTGCTTGCCGAACTGCGCCGCCAGCGGCGGAACCTGCGCGAGAGCGGAGAAAACCCGGACGGCGCGGCCCTCGGCCAGCGGGTGGCCGACACCGTAGCCGCCACCATCGGCTCCTGGCCCTTCATCATCGTCCAGTCGGTGCTGATGGCCCTGTGGGTAAGCCTCAACGTCTTCGCCTGGATCCACCACTGGGACCCCTACCCCTTCATCCTGCTGAACCTGGCCCTGTCCTTCCAGGCCGCCTATGCGGGACCCTTCATCCTGATGAGCCAGAACCGGCAGCAGGACATCGACCGCCGCAAGGCCGAGACCGACTACCAGGTCAACGTGAAGGCCGAGCTGGAGATCGAGCTCCTCCATCAGAAGCTGGACGCCCTGAAGGAACAGGAACTGGCCGACCTCGCCCGGGCCGTGCGCAACCTCTCCGAGCTCCTGGAAACCCGCCGCACCTGAACCTAGGGCGGCGGCCCAGCTGACCCCCTCACCCGCCTCCGGCGGGAGCTCCCCCTTGGGGGAGCAATTGGCGCTCTCATTCCTCCCCCCAGGGGGAGGTGGACCGGGGCGCAAGCCCCGGGACGGAGGGGGTCAACGGCCTTGCCGCTTGCGCACAGGGGCCTGTCGCGGACAGGATGGGCCCAGCAAGGGAGGCCGCCATGGACCGACGCAATGACAGGGCCCTGAGGGCGAGGGCCGAGGTGGTGATCCCGGGCGGGATGTTCGGCCACCAGTCCACCGCCCTCCTGCCGGACGACTATCCCCAGTACTTCGTGAAGGCCAAGGGCGCCCACCTGTGGGACGCCGACGGCGGCAAGGTCCTGGACCTGATGTGCGCCTACGGCCCCAACCTGTTCGGCTATGGCGACGAGGCCATCGATGCGGCCTTCATCGCCCAGCTGCGGCAGGGCGACACCCTGACCGGCCCCGCCCCGGTGATGGTCGAGCTGGCCGAGACCCTGGTCGACATGGTCGGCCACGCCGACTGGGCCCTGTTCTGCAAGAACGGCGGCGACGCCACGACCATGGCCCTGACCGTCGCCCGGGCCCAGACCCGCCGCAAGACGGTGATCCGCGCCCGGGGCGCCTATCACGGCTCCACCCCCTGGTGCACGCCGCGCACCGCCGGGGTGCTGGAGAGCGACCGGGCGCACCAGATCCTGTGCGACTACAACGACGTGGCCAGCCTGGAGGCGGCGGTGGCCGAGGCGGGGGACGACCTCGCCGCCATCTTCGCCGCGCCCTTCCGGCACGACGCCTTCATCGACCAGGCCGAGCCCGAGGCCGCCTACGCCGCCCGCGCCCGCGAGCTGTGCGACCGCACGGGCGCTCTCCTGGTGCTGGACGAGGTGCGCGCCGGCTTCCGCCTCAGCCGGGACTGCTCTTGGTCGCACCTGGGGGTCGAGCCGGACCTGTCCACCTGGGGCAAGGGCCTGGCCAACGGCCACGCCCTCTCGGCCCTCCTGGGCTCGGACAGCGCCCGCAAGGGGGCCGAGGCCATCTACGCCACCGGCTCCTTCTGGTACCAGGCCGCCCCCATGGCCGCGTCCCTTGAGGTCCTGCGCCGCATCCGCGAGACCGACTACCTGGAGCGGCTGGAGACCCTGGGCGAGCGCCTCGCCTCTGGCCTGTCGGAGCGGGCGGACGCGGCGGGCTTTGGCTTCCGCATCACCGGACCCGGCCAGATGCCCCTGTTCCTGTTCGACGAGGACCCCGACCTGAGGAAGGGCTTCTTCTGGTCCAGCGCCATGCTGGCCAAGGGGGTCTATGTCCACCCCTGGCACAACATGTTCCTCTGCGACGCCATGACCGAGGCGGACATCGACCAGGCCCTCGACGCCGCCGAGGCGTCCTTCGCCGAACTCCGCGCCGCCGCCCCCGGCCTCGCCCCCGTGGCCAAGATGGCCTTCCTTTCCCAGACCCGGTGAACCCATGACCCCCGAAGCGTACGCCGACCTCGACGGCCTTGGCCTGGCGGAGGCCATCCGCAAGGGCGAGACGACGCCCCTGGAGGCCGTGGACGCGGCCATCGCCATCATCGAGCGGCGCAATCCCGTCCTGAACGCCGTGGTCCACACCGCCTTCGAGGAAGCCCGGCGACAGGCGCTGGGCGACCTGCCGGACGGCCCCTTCCGGGGCGTGCCCTTCCTGATCAAGGACCTGGCCATGCCCGTGGCCGGCTGGCCGCGCACCTCGGGCAGCCGCTTCGCCCGGCATATCGTCGACCGCGAGGACGGCGGCCTGACCGCCCGCTACCGCCGGGCCGGCGTCATTCCCCTGGGCAAGACCAACACCCCGGAATACGGCATCACCGGCACGACGGAGAGCGCCCTCCTCGGCCCCTGCCGCAACCCCTGGAACCCCGGCCACATCGCCGGGGGATCCTCAGGCGGGTCGGCGGCGGCCGTCGCCTCCGGCATGGTCCCCATGGCCCACGCCAGCGATGGCCTGGGCTCGATCCGCATCCCCGCAGCCTGCTGCGGACTGGTGGGGCTGAAGGTCACCCGCGACCGGGTGCCGAACCTGCCGGACGGCTTCGACTACGCCGCCGGCTTCGTGGTTGACCACGTGGTCACCCGCACCGTGCGCGACAGCGCCGCCATGCTGGACGCGACAGACGGGCCCGAGCCCGACAGCCCCTATCCCGCCCCGCCCAAGGCCGGCCCCTACCTCGCCGAGGTGGGCCGGGCGCCGGGCCGCCTGCGGATCACCTGGTCCTCCGAAACCGTCTCCGGCCGGCCCATCGACCCCCAGGTCCAGGCGGCCCTGGAGCGCACCGCCGACCTCCTGCGCCGCCTCGGACACGACGTGGTCGAGCAGGGCCTGGGCATCGACTACCGCGCCCTCTACGCCGCCCGGGGGCCCGTCTCGGGCGCCAACTTCGCCGCCGGCATGGCCCGGCTCATCGACGAGATCGGCCGCGAGCCCGAGCCCGACGAGCTGGAGCCCCTGACCTGGGTCTCCCTCAAGGGCGGGCGCAAGGTGACCGGCGAGATGGCCCTGCGGTCCCTGCAGGAGCTGCGGATGCTGAACCGGGCGACCCTGGCCGCCTTCCGGGACCGCGACGTCCACCTGACGCCGGTCCTGGGAACCCCGGTGCCGGAGATCGGCTTCATCGACCCGGTCAACCTCGAGCCGAAGGAGGTCAACCGGCGCCAGGGCCAGGTCTTCCCCTTCACCCCGCCCTTCAACTTCTCCGGCCAGCCCTCCCTGTCCCTGCCCCTGGAGACCACCGCCGACGGCCTGCCGGTCGGCATGATGTTCACCGCCCGCTACGCCGACGAGGCCACCCTCTTCCGCCTGGCCGGCCAGCTCGAGCGCGAGGCGCCCTGGGCCGGACGGCGGCCGGGCCTCTGGGCGTGAAGGGGCTCGCCAGGCGCGACTGGCTGGCCCTGGCCGCCCTGAACGGCCTTTCCGCCATCGCCATGGGCGCCTTCGCAGCCCACGCTGTGAAGGACCCCAAGGCCGCGGAGTGGATCCGCACCGGGTCGCAGTACGCCTTCTGCCACACCATGGCGACCTTCGCCTCGGCGGCTCTGATGGGCATGGGCGCCCCCCGCGCCCGCTTCGCGCCGGCATTCTTCCTGACCGGCTCGGTGATCTTCGCCGGGACCCTCTACGCCATGGCCTTCGGCGCCCCCCGCTGGCTGGGCGCCATCACCCCGATCGGCGGGGTCCTGTTCCTGATCGGTTGGGCCTGGCTGGCGGTCTCGGCCCGGGACCTGGACCGAACCGACAGCCGTTGACCCCCTCACCCGGCTTCGCCGGGAGCTCCCCCTTGGGGGAGCAATTACCTCTTCTTTCCTCCCCCAAGGGGGAGGTGGCGCGCGCAGCGCGACGGAGGGGGTCAACGGCGCCCCCGCCCTCCCTACACCCGCGCCGTCCCCTTCAGGGCCAGGGTCCTCAGCGCCAGTGCGGAACCCGTCATGGCGAGGAACATCGTCACGGCGACGGGCCGGGCCGAGCCGTCGCCCAGGGCGCCGGTCAGGGCCGAGGCCAGGGCGCCGGTGGCGAAGGAGGCCGAGCCCATCAGGGCCGAGATGGACCCCGCCCGGCGCGGGTCGACGTTCAGGGCGCTCGCCATGGTGTTCCCGGCCATGAAGCCGTAGCTGGACAGGACCAGGAAGATCAGGGGCAGGACGCTCCACATCCCGCCCCAGCCCGTGAAGGCGGCGGCCAGCAGCAGGGCGGCGGCGACCACGCCAAAGGCGCTGGCGGCCCTCAGCACCTGCTCCGGTGTGTAGCGAAGCAGGAGCTGGCGGTTGAGCTGGCCGGCGCCGATCACCCCGGCGGCGTTGAGACCGAAGACCCAGCCGAAGAGCGAGGCCGGGATGCCCCAGACGCCGATGAGCAGGCCCGGCGAGGCCGAGATCCAGGTGAAGAGGGTCGCCCCGTTCAGTCCGCCCGCCAGGGCATAGCCCACCATCCGCGGGTCCTTCAGAAGGGCGCCGAGGGCGGCCAGGGGCGACTCCGAGCGGGCCTGGACGGCGGTCGCCTCGGACCGGGACTCCTCCAGCCGGAACAGGGTCGCTGCGCCCACCGCCACGCCGAAGGCGGCGAGGGCCCAGAAGTTGGCGCGCCAGCCGCCCAGCTGGAGCAGCACGCCGCCCAGCAGGGGCGCCAGGATGGGCGCCAGGCCCATGACGAGGGTCAGGAGGGACAGCATCCGCGCCGTCTCGGTGTGGTCGAAGCGGTCCCGGACGACGGCCCGGGCCACCACCCCGCCGGCGCAGCCGCCCAGGGCCTGGACAAACCGGGCGGCGACCAGGAACTCCGCCGAGGGGGCCAGGGCGCAGGCGCAGGAGGCCAGGACGAACAGGGCGACGCCCGCCAGGATCGGGCCCTTGCGTCCCAGCCGGTCCGAGGCCGGGCCATAGAAGAATTGGCCGATGGCCATGCCCGCCAGGAAGGCCGAGACCGTGATCTGGGTATAGGCCGCATCCACCCCCAGGTCCGCGCCGATGGCCGGCAGGCTTGGCAGGTACATGTCGATGCCCATGGGAGCAAAGGCCGTCAGGGCGCCCAGCAGGACCACCAGGCCCCAGCCGGTTCCCTTGGCTCCCGCCCCACCTTCGCTCGCCGTCGCCATGCCGCCTTCCCCCGCGCTGGCCCTTGCCATACCCCCGCCGGGTCTGGCCAAGATAGGGGAAGTTTCTCCAGGAGCCCCTGAATGTCCGCACTCGCCCGCCAGATGCCCCCCGTCGCCAAGGCCCAGGTCAACGGGATCGACATGGCCCATTACGAGGTCGCCCGCGGCAAGGGCGTGCCGATCGTCTTCTGCCACGGCTTTCCCGAGCTGGCCTTCTCCTGGCGCCACCAGCTGAAGGCCTGCGAGGCCGCGGGCCAGTGGGCCATCGCCCCGGACCAGCGCGGCTATGGCCTGACCTCCCGGCCGGACAAGGTCGAGGACTACGACATGGAGCACCTGGCCGCCGACCTGGTGGGCCTCCTGGACCATCTCGGCATCGAGAAGGCGGTGTTCTGCGGCCATGACTGGGGCGGCTTCGTGGTCTGGCAGATGGCCCTGATGCATCCCGACCGGGTGGCCGGGGTGATCGGCCTCAACACCCCCTTCACGCCGCGCGGCGACTACGACCCCATCGCCTCCATGCGCTTCGCCTTCGGCGAGGACATGTACATCGTCTGGTTCCAGAAGCCGGGCGAGGCCGACGCCGCCCTCGGCAAGGACGTCGACAAGACCATGCGCTTCTTCATGCGCCGCCCGCCCGAGGACATGCCCGCCCCGCCCAGCGTCGGCCTCAGCATCGACAAGGACGCCGGTCCCGCCACCACCTCCACCTTCGCCTTCCGCGACATGCTGGCCGAGTGGGACAAGTCCGACACCGCCAACCAGCTCCTGACCCCCGACGAACTGGCCGCCTTCGTCGAGACATTCTCGGCCACCGGCTTCACCGGCGGCATCAACTGGTACCGCAACTTCACCCGCAACTGGGAGCGCTCGGCCCACCTGCCCAAGCGCATCGACCACGTCCCCTGCCTGATGATCTGCGCCGAGAAGGACGCGGTCCTGCCGCCCTCCCTGGCCGACGGCATGGAGGACCGCATCGCCGACCTGGAAAAGGCCCTGGTCATGGGCTCCGGCCACTGGACCCAGCAGGAAAAGCCGGAGGAGGTGAACCGCTACATCCTCGACTGGATGGGCCGGAAGTTCGGGGGCTGAACCGCCGCTGACCCCCTCCTGCCCGCTTCGCGGCCCACCTCCCCCTGATGGGGAGGAATTAGAGAGCCATTGCTCCCCCTAGGGGGAGCTGTCGGCGAAGCCGACTGAGGGGGTCAACGGCTTTCCCGCTGTGAACGGCGAAGGGGTTCCGGGGGCGTCGGCGGCGGGGTAGGAGATGGCATGAGCAGCGATCCGTGGTCTCCCGCCTTTTCCAGTTCCGCCGGCCGTCGCGGCCTGTTCCGGGAGGTCGAGCCCTTTGCCCGGGGCCGCATGGCCACCGAAGGCGTCCACGAGATCTACTTCGAGGAATGCGGCCGGCCCGACGGGCGGCCCTGCGTCATCCTGCACGGCGGGCCGGGCGGGGCGATCAATCCCACCATGCGGCGCTTCTTCGACCCCGACCGCTGGCGGATGGTGCTGTTCGACCAGCGTGGATGCGGCCTCTCCACCCCCAACGCCAGCCTGGAGGAGAACACCACCTGGCGGCTCATCGAGGACATGGAGCGCCTGCGGGTCCAGCTCGGGATCGAGAAATGGACCGTGTTCGGAGGCTCCTGGGGCTCGACCCTGGCCCTGGCCTACGCCATCACCCACCCCGAGCGGGTCGAGGCCCTGGTCCTGCGGGGCATCTTCACCCTGACCGAGCGCGAAGTGCGCTGGTTCTACCAGGATGGCGCCTCAGCCCTCTTTCCTGACGCCTGGGAACGCTACCTGGCCCCCATCCCGCCCGAGGAGCGCGGCGACCTTCTACACGCCTACCATCGCCGGCTGATCGGAAGCGACGAGGCCGCCAAGGCCGCCGCCGCCACCGCCTGGAGCCAGTGGGAGGGGGACACCATCTCCATCCGGGGCCCCGAAGGCCGGCCCGCCAAGTTCGGCGAGGTGGACTTCGCCATCGCCTTCGCCCGGATCGAGTGCCACTACTTCGTCAACCGCGGCTTCTTCCCCGAGGACGGCTGGATCCTGAAGAACGCCCACGTCCTGGCGGACATCCCCGGCTGGATCGTCCAGGGCCGCTATGATGTGGTCACGCCCATGGAGACCGCCTGGGCCCTGAAGAAAGCCTGGCCGAAGGCGAACTTCGAGATCGTCTGGGACGCCGGCCACGCCTCCACCGAGCCCGGCATCATCGACGGGCTTGTGCGTGCGTCCGAGGCGGCCCTTCGGCTCTAGCCCCGCAGCCCCTTCAGCCACGGTATGAGCAGGGCGTTGACCTCGGCAGGGCGCTCCTGCTGGGTCCAGTGCCCGCAGCCGTCCAGCACCTCGGCCACCTGCAGGTTGGGCACCTGGGCGCGCATCAGCTCGATGGGATCGCTCCGGCCCAGCATGTTGAAGGCCAGGTCCCGGTTGCCGGCCACGAAGAAGGCGGGCTGCTCGATCTTCCGGTCCTTGAAGGCCTGCTGCCAGGCGAAGTCCCGGTCGTGGTTCCGATAGCGGTTGATCGGCCCCCGCAGGCCCGAGGCCTCGAACTCGGCAGTGTAGTAGTCGAGGTCCGCCTCGGTCATCCAGGCCGGGAAGGGATCGGGGTCGACCAGGCCCTCCAGCAGGGCGGCGTCGGCGGTCTTGTTGTTCGGCCAGGTCCCGTCCGGCGCATCGCCCGAGATGGCGTAGTAGAACTTGCGCAGGAAGTCGCGGACGTTGGCCTCCGCTTCCGCCTCGGCTACGCCCTCCTTCTGGAAGTAGGCCTGGTAGAAGAACTTGTTCCGGGCCGTGAAGACCTCGTTGAAGACGTCCGAGAAGGACCTCTGCCCCACCCCGGTCCAGGGTACGGAGAGGGCGCCGACCGCCGAGAAGCGGTCAGGGCGCGACAGGGCCGAGTTCCAGACAATGGGCGCGCCCCAGTCATGGCCCAGGAGGATGGCCGGCTGGCCGGGCGACAGGGCGTCGGCCACCCCCACCAGGTCGCCCACCTTGTGCGGCATGGCGTAGTCGGCCACCGGATGCGGCTTGTCCGAGCCGCCGTAGCCGCGCACGTCGATGGCGCAGGCGGTGAAGCCGGCCTCGGCCACCGGGCCGATCTGGTGGCGCCAGGAGTACCAGCTCTCCGGGAAGCCATGGACCATGATGACCAGAGGCCCCTGCCCCTGAACCACCGCGCGAAGCTTCACCTCGCCGGCGTCGATCGTCGTGAATTCGGTCATCGGATCCTCCCTGGGAATATACAAGAGACCCTTCCGCCCGCCGCAAGGCAAGCCCCGCGACCGCGCGGATTCCGGGCTGGCGGCCTCGGCGGGATCGCCTAGGATCAGCACAACAGGCGCGCCGCTCCCGGCGCGCCCCGGTCGCACTCCGAGGATCCCGCCCCCATGTCCGCCAACGAAGCGACAGGACCCGGAGCGGAGACGTCCGGGGCCGGCGCGCAGACCGGCTTTCCCAGCTACCTCTTCACCCAGGGTGCCTGGTTCCTCGCCTTCGGCCTGCAGATGGTGCTCTTCCCCTACCTGGTCCGGGTGGTCCTGCAGGAGAACGAGATCCGCTTCGGCCTGGCGCAGATGTCCATGCAACTGCCGACCGTCCTGTTGATCCTGCTGGGCGGCTATGCGGCGGACCGGACGGACACCCGGCTGACCGTCCTGGCCGGATGCGGCCTGTGCGCCCTGAGCTTCCTGGGCCTCGGCGTCTTCGTGGCCGGGGGTCACCTGACCTACGCCACCCTGATCCTCTACGCCCTGGGGATCGGGACCATCGGCGCCTTCGTGACGCCGGCCCGGGACGCCCTCCTCAGCCGGGTGGCGCCGGGCGGGATGCAGCAGGCCGTCGGCATGGCCTCCCTGGCCCAGTTCGGCGGACAGGTCCTCGGCATGGCGACGGCGGCGGCGGCGCCCCTGGTCGGCCTTCCGGCCCTCCTGTTCGGGCAGGCCGCCATGATGGCGGTGGCGGCGGGCGCGGCGACGCGGATCCGTCCCCGCCCGGCGGCGCCCCCGAAGGTCCGGGAGGGCGGTGTCCTGGGATTCATGGCCAGCGAGATCAGCGTGGGCTTTCGAGCCGCCTTCGCCTCGCCGGTGATCGCCCCGGTGATCGTCTGCGCCATTGGCATGGGCGTCTGCTTCATGGGCGCCTTCGCCGTCCTTCTGCCGCTGATCGTCCAGGACTATTTCCCCTCTGACCTGACGGGTTCGGCCCAGACCCGGATCGCCGCCGCCCTCGGGGTGTTCAGCGTGACCTTCTGGATCGGCTCGATCCTTTCGGCGACCGTCCTGGTCCGGCTGGGCGAGATCCGGCGCAAGGGCCGGGTCTACCTGGCGGCCCTCTTCTCCGGGGCGTGCGTCCTGATCCTCTGCAGCCTGCCCATGCCCTTCTGGCTGCTGTGCGTTCTCAACTTCGTCTGGGGACTCGGCGGCGGCGTGGCCATGACCCTGGGCCGGGGGCTGGTGCAGAGGTTCTCGCCGCCGGACAAGGTGGCGCGGATTCTTTCGATCTTCACCCTGGGCAATATGGGCGCGGCCCCTGCCGGCGCGGTGCTGTACGGCGTGCTGGCCCACGCCATTGGCCCGCATGCAGCGATCCTTCTCCCGGGCCTGGGCATGCTGGTGATCGTGGCGGCGGTGGCGCTCCGCTCCCAGCTCTGGAGCCTGGCGGAGGGCGGGAGCTGAACCGCCGTTGCCCCCCTCACCCGGCTTCGCCGGGAGCTCCCCCTTAGGGGAGCAATTGACTCCTAATTCCTCCCCCAAGGGGGAGGTGGCGCGCGCAGCGCGACGGAGGGGGTCTGCGGCGCTAGATCAGCGAGCTCTTGGAGGCGGTGACCTCGGTGTAGCGGTGCACCCGCACGGACTGGACCAGGCCAAAGCCGATCATCACCGTCAGCATGACCGAGCCGCCGTAGGACAGCAGCGGCATGGGCACGCCCACCACCGGCGCCATGCCCATCACCATGGCCCCGTTGATCAGCACGTAGAGGGCGAAGGTAGAGGTCACGCCGGCGGCGGTCAGGCGGCCGAAGTGGGAATGCGCCAGGGAGGCGGTGCGCAGGGCCATGAAGATCACCGCGGCGTAGAGGAAGAGCACGGCCATGCAGCCGAGGAAGCCGAACTCCTCGGCCAGGGTGGCGAAGATGAAGTCGGTCTGCTTCTCGGGCAGGAAGTTCAGCTGGCTCTGCGAGCCCAGGCCATAGCCCTTGCCCAGCAGGCCGCCGGAACCCAGGGCGATCTTGGACTGAAGGATGTGGTAACCGGTCCCCGAAGGATCGCTCTCGGGGTTCATGAAGGTCAGGATCCTCTGCCTCTGGTAGTCGTGCAGGACGAAGAGGATGAAGGGCGGCAGCGAGGCCAGGGCCAGGCCCGCGCCGGCGAAGATGACCTTCCACGAGAGGCCCGCCAGGATGACCACGGTCAGGCCGGTAAGGGCCAGCAGCATGGCGGTGCCAAGGTCGGGCTGGTGCGCCACGAGCAGGGTCGGGACGCCGATCATGGCGGCCGGAACCAGCAGCCACCAGGACAGCCGGGCGCGCTCTGCCGAAAGGCCGTGATAGAAGCGGCCCAGGGCGAGCACGAGCCCCAGTTTCATGATCTCTGACGGCTGGAAGCTGCCCAGGGGCCCGAGGTCCAGCCACCGCTGTGCGCCGAGCCGGACGTCGCCGACCAGCTCCACCGCCACCAGGAGGATCAGGCTGATGGCATAGAGGGGGTAGGCGATGGCCGCCCAGACCCTGAGGTCGATCACCGCCAGCACCGCCATGAGAACGAAGGCGACGCCAAAGCGGGTGATGTGGTTGGCCGCCCAGGGCTCCCAGCTTGAGCCGGCGATGGAGAACATCATCAGGGCGCCGGCCACGGCGATCAGGATCAGGGCCAGGCAGAAGACGCCGTCGATCTGGACGACCTTGTCGATCAGCCGGCCGCGTTCGGTGCGGGAGGTGAGGCCGGCGAAGCTCATGCGGGACCCCCCTGCGCCGGGTCTCGGCTGTCGGCCACCGAGACCGCCGCCGGGGGGCGCTCGATCCGGCCCCGAAGCTCCGGGTCCTTCAGGAGGGCAAGGCGCATCAGGTCCCGGGCTCTGGGGGCCGCCGCCTGCGCCCCGAAGCCCCCATGCTCGACCAGCACCGCCACCGCATAGCGGGGCGTATCGTGGGGCGCGAAGCCGACGAACCAGGCGTGGTCGCGCAGATGCCAGGGACCGTTGGTGCCATGGACCCCACGGCCGCCATTGTAGTTGTAGCCCTGGGCCGTCCCGGTCTTTCCGGCCATCCGGATGTCGCCCAGTCCAATCTGGCCCGTGCGGGCAGCCGTGCCCCGGGTGGTCACGGCGCCCATGGCCTCGCGGACGAAGGCCAGGTGAGCTGGGTCGAAGCCCAGGTCCGGAGCCTCGGCGGCGTCGGGCTTTGGGACTCCGCCCACGGAGCGGATCAGGCGCGGGACAAGGGCCTTGCGGCCATTGGCCATGCGCGCCGCCGCCACGCACTGCTGCAGGGCGGTGACCAAGGTGTAGCCCTGGCCGATCCCCATGCTGGGGGTCTCGCCGGGATGCCAGACCGGATCGCGCCGGAAGTTCCGGCGCTTGTACTCGGTGTCGGGAATCAGCCCCTTCTTCTGGCCGGGAATGCCGAGGTCGTAGGCCTGGCCAAGGCCGAAGCGCCGGGCCACGGCCGCGATCTTGTCGGGGCCGAGTTGCAGGGAGACAATGTAGAAGTAGGTGTCGCACGAAGTGGCGATGGCGTTGTGCATGCTCGTCCGCCCGTGGACCCCGTCGCATCGCCACCGACGGTTGCCGAATGTCCAGTAGCCGGGGCAGTTCACCGTCATGTCGGGATCGATGCCGTGCTCCAGCGCCGCCACCGCCACCAGGGTCTTGAAGGTCGAGCCCGGCGGATAGGTGGCGGTCAGCGCCTTGTTGAACAGCGGCTTGTGGTCATACTCCGCCAGGGCCCGGTACTCAGCTCCACCGAGGCCCCGGACAAAGCGGTTGGCGTCAAAGCTGGGCGCAGAGACCATCGCCAGGAGGTCCCCCGACTCGCAGTCCATCAGCACCGCCGCCCCGCTCTCCTCACCAAACATCTCCAGGCCCCGCAGTTGCAGGTCCATGTCGAGGCTCAGCTGGACCTCCTTGCCCGGGGTGGCGGGAATGTCGCCGCCGGGAGCCAGCCGCACCTGCCGGCCGCGGGCGTCCACCTCCACCTTCTGGGCGCCGGGGCGGCCACGGAGCTCAAGGTCGAGCGCCTTCTCCAGGCCCTGTCGGCCGATCCGGAAGCCGGGGTGCAGCATGATGGGCTCGGCGTTCGGGCCGGTCTCGGTGATGTCCTCCTTGTTCACCTTGGCCACGTAGCCGATGACGTGGGCGAAGGCGCCGCCGTGCGGATAGACCCGCACCTCCCCCATGTCGGCCGTCACGCCGGGCAACTCTGTGGTGCGGATGTTCACCGCGGAGAACTGCTCCCAGGTGATGTCCTCCATGATGGCGACCGGCGTGTTCCGGGGGGCGTTGCCAAGGTCCCTGAGGACGCGCTGGCGACGCTGGTCGTCCATCGGGACGTAGTTGGCCAGGGTGGCGACCATGGCCTCGGGGTCCTGGTCCTTCTGCCGGGCGTAGAGCAGGCGGAAGTTCGGCCGGTTTGTCGCCAGGATCGCGCCGTTGCGGTCGGTGATCAGCCCGCGGGGCGGAGGGACCAGGCGGAAGTTGAACTGGTTGGAGGTCGACAGCTTGGCGTAGCGGGCGTTCTCGGCCAGCTGGAGATAGGCGAGCCGGCCGGCCAGGGTCGAAACCCCGAGGGCGATGGCGCCGCCCAGGAGGAAGGTGCGGCGGTGGAAGACGCTCTGCCGGGCGTTGACGTCGGAAAGGATGATCGACGGCTGGGTCATGGCGTCTACCGGAACCGCACGTCCGCGTCGCGGAAGCGCTCGATAAGCTGGCCCGCGACGGGAAAGAGAAGGACGGTGGCCAGCCATTGCAGGCCGGCGGCGGCGAGGGAGGGCGGCGTCCCGGAGGCCAGGGCGGTGATCGCCCATCCCACGGCCTGGGCCAGCAGGCAGGCAAGGCCGAACCAGGCCCAGAGCACCACGGGCGACTGGCCAGCCAGGATGTTCCGCAGGGCCAGGATCGGCAGATAGGCCGCCAGCAGGGCGAGAGGCCAGAGTCCCGCCGGTCCGCCCCAGAGCGCGTCCAGGACCAGCCCCCCGAGCAGAAGGGCGAAGGCGGGTGAGGCCGCCGGCCGGATCATCGCCCAGGCGAAGGCGGGGACCATCAGGGTCACCGGCTCAGGCAGCGGGAAGCCCAGGATTCGGATCGGTGCGGCCAGGAGCAGGCTGGCCAGGAGGGCTGCGAGGAGGGGAAGGCCCACCCAGCGCGAGACCCGGAGCGGACGGGCGACGGCGCTCACGGGGCGGCCCCGGCGGGTTTGGACACGGGCTTGGGGGCGGTTGTGGGGGCCGCCCTGGGCGTCGGAGGCTTCGCCGCCGGCTCCGTCTTCGGCGTGGCCAGGGCGGGCGGCGCGGTCCGGGGCGCAGGTGTGGGCGGGGGCGGCGGAGCCGGGCGGTTGAGGGCGCGCAGGTCCTCAAGCTTCACGAAGTCCTCGAAGAGGAGGACCCGGACAAAGTCGATGGGCGCCGCGTCCGAGGCCAGGCGCACGCGCCAGGCTCCATCCTGCCCCTTCACGACACGCCCTACCGTGAGGCCCCGGGGCAGGACCCCGCCGTCCCCGGACGTCAGGACAAGATCGCCGTCGCGGGCGGCGTCTCGTCCGCGCAGGTAGGCCAGTTCCGGCGCCCAGCCGCCGTCGCCGGTCAGGATGGCCCGGGCGCGGGTGCGCTGGATCATCACCGGGGTCCGGGAGGCGGCGTCGGTCAGCATGAGCACCCGGCTGACCCGGGGCGAGGTCCCGATCACCCGGCCCACCAGGCCGTTCTCGCTCAGAACGGGATGGCCAACCTTCACGCCCCGGTCCGCCCCGGCGTTGATCAGGCGGGTGTTGGCGTAGGGGCCCCGGCTCTCGCTGACCGCGCGGGCGGTGACCATGGGGACCGGCGGATCGACGGCCATGCCCAGGAGGGCCCGGTAGCGGGCGTTCTCGTCCTCGAGGGTCGCGGCCTTGTCGCGCAAGCCGCGGGCGGCGGCCAGCTCGGCCTTGAGGCGGCGGTTCTCGGACACGGCGAAGAAGTAGTCGCCAACCCCGGAGGCGACGCCGCCCAGCCAGCGGACCGGGGCCGCCACGGCGCCGGTCACCGGGGCGACGACCCCGTCAGACGCCTTGCGCAGGGCGTGGTAGGCGCCTTCCTGGTAGGTCTGGCGACGGTCGGCCATGAGGAGGGCGAAGGCCACGACCAGGGCGACCACGGCGGCGGCCGCCGCGCCCAGCAGGAGGGGCAGCCTGACCTCGCCAAAGGGATTGTCCCTGAAAGACACGGACCCGACGCTCTCCCGGACCTCCGGCCGGCGGGAGGCCCCTTCCTTGTGCGCTGCCGATCAGCTCCGGCCAGTCAGTCCCAGTGGCGCGATTCCCGCCAGTCCCCGGTCAGGCGCCGCCGTTGTCCATGACGCTCTTCATCCAGGCCGGATGCTCGAGCACCTTGCCGCAGCCCAGGGCCACGCAGGACAGGGGATCATCGGCCACCGTCACGGGCAGGCCGGTGTGGTCGCGGATCTCGACGTCCAGGCCCCGCAGCAGGGCGCCGCCGCCGGTCAGCATGATGCCCTTGTCGGCGATGTCGGAGGCCAGCTCCGGAGGCGTCGACTCCAGGGCCATCTTCACGGCGTCAACGATCTGGGCGACGGGCTCGGCCAGGGCCTCGGCGGCCTGCTTCTCGGCCACCCGCACCTCCCGGGGCACGCCCTGCATCAGGTCGCGGCCCTTGACGTCGATGGCCAGGCCCTCGCCCTCCTCGGGGGCGCGGGCGGTGCCGATTTCCTTCTTGATGCGCTCGGCCGTCGTCTCGCCGATCAGCAGGTTATAGTTCCGGCGCATGTAGGAGATGATCGCGTCGTCCATGGTGTCGCCACCCACCCGCACCGAGCGCGAATAGACCACGCCCGAAAGGGACAGGACCGCCACCTCGGTGGTGCCGCCGCCGATGTCGACGACCATGGAGCCTGTCGCCTCATGGATGGGCAGGCCGGCGCCGATGGCCGCGGCCATGGGCTCGTCCATCAGGGCCACCCGGCGCGCGCCGGCGTTCAGGCAGCTGTCCTTGATGGCCCGGCGCTCCACCGCCGTGGCGCCCGAAGGCACGCAGACGATGACCTTGGGGTTCACGAAGCCCTTGTGGTTGTGAACCTTGCGGATGAAGTACTTGATCATCTCCTCGGCGACTTCGAAGTCGGCGATGACGCCGTCGCGGAGGGGGCGGATGGCCTCCATGTGGCCAGGGGTCCGGCCCAGCATCTGCTTGGCGTCGAGGCCGACCGCATAGGTCTCCTTGCGGCCGCCGACGGTGCGCAGGGCCACCACCGAGGGCTCGTTCAGCACGATCCCGCGACCCTTCATGTAGATCAGGGTGTTGGCGGTGCCGAGGTCGATGGCGATGTCCTTGGTGACAGAGCCGAAGAGGGAGGAAAACATGCAGGTTCCCGGAGGCGGAGGGCGGGGTCGGAGGGGCCTTGCGAAGGTCTGGGTCCGAGGTTTTGGTCGCCACCAGGGGCGCGCGCCAACGGACCCTGTCCCGACAGGGCGGATCAGATGGTCCTCTGCCCTGCCAATGGGGTGAATTCAAGGCGAATCCACCGCTTGGAGGCCCGCCTTCCTGTGGATTCAGTCCGTTTCCCCGGTCCCGGGCCTCTCGACCGGCGGCGACCAGCCGGGCTCGAGCGCCTTGAGCGGATGCGAGCCGGTCACATGGCCCATGAAGGGCGGCCAGACCTCATAGCCGAGGAGGGCCTGGAGACGGGGCGAAAGGGCGGCCGCCCGGGCCTGGGGGATGCCGAGGAAGAAGTTCTCCTGGGTCCGCGCCCAGGGCTGGCAATACTGGTGGGTGAGGGCCAGCCGTGGGGCGTCGCTGCGGTTGGCGCCGCCGCGGTGGATGAGGTTTCCCTGCAGGATGATGGCCGCGCCCGCCGGCATGACGGCGGGGACTAGACCGGGCCCGCCCCCCGCGGCGATCGCCTCCGCCGCCCGGGCCTCGTCCCAGAGGTGGGAGCCCGGCAGGATGTCGGTGGCGCCGTTCTCTTCCGTGAAGGGATCGATGGCCGCGATGAGCGTGAGGCTGGCCGCCGGCCGCGGCCGGGGCAGGCGGTAGAAGCTGTCGTCGGTGTGGAGGGCCTGGGCCGCCTCCCCCGGGTGGATCCGGATCGACTGGCTGGCGGTCAGCAGGTAGCCGGGCAGGAGGAAGCGGTCGAGCAGGGCCAGGACCCGGGGGTCCTCCACCATGCGCTCGAAGACCGCGCCCCGCGCCACCAGGGTGTAGATCCGCTCGGTGGCGTAGCCCTCGAAGGCGTTGCGGCCCCGGTGGGCGCCCGACAGGGCGTCGATGCGCGCCCGCGCCTCGGCGAGGTCCCCGGGCGACAGGAAGTCCCGGAGGACGGTGAAGCCGTCCCGCGCCAGCCGTCCGGCGTGCGCCTCAAGGTCGAAGTCCGCGTCCTGCGCCATGTCCGCCCTCCCCGGCCGGTCAGCGCCATCCTGCCCCGTCAGGCCAGCGCCGTCACCACCACGCCGAGGGCGGTGGCGGCGCCAGCCGCCAGCTGGCGGGGGGTGAGGCGCTCGCGGAACAGGGTCCGGCCCGCCAGGGCGGCGATCGGCGCCTCGATCACGCCGATGGCGCGCACAGGTCCGGGGGGCGACATGGCCAGGGCCGAGAACCAGAGGACCGAAGCGCCCGCCCCGCAGGCGCCCGCGCCAAGCGACGCCCGCCAGGATACGAAGACCGCACGAAGGGCGGCAGGCCTCAGGAGGGCCAGGGCGCCGCCCAGGACAACCGACTGGATCGCCTGGGCGGCGACAACGGCGCCAATGCCCGCGAAGATCGGGTGCCGCGGCTCAAGGGCCAGCCCCGCCTGCCGGTAGCCGTTCATCGACAGGGCGAAGAAGGCCGCCGCAGCCAGGCCCAGCAGGGCGCCAGGGTCCATCGTCCGCAGCCCCTCACGGGGCCAGGACAGGACGGACAGGCCGACAGTCGTGACGCCCACTCCCAGCCACTGGAGCGGATGCATGCCGTCGCCAAAGGCGATCCAGCCCAGCACGGCGCCGAACGGCAGGGCGGCCTGCTGCAGAAAGGTGGCGACGGCGAATCCCGCGCGTTCCATGGCCACCAGAAGGCAGGCGGTGGCGGCGACCTGGGCCAGCCCCCCCGCCCCCACGCTCAGGAAGAACCGCAGGCCGGGCTCTGGCCGGGCGTCCGGGGTCGCCAGGACCGCGATCCCCAGAAGGGCCAGGGAGAAGGGCAGGCCGAACAGGAACCGGACCAGGGTCGCGCCCCAGGGCCCGGCCTCTCCGATCATGCCCCGCTGGAAGGCGTTGCGGGCGACCTGGAGCGGGGCGGCGGCCGCGGCGAGCACGGCCCACAGCATGGATCAGAACCCGCTGGCCAGGCGCGAGCCTGGCGCCGTCTTCTCCCGGCGGGCGATGAGGTTGTTGAGGGCGTTGACGTAGGCCTTGGCCGAGGCGGTCAGGGTGTCGGTGTCCGCCGCCTGGCCCGTAGCGATGCGGCCGTCTTCCTCCAGCCGGACCGAGACCTGGGCCTGGGCGTCCGTGCCTTCGGTGACGGCGTGCACCTGGAACAGGCGCAGGTCGCTCTCGTGCGGCACGGCCTGGCGGATGGCGTGGAAGACCGCGTCCACCGGGCCGTCGCCGGTGGCGGCGGCCACCCGCTCCTCGCCGTCGACGGTGAGGACCAGGTCCGCCGTCTGCGGCCCTTCGGTGCCGGCCACCACCCGCAGGCTCTTGACCTGGATCCGGTCGGCGCCCGAGGCCAGGGCGTCGTCGACCAGGGCGACGATGTCGTCGTCGTAGACATCCTTCTTCTTGTCGGCGAGGTCCTTGAAGCGCTGGAAGGCCTCGTTCAGGGCGTTCTGGCCCAGCTCATAGCCCAGGCCCTTCAGCTTCTCGCGGAAGGCGTGGCGGCCCGAATGCTTGCCCATGACCAGGTTGGTGCCGCCCTGCCCCACGTCCTCGGGACGCATGATCTCGTAGGTCTCGGCGTTCTTCAGCATCCCGTCCTGGTGGATGCCGCTCTCGTGGGCGAAGGCGTTCTTGCCGACGATGGCCTTGTTGTACTGCACCGGGAAGCCGGTGATGGCCGAGACGTAGCGGCTGGCGCGGGTGATGTGCTGGGTCTGGACGCCCGTGTCGAAGAGAAGCCGGTCGCCGCGGACCTTCAGGGCCATGACCACTTCCTCGAGGGCGGCGTTGCCGGCCCGCTCACCCATGCCATTGACGGCGACCTCGACCTGCCGGGCCCCGCCCTGCACGCCGGCCAGGCTGTTGGCCACGGCCAGGCCCAGGTCGTTATGGCAGTGGGTGGAGAAGATCACGTTGTCCGCGCCCGGTACGTTCTCGATCAGGTCGCGGAAGACCGCCTCGTACTCTGAGGGATAGGTGTAGCCGACGGTGTCGGGGATGTTGATGGTCGTGGCGCCGGCGCGGATGGCGGCCTCGACGCAGCGCCGCAGGAAATCGCGCTCGGTACGGGTGGCGTCCTCGGCCGACCACTCCACGTCGCCACACAGGTTGCGGGCGTGGGCCACGGACTTGGTCACCATCTCCAGCACTGTGTCGGGCTCCATCTGGAGCTTCCACTTCATGTGGACCGGGCTGGTGGAGATGAAGGTGTGGATGCGGCCGCGCCTGGCCGGGCGGATGGCCTCGGCGCAGCGCTCGATGTCGGCCTGCCCGGCCCGGGCGAGGCCGCAGATCGTGCTCTCGGTGACGATCTCGGAGATGCGGCGGACGGACTCGAAATCGCCGTTGGAGGCGATGGGAAAGCCCGCCTCGATCACGTCGACCCGCATGTCCTCGAGGATCTTGGCCAGCTCCAGCTTCTCGTCCAGGGACATGGAGGCGCCGGGCGACTGCTCGCCGTCGCGCATGGTGGTGTCGAAGACGATCACGCGGCTGCGGTCGTCGGAAGGAGTCCGGGTGTCAGTGGTCATGTTGCTCTCGGTAAATCTGGGCCTGAACGGGAATGGGCGTCGGGAGGATCCCCTGGGCGCCCGGCCGCGCGTTCGCTAGGCCAGGGTCGGCGCCCAGGGGCGGCTAAGCCCCCGAAGGAGAAGCCCGAACGACCCGCCGGGGGCCGAAGGCGTCCATGTGCGCTCGATCTGCATGTCCCGCTCTTAGCCGCGACCTGGATTTGACGCAAGAGTTTTGCCGTGCAGGCGCGAGAAAACCTCTATCGCGCAAGATTTCTCCCAGAATTTACGCCTCCGGGGTCGAACTTGTCACCCTTCGCACCCACTCCCGCGCCAGGAGGCCCATCCCGATCCAGGTCGCTCCGGCCAGGACCAGCAGGGCCACATGACCGATTCCACCTCCGGTCAGGGCGCGAAAGGCGGCGCCGCCGGCGAAGGCGGTCAGGGCGATCTTGGGAATGATGCCCAGGGCCGTGCCCCCGGCGAAGTCGAGGGTTCGCATCGGCGTCACCCCCGCCGCCATGTTGACCACGATGAACGGCGCCGAAGGCACCAGGCGCACGAGGAGGGAGGCCAGGAAGCCATTGCGGCCGATCAGGGCCATGAAGCGGTCCAGGCCCTCCCCGGAGAAGATCCTCAGGGTCCTGGCCCCGGCGACGCGACCGACCGCAAAGCCGATCAGGGCCGAGACCATGGTTCCCACCCAGCTGTAGACCGACCCAGCCAAGGGTCCGAAGGCGACCACGGCGGCGGCGATCAGCACGAACTGGGGCGCGCCGAGGAAGGCCAGGGCCGCAAAGGCCGCCACCGCCGCGGGCAGGGCCCAGGGGCCGTGGGCCGCGCCGAACCAGCCCTCCAGGGCCGCCTCGCTGTCGAAGCCCAGGAGGCGGGCGCCGAAGACGAAGACAAGTCCCACGCCGCCGAACAGGAGGAAGGAAACGCCCAGGCTGACCCAGGCGCGTCCATCCATGTTCGCAACCATCCGGAACAGCCGCCCGAGCGGCCCGCCGGGGGACGGTCCTTCAGGGCTACTTGGCAGGGGAAGCCACCGGGACAGGATACTTGGCGAAGGCGTTGGCCACCGCGCTGTCGAGGGCCGGACCGATGTTGGACCGGGTCTTCTCGGTCACCGTGGAGCGGACCACCCCTTCCCAGACCAGTTGCCGGCGGCGGGCGTCGGCGATGTCGATGTTCAGCGTACCCTCGTTGTAGGGCGTGACGGTGGTCTCGTCGCGATACATCGGCCAGGCCGAATACATGCCCGTGCGATAGCCGTAGTAGCCCACGCCCATCGTCGCGGTCGGCGTGGTCGAGACGCGGAGCTTCTCGTCCAGGGTGGCGCTGAAGTTCACGACCAGGTCCGGGTCGGCCTCGACATAGCGAAGACCGCGGGCCTCGAGCTGGGTGCGGGCGGAGGTCTTGAGCTGTTGGGAGACGGCGCTCTGGTAGCCGCCGCGGTCGGTGCCCAGGGGGCTGGCGAAGCCAAAGGTGCGGTACTGGGTGAAGTCGGCGGAGGGATCCGACATCACCCGTACATTGGGCGTGGAGGCGCAGCCGGCGGCGGCGAGCGCGGCGGCGGAAAGGGCGGCGGCGATCAGGTGACGGGTCTTCATTCGGGAGACTCCAGCAGGATCAGAGGGAACAGGGCGGAGGCATGGTGCTCTGGCTGCACGCTGTCACGCAAGACAGGGTTTAGCAGGTAAGGCTTGGGGGCGGTCGCAGCGCACGCAACGCCTATGCCTGAGGGAGCGGTTCGGATAAACCCCGCCCAGCCAAAAGACTCCCGTCCAGGAGACCCAAATGTCGCTCGAATCCGCCACCCTCGCCCGGGTCAAGCCGTCCGCCACCATGGCCACCGACCAGAAGGCCCGCGAGTTGAAGGCCCAGGGCCGCGACATCATCAGCCTCGGCGCCGGCGAGCCCGACTTCGACACCCCGGAGAACATCAAGGACGCCGCGATCCGCGCCATCCGTGAGGGCAAGACCAAGTACACCACGGTCGACGGCATCCCCGAGCTGAAGGAAGCCATCGCCGCCAAGTTCGCCCGCGAGAATGGCCTGTCCTACAAGCCTTCCCAGGTGAACGTCTCACCGGGCGGCAAGCCGGTCATCTTCAACGCCATGATGGCCACCCTGAACCCGGGCGACGAGGTCATCGTGCCGGCGCCCTACTGGGTCAGCTATCCCGACATGGTCCTGCTGGCGGGCGGGACCCCGGTCTTCGCCCCGACCACCGCGGCCAGCGGCTTCAAGCTGAAGCCCGCCGAGCTGGAGGCCGTGATCACCCCGCGCACCCGCTGGCTGATCCTCAACTCGCCCTCCAACCCCTCGGGCGCGGCCTACACCAAGGATGAGCTGAAGGCCCTGGCCGAGGTCCTGCTGCGCCACCCGCAGGTCTGGATCCTGACGGACGACATGTACGAGCACCTGATGTTCGATGACGTGAAGTTCTGGACCATCGCCCAGGTCGAGCCGGCCCTCTACGAGCGCACCCTGACCATGAACGGGGTCTCCAAGGCCTACGCCATGACCGGCTGGCGGATCGGCTACGCCGCGGGCCCCGAGCCCCTGATCAAGCTGATGGCCAAGGTCATGAGCCAGTCCACCTCCAACCCCTGCTCAGTCTCGCAGTACGCCGCCGTCGAGGCCCTGAACGGGCCCCAGGACTTCATCAAGCCCAACGCCGCCCTGTTCCAGAAGCGCCGGGACCTGGTGGTCTCCATGCTGAACCAGGCCTCCGGCCTGGTCTGCCCGACCCCCGAGGGCGCCTTCTACGTCTATCCCTCCTGCGAGAAGCTGATCGGGCGCACCGCCCCGTCGGGCCGGGTGATCGGCTCGGACAAGGACTTCGCCAACGAGCTGCTGGAGACCGAGGGCGTGGCGGTGGTGTTCGGCGAGGCCTTCGGTCTCTCGCCCTTCTTCCGCATCAGCTACGCCACCTCGGAGGCGGTGCTGGAAGACGCCTGCGGCCGCATCCAGCGCTTCTGCGCCTCGGTGAAGTGACCGTGACCCTCGTCAGCCTCTCCAAGGCCCGCAAGGCCCGGGCGAAGGCGGCGGACAAGGCCCAGGCCGCCGAGAACCGCGTCGCCTTCGGCCGCACCAAGGCGGAGAAGGCCCGGGCCCAGGCGGACGCATCCCGCACCGCCCGCCACCTCGACGGCAAGCGCCTCGAGCCCTAGCCTCCGCAGACCCCCTCCGGCCCGCATTCGCGGTCCACCTCCCCCTGATGGGGAGGAATTAGGGCGTCATTGCTCCCCCTAGGGGGAGCTGTCAGCGAAGCTGACTGAGGGGGTCAATCCCCCTCTCAGCACTCGCCGCCTAGGCGGCCGCCGGGACGGGCGCGCCGGCCGGGGTCGGGCTGGCGACGATGTCGCGGGCCTCGGGCGGGATGGCGTCATAAACCGTCGGAGGGGTGATCCCCAGCCGGCGGCGGGCCTGGTCCAGGGGCTCGGCGAACAGCGCCTCATAGTCCTCGCCCAGCAGCCAGCGGGCCGCCTTGCCGCGCTGGTAGCCCTGCCAGATCGCCTTGGCGTAGGGATAGCGGCCGCCGCGGGTGCGCGAGATGGCCCCGAGGGCGATCAGCGCCCAGCCCAGGCTGCGGGTCTGGGGATAGGAAAAGGCCACCAGGCAGGCCTCGCCCAGACCATCGCGGCCATAGCCGGTCAGGACATGCCAGACGTCGTGGACATCCCGGGTGCGGCGGGCCATCCAGGCGACCGGGTGCGGGGTATCGATCTCGCCGCCCGTCTCTCGGCTGACCTCGGCCAGGCCCTCGGCGGAGATCTGCTGGCTGCGGATGAAGTGGCGGTAGGCCGCGCCGACGGACCCCTCAGGGAAGGTGTCGAGCCAGGCTTCATCCATCAGCTTCCGGGCCAGTTCGACCCGCTGGTAGGCGATGCGGCCGCCCCGGGGCGTGGTGTAGAGCCGACGGTAGTTCTCATTCATGGCGTCGCCGGTCAGGGCCCGCATGATCTCGAAGACCTGGCGGGTGTCCTCCTTGTCGCGCAGCAGGCGGCGCAGGGCCCTCAGGGCGGCGCCCCAGTCGCGACGGGGCTTCGGGAGGGGGGTGTCGGCAGGCAGAACGTCGGCGGTCATGTCGTCCACTAAACACTGTTCAGTTGACGAGGAGGTAACGCCGGCCCGGGCGGGATTCAAGGGCCTGACGCAGTCAAGCGATCAGGTGTAAGCCTTTTGGCCATGACCCTCGCCAAACGCTCCGTCCAACTCGCCGGGCACGCCACCTCCCTGGCCCTCGAACCGGAGTTCTGGGCGGCGCTCGAGGCCATGGCGACGGCCCGGGGCGTGCGCCTCTCGGTCCTCCTCGCCGAGATCGACGCCGGCCGCGGCGAGCGCCCCCTCGCCTCGGCCTGCCGGGTCGCGGCCCTGCAGTCGAAGGGCTGAATCCACGCCGCTGCGCGTGCTACATCCGTTCCCATGTCGGAGACGGAATCACACGACGGCGGGGGCGAGCGGCCCCTGAGCCTCAGCCAGAGGGCGGCGGCGGGCCTGCGCCCGGTGGGCGAGCCCGACTACCTCAAGGGGCTCAACCCCGAGCAGCGCGAGGCCGTGGAGGCGGTCGACGGCGCCGTCCTGGTGCTGGCGGGCGCCGGCACGGGCAAGACCCGGGTGCTGACGACGCGGCTGGCCCACATCCTGGCCACCGGCCGGGCCCGGCCCTGGGAGATCCTCGCCGTCACCTTCACCAACAAGGCCGCGCGGGAGATGCGCGAGCGCCTGGCCGCCATCCTGGGGCCCGAGGCCGAGGGCCTGCGCTGGCTGGGCACCTTCCACTCCATCGCCGCCCAGATCCTGCGCCGGCACGCCGAGATCGTCGGGCTGAAGTCCACCTTCACCATCCTCGACACCGACGACCAGGAGCGCCTGATCAAGCAGGTGATGGAGGCGGCGAACATCGACGTGAAGCGGTGGACGCCCAAGGCCCTGGCCGGCCTGATCGACCACTGGAAGAACCGCGGCTGGACGCCCGAGAAGCTGCCCTCCTCCGAGGGCGCGGGCTTCGCCGGCAACAAGGTGCAGGAGCTCTACCGGGCCTACCAGGAGCGCCTGAGGGTGCTGAACGCCTGTGACTTCGGCGACCTCCTGCTGCACAACCTGACCCTGCTCCAGGCCCGGCCGGACATCCTGGAGGAGTATCACCGCCGCTTCCGCTACATCCTGGTCGACGAGTACCAGGACACCAATGTCGCCCAGTACCTCTGGCTGCGCCTGCTGGGCCAGTCGCGGGGCAATGTCTGCTGTGTGGGTGACGACGACCAGTCGATCTATGGCTGGCGGGGCGCCGAGGTGGACAACATCCTGCGCTTCGAAAAGGACTTCCCGGGCGCCAAGGTCATCCGGCTCGAGCGCAACTACCGCTCCACCGCCCACATCCTGGGGGCCGCCTCGGGCCTGATCGCCGCCAACCGCGGCCGGCTGGGCAAGACCCTGTGGACCGAGGCGGAAGGCGGGGCCAAGGTCCTGGTGCGCGGGGTCTGGGACGGCGAGGCCGAGAGCCGCCTCGTGGCCGAGGAGATCGAGCGCGCCCACCGGGGCGAGCGCGACGAGGCGCCCCTCGCCTATCGCGACATGGCCATCCTGGTCCGGGCCTCCTTCCAGATGCGCGCCTTCGAGGAACGCTTTGTCCTCATGTCCATCCCCTACACGGTGGTGGGCGGGCCGCGCTTCTTCGAGCGGGCCGAGATCCGCGACGCCCACGCCTATCTGCGCCTGGTCCAGTCGCCGGACGACGACCTGGCCTTCGAGCGCATCATCAACACCCCGCGCCGGGGCATCGGCGAGGCCTCGGTCCAGAAGCTGTTCCAGATCGCCCGGGCCTCGGGCGTCTCGGCCCTGGCCGCCGCCCGGGAGGCCGCCGTCACCGACGAGCTGCCGGCCCGCACCCGCACCTCCCTGGCGAACTTCCTGCGCGACCTGGATCGCTGGACGGCCCTGGCCCGCGACACCCACCACGCCCGCGTGACCGAGGCCATCCTCGAGGAAAGCGGCTACACCGACGCCCTTCGCGCCGACCGCACCCCCACCGCCCAGACCCGGCTGGAGAACCTGAAGGAACTGGTCCAGTCCATGGACGCCTTCGACACCCTGCAGGCCTATCTCGAGCACGTCTCCCTGGTCATGGACATGGACCGGGGCCCCCAGGCCGACGCCGTGCAGATCATGACCCTGCACTCGGCCAAGGGGCTGGAGTTCCCCCTGGTCTTCCTGCCCGGCTGGGAGGAAGGGGTCTTCCCCTCCCAGCGCAGCCTCGACGAGACCGGCGAGAAGGGCCTCGAGGAAGAGCGGCGCCTGGCCTATGTCGGCCTGACCCGGGCGCGGAAGTCGGCGCGGATCAGCTTCGCCGCTAACCGCCTCGTCTATGGCCGATGGACCAGCCAGCTGCCCAGCCGCTTCGTGGACGAACTGCCGGAGGCCCATGTCGAGGCGGTCTCCGAGACCGGCTATTTCAGCGGCGGGCCGGGCATGCAGGCGGCGTCGAGCCGCTGGGACGAGACCCCGGCCTTCGGCTCCGGCTACGACTCTCCCGGCTGGCGGCGGGCCCAGGACCGGCCCCGTCCGGCCGCTCCCGTCAACCGCAAGGCGGTCATCGAGGGCGAGGGCCGGCTTCTCGCCGTCTCCGACCCCCAGTCCAGCGCCTTTGCCCGGGGCGACCGGGTCTTCCACCAGAAGTTCGGGTATGGCCGGGTCCTCGTCGCAGAGGGCTCAAAGCTGACCGTGGCCTTCGACAAGGCCGGCGAGAAGAAGGTGCTCGACAGCTTCGTCGAGAAGGCCTGACCCCTCGCCGCGCTTGCGGCCCGGCGGCCGGCGCGCCATCGTGCCCCGAACCTCACGGGAGACGGACATGGCGCGACTGACGGCGAACGGCATCGGGATCGAGTATGACATCCACGGGCCGGAGGGCGGCGAGCCCATCGTCCTGGTGATGGGCCTGGGCGCCCAGATGATCCGCTGGTCCATGGACATGGTCGGCGACCTGGCTCGGCGCGGCTATCGCGTCGTGCGGTTCGACAACCGCGATGTTGGCCTTTCGCACCGCTTCGAAGACGCCCCGCCGCCCAGCATTGGCGACGTCGCCACGGCCGTGCGCGAGGGCCGCCGGCCGGACGCGCCCTACTTCCTCTCCGACATGGCGGCGGACGCCGCCGGCGTGATCGAGGGCCTGGGCCTGGGCTCGGCCCATGTGGTGGGCGCCTCCATGGGCGGGATGATCGTCCAGATGCTGGCCGCCGAGCACCCGCACCGGGTGCGCTCCCTGACCTCGATCATGTCCACCACGGGCAATCCCACCCTGCCGCCGGCCAAGCCCGAGGCCGTGGCCTTCCTGGTCAACCGGGGGCCGGACCCGCACCAGGAGCTGGACGCCTTCCTCGAGCATGGCCTGAAGTCGGCCCGGGTGATGGCGGGGCCCGCCGGCCTGTATGACGAGGCCGCCGAGCGCGCCGGGATCGAGGCCTCCTTCCGGCGCGCCTACTATCCCGTGGGCTTCCTGCGCCAGTACGCGGCCATCCTGGGCAGCGGCGACCGACGCGAGGCCCTGCGCCGCATCACCGCCCCCACGGTGGTGATCCACGGGGCGGATGATCCCCTGGTCCCGGTGGAGGGCGGCCACGACACCGCCGCCTGCATTCCCGGAGCCGAGATGCACGTCCTGGACGGCATGGGCCACAACATCCCCGCCCCCCTTGTTCCCACGGTCTGCGACCTGATCGAGCGGGCCGTGCGCCGGGCCGCATGAAGGTCGAACTGGCCGGCGCGGCGGCCTTCGCCTGCCTCGGCCTGATCGCCGGGGCCCTCCTGCGGCCCCAGCCCGGCGACTTCCGGCGCGACCTGGTCGAGCCCGCCGGTTTCATGGGCCCGCCCGCCGGGCCGGTCGGAGGAGCCGATCCCACCGGGGGCTGGGGTGCAGGCGGATGGTCGGGCTCGGGGCCTGTCCCGGACTATGTGGTCGGCACAGACTCCCGCCAGCCACCGCCCGGCTACGTCCCGCCCCTCGCGGCCTGGGAGGAGGAGGAAGCGGAGACGACTCCGCCCGCGCCTGATCCACAGGTGGTCACGAGCCTTCCGGACCCCCTGAGCGCGCCTGCACCGCCGCCCGAGGCCTCCGCCCCCTCGCCTTCCGCGCCGGACCGCCCTAAGGAGGGCGAATGAGCGAAGACGCCGTCCAGATCATCGCCCGGGGGCCCCGGGCGGCCGCCGAGTCCGCCGCCGCCAGCCTCGACGCAGACCCGGTCCTGGAGGGCGCGACCTACTCCATCCTGGAGGAAGACGAGGACCACGACGTCTGGCGGATCGACGCCTTTCCCACGACCTCCGAGGAAACCGACGCCCTGAAGGCCCGCCTGGCCGCCCAGCCCGGCCTGGTCGTGACCGTCGAGCCCCTGGCCGACGCCGACTGGCTGGCCATGTCCCTCTCGGGCCTGCCCCCGGTGCGCGCCGGCCGGTTCTTCGTCTACGGCGCCCATGACCGGGGCCAGGTGCCGCCCAACGCCATCGCCCTGCGGATCGAGGCCGGCGCGGCCTTCGGCACCGGTCACCATGGCACCACGGTGGGCTGCCTCCAGGCCTGGAACGACCTCCTCAAGGCCCGCCGGTTCGACAAGGTGCTGGACGTGGGCGCGGGCACCGGCGTGCTGGCCATCGCCGCCGCCCGCACGGGCGCGCGACTGGCCCGCGGCACGGACATCGACGCCCCCTCCGTCCGCATCGCGCGGGAGAATGCGGCCCTGAACGGCGCCCGGGCCGAGTTCGTCCACGCCTCGGGCCTCGGCCACCAGCGGGTGCGTTCCGCCGCGCCCTATGACCTGGTCTTCGCCAACATCCTGGCCCCGCCCCTGGTGGCCCTGGCCCAGGACATCCGGGGCGCCCTGCGGCCCGGCGGGGTCGCCATCCTGTCCGGCCTCCTGCGCACCCAGGAACGGCGGGTGCTGGCGGCCTACCGCTCCCGCGGCTTCCGCCTGCTGCGCCGCATCCACCGCGACGCCTGGGCGACCCTGGTGATCCAGCGGTCCTGAGCCTTCAGGCGCCGACCCGTCAGGCGACCACCCGGCCCGCACCCAACTCGGCGCACCAGTGCTTGAGCCGCTCCTGCAGGCGCTGGTTCACCAGGTAGGCGCTGAGTTCCTCGACATCGATCTCCTCGACCTCGTCGAAGGCGAAGGCGTCCTCGCCATGGGCCTTCCAGGCCGCCTGCATCTCGCGGTTGGGCGAGCCGCCGTGCCGGAGGCTGAACCAGATGCTGTTCTGCTGGGCGTCGAGGTTCCGGCTCACGCCCAGCCAGGCCTTCCCCGCCGGCGCGCAGGCCACACGGAAGATCCCCGCCCGGGACTTGCGCCCCTCCTTCCAGGCCTGGACCTGGGCCCTGCGGTCCTCGCGCGACATGACTCTCCTGTCTGCAGGGCCTTTGCGCGCCCCGCCCGTCGGGCCTAGATAGCGCTCATGCGCCAGAGCTTCAAAGAATCCGCCGATCCGTCCTACGGGTCCCTCCACCTGCCCCGCATCCGCGCCGCCATGGCCGCCCAGGGGCTCGACGGCCTGCTGGTCCCGCACGAGGACGAGCACCAGAACGAGTACCTGCCCGCCGCCAACGACCGGCTGGCCTGGGCCACCGGCTTCACCGGCTCGGCCGGGGCCGCCATCGTCATGGCCGACCGGGCCGCAGTTTTCGTGGACGGCCGCTACACCATCCAGGTCCGGGCCCAGGTGGATACGTCCCTGTTCGAGATCTGCGACCTGGTGGTCGGCGGGGTCCCGGCCTGGGTCGAGGCCAACACCCGCCCCGGCCAGGTGATCGGCTACGATCCGCGCCTGCACAGCCCTGACGCCCTGGGACACCTGCGGAACGCCGCCATCCGATCGGGGGCGATCCTGAAGCCCGTCGATCCCAACCCGCTGGACGTCGCCTGGGGCGCCGACCGACCGCCCCAGCCCACGGCGCCGGTGCGCCCCCACGCCCTCGACTTCGCCGGCGAGGACTCCGTCGCAAAGCGCGCCCGGCTGGGCGAGGGCCTGGTGGCGAAGGGGGCGGAGGCTGCGGTCCTGACCGCCCCGGCCTCCATCGCCTGGTTGTTCAACGTGCGGGGCGGCGACGTCAGCCGCACGCCCCTGCCGCTCGCCCAGGCCATCCTGAACCGCGACGGCTCGGCGCGCCTCTTCCTCGACCCCGTCAAGGTGACCCCGGAACTGCCGGCCTGGCTGGGCAACGGGGTGCGTCTGGAGACTCCGGCGGACCTGCCCGGCGCCCTGGCCGAACTGAAGGGCAAGGTCGTGCTGGTCGATCCGGCCCAGTCCCCGGCCTTCTACTTCGACGCCCTGGAAGCCGCCGGCGCCCAGGTCCTGCGGGGCGAGGATCCCTGCGCCCTGCCCCGGGCCTGCAAGAACCCGGTTGAGATCGCCGGCTCCCGCAGCGCCCACGTCCGCGACGGCGTCGCCCTGACCCGCTTCCTGCACTGGGTGGCCACCGAGGCCCAGGCCCTGTTGCCCGACGAGATCGAGGTCGCCAGTCGGCTGGAGGCCTTCCGCGAGGAGGTCGAGGGCCTGTCCGACCTGTCCTTCGACACCATCGCCGCCGCCCAGGGCAACGCCGCCCTGCCGCACTACCACCCCACCGAGAAGACCAACACGCGCACGGCGCAGGGCTCCCTCCTGCTGGTGGATTCCGGCGGCCAGTATCCCGACGGCACCACCGACGTGACCCGGACCATGGCCATCGGGACGCCCAGCCGCGAGATGTGCGAGCGCTTCACCCTGGTGCTCAAGGGCCACCTGGCCCTGGCGGCCCTGAGGTTCCCGGCGGGGACGACGGGCTCGGCGGTGGACGCCTTCGCCCGGGCCGCCCTCTGGTCGCGCGGCCTCGACTACGACCACGGCACCGGCCACGGCGTCGGCGTTTTCCTGGGCGTGCACGAGGGTCCGCACCGGATCGCCAAGGCCCCCAATTCCGTGGCCCTCCAGCCCGGGATGATCGTCTCCAACGAGCCGGGCTACTACAAGGAGGGCGCCTACGGCATCCGGATCGAGAACCTCCAGTATGTCACCTCGCCCCGGACCATCCCCGGCGGCGAGCGTCCCATGCTGGGCTTCGAGGCCCTGACCCTGGCGCCCATCGACCGGACCCTGATCCTGCCCGACCTGCTCACCGCCGCGGAGCGGGACCAGCTGGACGCCTACCACGCCCGGGTCCTGGCCGAGATCGGCCCGCACCTCGACGGGCCGGTCCGCGACTGGCTAAAGGCCGCCTGCGCGCCCATTGCCGGATGAGGCGGGCGGCGGGCTTCCTGGCCGCCCTGGTCCTCGCCGGCCTGGCGCCGGAAGCCCGGGCGATGAGCCCCGGCGACTTCCTGTCCGGGGTCTATTCCCGCTACGGGCCCCGACCCGACCCGCGCCTGTCTCAGGACGAAGCGGCCCTGTCTGCGGGTCTTCTCGCCCTCTACCGGCGCGCAGAGACCCTAAGGGACGGGCGCATCGGCGCCACCCCGGGGCTGGACCCTGTTGAGCCCATCTCGCTGTGCAGCTGCCAGGACTGGGACGAGGCGGCCTACAGGATCTTGAAGGTGGAGACCCGGCCGTGGAGCCAGGGCCTGACAGCCCGGCTCCGGGTGCGGCTGACCACCTCAGACCCGCCCGTCACCCTCCTCCTTCGCCTCACCCCCGAGGGGGAAGGCTGGCGCATCGCCGACCTCGCCGATCCTCGCCCGGACGGCCGGCCGGATGAATGGCTGACCGACACCCTGCGCGCCTCCATCGCCGAGGACGAGGCCGCCCTGAAGCGACGCCCAGCCCGGCCCTAGCCTGCGGAAGGGCCGCTGCGCCTACCCCTTGGGGGCAGGAAAGAGGCGCCAATTGCTCCCCCGTGGGGGATCTCCCGGCGAAACCAGGTGAGGAGGCCAGCGGCGGTTCAGCCTTCGCCTTCGGCGGTCGCGGGGGAGCCGCAGGCCATGCAGTAGCGGAAGAAGACGAACTTGCGGGTCTCGCAGGCGTTGCAGTGGTTGAAGAGGCGCAGGCCGCAGTGGACGCAGTAGTCGAGCTGGGCGCCCTCCACGGTCGGCAGGCCGCGGTCGCAGCCGGGACAGGTACGGGCGCCAATCTTCTTCAGGGCCTCGTCGTATGTGATGGCCCGGACCCGCTCGGGCTCGGCCTTCTGCTCGTCGGCCTCGCGCTTCGCCAGGTAGGTGCGCATGGAGCGGATCAGGAAGTGGCCGATCACGACGGTCAAGAGGATGCCGACCCCGAACCGGACATAACCGCCGTAGTCCGGAAGGTAGGGCACAAGCTCGACGAAGAAGGCGAAGGCCGAGAAGAGGATGAAGCCGCGCTTGAAGGGCCAGTAGTCGCCCCGGGGCTTGCGCATGAGCATCCAGGCCGAAATGCCCAGCAGGGGCAGGGTCAGGGCCAGGCGCATCAGGAAGACCTTGAGGTCCTGGAGGAAGCGGGCCTGCTTGTAGGCGGGCTCCGCCGCGGTCCGCAGGGCCTCGAGGGCCTTGTCGGCGGCGGCCTCCCGCTCACCCAGGGCCGTGACGGCGTCCGAGGCGGCGTCATGTTCGGCCCGGGCCGCATCCTGGACGGCCTTCAGCCGGTCGAGTTCGCGGGTGCGCGCGACGAGTTCGGCGTCCTGGCCGCCGTCGCCGGTGGCGGTGCGCGTCTTCACCCAGTTGTCGAAGGCCTCGCGTGCGGAGGTGTAGGTCTCCGTCGCCCGGTCGCGCTTCTCCCCCGACGCCTCGAGCCTGGGCAGGAGGTCGGAACGCTCGGTCTCGAACCGCTGCTTGGCCGCCTCCAGTTCGGCCTGCCGCCCGGCCGGCATGAACTGTTCGATTGTCACCGGACTGGAGACCTTGGGCAGGTCGCCGATGACCAGCCCGCCAAAGCCGATCAGGAAACCGGCCAGGACGATGGAGACCAGCCAGTTCAGGACCTGGAACAGGCGCTCCCGTGATCTCTCACCCTTCACGTCATCCTCCTGGACTGGCGTCGCCGATGAGTTCAAGCCACTCGGCTTCCGTCAAGACCTGGAGACCCAGGGACTCGGCGGTCTTGAGCTTGGAGCCGGCGCCCGGGCCGGCCACTACGATATCCGTCTTCTTCGAGACCGAGCCCGCCACCTTGGCGCCCAGGGACTCGGCGCGGGCCTTGGCCTCGTCCCGGGTCATCCGCTCCAGGGCGCCTGTGAAGACCACGGTCTTGCCCGCCACGGCGGTGTCCTGGCGCGGACGCTCAGCGTCGCGGATGGTCAGCTCGGCGACCAGCTCGGCCACGATCCGCCGGTTGTGGGCCTCGCCGAAATAGCTTGCGGCGGCCTCGATGACGGCGCCGCCCACCTGGTCCAGGGCGTCGAGCTCCTCGACGGCCTCGGGATCCCGGGCTGCGACCCGGTCCATGGCGGCCAGGAAGGCGTCGGCCGAGCCGTAGCCGCGCGCCAGGACCATCGCAGTGGTCTCGCCGATGTGGCGGATGCCCAGGCCGAAGATGAAGCGGTCGAGGGGAATGTCGCGCCGCGCCTCGATCCCGGCGGCGAGGTTGGCGACGCTGGTCTCGCCATAACCGTCCAGGCCGCGCAGTTCCTCCAGCCGCCCGGCGTCGCGGGCCAGGCGGAAGATGTCGGCGGGCTCGCGCACCCAGCCGCGATCAAAGAAGGCCGCCAGCTGCTTCTCGCCCAAACCCTCGATGTCGTACGCCCGGCGGGAGACGAAGTGGCGCAGGTGCTCGATGCGCTGGAAGGGGCAGGCGAACTCGCCTGAGCAGCGGCGCACCACGGTCTCGGCGCCCGAGGCGGTGGTCTCGCGCACCAGGGGGGTGGCGAGGGCGCAGGGGCAGACCTCGGGAAAGGCGAAGGGCGCCGGCGGCGGGTCGGGGCGCTCGGCCTCCACCACCCCGACGATCTGGGGAATGACGTCTCCGGCGCGCTGGACGATGACCGTGTCGCCGACCCGGATGTCCTTGCGGGCGATCTCGTCGCCATTGTGCAGGGTGGCGTTCTCGACCACCACACCGCCGACCGTGACGGGGACAAGCCGGGCGACCGGGGTGACGGCGCCGGTACGCCCCACCTGCAGGTCGATGGCCGTCAGGACCGTCCGGGCCTGCTCGGCGGGGAACTTGCGGGCGATGGCCCAGCGCGGGGTCCGGGTGATGAAGCCCAGCCTCTGCTGCCAGTCCAGCCGGTCCACCTTGTAGACCACCCCGTCGATGTCGAAGCCCAGGTGCGGCCGGGCGGCCTCCATCTCGCGATAGGCGGCCAGGAGGCCCTCGGCGCCCTCGACCCGGCGCGACTGGGGGGTGGTGACGAAGCCCCACTCCGCCAGGAGGGACAGGGCCCGCCACTGGGTGTCGGCGAAAGGGGCGCTGGTCTCGCCCCAGGCATAGGCGAAGAAGGCCAAGGGCCGGCTGGCGGTGATGCGCGGATCGATCTGCCGCAGGGAGCCGGCGGCGGCGTTGCGCGGATTGGCGTAGGTCTTCTGCCCGGCGGCCTCGGCCTGGGCGTTCAGCCCGGCGAAGGCGGCGTGGGAGAGATAGACCTCCCCCCGCACCTCGATCACCTCGGGCCACCCGGAGCCGGACAGACGGCGGGGAATGTCGCCGATCGTCAGTAGGTTGGCCGTAACGTCCTCGCCCACCCGGCCGTCCCCGCGGGTCGCGCCGCGCACCAGCACCCCGCCCTCGTAGCGCAGGGAGGCCGAAAGGCCATCGATCTTGGGCTCGGCCGTGTAGGCGATGTCGGCGGCGTCGAGTCGCAGGAAGCGGCGAACCCGGGAGTCGAACTCCAGGGCGTCGTCGTCGGAGAAGGCGTTGTCCAGCGACAGCATGGGCGCGCCATGCTCGACAGGCGAGAACTGGTCGGACCGGGCGGCGCCCACACTCAGGGAGGGGGAGTTCTCGCGCACCAGGTGCGGGAAGCGCGCCTCGATGGCGGCGTTGCGTCGCCGCAGGGCGTCGTATTCGGCGTCGGAAATGACCGGGGCGTCAGCCTGGTGATAGGCCAGGTCATGGGCGGCGATCTCGTCGGCCAGCCGGGTCAGTTCCTCGGCGGCCTGCGCTTCGGTCAGGTCGGAGACAGGGATCTCAGGCATGCATCAGGGCCCTGGCGGCGGCGCGCGCCTCGTTGGTGACCTGGGCGCCGGCCAGCATGCGGGCGATCTCCTCCTCCCGGGCGGCCGCATCCAGGACCTCGACCCGGGTGCGCAGGGCCTCGTCATCGCCCGCCTTGGCGATCCGCCAGTGGGCGTCCGCCCGGGCCGCCACCTGGGGCGAGTGCGTGACCACCAGGACCTGGCCCTCCCGCGCCAGCCGGCGCAGGCGCAGGCCCACGGCGTCGGCGACGGCCCCGCCCACGCCCTGGTCCACCTCGTCGAAGATCATCAGGGGCGGCTCCCCTCCCCTGCCGGCCAGGGAAGCCTTAAGGGCCAGGGCGAAGCGGGCGAGTTCGCCCCCGGACGCCACCGTCGTCAGGTCGCCGAAGGGGGCGCCCGGATTGGTCGCCACCTCGAAAAGGATGCGGTCGCAGCCGCCGGGGCCGGCGCGGTCCGGGGCGAGGGTCTCCAGGGCCACCCGGAACCGGGCGCGCTCCAGCTTGAGGGGCGGAAGCTCGGACTCCACCGCCAGGGCCAGGGCCTCCGCCGCTGCGCGCCGGGCGGCGGTCAGGGCCGCGGCGGCCGCGATGTATCGGCCCTCGGCCTCGGCGGCCTCTCGCCTTGCGGCCGCCAGTTCCGCCTCGCCGGAGTCCAGGCGCGCGAGACGCTCGGCCAGGGCCTGTCGGCGTTCCGGCAGGGCCTCGACGGCGCAGCCCATCCGCCGGGCGGCCGCCCGCAGGGCGAAGAGGCGCTCCTCGGCCTTTTCCAGGTCGTCGGCGCGGAAGTCGAAGGCCGAGGCCGCAGACTCGACGGCCGCCTCGGCCTCCTGCAGGCCGCTGAACACCGCGTCCAGGGCCGCCTCGGCCTCGGCCAGCCGCTGGACCGCGGGTCCCTCGGCGGCGGCGCCGGCGGCGAGGGCGCGGCTGCGGGCCTGGCCCAGGGCGCGAAGGGCTGACGCCAGCCGCGGGGGCAGGCCCTCAAGCGCCTCGCCCGCCAGGTTGATGTCGGCCAGGGCCTTTTCTGCGGCGCCGAGGACCGCGCGCTTCTCGGCCAGGGCGGTCTCCTCGCCGGCCTCGGGCGCCAGGGCGTCGAGCTCGGCCAGCAGGCGCCCCGCCTCCTCGGCCTCGGCCTCCAGGGCGGCGGCGTCCCGGCCCAGGGCCTCCAGGCGCGCCTCGGCCTCGCGCCAGGCGCCCCAGGCCTGGGCGGTGGCCTTCGCCAGGGGGGCGTGGCCGCCGTAGGCGTCCAGAAGGTCCCGATGGGTGCGGGCGTCCAGCAGGCCGACCGTCTCATGCTGGCCGTGGACCTCGATCAGCAGGGCCCCGATCTCCCGCAGGGCGCCGACGCTGGAGGGCTGGTCATTGACGAAGGCCCGGCTGCGGCCGTCGGCCGACAGGACCCGCCGCAGGATGAGGTCCTCGCCGGGGGCCGCTTCCAGGCCGCGCGCCTCGAGAAGGCTCCAGACGGGATGCCCCGGGGGTGGGGAAAAGGCGGCCGAGGCGCTGGCCTGGGCGGACCCGCGACGGACCAGGCCGGACTCCGCCCGGGCGCCGGTCGCCAGGCCCAGGGCGTCGAGCAGGATGGACTTGCCGGCCCCGGTCTCACCTGTCAGCGCGGTGAGGCCCGGACCGACTGAAAGGTCCAGCGCCTCGATCAGGACGACATCGCGAATCCAGAGGCCGGTCAGCATGGGATCAGGTTCGCCGCGAATCGGCCGGACCGGAAGCCCGGCTGACCGCCGGTCAGCCCGCCCCCGGAGGAACGGCCAGGCCTGCGGACTGGGGGGTCAGCGTCTTGGAGGGATCCTTGACGAAAGGCAGGGGCAAACGCCGCTTGGCCTTGCCGTCCGGCGTGACGGGGGGCTTGAGGTCCTTGGAGGTCAGGAGGGCGTAGGCCTCGCGGTACCAGTAATCCCCGGGATAGTTGTAGCCCAGCACGGCGCCATTGCGGCGCGCCTCTTCCATCAGGCCGAGGGTGAGATTGGCCTCCACCAGGCGGTAGAGGGCCTCGGCCGCATGGGTGGTGGTCTGGTAGCGCTGGAGCACGGTCTGGAACCGGCCGATCGCGGCAAGCGTGTCGCCATGACGCAGGTAGTAGCGCCCGACCGCCATCTCCTTGCCAGCCAACTGGTCGTTGACCATGTCGATCTTCAGCCGGGCGTCGGCGGCGAATTCCGACTTGGGATAGCGCTGGACCACGTCGCGCAGGGCCGCAAGGGCCTGACCCGTGGCCGCCTGGTCACGGCCCACGTCGACGATCTGGTCGAAATAGCAGATGGCCTTCAGATAGTGGGCGTAGGCGGCTGACGGGTTGCCCGGGTAGAGCGACAGGAACCGGTCCGAATCGCCGATCGCCTCGAGGTAGTTGCCAGACTGGTAGTTGGCGTAGGCGGTCATCAGGATCGCCCGGCGGGACCACTCCGAATAGGGGTGCTGGCGCTCGACCTCGGCGAAATAGTCCACCGCCTGGCTCCACTGGCGGGCGTCCAGCCGCGAGGAGCCCGTGGCGTAGAGGAGTTCGACAGGGCGCTCCTCGTAGACCAGCCTCTGCTTTTTGGGCTGGGCGGCGCAACCGGCGAGGGTAAGGGCGGCGGCCAGGCCGACGAGGGCCGGCGTGGTCCAGGATCTGCGAAGCACGGACACCATCACCTCAAAGGACAAGAGCGCGCCCCCGCGCCTGACCGTTCCAGGTTCTACACGAGCCCGAGGCCTGCGCCAACGCTCGCGGCGCGGAAGACGGCTCAGACCGCCTCGGCCAGTTCCGGGGCGAGGGTCCTCAGGCGCCAGGCGTGCGGCGTGGCCAGCAGGGCGCGGACCAGGGCGTTGTTCAGGGCATGACCGGCCAGGACGCCCTCGAACCGGCCGAGCACAGGCGCGCCCAGAACGTAGAGGTCGCCGATGGCGTCCAGGGCCTTGTGGCGGACGAACTCGTCGGGCCGGCGAAGGCCCTCGGGGTTCATGATCTCGTCGCCGTCGATGACCACGGCGTTGTCCATGGAGCCGCCCCGGGCCAGGCCCATGGCGCGCAGGGCCTCGACCTCGTGCAGGAAGCCAAAGGTCCGGCAGTCGGCCAGCTCACGGCGGAAGGCGGCCGGGTCCATCCGAAGGTCCACGGCCTGGCGCCCGATGGCGCGCGAGCCGAAGGCGATCTCGAAGGCCACCTCGAAACCGTCCGACGGACGAAGGGTTGCGCGCTTGTCGCCTTCGATGACCTCGATGACGTCGATGATCTCGATGACCTGTCGCAGGGCGCCCTGGCGGCGAACGCCCGCCCGGTCGAGGCCGCGGATGAAGTCAAGGGACGAGCCGTCCATGATCGGCATTTCCGGGCCGTCGATCTCGATCACGGCGTTGTCCACGCCGGACATGACCAGGGCGGCCATCAGGTGCTCGATCGTCGCGACCGTGACGCCGGCGGCGTTGGTGATCACCGTGCCGAGTTGCGTCTTGCAGACAGCCTCGCCGCTCACGGCGATGCGGTTGTCGCGGTCCTGCACGTCGGTGCGGACATAGACAAGGCCAGCCCCAGCCGGGGCCGGCAGCACGGCGACACGGGCCTGCACGCCGGTGTGGACCCCGATGCCCGAAAACCGGACGGGGTTGGCGACGGTGTGCTGGTACGCAAGATCGGCCACGATGGAAGCCTCCGGATCACACAGGACGGAAACACACTCCGTCACGGCGGAGATAAGGAGCTTGCTGCGGCGCCGCAAAACACGTTGCGTTTCGCAATGTTTCTGGCGCCAGGTATCTGGAATCTCTTGTATTTCAGGGAGTGAAGACACCGCCGGAATGGCCATCCGCCCTTGGGGCCGCAGACCCTTTCACCGGGTTTTTCCCGGATTTCCACCTTGGCGGGGCAATGGCCCCCGAATTCCTCCCCCCCAGGGAGAGGTGGACCGGGGCGAGGCCCCGGGCCGGAGGGGGTCTGCTGAGGGGCTGTTGCGCGCGGCGCCTAGTTGGCGAGGCGGCGCAGGAAGGCCGGGATGTTGAGGTCCTCGCCCTCGGGCGCAGCGGCTTCGCTGGGCGTCTCGACAGGCAGGGCGCCGCCTGCACGGGGAGAGGCCGCCGCCGGGGGCGGCTCATACCGGGCCGCAGGGCGCTTCTGACCCCAGAGGCGGAAGCCGCCTGGACGGGACTGAGGGGCAGACGCCGGGATCGGATTGCGGAAGAGATCGTCCAGGTCCTCATCGGTCGCCACGCTGGGGTCGACGATCTTCTTCACCGGAGCGTCGATGGGACGGATAGCCGGGGCGGGCTCGATGACCGCCTCGACCGGGGCCGGGGCGGCCGCGGACAGGAGGTCGCCCTGCTCGGGCGCCAGGAGATCGGCGGCTTCCGCCGAAGCCTCGCCGAAGAGGGTGGTGTCGGCGGCGACGGGCGCCGGGGCGACGTAGGCCGCCGCAACAGGCGCCGGAGCCGGTTCAACATATGTGGGCGCCGGAGCCGGGGCGGGTTCAGCCGACGCCTCGGGAATGCGGATGGTGGGCGGCGGGGTGGTGGCGCGGGCCGGGCGGGGCTCGATCACGGACATGGACGCACCGTCCATGCCGGTGGCGACCACCGAGACGCGGATCTTGCCCTGGAGGGTCGGATCGAAGGCGGCGCCGAAGATGATGTTGCCCTCGGGATCGACCTGCTCGGAGATGGCGTTGGCCGCCTCGTCGACTTCCAGCAGGGTCATGTCCAGGCCGCCGGTCACGTTGACCAGGACCGCCTTGGCGCCGCGCAGGGACACTTCGTCCAGCAGGGGGTTCTGGATGGCGTTGCTGGCGGCCATCAGGGCGCGGTCCTCGCCCTCGGCCTCGCCGGTGCCCATCATGGCCTTGCCCATCTCGGTCATGACCGTGCGGACGTCGGAGAAGTCGAGGTTGATCAGGCCGGGCAGCACCATCAGGTCGGTGATGGAACGCACGCCCGAGTGCAGGACCTGGTCGGCCATGCCGAAGGCTTCGGCGAAGGTGGTCCGCTCGTTGGCGACGCGGAACAGGTTCTGGTTCGGGATGACGATCAGGGTGTCGACATAGCGCTGCAGCTCGGAGATGCCGCTGTCGGCCAGGCGCATCCGGTGGCGGCCCTCGAAGTGGAAGGGCTTGGTGACCACGCCGACGGTCAGGATGCCGCGCTCACGCGCCAGCTTGGCGATGATCGGCGCAGCGCCCGTTCCGGTGCCGCCGCCCATGCCGGCGGTGATGAAGACCATGTGGGCGCCGTCGAGGTGCTCACCGATCTCGGGAATGGATTCCTCGGCGGCGCTCATGCCCACCTCGGGATGGGCGCCGGCGCCCAGGCCCTGGGTGACGGTGACGCCGAGCTGGATGCGGCGGTCGGTCTTGGCGAAGGCCAGTTGCTGGGCGTCCGTATTGGCGACCACGAACTCGACGCCTTCCAGGCCAGCGTCGATCATGTTGTTGACGGCGTTCCCGCCGGCGCCTCCCACCCCGAAGACGACGATGCGCGGCTTGAGTTCGGTCGCGCGCGGCGCGGAAAGTGCAATTGCCATGAGACCCCTCGCGTCCTCCGTCAGGTTGACCTGGCGCCCCTGGAAAACCCAGGCGAACCGGTCCGACGACAGGGTTAACAGTCTCCCCGTCGCCCTTAATTCGGGGTTAATTACCTAGCCCGAGTCGGAGGCGCGTCGAGGCTCGGACGTGCTTTCCTGTGCACAAAATCGACGGTTTTGCGACGAGGTGGCCGCCCGACCGGTTCAGAGGTTGTCGCGAAGCCAGACCGCCGCCCGGATGACGGGATTCGTGCGCGCGTCGAGGGGCTCCCGGCGGACGCCGAAATTGACCAGGGCGCGGGACGGAACCGCCTCGCGGGGTCCGAATGCGGCCCTCTGCAGGACGCCGGCCGCCGCGCAGAAGGCGGGTCCGGAAGCGGCGTCGGCCAGGTGGGGCACCCGGCGGGGACGGCCCAGGCGGACAGGGCGGTCGAAGACGCGCAGGGCGACCTCGCGCACGCCGGCCAACTGGCTCGCGCCGCCGGTCAGGATCAGGCCTGCGCCCGGCTCCACCGGAACCCCGGAGGCCCTCAGCCGGTCGCGCAGGATCTCCATGGTCTCCTCGACCCGGGGGGCGATGATCCCCTTGAGCAGGGAGCGGGGCGCGATCACCGGCCCGGCGCCGGGGTCGTCGCCCCGGGGCGGCGCCTCGATCATTTCCTTGTCCTCATTGGCCGAGGCGATGGCCGACCCGTGCAGGGTCTTGATCCGTTCGGCGCCCGCCCAGGAGGTCGAGAGACCGCGGGCGATGTCCGAGGTCACGTGGTGGCCGCCGACCGGTACGGTCTCGACATGCACCAGGCTGCCGCCGGCGAAGACCGCCGCCGAGGTGGAGCCGCCGCCCATGTCGATGCAGACCGCCCCGAGGTCCATCTCATCCTCCTCGAGGGCGGCGAGGGCCGAGACAAAGGGCGCAGCGGCGACGCCTTCAAAGGTCAGGTGGGCGCGCTCGACGCAGGTGGCCAGCACCCGGTAGGCCGCCTCGGCGATGGTCACCACCAGCAGTTCCACCCCCAGAACGCGACCAAACATCTGGCGGGGATCGCGGATCCCGGACTGGGCGTCCACCGACCAGGAGACCGGCAGGATGTGGATGGCCTTGCGCTCCTGGAGCTTCAGCTGGGCCATGGCCGAGCGGATTGCGCGGGCCAGGTCCTCGTCGGAGATGGGACGGGCGCCCAGCGAGACGCGGCCCGCCACACGCCGCCCTGCCAGCTGGCCGCCGGCGGTGGTGACCGTGACGCCCTGGACCCGGACCTCGGCCATGCTTTCGGCCCGCTCGACGGCCTGGGCCACGGCCTCGGAGGCCTCGTCGATGTTGACGATCGCGCCGTTCCGGACTCCCCGGGACTGGACGTGGGCGACGCCCGAGGCGGTCAGGGTCCGGTCCACCCGCCGAACGCCGTCAGGCTTCATGATGAAGCAGGCGACCTTGCTGGCGCCCAGGTCGACGGCCGCCGTTACCTGGGGTCGCCCCAGCGCCGCCTTCAACCCGTCGCGGGACTCCCGACTCGCTTCAAGCATGGTCACCCGACACCCCCGTCATCCCTCTGTCGCCAATTCCCCAGCCGCCGGAGCGGCGCCGCCCGGGCGCGGACGCACGGCCACGGCGGTCGGATCCCGAAGGTCCAGCCGGTCAAAGCCGATCCGCATCATGCCTGAGGCCCGGTCCAGGTCGTCCAGCCGGCGCAGGGCCGCAGCCTCGCCCTCGGCCGGCAGCTGGATGACCCCGCCGGACTTCAGTTTCAGGTCCCAGCGCCGCTGGTCCACCCGTACGAGGGCGTCGACCTGCGACAGGACCGCGGGACGCCGGCTCAGCTCAAGCAGAAGGTCCGCCGCGCCCACATTGGCGCCGGCCCCGACCACGAGCGGAAGGGCGGGAAAGCGGGCCGGGTCGGCCTCGGGGATCGGGGCGCCGCGCACGTCGATCACCTGCCGGCGGCCACCCGCCTGCCAGATCGCCAGCTGCCGGCGCTCCACCACCTGGATGAGAAGGGTGTCCGGCAGGAGCCGCACCACCCGGACGTCATGCACCCAGCCCACGGACTCGATACGGCGCCGCACGGCGTCGAGGTCGAGGCCCGCCAGGGGCTGGTCCTTGTAGAGTTCCGCGGCCCTCAGGATGTCTGCGGTGGCCAGGGGCGAGGCGCCCTTGATCCGGACGGCGGCGAGCCGGAAGCCGGCGCCGGCGAGCCGTGCGGAAACGCCCTCTCCCACTGTGGCGACGATCCGCGCGCCGCGTCCGCCGGTGGCGAGGATGAGGATGAGGGCCGCCAGGAGCACGCCAAGGGCGGCGAGAAGGATGGTCGGGGCCGACAGCCCGCCGCCGGGCGCAGCCGTCCGGCCCCGGGCTGCGGCAGTCGCCGCGCCCTGTCCGGTCGGCCTAGCCGACGGTCCTCCCCGCATGGCCGCGGGCATGGGCGTCCTCCGTCATCCAGAGCACCAGTTGGTCGAACGCCACACCCATCGCGGCGGCCTGCTCGGGGACGAGTGAGGTCGGCGTCATGCCGGGCTGCGTGTTCACCTCAAGGAGAACCAGAATGTCGTTAACGTCGTCATAACGAAGGTCGGAACGGGTCACGCCCGTGCACCCCAGGGCGGCGTGCGCGGCCTCGGCCATGCGCATCGCCCGCGCGTTCGCGGCCGGAGAAATCCGGGCTGGCAGGACGTGGGTAGAACCCCCCTCGGCGTACTTGGCGTCATAGTCGTAGAACCCGCCCGCGGGCACGATCTCGGTGACGGTCATGGCGCGCCCGTCCATCACCCCGACCGCCAGTTCCAGGCCCGGGATGTAGGGTTCCACCAGCACCTGGTCGCCCAGGGCCCAGTCCTCGGCGGCGATGGCCTCGGGGGGCGAATTGGCCCCGGCCTCGACGATGAAGACGCCGACGGACGAGCCCTCGGCATTTGGCTTGATCACATAGGGCGGCGGCAGGACATGGCCCGCAGCCGCCTCGCGCCGGTCGTAGAGCCCGCCGCCGGGCACCGTGACCCCCGCCGCCGCCAGCACGGCCTTGGCGCGGGTCTTGTCCATGGCCAGGGCCGAGGCCAGTACGCCGGAGTGGGTGTAGGGCAGGCCCAGGGTCTCCAGGACGCCCTGGACGCAGCCGTCCTCGCCCCACGACCCGTGCAGGGCGTTGAAGCAGACGTCGGGATTAAGCCGGGAAAGGACCTGGGCGAGGTCGCGGCCGGCGTCGACCCGGCTGACCTTTGCGCCCAGCCGTTCGAGGGCATCGGCGCAGGCGGCGCCGGACACCAGGCTGACCTCGCGTTCCGAGGAAAGCCCGCCCAGGAGGACGGCGACATGGCGGCCGGCCAGGGGTCGGGAATCAGCTTCCGGCATGGGCGCGCTCCTCTCGAAAGGCGGGGCCGGGCCTCGCGCGGACGGCGGGCCCTGTCAAGCCGCGCCGGCGGGGCGGCCGATCCGCCGGATCTCCCAGTCGAGCCGGACGCCGGTCTGGGCCTCGACCTCGGCCCGGACCTTCTCGCCCAGTCCCTCCAGGTCGGCGGCCGTGGCCTCGCCCGTATTGATCAGGAAGTTGGCGTGCTGGGGCGAGAACATGGCTCCGCCGAAGGCCCGGCCCCGCCAGCCGGCGGCGTCCACCAGCTTCCAGGCGGAATGGCCCTCGGGGTTCTTGAAGGTCGATCCGCCGGTCTTCTCGCGGATCGGCTGGCTCGACTCCCGCCGGGCGGTGATCTCGTCCATCCGGGCGGTGATGGCGGCGGGATCGTCCGGCCGCCCCTCGAACAGGCCAGCTGTGAAGACCAGGTCGCCGGCGGCCGCCCGGGCGCAGCGCCTGTAGCTGAAGCCCATCTCCGGGGCCGGGACCTGGACGATGCGGCCGTCCCGGGTCACGGCCCGGGCTTCGACCAGGACATCTGCGGTCTCGGCGCCGTAGCATCCGGCGTTCATGACCAGAGCCCCGCCCACCGAGCCCGGTACGCCCCGGTAGAACTCCAGCCCGGCCAGACCGGCGGCGGCGGCCTCGCGCGCCAGGTGCGCGTCCAGGGCGCCGGCGCCCGCCAGAAGGCGCAAGTCCCCGACCCGCTCGATGCCCGCAAACGCCCGCCCGGCGAGACGGATCACCACCCCCTCGACGCCGCCGTCGCGCACCAGGGTGTTGGAACCGACCCCCAGGGGGGTGACGGGAACCGCCGGGTCCAGGGCCGCCAGGAAGGCGGCGAGGTCGGCCTCATCCGCCGGCAGGAAGAGCACGTCCGCCGGTCCGCCGACCCGAAGCCAGGTGAATGGGGCCAGGGGCTCGTCCTTCAGGAGTCGCCCGCGGACCTGCGGCAACCGGTCGCGCCAGGTCACGGGGACAGGGCCTCAAGCTGGCCCGGCAGGGCGTAGGCCCAGGCCGTGATGTCCCCGGCCCCCAGGCAGACCACGAGGTCACCGGGCGACGCCTCGGCCTTGACCAGGGCGGCCAGGGCGTCGGGTCCCGGCAGGGGCAGGACGCGGCGGTGGCCATGCCGACGCAGGCCCTCGACCAGGTCATCCCGGCTGGCGCCGGCAAGCGGCGTCTCGCCCGCGGCGTAGACGTCCGAGACGATCACCGTGTCGGCGTCGTTGAAGCAGGAGCAGAAGTCCTGGAACAGGTCCTTCAGGCGCGAATAGCGGTGCGGCTGGACGACGGCCAGGACCTTGCCGCCGGTGACCGCCCGGGCGGCCCGCAGGACGGCGGCGATCTCCACGGGATGGTGACCGTAGTCGTCGATGACCCGGACGCCGCCGGCGACGCCCGTGGTGGTGAACCGCCGCCGCACGCCGCCGAACCCGGCGAGCCCCTTGCGCACGCCCGCCTCGTACACGCCGAGTTCACGCGCCACCGCGATGGCCGCCAGGGCGTTGAGCACGTTGTGGTGCCCGGCCATGGGCAGGTGGAGCCCGTCCCAGCGCAGGGCGGGCCCGTCGTGGGGACGGATCACGGCGTCGAAGCGGCAGCCGTCGGGGCCCATCTCGATCCGCTCGGCGCGGACCTCGGCCTGGGGATTGACCCCGTAGGTGACCAGCCGCCGGTTCTCCACCCGGGCGGCCATGGCCTGGACTTCCGGGTGATCGGTGCAGACCGCGGCGAAGCCGTAGAAGGGCACGCTCTCGACAAATTCGCGGAACGCCCGGCGGACGGCGTCGAAGGAGCCGTAGTGGTCCAGGTGTTCCGGGTCGATGTTGGTCACCACCGCGCAGGTGGCGCGCAGACGCAGGAAGGTGCCGTCGGACTCGTCGGCCTCGACCACCATCCAGTCGCCCTGCCCCACCTTGGCGTTGGCGCCGTAGGCGTTGATGATCCCGCCATTGATCACCGTGGGGTCCAGGCCGCCGGCGTCCAGCAGGGCCGCAACCAGGGAGGTGGTCGTGGTCTTGCCATGGGTGCCGCCGACCGCCACCGAGAACTGCAGGCGCATCAGCTCGGCCAGCATCTCGGCGCGCCGGACCAGGGGCAAGCGCCGGGCGCGGGCCTCGACCAGCTCGGGATTGTCCGGGCGGATGGCGGTGGAATAGACGACCGCCGAGGCGCCCTCGAGGTTCCGGGGATCCTGGCCGATGAAGATCCGTGCGCCGAGCTTCTCCAGCCGCTCGGTGTTGGCGCTGGCCCGGGCGTCGGAGCCCTGAACCGTGTAGCCCACCCGCAGCATGATCTCGGCGATGCCGCTCATGCCGATGCCGCCGATCCCGACGAAGTGCACCGGGCCGAGGTCAAAGGGGGTGGGGCGGCGCCGGTTCATCGTCCGCGTCCCTCGGCGGCCACGGCCTCGACCAGGTCGGCCAGGCGCTCGGCGGCGTCCGGCCGGGCAAGGCTGGCCGCGCCGGCGGCCATGCGGGACAGCCGGTCGGGAGCGACCAGCAGCCGGGCGAGGGCGTTGGACATGGTCTCGACAGTCAGCTGGTCCTCGCGGGCGATGACGGCGCCGCCGGCCTCGGCCATGACCCGGGCGTTCTGCCCCTGGTCATCGTCCAGGGCCACGGCGAGGGGGACGAGGATCGAGGGCCGGCCGGCGATGGCGAACTCGCAGACCGATCCGGCGCCGGACCGGCCGATCACCAGGTGAGCAGCCTTCAGTCGACCCGCCATGTCGCGGAAGAAGGGCGCGATCTCGGCCTTCACGTTGGCGTCGGCATAGATCTGGCGGGCGATGTCCAGGCTTTCCTTTCGGGTCTGCTGCTGGACCTCGAGGCGATCCCGGAGGGACTCCGGCAGGGCGGCGATGGCGGCGGGCATCAGCTCGGAGAGCAGGCGCGCGCCCTGGCTGCCACCGGTGATCAGGAGCCGGATCGGCCCGGTCTCGCCCGGCGGATCATAGGGAGTCCCGGCGATGGCGCGGATCTCGGCCCGGACGGGATTGCCCACCACCACGGCCCGCTCGGAGACGCCGGGGGGCGCCTTCTGCAGGATCGGAAAGGCGCAGGCCACGGCGCGGACCCGGCCCGCCAGCCGGCGGTTCGCCCGGCCCATGACCGCGTTCTGCTCGTGCAGGACGGTGGGCCGGTTCTGGGTCAGGGCGGCGAGAAGTCCGGGCGCCGAGGGATAGCCGCCAAAGCCAACCACCACGTCGGGCTTGATCTCGCGGAAGGCGGCTCGGGCCTGGAGTACGCCGGCGAAGATGGCGAGGCCCGCCCGGGCCATGCCGATCAGGTCGCCGGGCCGGTAGCTCCGCGCCGACAGGCCGATCCTCTGCTCGGCGGGAAAGGTCTCGGCGAGGGCGGCCACGCGCTCGTCGCTGGCCAGGACGATGCGCCAGCCTCGGGCGATCAGGGCCTCGGCCAGGGCCTGGGCCGGGAAGAGATGGCCCCCGGTTCCCCCGGCGGCGACGACGGCGATCTTCTGCATGGGCGGGGTTTACGGGAGTCCCTGGGGATTGGGTAGGGGGCGCGCCGCGCCCCGGCGGCGGTGTCAGCCCTGGGCGTAGGCGCCTGGCCGGCGGCGGGTCAGGGCGAGGGCCAGGCCCAGGGTCAGGCAGATGGCCAGCATCGAGGAGCCACCGTAGGAGATGAACGGCAGGGTCATGCCCTTGGTCGGGATCAGGTTGAGGTTGACCGCGACGTTGATCAGAACCTGCTCGCCCACCAGGACGAAGAGGCCGGCCGCCGCCACCTGCTGGAAGGGGTCGGAGAGCTTCAGGGCCCGGTAGAGCCCCCGCACGACCAGGAAGCCGAAGAGTCCGATCAGGGCCAGGGAGAAGACAAGGCCGTACTCCTCCGCCGCGACCGAATAGATGAAATCGGTGTGCAGGTCAGGGACGTGGCGCTTCATGACGCCCTCGCCCGGTCCCCGGCCGATCAGCCCCCCGGCGGCGATGGCCTCGGCGGCGCGGTCGACCTGGTGGGTGTCGGCGGCGTCCGGATTCATGAACCGGTCGACGCGGCTGGCGACGTGCGGGAACAGGAAGTAGGTCGAGGCGAGGCCCGCGACGGCCGAGGCGCCCAGGCCCATGACCCAGGAAATGGGCACCCCCGCCATCCAGAAGGCGGCGCCGAAGGCCATGGTGATCAGGATGGTCTGCCCGACATCCGGCTGGATCAGGAGCAGGGCGACGGAGATCCCGTAGAGCAGGAAGGCGATGGTGACGCCGGGAACGCCCTGTCCCTTCTGCCCCTCGGCGAACATCCAGGCCACCAGGACGATCAGGGCCGGCTTCATGAACTCCGAGGGCTGGAGCGAGAAGCCCCCGAGGTCGAGCCAGCGGGTCGCACCCTTGGCGCTGTGGCCGATGAAAGGCAGGGCCGCCATGACCAGTATGGCGCCGATGTAGACGACGAAGGCCACGCGTCGGACCCCCCGATCGTCCAGCAGGGAGGCGCCTACGAGGATCGCCGCGCCGGCGGCAGCGAAAACGCACTGCCTCAGGGCGAAATGGAAGGGATCGCCGACATTCATCCGCGCTGCGGCGGCGGGACTGGCGGCAAAGGACATCAGCACGCCCAGCAGCAGGAGCACGGCCACCGCGCCAAGGAGCCAACGGTCCATGGTCCACCACCACACGCCGATGGGCGAGCGGTCGGAGCGGGCGAAGGCCTGGTGGGCGGGATTGGGGCTCATGCGGCGTCCCCCGTGCGGGCGACATGGTCGGCGAGGTCCATCACGGCGGACCGGAAGGCCTCGCCCCTCGCCTCGAAATCCGCGAACTGGTCAAAGGAGGCGCAGGCCGGCGACAGGAGGACGATCCCCCCCTGCCCCGAGGCCTGGGCGTCGGCAAAGGCCTGGTTCACCGCCGCAGCGAGGTCCAGGCATTGCACGTGGGGCGCGCGACCCTCGAGCGCCTCGCCGAAGGCCGGGCCGGCCTCCCCGATCAGGTAGGCGCGCTCGATGCGTGGAAAGAGGTCGGACAGGGCGTCGATCCCACCGTCCTTGGGGCGGCCGCCGGCGATCCAGTAGACCCGCGGATAGCTGGACAGGGCCTGGCGGGCCGCGTCGCTGTTGGTCGCCTTGGAGTCGTTGACGAAGCGCACGCCGCGGATGTGCCCGACGGTCTCCATGCGATGCGCCAGGCCGGGGAAGCCGAGAAGCCCCTCCGCGATGTCGGCGGCCGGGGTCCCCAGGCCGCGCACCGCCGCGTAAGCGGCCGCCGCATTCTGCCAGTTGTGGCGGCCCGGAAGAGAGCGCGCCCGGTTAAGGTCCGCCACCTGCACCGCCCGGTCGCCCGTGGCGTCGTAGAGCACGCCCTGCAGGGCGTAGACCCCCGGCCGATGGCCTTGGAGGCCGAGATCGGGACAAGGGTGCGCCGATTGGAGGCCTTGACCTCGGTGCAGAGCCTCTGGCCCCAGGGATCGTCGACGCCGATCACGGCGGTGTCCCCAAGTGTCTGGTTCATGAGGATGCGCCGCTTGGCGGCGACATAGCCCTCCATCCCGCCGTGACGGTCCAGGTGGTCCGGCGAGATGTTCAGCAGGACCGAAACGTCGGCCCGGAGGCTGGTGGTCAGGTCCAGCTGGTAGGAGGAGAGCTCCAGGACATAGACGGCGCCGCCGTGCATGTCCGGAAGGTCCAGCACCCCCACCCCGATGTTCCCGCCGACCCGGGTGTCCCGCCCGGCATGGGCGCAGAGGTGCCCGATCAGGGCCGTGGTGGTCGACTTTCCGTTGGTGCCGGTGATGGCGATGATCTTCGGCCGCTTGTGGGCGGGGGCGAGGTTTACCGTCCGGGCGAAAAGCTCGACGTCGCCCAGGATCTCCACGCCGGCCTGGCGCGCCATCCGCACGGTCCAGTGCGGCTCAGGATGGGTCAGGGGCACCCCGGGCGAAAGCATCAGGGCGTCAAAGCGCGACCACTCGGCCACCGACAGGTCGACGATCTCCAGGCCTTCGGCCTGGGCGGCCGCGAGGCCCTGGGCGCGCTCGTCCCAGACAGCGACCTCGGCCCCTCCGGCAACGAGGGCGCGTGCGGCGGCAAGGCCGGTCCGGGCGAGCCCGAAGACGGCGACCGTCTTGCCTTCGAAGCCGCGAACCGGGATCAAGCGCCCTCCCCTACCTCAGCTTCAGCGTCGCCAGGCCCAGGATGGCCAGCATGACGGAGATGATCCAGAAGCGGATGACGATGGTCGATTCTGACCAGCCGAGCTTCTCGAAGTGATGATGGATGGGCGCCATCAGGAAGATGCGCTTCCCGGTGCGCTTGAAGTAGGCGACCTGGATCATCACCGACAGGGTCTCGGCGACGAAGAGGCCGCCGATCAGGGCCAGGACGATCTCGTGCTTGGTCGCCACGGCGACGGCGCCCAGGGCGCCGCCGAGGGCCAGGGACCCCGTGTCTCCCATGAAAATCTTGGCGGGCGGGGCGTTGTACCAGAGGAAGCCCAGGCCGGCGCCGATCACCGCCCCGCAGAAGACCGCCGCCTCGCCGACCCCGGGCACGACATGCAGCTGGAGGTAGGTCGCGAAGACGGCGTTGCCGACCAGGTAGGCGATGAGGCCAAAGGCCGCCGCGGCGATCATGACCGGCACGGTGGCGAGGCCGTCGAGGCCATCGGTGAAATTCACCGCGTTCGCCGCCCCGACGATCACCACGGCGCCGAAGGCGAGATAGAACCATCCCAGGTTGATCAGGACGTCCTTGAACACCGGCAGGGCGACGCTGGTGTAGAGGCTGGAGCCCGGCGCCGCCTCGCGGCCCCAGAGCACCATCATCAGGACCGCGCCGCCGGCCAGCAGGGTCTCGACGACCAGCCGCAGCCGCCCCGACACCCCGGCCGTGCTCTGCCGGGTGACCTTGGCGTAGTCGTCCATGAAGCCCAGCACGCCAAAGCCCGCCGTCACCAGCAGGATGGCCCAGACATAGGCGTTGGACAGGTCGCACCACAAAAGGGCGCCGGTGAACAGGCCCGCCAGGATCATCACCCCGCCCATGGTGGGGGTGCCTGACTTCTCCAGGATGTGGCGCTCTATGCCGTCGCTGCGGATAGGCTGGCCGCGGCCCTGCTTGGCCTGCATCCAGCGGATGAACCGCGACCCCATCAGGACCACCACGAGCTGGGCCGTGAACAGCGCCATCCCGGTCCGGAAGGTCAGGTATTTCATGAGGTTGAGCAGGGGCAGGGAAACCCCCGCCGCGATTGCCTGTTCGTACAGCCAGTACAGCATCAGCCCGCCCCCTCGGTCCGGGGATCCAGGGCGCGAAGCGCCTGGGCGACCTGCCCCGCCCGCGACCCGTTGGACCCCTTGACCATCACCAGGTCGCCTGGCCTCAGGGCCCCGGCGATCATGGACGCCAGTTCCGGCGCTTGACCGGCGTAACCGCCGCGCCGAGTCGAAGGAAGGGCGTCCCAGAGGGATTTCATCAGGGGGCCGGCGCAGTAGACGAGGTCGATCCCGGCGTCCGCGATGGGACGGGCCAGGTCGGCATGGAAGCGCGGAGCCTCCTCGCCCAGTTCCAGCATGTCGGTGAGGGCCAGTATGCGCCGCCCCTCCGCCCGGCGTGCGCCGAGCGAGCCGATGGTGGCCGCCATGGAGATCGGATTGGCGTTGTAGCTCTCGTCGACCAGGGTGAAGCCGCCGCCGCCCGGCAGCCGGACCAGGCTTTCGGCGCCCCGGCCCGGCAGGGCCTCAAAGGCGGAAAGCGCGCCGATCCCGTCCTCGCGCCGCACATCCAGGGCGTCCAGCAGGAGCAGGACGCACATGGCGTTCAGGCCCCAGTGGGCGCCGGTCTGGGAGAGGCTCAAGTCCAAGGGCCGGCCGTCGATCTCCGCGCGCACGACGCCGCGCCCGGCGTCCACGGCAAAGTCCAGCAGCCGGGCGTCGGCGCCCTCGGCGCGGCCAAAGCTGCGCACGGCCAGGCCGCGGGCGCGGGCGCGGGCGGAAAGGCACCCGAACCAGCGGTTGTCGGCGTTCAGGACGGCCACGGCGCCCGGGGCGGCGCCGTCGAAGATCTCGGCCTTGGCCCGGGCCACGCCGGTCTCGCCGTCGGGAAAGTTCTCCACGTGGACGGGCCCCACCGTGGTGATCGCCACCGCGTGGGGGCGCACCATCCCCGAGAGGGGCGTGATCTCGTCGGCGTGGTTCATGCCGATCTCAAAGATCGCCCGCTCTGTCTCGGCGGGCATCCGCGCCAGGGTCAGGGGCACGCCGATGTGGTTGTTGTAGCTCTTGACCGAGGCGTGGGCGCGACCGGCGCGGGCCAGGCCCGCCGCCACCGCCTGGGTGACGCTGGTCTTGCCGACCGAGCCCGTAACCGCCGCGCGGCGGGCGTCCACGGCCCGCTCCCGGGCGGCCAGGGCCAGGGACTGCAGGGCGATGAAGGTGTCCGCCACCCGGACGTGCGGGGCGTCCACGGGACGCGAGGCCAGCACCCCGGACGCCCCCGCCGCCATGGCCTGGCCGACGAAGTCATGACCGTCGCGCGCGCCGCCGAGGGCCACGAAAAGGTCGCCGGGCTCGAGGCTCCGGGTATCGATGGAGACCCCCCGCACCTGGAAGGCCTGGGAGAGCTTGCCGCCGGTCGCCCGCGCCAGGGCGGCCCCCGTCCACAGGAACCGCCGGGTCATGCGCGCACCTCCAGGGCCGCCAGGGTCTCGGCGACGTCGTCAAAGGGATGGACCACGCCAGCGATGGTCTGGCCCTGCTCGTGGCCCTTGCCGGCCACCACCAGGACATCGCCTTCGCGCAGGTCGGCCACGGCGGCGCGGATCGCCGCGCGACGGTCGCCGATCTCCTCAAGGCCCGGATGACCGGCCCGGACCTCGGCGCGGATCGCGGCGGAGTCCTCGCTGCGGGGATTGTCGTCGGTGACGATGGCCCGGTCGGCCAGCCGGCCCGCGATCTCGCCCATCAGGGGGCGCTTGGTGCGGTCCCGGTCGCCGCCAGCGCCGAACACCACCACCAGCCGGCCGGAGGCGTGGGGCCGAAGGGCCGCCAGCACCGTCTCCAGCCCGTCCGGGGTGTGGGCGTAATCCACATAGGCCTCGCCGCCGCCCGGGGCTGCGCCCACCCTCTGGAGCCGCCCGGGCGCACCGGAAAGCCCCTCGAGCGCAGCGAAGACCGCCTCGGGCGCATCCCCGACGGCCAGGCTGAGGCCCGCCGCCGCCAGGGCGTTCATGGCCTGGAAGGCGCCGGCCAGGGGCAGGTCCACCCGCCATTCCCGGCCCGCGCAGGCCAGGGTCAGGACCTGTCCGCCCGGCCGGGGCTCGCGCTTTGTCAGGCGCAGGTCGCGGCCAGCCTCTCCAAAGGTGATCAGGTCGGCGCCGGCCAGGGTCGCCGCGGCGGCGAAGGCCGGAAAGGCCGGGGAGTCGGCGTTCAGGACCGCCGGCGCGCCCCGAGGAAGGAGGGTGTCGAACAGGCGAAGCTTGGCCGCCTGGTAGCTGGCCATGTCGCCGTGATAGTCGAGGTGATCCTGGGTCAGGTTCAGGAAGGCGGCCGCCGACAGACGGACGCCATCGAGGCGGCGCTGGTCGACGCCGTGCGACGAGGCTTCGAGGGCCAGGTCGGTCACCCCGCGGTCCGCCAGCTCGGCGAGCAGGACGGCCACGTCCCCCGCGTCCGGCGTGGTGAGCCCGGGGGGCGTCACGACGACATCCTCCCGGCCAGCCTCGGAAATGCGGACGCCCAGGGTGCCCATGCTGGCCGACACCCGCCCCGAGGCGGAGGCGATCTGGCGGCGGAAGCCGGCGACGGAGGTCTTGCCGTTCGTCCCGGTGACCGCGGTCACCACCTCGGGCTGACGCCCCTGGAGGGTGGCGGCGGCCAGGGCGTAGGCCCGGCGCGGATCCCCGGAGACGACGACGGGAACCCCCAGGCCAGGCAGGTCCCGGCCGCAGAGCACGGCGGCGGCGCCGGCGGCCACCGCCTGGGGCGCGAAGTCGGCGCCGTCCCGCGCCACCCCCGGCAGGGCGGCGAAGAGCACGCCCGGCCCGGCCTTGCGGCTGTCGGAAGTCACGGCGGTGATCTCCGGATCGACCGGTAGGTCCCTCTGGAGGATGCGGGACAGTCGCATGGCGGTCAGCGTCCACCCGCAGGGGCCGGAGCCGTCTGGACGGGCGCAACGACGGGCGCCGGCAGGGCGGCGACCTGCTCGAAGCGGCGGTTCACGCCCAGGAAGGGGGCGACCCGGTCAATGACCTTGCCGGCGGTCGGCGCGGCGGTGAGGCCGCCGGTGCGGCCGCCCGACTCGGCGTCGGCGACCGGCTCGTCGATCATGATCAGCACCATGTACCGGTCATCGGACAGGGCGCCGTCGGTCGGGAAGACCCCGGCGAAGGAGGCCAGGACTTTGTCGCGGACATACCGCCCGCCGATGACCTTTTCGGCGGAACCGGTCTTGCCGCCGACCCGCAGGCCTGGCGCATTGGCCCGGCGGCCGGAGCCTTCCAGCACGTTGCGCCGCATCAGGTCGAGCATCTGGCGGGAGGTCTCTTCCTTCAAGACCTGCCGGCCCTGGGGACGGGCGCCAGCCCGCATGGGCTGGAGGGTCAGGGGCAGGTAGCGACCGCCGTTGAGCACCGAGCCCACCCCCGCCGCCAGGGCGACGGGCGACACCGAGATGGCGTGACCGAAGGAGGCCGAGGCCACGGTGTTCGGATTCCACTCCCGCGGCAGGATGGGCCGGGCCGATTCCGACAGCTCGATCGGCGCCGCCTTGAACAGGCCGAAGGCCTCGAAATAGTTGGTCATGGTGGGCCCGCCGACCTTCAGGGCGATCTGGCTGGCGCCGATGTTGGAGGACTTCAGGAAGATGTCCCGCGCCGTCATGTCGTGACCGACGGCGTGCAGGTCGCGGATCACCCGCGAGCCGATGTTCATGCCCTTGGTCGTGCTGAAGACGGTTTCGGGGGTGATCTGTCCGGTATCGAGGCCCACGGCCAGGGTGAAGACCTTGAAGGTCGAGCCCATCTCGAAAACCGAGGCGACGGCGCGGTTGCGCAGCTGGTCCGGCGAGGACTCCCCGGCGTGGTTGGGATCAAAGGCGGGCCAGGAGGACATGGCGAGGATTTCGCCGGTCTGGACGTTGGTGATCAGGCCAACTGCGCCCTTGGCCTGAAGGCGGGTCGCCGCGGCGTTCAGCTCGTCGTCCAGGGCGGCCTGCACCCGGACGTCGATTGACAGGGGCGTGGGCTGCTGGTCCGGGGCCCCAGCGCGGATCCGGTCGTTGAGGGCGCCTTCCGCGCCGGCCAGGCCCTCGCCGCCGGTGTCGGAAAAGCCGATCAGGTGGGCGGCGGAATTCCCCAGCGGATAGACACGGCGGGGCTCCTGCTCGAAGACCAGGCCCGGAAGGCCCAGGGCGTGGACGCGATCCCGCTCCCGGGGGGAGAGGGGACCGGCCAGGAAGGTCCGGCGCGACGACTTCAGGGCGCGGTCAAGCCGGGTGACGGAAAGGTCGGGAAGGGCCGATAGCACGGCCGCACGGGTCTCCGCCCGGTCCCAGACGTCACGCGGGTCGAGGTAGAGGGTGTAATAGGGCAGGTCCGCCGCCAGCAGGGCCCCGCGCCGGTCCACCAGGGGCGCCCGGCCCGGGCCCGCGCCGCCGCCACGCACGCCCGCCACGTCGATCCCGGAGAAAAGCGCCAGGCGGGTCGCCCCCACCGCCAGGCAGGCGAAGCCCGCCAGGAAGAGGACCATCACCACGAAGATCCGGATGCGGGCGTCATTCTCGGCGCGGCCGGAGGCCCGCGACTTCTCGAAGGCGCGCTCCAGGCTCCAGAGCCGGTCCTTGATCCAGCGCCAGCCGGGGGCGGGCAGACCTGTATGAATCAGGCTCATGGTTTCGGCTCCGGGGACTTGGCGGCGGCGGGAGTGGCGGGAGTGGACGCGGCGGGCGCGGCGGGATCGTCCTCGGCCACGCTGGAGGTCTCGGTCTCCAGGGCCGAGGGGACCGGGGCCGCGCTCACGGGGACGACGGCGCCAGGCGCCTGGGGCGACTGGAGGGCGTCCGCCAGACCCTGCGGGGTGATCTCCCGGCCGGCCGCCACGGGGCCCAGGCCGGCATAGGCCCGCGACAGGGCGGTCAGGCGGTCCGGGCGTTCGAGATGGGCGACCTCGGCCTCCAGGAGGACGATGCGCTGCCGCTCCTGGACGATCTGGCGCTCGGCCGCGGCGATCTGGCCGCGCTCTCCCCCCGCCAGGGTCTTGGCCAGGTAGACTCCCAGGATAAGGGCCACCAGGAAGACGGCGAGGGCGATGTCCAGGGCCCGGAAGCCCAGCAGGCGGCGCTCGAGAAGGTTCATGCCGCAGCCCTCCAGACGGGGGATGCTGTGCGCTCCGCGGCCCGGAGGCGGGCGGAGCGCGCGCGGGGATTGGCGGCGGTCTCGGCCTCCGCCGGCGCGGTCGACCGGGCCGACAGGAGAGTGAAGCTGGGGTCCGCGCCGCGCGGCGCCTCGGGCGCATGGCGCGAACCGCCCGGCGTGCGGCCCGACCGCTCAGCCAGGAAGCCCTTCACGATGCGGTCCTCGAGGGAGTGGAAGGTCACGACGGCGAGGCGTCCGCCCGGCCGCAGGGCGCGCTCGGCGGCCAGAAGGCCGGCCTCCAGCTCCGCCAGTTCGTCATTCACGGCGATCCGCAGGGCCTGGAAGGACCGGGTGGCCGGATGGACCCGGGCGCCGCGCCGGCCGCCGAGGGCCCGCTCGATCACCTCGGCCAGGTCGGTGGTGCGGGTGAAGGGCTCGACCTCGCGGCGGCGGACGATGGCGGCGGCGACCCGCCGGGACTGCCGCTCTTCGCCATAGAGCCACAGGATGCGCGCGATCTCGGCGGCCTCACCGGTGTTGACGATGTCGGCGGCTGTCGGGCCATGGTCGCCCATCCGCATGTCGAGGGGGCCGTCGCGCAGGAAGGAAAAGCCCCGCTCGGCCTCGTCCAGCTGCATGGACGAGACCCCGAGATCCAGGGCCACGCCATCGACCGAGGCCTCGCCGAGGACGTCGGCCAGGGTGGAGAAGGGCGCGCAGACCAGGGTGAAGCCTGCGCCCAGGCCTTCGGCGAACCGGGCGGCGGAAGGGTCGCGGTCAAAGGCGGTGACGCGGGCGCCCGCGGCGAGGAAGGCTCGCGTGTAGCCGCCCGCCCCGAAGGTGCCGTCCACGACGTGGCGACCGGGCGCGGGGGCGATGGCGGCGACCACCTCTTCCAGCAGGACGGAGAGGTGCGGCGAGGTCATCCCGCCGATCCTGCGCCGGACAGTCCGGACCTCTGGGCCCTCTGCGCGGCGCGGAGCTGGGCGAGGCCGTCCCGGGCCAGCTCCCTCTGGGCGGCGCGATGGGCCTGGAAGGCGTCGCGCTCCCAGATCTGGAACCGGTCGCCCAGGCCGACCACCACCACCCAGTCCGTCAGGCCGAAGGCGTCGCACAGGGTCTCGGGGAGGGTGATCCGGCCCGCGGTGTCGAAACTCAGGCGCGCCATGCCGCCCAGGACAGAGGTTTCCAGGGCCGAGCGCAAGGGATCGCCGAAGTCCAGCTCCTCGATCACCCCCAGGTAACGGTCGAACAGGACCTGGCCGCCGCCCTCGATGCAGTCGGCCTCGATGGAGGGAAAACAGACCACCCCGTCGAAGGGGCCGGCGACGGCCGCGCGGAACTCCTGCGGCACGACGATGCGCCGCTTGGCGTCCAGCTGCTTTTCGAACGTCGAGATGAACATCCCGCAGCGTCCCGTCCTGCAGCCCCTCTGGCTGCGCCCCTGCCAATCCCCGAACGGCGGCGGCCGCGGCGTGAGCCGTGCGCCAGGACGCCTGTTCAGGGTTCCAATGGGCTATCATGGGATCAGATGGGAAACAATGACTCTGGATTTCAGTATCCAGTAATTCCAGCTGATTTTCATTCAAATATGGTTAATTTCCACTCGCCCTCCACAGCTCATACAGGGAACAACAGGTTGTTCAGCCCCGGCGTGCGGGCCTTCTGTTGATAACCGTGGATCTGGGGAAGAGATGGAAACCAGACGGCCTGTAAGCCGGGTTCTGTGCCGCCCGCCGAAACGGGCGCGGCGATCATTCCTCTGGACCGCCCATTGCTGGACGGTTCTCGCGACCTACCCGGACCCCTGGGCCTGCGACAGCCCTGCCGGATCGCTCCGGCGCGGGGTCCCTATTCGGTCTTGCTCCTGGCGGGGCTTGCCATGCCGTCCCCATTGCTGGGTCCGCGGTGCGCTCTTACCGCACCCTTTCACCCTTGCCCCGGCCGCGACCGGGGCGGTCTGCTCTCTGTGGCGCTATCCCTGGGGTCGCCCCCGGCGGGCGTTACCCGCCGCCATGTCGTAGTGGAGCCCGGACTTTCCTCCCCTGCCCCGAAGGACAGGAGCGACCGCCCGGCCGTCTGGTTCCGCGGCTACCAGTGGCCCTGTGGACGCCGGGCGTCAATCGGCAAGGCGGGCGAAGACCATCTGGTCCCAGGCGCGGTCCTTCCACCAGCCGCGGCGCGCCAGGACCCCTTCGAGGTGGAATCCCATGCGCTCAAGGAGGGCGCAGGAGCGCGCGTTCCCGACCGTCACCATGGCCTCCAGGCGCAAGAGGCCGAAGTCGGTGAAGCCCCGCGCGGTCACCGCCGGCAGGATCGTCGACATGACGCCCCGCCCCCACTGGTCGCGGGCGAGGTCATAGGCGATCTCGCCCCACCGGCCCCGGCTGCGCTCGATCCGGTTGAAGCCCACGGTACCGATGAGGCGCGGATCCCCGGGCCGTCGGATACCCCAGCGTACGCCCAGGCCCTGCGCCGCCTGGGCCTCGGCCCAGTCGATGATGTCGAGGGCCTCGAACTCGGTCTGGAGGGGCTCGATGTCCATGAAGGCGCAGACCTCCGGGTCGGAGAAGAGGTCCCGCAGGCCCGCGGCGTCCGCCTCGGACAGGGCGCGCAGCTCGAAGCCGTCCACCCGGGGCGGATCGGTGATCATCCGCCGGCCAGCCGCAGGAGTGCGATCAGCCGGGCGCGGGTCAGGCCGTCGGCGACCCCGTCGATGCGGCTCTGCACCCAGTGCCGCTGGAAGGCCGTGACGACCTCCCGGGTGGCGGCGTCGAAGCGTCCAGTGGGCGCGCAGTCGTAGCCCAGCCGGGTCAGGCCGGCCTGGAAGGCGAAGACGGCGGCCCCCTCCTCCCCCTCGGCCAGGGGCGCGCCGGGCGCAGGCGGGGGTTCGACCCACAGGCCATGCCCCGCCGCCGCCAGGCGTTTCCAGGGGAACCGCTCCCCCGGGTCCGGCTTGCGGGCCGGGGCCACGTCGGAATGGCCGACAATGTCGCCGTCGGCGATGGTCCAGCGGCTTCGGATGTCGCCCACCAGGGCGATGACGGCGGCGACCTGGGGCTCGGGGAAGTCGCGATAGCCGAACTCGTGACCGGGATTGACGATCTCGATCCCGATGGAACGGCTGTTGATGTCTGTCTGGCCCTTCCAGGAGGAGACGCCGGCGTGCCAGGCGCGACGGGCCTCATCCACAAGGCGGAACACCCGACCGTCCTCCTCGACCAGGTAGTGGGAGCTGACCCGCCCGCCCGGGGTCGGGTCGCGCAGCTGGGCCAGGGCGGCCTCGCCGGTCTTCATGCCGGTGTAGTGCAGCACGATCATGTCCGGCGGGGCGGTCCGGGCGTCGAAGTTCGGCGACGGGGCGTCGATGTAGTCCATGGCCGGGAAGCTAGGGCCAATCGGCGGCGGCCGCATCCGGATTTTGGCGAGGGTGGCGCTCCCTGCTGCGGGGGATCAGGGCGGCGCCAGCTTGGATGCCGTTGCCCCCCTCCGGCCCGCTGCGCGGCCCACCTCCCCCTGGGGGAGGAACTGGAGGGCGTGTCAGGCGCCCTGGCCGCGGCCGAAGAGCAGGACCAGGCGGGCGAGCTGGTTGAAGCGGAAGGCGATGACCAGGACGCCGGCCATGGCGAGTGCGGCGCCCAACGCCATCCGCAGGTCGACCACGTCGCCGGTGAAGACCACGCCCATGGCGATGGTGAAGATCGGCGTCATCAGGGTCAGGGGCGAGACCAGGGTCGCCTCGTAGCGCTGGATCAGGGTGTAGTAGAGGGTGTGGGCCAGAACCGAGACGATGAGCCCGGAGAAGAGCACCGCCGCGCCAAGGGCCCAGGGATTGGCGGCGACCACCGCCCCCTGCCCCTGCTCAAGGGCCAGGGTGAAGCCCAGGGTCGGGATCACAGAGGTCAGGCCAACCCAGGCCTGGAATTGCAGGGGCTTCACCCCCTCGATCTGCTTCATCAGCACGGCGCCGAAGGAACCGATCACCGCCGAGGCGACGACGAAGAGCAGGCCCGCCGACATGTGCAGGCCGTCGGGATTCCACATGACAAGGACCACGCCCGCCAGGGTCATGGCCGTCCCGACGATCCGGCGGGCGTCCAGGCGTTCGCCCAGGAGGAACCAGGACAGGACAGCCGTGACCGGGACCCCCAGCTGGCTCACGATGGCCACAGCCGAGGGGCTGGCCGTCTGCAGGGCGAAGAAGACCAGGGCGAAGGTGCCGCAGCCCATGCACAGACCCACCACGATCATCCGCCAGAGGGGCCGGGGGACATTCCGGAGCCAGGGCCAGACCACCGCCAGGACGACGGCGAAACGCAGGGCGGCGTAGAACATGGGCGGCGCGCCCAGGTTGGCGATCACGAGCTTGGAGATGATCGAGTTGGCCGCCCAGATCAGGCAGACCAGCGTCATCAGGCCAAAGTCGCGCGGGCTCATGCCGGGGCTTTCGCCCGCTTTGGCGACAAGGGCAACGGCTTTCCGCCCGTCGCGGACGTCTTGTCAGGAGGCGCCGCCTGGGCGAGGCTCGCGCAAACGGAGGCGCGGATGAGCGGACCCTTTCTCGGACCGGACGTGAAGGACCTGGGCGCGGCCTGGATCGACCCCTCGGCCCGGCTGTTCGGCGAGGTCGAGATTCATCCCGGCGCCTCGGTCTGGTGCAACGTGGTGGTCCGAGCCGAGAGCGACCGGGTGGTGATCGGCCCCCGGGCCAACATCCAGGACTTCGTGATGATCCACGTGGGCGCCGGCACGGGGACCTTCGTGGGCGCCGACTGCTCGATCACCCACCACGTCACCCTGCACGGCTGCGAGATCGGCGAGGCCTGCCTGATCGGCATCGGCGCCACCATCATGGACGGCTGCCGGATCGGCGCGGGGTCCATCGTGGCCGGCGGCGCCTTCCTGAAGGAGGGCACTGTGATCCCGCCCGGCTCCATCGTCATGGGATCGCCGGGCGCGGTGACGCGCACCCGGGACAACACCCTGGCCAACCGGCTGAACGCCTTCCTCTACAGGAGGAACGCGGAAGCCTACGCGACCGGAGACTTCCGCCTCTGGTCCACCGAGGGCTTCCGCGCCGAGATGGCCGCCGAGCGCGCGCGCCTGGCGGCCGAGCTTCAGGCCGCCGCGCCGAGCGACAGGGCCTCGTAACGCGCCAGGTGGTGGTCGGTGGAGCCGAACAGGCCCTCGATCATGGTGGCGCGCTTGAAGTAGTGGCCGATGGCCATTTCGTCGGTCATGCCCATGCCGCCGTGCAGCTGGATGGCGTTCTGGCCCACGAACTTGCAGGCCTTGCCGATCTGCACCTTGGCGGCTGAGGCGGCCTTGGCCCGCTCGGCGTCGCTGTCGGACAGGCGGATGGTGGCCATGTAGGTCATCGAGATCGACTGCTCGAGCTGGATGAACATGTCGACCATCCGGTGCTGCAGCACCTGGAAGGACGAGATCGGCACGCCGAACTGCTTGCGCTGCTTGGTGTACTCGACCGTGCCTTCCTGCAGGCGGCGCAGGACGCCGCAGGCCTCGGCGCAGGTGGCCGCGATGGCCTCGTCCATGACCTTCTCGACAAGGGGCAGGGCCTCGCCCTCGCCGCCGATCCGGGCCTCGGCGCCCAGGGCGACGTTCTCGAAGTAGACCTCCGAGGCGCGGAAGCCGTCGACGGTCGGATAGTCGCGGGTGGTCACGCCCTTGGCCGACTTCGGCACGATGAAGACCGAGATCCCGCCGGCGTCGCGCTGGCCGCCGCCGGTGCGGGCGGTGACGACCAGGTGGGTGGCGTAGGGGGCGCCGACCACCACGGCCTTGTGGCCGTTCAGGACGTAGCCCGCCCCGTCCTTGCGGGCGGTCGTCTTCAGGTCGCGGATGTTGTAGCGGCCCTGGGGCTCGGCGTAGGCGAAGGCGAAGATGGCCTTGCCGGCGATGATCTGGCCGATCAGTTCATCCGCGCCGGCCGGGGCGCCGTGCTTCAGGAAGCCGCCGCCGATGACCACCGTGCCGAGGTAGGGCTCGACCACGAGGGCTTTGCCCAGCTCTTCCATGACCACCATGTTCTCGGTGTAGCCGCCGCCCAGGCCGCCGAGGGCCTCCGGGAAGGCCGCGCCCAGGATGCCCAGCTCGTCGGCGAAGGCGCTCCAGACGTCCGGCCGCCAGTGTGGCTCTCGCCCGAGGGCCGCCCGGCGCTGGTCGAAGCCATAGTTGTCGGCCAGGTAGCTCGCGACGGTGTCGCGGAGCATCGACTGTTCTTCGGTGAAGCTGAAATCCATCTGTGTCCCGCCCGGGGCCGCAGCCCCTCCTGAGTTTCCCTAGGGTTCTTTAGAGTCCCAGCACCATCTTGGAGATGATGTTGCGCTGGATCTCGTTGGAGCCGCCGTAGATCGAGGTCTTGCGGCCGTTGAAGTAGTCGCCGGCCAGGTCCAGCGAGTGCTGGGGCCCGATGCCGGAATTGTGGCCCGCCTCGCCGAGGAAGGGCGCGCCGTAGTGGCCAGCGGCCTCCAGGGCCAGCTCCTGCAGGCGCTGCTGGATCTCGGTGCCCTTGATCTTGAGGATCGAGCTCTCCGGGCCCGGGCCCTTGCCGCTGGACTCACCGGCCAGGGTGCGCAGCTCTGTGAACTCCAGGGCCGTCAGGTCGATCTCCAGCTCGGCCACCTTGCGGCGGAAGAAGGCGTCCTGGATCAGGGCGCCGCCGGCGTCGGACAGCTCGGTGGAGGCCATCTGGCGCAGGCGCTCCAGGCCACGCTTGGACCGGGCGACGCCGGCGATGCCGGAGCGCTCGTGGGCCAGCAGGGCCTTGGCGCAGGTCCAGCCCTGGTTTTCATGGAAGACCCGGTTCTCGACCGGCACCTTCACGTTGTCGAGGAAGACGTCGTTGACCTCGTGGCCGCCCTCCAGGGTGGTGATGCGGCGCACCGAGATGCCGGGGCTCTTCATGTCGATCAGCAGGAAGGAGATGCCCGACTGCGGCTTGGCGTCGGGGTCGGTGCGGACCAGGAAGAAGCCCCAGTCGGCATGCTGGCCGAGGGTGGTCCAGGTCTTCTGGCCGTTGACGATGTAGTATTCCTTGCCGTCGTCGCCGGTCACGCGCTCGGCGCGGGTCTTGAGGCTGGCGAGGTCAGAGCCCGAGCCCGGCTCGGAATAGCCCTGGCACCACCAGACCTGGCCGTCGCGGATGCCCGGCAGGAACTTCTGCTTCTGCTCCTCGGTGCCAAAGGTGTAGAGCACCGGCGCCAGCATGGAGACGCCGAAGGGCAGGACCCCGAGGGTGTCGGCCCGGGCCTGCTCCTCGGACCAGATGTACTTCTGGGTGGGGGTCCAGCCCGTGCCGCCCAGCTCGACCGGCCAGGACGGGACGGCCCAGCCCTTCTTGGCCAGGATCCTGTGCCAGGAGAGGTAATCCTCCTTGCCGAGGGTCTCGCCGCGCTCCTGTTTCTCACGCAGCGCCTTGGGATAGTTTTCGGCGATGAAGGTGCGGACTTCCTGGCGGAAGGCGTTGTCCTCGGGGGAGAAATCCAGGTTCATGTGAGAGCTCCGGCGTCTGGCGCGGCGATACGCGCCTTTCCGCCGCTCCACATAGGTGAAGGACCGGCCGTTGAAAAGCCGCGCCCGGGCCCGGTTCAGGGCAATTTCATCCGGAAGGCCAGCACGATCCGGCCCGCCCGGATCCGGCGGTCATCGGGGGCCACCCGGGTGTTTCGGGCCAACTGCAGGGCAAAGGCCCCGACGTTGGCGCCGGAGGGGGCCTCTGAGACCAGCCGGCAGTCCTCCAGCCGCCCGCCCTCGGCGACCCTGCAGTCCACCGACGCCCTCCCCTGGCCGGCGTCCCGGGGTTCGGCGGCGGCGAGCAGGAGAAGGACCGGGATCAACATCGGGGACTTGTAGCGCGGCCCTTGGCCAGCGATGAAGAGGTTTCCCGCCCCCGGAGACACGACGACAGCCATGAGCGACCCGGATCTTCCCCCGCAGGCGGTGCGCACGCCCTGCATCAAGGTCTGCGTCGTCGACGGCGAAAGCGGCCTTTGCATGGGCTGCTACCGCCGGCTGAACGAGGTGGCGGGCTGGTCGAAGATGACGCCCGAGGCCCGCGACGCCGTCATGGCCGAGCTGCCGGCGCGCCGCAGCCTGATCCGCCCCGAGAAGCTGGCCATGTTCTCCTGAGAACGCGGCCAAACCCCCAACCCACATGAAGGAGCCGCCCGGCATGAACCGGAGACATCTGATGGCGGCCCTCGCCGCCCTCGCCGCAACCCCCGCCGCCGCCCAGACGGCGGGCGACGGCCTGAAAGTCGTTCTTGCGGGCACCTCGGGGCCGCTGCCCGTGCGGGACCGGGCCAAACCCTGCATCGTCGTCCAGGCGGCGGGCGCCCTTTACCTTGTGGACGTCGGACCGGAGTCCACCGAGAACCTGATGACCTGGCGCCTGCCGGTGAGCGTGGCCAGGGCGGTCTTCCTCACCCACCTGCATTCCGATCACATCGGCGACCTCGGCGAGTTCAACATGCAGAGCTGGGTCCAGGGCCGCGAGCGTCCCCTGGCCCTGGTTGGCCCCTCGGGGGTCGACAAGGTCGCGCGAGGGTTCAACCAGGCCTACGAGAACGACCATGTCTTCCGCCGCGCGCACCACGAGCGCGACGGCTTCCGCTTCTCCATCGCCGCCGGCCGGATCGAGCCCCGGGTCATCCGCATCCCGGCGGGCGCATCCACCGCGACGGCCTTGCGCGACGGGGACCTGACCGTGACCGCGATCCGGGTGTCCCATGACCCCGTGAGCCCGGCCTTCGGTTACCGCTTCGACTACCGTGGACGGTCGGTCTCGATCAGTGGCGACACGATGAAGTGGCCCGCCTTCGCCGAAGCCTCGAAGGGCGTCGACGTCATGTTGCATGAGGCCCAGAGCGAAGCCATGACCCGCCAGCTCTCCCAGGCCCTGAAGGGTATGGGCAACGCCCGGACGAGCTCGATGATGGCCGATACCCTGACCTACCACACCACCCCGGTGGAAGCCGCGGACATCGCCCGGGCGGCGGGGCAAGGCGGCTGGTGCTCTATCACCTGACCCAGGCGGGCCTGCCGATCTTCACGCCCGAGGCCTTTACCCGGGGCATGGACGCCGGCGGCCCGCTCGACTGGCGGCTGGCCCGGGACGGCATGACCATCGACCTGCCCGCCGGCTCAGACGAGATCCGCTTCGGCCAGCTCTGAGGCCGTCCTGCGGCCCGGCCCGTTCACATCCGGCTAACCATCCCGGACTAGCTTCCGCTCCGTTGGAACCGGATCCGGAGGGACGGCGGACATGCAGAGGAAGGCCGTCCTGGCCCTGACCGCCGCCGTCGTCGCGGTCGCCGCTGGCCAGGCGGTTATGGTGCTCGCCCCGGCGGTCCGCGCCTCCACGGCCCTCCTGCCCGTGCCCCGCCCCGCCGCACCGCCGCCGGCCGCCATCGCCATGGGACGGGACGGCCACTACTGGGCGCAGGCGCAGATCAATGGCCAGTCAGTCCGCATGCTGGTCGACACCGGCGCCACTGTGGTGTCCCTCACCGCCGCCGACGCCCGGCGGATAGGCCTGGACCCGGACTCCCTGACCTACGGCCTGAAGGTGGCCACCGCCGCCGGCGAGGCCCGGGCGGCGCGCATCACCCTGCCCTCGGTGGCCGTCGACGGCGCCGTGGTGCGGAATGTCGACGCCCTGGTCCTGGACCGGGACACCGACGCCTCACTGCTGGGCATGAGCTTCCTGAGGCGGCTCTCCGGCTTCGAGGCCAACCCGGACACCCTCCGACTGCACCCCTGATCCGGCGACCTCGGCCAGGGCCCGCAGGATCACCTGCACGTCCGCCCCGGGCCGCACCGACTCCACCGTCAGCAGGCGCCGCCAGGCCCGCGCCCCGCGCCGGCCCTGGAACAGGCCCAGCATGTGCCGGGTCATGGCCGCCAGGGGCACGCCTTCCGCCAGGCGCGCCTCCACATAGGGCAGGTAGGCCTCCACAGCCGCCTCCGGCGTCACGACCTCGCCCTCGCCGAAGATCAGGGCGTCCACCTCTCCCAGCAGCCCCGGGTCATGGTAGGCGGCGCGGCCCAGCATGACCCCGTCAAAGTCGGCCAGCAGGTCCTCGGCGGCGTCCAGCCCGCCGATCCCGCCGTTGAGGACGATGGTCAGGCCTGGCCGTTCCTGCTTCAGCCGCCGGACCAGATCGTAGTTCAGGGGCGGGATGTCCCGGTTCTCCTTGGGCGACAGGCCCTTCAGGATCGCCTTGCGCGCATGGACGATGAAGGTCTCCACCCCCGCCGCCGCGCAGGCGTCCACCAGGGTGAACAGGCTGGCCTCCGGGTCCTGGTCGTCCACCCCGATCCGGCACTTCACGGTGGCCGGAACCCGGACCACCGCGCGGATCGCCGCCATGCAGTCGGCCACGAGGGCGGGCTCCAGCATCAGGCAGGCGCCGAAGCGCCCGGACTGCACCCGGTCGGACGGACAGCCGACGTTCAGGTTGATCTCGTCGTAGCCGAAGGCCTCGCCGATCCGCGCCGCCTGCGCCAGCTCGCCCGGGTCGCTGCCGCCCAGCTGAAGGGCGACGGGATGCTCGGCCGGATCGAAACCCAGCAGGCGATCGCGGTCGCCATGCAGCACGGCGGCGCTGGTGACCATCTCGGAATAGAGGAGGGCGCGCCGCGTCAGCACCCGGTGGAAGGACCGGCAATGACGGTCCGTCCAGTCCATCATCGGGGCGACGGAGAAGCGGTGGGCTGACGTGGTCATGTCGAGTGCATTTTTCACCGCCCGCCCACTCGCCGGGATCGGGTGGGCGCGGCCTTGGCGCGTGATTAGACCGGGGGCATCGCCCATGCAAACCGGGCGAACCCAGCAACTGCCGGGGTCAGGGCGGCGGTACAGGTCGATCTCAGTCCTGAACGAGCCCCGCCAGCAGGGGGTGGCCGACCACGTCGTCTGCGTCTTCCCGCGAGAGCCCGAGGCTGGCGAGGGCGTGAGCAGCGAGGCTGGCGATCCGTTCACCCGCATCCGGGACCTCGTGATCGACAAGGCTCTGGATGCCGGCGGAGACAATGCCGATCACCGCGATCATCGCAGCGTCGATGGAACCGAACCTGAACCGGCCAACCGACCTGCCGGCGTCAAGGGTCTGGCGGACCCTGCTGTTCGGTTCGGCGTCGGCATCCGAGACCTGCGACAGCAGGATCGACAGGATCCGGGCGCGGTTCGGCCGTCGACGGGCCAGGTCCAGGAAGAGGATGACGGCGATGGCGAGGTGCACGGCCGGATCGGAACTCACCACCTTCCGGTCTGCAATCCGGTCCCGCACCTCAAGGCGGATCGCCTGCGCCAGTTGCCAGCCGAGATCCTCCTTGCTGGAAAAGTGATTGTAGAAGGTGCCCTTGGCCACTCCGGCCCGGTCGACGATCTCGTCCACCGAAACCGCGCTGGCGGCGCGCCCGCCGAGCAATTCTTCCGCAGCGAGCATCAGGGCCTCCCGGTTCGATGTCCGGCGAAGCCCCCTGTAGCGGGGTCTGGAAGTCATGGACGGGGTGTATCGATCCACTAACTGACTGGATAGTCAAATAAGTGGCCTGCAAGATAGGCGAGACAGCCCGGAGACCGCCCTTGCCCCGCCTGCCCTTTCAGACCGCCCTGCTCCTGGCCCCGCTGGCCTACGCCATCCACCACGGCGAGGAGCACCTCCTGTTCAATTTCAGGGAGTGGCGACTGCGCTACTTCCCGGACAACAACGCCTTGAGCACCGAGGCCGTCCTTGTCGTCCTCTCTGGCGTCACCCTGGTCTACCTGCTTCTCCACGCCACCCTGCGCACCCGGGTTACCGCCTGCGCGGCGATCCTCTTCCTGATGGCCACACAGGTCCACAACGCCCTGTTCCACCTGGGCGGGACCATCGCCTTCTCGGACTTCAGCCCGGGACTGATCACGGCGCTGCTCCTCTATGTCCCAGTGAATCTGCTCATCGCCCGTAGCGCGTTGCAGGAGGGACTGGTGACGAAGGTCCAGCTCGCCCTGCTCTTCCTCGGAGGTGGAGCGCTGTTCTGGGCCTTCGAATTCGTGGGCCCGCCAGTCCTGCTGGTCACCACGGCTGCGACATGGCTCTGGGCTGTGGGCTCGGCCTTCCGGACAGCGCGAAGGGCAGCCTGAGCCAGGGCGCCGAAGATCCCCTCGACGGACTGGCGAATGCGCCTTGCATGGATGCTCCAGATCACCCTGGCCCTGGTCTTGCCCATGACCGCGTATCGTAAGTTCACCGGCTACCATGAGGCCGTGGCGACAATCGAGGCGCTGGGTACGGGCAGTGGCTCCGCATCCTGATCGGCGTGCTTGAGCTTGCAGGGGCGATCGGACTGCTCGTCCCGAGGCTCGCCATCGCCGCCGCCTCGGGGCTGGCTTAGCTGATGGTCGGCGCGACCTGCACCCACCTTTTCTTCGTACCCGGCAGCGTGGTCCCGGCCCTAGCGCTCCTGGCGGTGCGCCCTGCGGTGGTGGCGCTTCGGGCTAGGCGCTGGCCGTCACGCCGGGCCGATACGGTCAGGCCTACCTCAAACGAGGGCTTCGGCGGGGGATGCCGAGCGGTCTGCGGAAGTGCGTAAGGCCGCTCGCTGGGCGCCAGGCCAGGTCAACGACCCCAGAAACGCCGGATTCCAAGCTCATTCTGGCATTTCCCGCAGGTGACATATGCGGCGGGGCTTGGCAGGGTCTTGCCAAGCGATTCCCTGCTTGAAAGGTATCTCATGAACATCTCCGACCTGGTCGACGCCGTCGCTGCGACCGACTCCAAGCTCACCAAGGCCCAGGCCAAGGCCGCGATCGAGGCCACCTTCGCGGCCATCCGCGACGCCGCCGCCAAGGGCGACGAAGTTTCCGTGCCCGGCTTCGGCAAGTTCGCCGTCCAGTCCAAGCCGGCCCGTACGGGCCGCAACCCCTCGACCGGCGCGACCATCCAGATCGCCGCTTCGAAGGCCCTGAAGTTCAAGCCCGCCAAGGCTCTCAAGGACGCCCTGGGCTAAGACCCGCGTCACGGACCGGCGCCCCGGCGCCGGTCCGCCTGCGCCGGGCCCCAGCGCTCGCGCCTCCGCCTCAGAGCGGCTTTTCCAGAAGAAACCAGGTGCTGTCGTCCTGCGGGAAATAGTTGTCCCGCCGGTAGGTGAATCCGTAATCGACCAGCCTGAGGCCGAAGCGATCCATCAACTCGCCGGCGAAGTCCCGCTTGAAGAGACGGTCCGCGTTTCCGCGATAAGTCACCGTCACCGGGCTGGGGTTGTAGTACTCGCAGACCAGGATGTAGCGCCGCGAGAGCGCGAAGAGGTTGTCGTAGACCCTCGGAAGCTCGTCCGGGTGAATGTGGATGAGGACCCCCTTGGTGAAGGCGAGGTCATGTCGTCCCTCGTCGGGGAGGGTCTCGAGGATGGTCTGCTGGTGGATGTCAGCGATCCCCAGGTCGCGCGCCTTCTGTGCGGCGTTGGCGTTGATCTCGTAGCCGCGCAGGGCGATTTCCGGGTCAATCCGGTTCAGGGCCTGCAGGTTCAGGCCGATATTGCAGCCCAGCTCCACCACGGAGCGGACGCCGGGCGCGGAGCGGAGGATGTTCCCGAACAGGACCACGTTCGAGGTGATGAGCTTCTCGCCCTGGTTCCGCGACATGTAGTCGTCACCGAAGCCGCCCGCCCAGAAGGCTTCCTGTTCGGTCCTGAACGCCATGGTCTTCCTTCCCGTATGCCGGCCTGCAGGTTCATGCTTGGCTGCTTCCCCGGCAAGGTCAACGCGGGTCAGGAAGGCGCGGACCGGCGGCGAGACGCCGGCCCGCGACATCCACGCGACTGGGCCGGGATCAGGCGATCCCGAGGACGGCGGCAAGGACCATCAGGGTCCCGACCAGGCCCACGACCCAGGCCAGCGGACGGATCTTGGGCAGGCCCGCCAGGTAGATGACCGCGTGGGCCAGGCGGGAATAGAAGAAAAGCTTGGCGCCCAGAACCGTCGCCGCCCCGCCCAGGTTGCCTGTCGCCGCGGCGACGAGGATCAGGGGGGCAAAGAGGGTCAGCCCCTCTCGGTGGTTGTCCACCACCCGCAGGGCGCGGGCATGGAACCCTTCGGGCGGGCTGAGCCCGTCGCGGGCGTCCGCCATGACCTGAAGACCCTTGGAACGGACACCGGCCACGGCCTGGATGACCACAAGGACAAGAAGCAGGGCGGTCGAATAAACAAGAAGCCTGAGTTCAATCGGCATTTTTCCCTCCCATGTGCGCCGGCCCGGAGCGGGCCGGTCACGCAGGGGAAGGCTCGGCCGCTTCACGCCCCGCGTCAACGGCCCCTTGGCGTTCCCGCCTCGGCGGGCGATTATGGAAGTTCAAGGAGATCCGGACATGCTGACCCGAAAGCTTCGGCCCCTGGCCCTGGGCGCCGTCTTCGTCCTCGCCGCCTGCTCCGCCGGCGGTTCGCCTGACCCCCTGGCGGGGTTTGGCCCGGACCCGAAACTGCCCCCGCCTTCCCAGGCCCTGGCGCCGCAGATCGCCATCGCCAAGCCGGTGGGCTGGACGGGCTCGGAAGCGCCCCGGGCGCCTGAGGGCTTCAAGGTCACCCGCTTCGCCGGCGCCCTGGCCCATCCCCGCTGGCTCCTGGTCCTGCCGAACGGCGACGTCCTGGTGGCGGAGTCCTCCTCGGAGAAGAAGGGCAAGCCCGGCTTCCGCGACCACGTCGCCAACCTGTTGATGGGTCAGGCAGGCGCCATCCAGAGGACTAGCCCGAACCGGATCACCCTGCTGCGCGACGCCGACGGCGACGGCCTGGCGGAGCTCCAGACCGCCTTCGCCGAGAACATCCGGCGCCCCTTCGGCATGACCCTGGTGGGCGACAGCCTCTACGTCGCCCAGGACGACGGGATCGTGCGCCTGCCGTACAAGGCCGGCGACACCAAGGTCTCCGGTCAGCCTGAGCGGGTCTTCGACCTGCCCGCCGGCCGCAATCACCATTGGACCAAGAACGTCTTCGCCAGCCCCGACGGCAAGACCCTCTACGCCACCGTAGGCTCCAACTCGAACATCGGCGAGAACGGCATGGCCGAAGAGGAAGGCCGGGCGGCCATTTGGGCGATCGACCCCGTCGCCAAGACCGGGCGGCTGTTCGCCACCGGCCTGCGCAACCCCAACGGCCTGGACTTCGAGCCCGTCACCGGCGCTCTCTGGACGACCGTGAACGAGCGGGACGAGCTGGGGCCGGACCTCGTGCCCGACTACATGACCAGCGTTCGGGACGGCGGCTTCTACGGCTGGCCCTACAGCTATTTCGGCCAGATCGTCGACGAACGTGTGCAGCCCCAGCGCCCCGACCTCGTGGCCAAGGCCCTGAAGCCCGACTACGCCCTGGGCTCCCACACGGCCTCTCTGGGTCTGGCCTTCTACCGGGCGGAAGCCTTCCCCGAAAAGTACCGGGGCGGCGCCTTCGTCGGCCAGCACGGCTCCTGGAACCGCAAGCCCTTCAACGGCTACCGGGTGGTCTTCGTGCCCTTCGCGGGCGGCAAGCCCTCCGGGCCGCCGGAAGTCTTCCTCGACGGCTTCCTGACCGGGGACGGCAAGACTCGCGGCCGGCCGGTCGGCGTGGCGGTCGACGGCAAGGGCGCCCTGCTGGTGGCGGACGACAGCGGCAAGGCGATCTGGCGGATCGCCCCCAAGACCCCCTGAGGCCCCCGCCTCAGCCGAAGGTCTTGCGCAGGCGGAACTGGATGGCGCCGTCGTACTGGAGGTTGCGGAAGTCCCTGTACTGCAGGGGCGCCGTATTCCGCGGACCCGACCAGACGTCGCGGACCCGGGCGGTGTCCTTGGCCAGGGACTGGAGCTCCACCCGAAGTGAGATATCCGGACGCGCCTTCCATTCCCCGAAGATCAGGATGCTGATCTCGCTTTTCTGGGTCTCGATCTCCGAGAGCCTGTAGTAGTGGTCGATGTAGGGCCCGATGATGTCGAAACCCCAGGTGGACTTCAGCTTCGGAAGGTCCTGGGTGTAGTGGAGCTCCCACTCGGTTTCGCGGACCGCGGAGATGGGCGGCGGGGCGCCGAAGGTCAGCAGGGATGAGATGGGCCGTGGATCACCGGTCGTGGGGTCCGTGACCTCGGTCTCGCGCAGGGACACCTGGGCCTTGAGGGTGGCCTGCTTCAGGCCCAGACGGTCCAGGGGCGCGCTCAGGCTGAACTGGATTTCATTGCGCCAGCCATCCCCGATGTTGGCGGGAGCATCAGCGACCAGGTTGCCGAGGTAGACCGGCGCCCGGTCGATCACGTCCTTCAGTTCCCACCGGCGCACGGTGACGATCGCCACCCCCTGCTTGAGGAAACGGCGCTCCACCGCCAGTTCCGCCACCCAGGCCTGCATGGGCGAAAGGTCCGGGTTTCCGGCGACGACCGCACCAGTCTGGGTGACGCTGTTGTTGGCGACGAAGTCGTCGAAGTTGAGCTGGGTCACCTCGCGCTCGATGCGTCCCCTCACCTGAAGGTCGTCAATCGGCGCCCAGGTCGCCGTCAGCCGGGGCTTGGTGAAGGCCAGGGATTTCTCGAGTTCCACGTCCCCGGTCGAGGTCACGGTGGAGGCCTCCTGGCGGACGCCGAATTCGAGGGCCAGCTTAGGCGAGACCCTCCAGGCCGCCAACCCGAACACCTCGCCGCGCTTCTCCTCCACCCGCACATTGGCGGCCGGCAGCGGGATGACCGTAGTGTTGATCTTCAGGCTGGTCGCCGAGTCCAGTGTGTTCAGGGCGCCCTCCACTCCGGCCTCGAGATTCAGGGAAGGGCTGACCGTCCGGCGCAGGTTCACGCGGGAGACCGTCTCGGAGATGTCCTTCGTGTTCAGGAAAAGCCGGGAAAGGGTTGGGCTGTCGAAGCGGGAGTAGTTGTCCGTCTTGTTCCACTGCTGGAAGGCGACCACGTCGACCTGGTTCGCTCCGGCGCGCCGGTTCCAGCGGAGCCCCATCTCGCTCTGGGCCCGATCCTCCGAAAAGTACTGGTACTCGCGGTAGACGGAAGGAAACAGGATGTCGTCATAGTACTCGCTGTCCGCCTCCCCGCCGATGTAGGCGGCGTTGAGCCGCAGGCGGCCGCCGGCGAAAGGCGTCTCGAAGGCCCCGACCAGCCAACGGCGGGCCCCCTGGGCGTCAAAGTCGATGTTCGAACGGATGAGGGTGTTGCCGTTCGCGTCGACCCGGATCCGGTCGCCGTCACCCGCGGTGTCATTGGGGCCCTTGCCCAGGACGAACGAAAGCTCAATCAGGCGCTGTCCCTGCCGCAGCTGCATCTCAGCCCTGGGGCCATAGAAAAACCGGCCATCGCCGATGGGCCACATGGTCCAGACAAAAGCTCCCTTCACGCCGGAGGAAGACTTGCGGATGACGTTGGCGATCACCGTGCGGCCCTGCATGTCGATGCCTGGGGCGCTGCCGCGGACGACGTCGATGCGCTGGACCGAAGAGACCGGGATGCGTCGGAGGATCTCCTCAAGGCTGTCATTCTTGGAGACAGGAGGCTCACCGTCGATGAGGACGTTCCCGCCGGAACCGGACAGGCCCCGCACCGCGGCGCCGCGGTCGAAGCTGAAGCCGGGAAGGCGCTGGACCATCTCCAGGGCGGTGGAGGGGCCCACGTCGGCGAAGAAGGACGGGGGATAGGAGATCACACCCTGCTGGACGGGGGGCGTCGCCGGGGCGGCGGCCGTCGCTTCGGCAGCGGGCGGCGCCGGGACCGGGGTTGGGGCCGGGGCTGGGCCCTGGGATGCCTGAGGGTCGGCGAGGGCCAGGCCGGAGACCACGGCGAGAACGGACACAAGCATGGAAACACAACCCTCCCGAGGCCTGAGTCTGACCCGCAACGCCCGCAAGGGCCAGCAAAAAGGCGCCTACCGGGTTTCAGACCCGTCCGGTCACCGGGACCAGGGCCCCGGTCACGGCGGAGGCCGCCTCGGAGGCGAGGAAGAGGATGACGGCGGAAAGCTCCGCCGGAGAGACCCAGAGCGCGGGGTCGGCCTTGGGCATGTCGGCCCGGTTGGCGGGGGTGTCGAGGATGGAGGGCAGGACGGCGTTGACCGTGATCCGGTCGGCCTTCAGCTCCTCGGCGAGGCTTTCGGTCAGGCGATGGACCCCGGCCTTGGAGGCGGCGTAGGCGCCCATGCCCGCGCCCGAGCGCAGGGCGGCGTTGGCGCCGACATTGACGATCCGCCCGGCCGCCGAGGCGCGCAGGTGCGGCAGGGCGGCGCGGCAGGCGTTGGCCGCCGTCGTCACGTTCATCCGGTAGAGCCGGTCCCAGGTGGCGGCCTCACCGCCATCCAGCGTTTCCCAGGCGAAGCCGCCGGCGATGTTGAGCAGGGCGTCGATCCCGCCCAGGGCGGCGGCGGCGGCGTCCAGCGCCGGCCCGGCGGAGGCCGGATCGGTCAGGTCGACCCCGCCACGCACGAAAACGCCCGGCCCACAGTCGGCGACGAGGCCGTCCGGGGGCGCGGGCGCAAAGTCCAGGAGGGCGAGGCGGCCGCCGTCCGCCGCAGCGGCCTTCGCCACCGCAGCGCCGAGGACCCCGAAGGCCCCCGTGACGACGATCCGTCTGCCGGTCACCGGCGCCTTACAGGCGCTCGATGATGGTCACGTTGGCCAGACCACCGCCTTCGCACATGGTCTGCAGGCCGTAGCGGCCGCCCTTGCCCTTGAGGGCGTTGAGCAGGGTCGCCATCAGCTTGGTGCCCGAGGCGCCGAGGGGGTGGCCCAGGGCGATGGCGCCGCCGTTGATGTTGAGCTTCTCGGGGTCGACGCCGAGGCGCTGGAGGTAGGCGACCGGCACCGAGGCGAAGGCCTCGTTGACCTCGAAGACGTCGATGTCCTCGACCTTCATGCCGGCCCGCTTAAGGGCGCGCTCGGTGGCGGGAAGCGGGGCTTCCAGCATGATCACCGGGTCATGGCCCATGACCGACAGGTGGTGGATGCGGGCCAGGGGCGTCAGGTTGTGCTCCTTCAGGGCGCGCTCCGAGACCACCATGACGCCCGAGGCGCCGTCGCAGATCTGGCTGGAGGAGGCCGCCGTGATCCGGCCGCCCTCACGCAGCAGCTTCACGCCGCGGATGCCGTCGAGGCTGGCGTCGAAGCGGATGCCCTCGTCCACGGAGTGGATGACGGTGTTGCCGTCGGCGTCCTTGATCTCGACGCCGATGATCTCGTCCTTGAAGGCGCCGGCCTGGGTCGCCGCGATCGCGCGCTGGTGGCTGCGATAGCTGTACTCGTCCAGCTGGTCCTTGGTCAGGTTGTACTTCTCGGCGACCATTTCCGCGCCCATGAACTGGGAGAACTGGATGCCGGGATAGCGCTCTTCCTGCCAGGGGCTCTTGGGCACGCCAAAGCCGTTCTGGGCCGGCAGGGAGACCGACAGGCCCATGGGCACGCGGCTCATGCTCTCGACGCCGGCGGCGATGACCACGTCCATGGTGCCGGACATGACCGCCTGGGCGGCGAACTGCAGGGCCTGCTGGGACGAGCCGCACTGGCGGTCGACGCTGGTGGCGGGCACGCTCTCGGGCAGCTTGGAGGCCAGCACGGCGTTGCGGGCGACGTTGGTGGACTGCTCGCCCACCTGCATGACGCAGCCCATGACCACGTCCTCGACGGCGGCCGGATCAATCGAGGTCCGGTCGACCAGGTCGTTCAGCACGACGGCGGCGAGGTCCGTCGGGTGCCAGTCCTTCAGCTTGCCGCCCTTGCGGCCGCCGGCGGTGCGACCCGCCGCAACGATATAGGCCTCGGCCATGTCTTCGCTCCCATCTTCGCCCCCGGGCGATCCCGGGGCGCTTCGGGGCGGGAACATAGGCCGCGGACGCGGGGGAAGCCAAGCCGTTCCGAACCCCGGGCGGCCGGTTCAGGCCGAGAATGTCTGCGCCAGGATGCGATTCAGGCCCTCTGCGTCGGTCGCATCGAAAGCCGCCGGGATCTCGGCGTCGACGTCCAGGATGGCGATCAGCGCCCCGGCGGCGTCGAAGACCGGGCAGACGATCTCGCTGGCGGAACGGGAGTCGCAGGCGATATGGCCGGGGAAGGCGTGGACATCCTCGACGACCACCGTTTCCCGCCGCTGGGCCGCCGTCCCGCAGACCCCCTTGCCGAAGGGAATGCGAAGGCAGCCGAGGGTGCCCTGGTACGGGCCCAGGACCAGCTCGCCCGGCCGCTCCGGGTCGACCCTGTAGAAGCCCGTCCAGAAGAAGTGCGGGAAGGACTGGGCCAGCATGCCGGCCACCACGGCCATGCGGGCGGTCCGGTCGGGCTCGCCCTCCAGGACCGAGGCGACCTCATCGGCCAGGGCGGCGTAGCGCTCGGCCTTGTCCACGGGGAGTTCTACGGAGTTGAAGGCTTCGGCCATGCCGCCTCTATAGCAGCACCGGACGACCGGCGGCGAGGCTGTGCATGATCACCCTGGATTTCGGCGGCGGCCTGCTGCTAGGCCTGGCCTCCAGCCTGCACTGCGCCGGCATGTGCGGCGGCATCGCCGCCTCCATCGCCCTGGCGGCGGCGCCTGGGACCTCGACGGGCGGGCGGCTCATCGCCCTCCTCCAGGCCCAGGCGGGCAAGGCGGCGGGCTACATGGCGGCGGGGGCGGCCCTCGGCTGGGCCGGGGCGGGGCTCTACGGCGCCCTCGACATGGCCGAGGCCTTCGGGATCCTGCAGAAGGTCAGCGCCGCCGTCCTGGTCTGGACGGCGCTGGGACTGATGGGCCTCGTCCCCTCCCCGGCCATCCTGGGTCGACTGTTCCAGCCCCTCGGGCGCTGGATGCTGAAGGCCCGGCGCTCGGCGCGCGGCCTGGCGGCGACGGCGGCGGGCCTGGCCTGGGGCCTGATCCCCTGCGGCATGGTCTACGCCGCCCTCCTCTACGCCCTGCTGGCGGGAACCCCGGGCCGCGGCGCCCTGGTCATGGCCGGCTTCGCCCTGGGGGTCCTGCCCTCGGTGACGGCGACGGCTCTGGGCGCCTCCAGCCTTGTCCGGGCCGGGGCGCGACCCGCCCTGAGGCTCGCGGCCGGGGGCGCGCTCATCGCCTTCGCCATCGCCACCCTGGTCTGGCCCGCCGGCGCCGCCCCGGGCCTGTGCCTGCCCGGGGGCTGAGGTCGCGCGCGGCTCCCCGGGTTTCACGATACCCGAGCGCCGTTGACCCCCTCACCGGACTTCGTCCGGAGCTCCCCCTTGGGGGAGCAATTTCTGGGTCATTCCTCCCCCCAGGGGGAGGTGGACCGCGAAGCGGGACGGAGGGGGTCAACAGCCCCTCCGGATCGACCCTTATTGAACGGCCGCTCACTTGATGAAATGGTCCCGCCGGGTCCGCCTCCGGGCCACAGGACTCACTCAGGGAGCCGCCCCGTGATCGCCCAGGACATTGCCCAGACCCTCGTCGACCCCCGCGCCTATGCCGACGGCAAGCGGATCGACGACGCCTTCGCCTACCTGCGCCGGGAAGCCCCGCTGGAGCAGGCCCAGCCGGAAGGCTTCGATCCCTTCTGGGTGGTCACCCGCCACGCCGACATCCTGGAGGTCGAGCGGCAGAACGAGCTGTTCCACAACGGCGACCGGTCGGCGACCCTGACCACCATCGAGGCCGACCGGAAGGTGCGCGAGATGATGGGCGGCAGCCCCCACCTCGTCCGCTCCCTGGTCCAGATGGACAACCCCGACCACATGGCCTACCGGCGCCTGACCCAGGGCTGGTTCATGCCGCAGAACCTGCGCAAGCTGGAGGAGCGCATCCGCGAGATCGCCCGGGGCTTCATCGACCGCATGGCGGCCCAGGGCGGCCGCTGCGACTTCGCCCGGGACGTGGCCTTCCTCTATCCCCTGCACGTCATCATGGAGGTGATCGGCGTGCCGGAGTCCGACGAACCGCGCATGCTCAAGCTGACCCAGGAGCTGTTCGGCAGCGCCGACCCGGACGTCAACCGGACCGGCGAGGAGCTGGGAAACAACGCCAACGGCGTCGACACCATCCAGTCCGTCGTCATGGATTTCATGATGTACTTCAACGGCATCACCGAGGACCGCCGGGCCAGGCCCCGCGACGACCTGGCCAGCGTGATCGCCAACGGCCAGGTGAACGGCGCGCCCCTCGGCCACCTGGAGGCCATGAGCTACTACATCATCGCCGCCACCGCCGGGCACGACACCACCTCGTCCACCACCGCCGGCGCCCTGTGGGCCCTGGCCGAGAACCCGGACCAGTTCCGGAAGGTCAAGGCCGACCCTTCCCTGATCCCGGGCCTGGTGGAGGAGTCCATCCGCTGGGTCACGCCGGTGAAGCACTTCATGCGCACCGCCACCGCCGACGCCGAGCTGGCCGGGAAGAAGATCGCCCAGGGCGACTGGATGATGCTCTGCTACCCCTCCGGCAACCGGGACGAGGCCCAGTTCGCCGACCCCTTCCGCTTCGACGTCACCCGCAGCCCCAACAAGCACGTGGCCTTCGGCTACGGCGCCCACGTCTGCCTGGGCCAGCACCTGGCGCGGATGGAGATGCGCATCCTCTGGGAGGAACTCCTGCCCCGCCTGGAGGCCGTGGAGCTGGACGGCGCGCCCCGTAACATGGTTGCCAACTTCGTCTGCGGCCCCAAGTCGGTGCCCATCCGCTTCAAGATGGCGTGAGCCGGAGGGCGCCGCCGTGGCCGAGGCCTTCAAGACCTGGCAGTGCCGCACCTGCGGCTACATCTACGAGGAAGAGTTCGGCGACCCGCCGGAGGGCCTGGCCCCCGGCACCCGCTGGGCCGACATCCCCGCCGACTGGATCTGCCCTCTCTGCGGGACGCCCAAGTCGGACTTCGACATGATCGAGCTCTGAATGCTGAAGATGAAATCCGCCTGCGAGCGCTGCGCCGCCGCCCTCCCCGCCGACCGGACCGGCGCCTTCATCTGCTCCTTCGAGTGCACCTTCTGCGAGGCGTGCGCCGGGGGCGAGCTGGCCGGCGCCTGCCCGAACTGTTCCGGCGTCCTCCTGCCCCGCCCGCCCCGGGCCGCCGCCCTGCTGGAGCGGTTCCCGCCGGAAGGCTGAAGGCCGCCCACGAAAAAGGCGGCGCCCCGCGAAGGACGCCGCCCGATTTCGTGCAGGGCCGTCTCAGGCCCGGATCACATGCGGTGCAGGGCGCACAGCTTGTTGCCGTCCGGATCGCGGAGATAGGCCAGGTAGAGCTTGCCCTGGCCGCCCTCGCGCACCCCCGGCGGGTCCTCGCAGGTCGTCCCGCCCGAGGCGACGCCCGCCGCGTGCCAGGCGTCGGCCTGGGCCGGCGTGGTGCAGGCGAAGCCGATGGTGCCGCCGTTGCCGGCGGTGGCCGGCTCGCCATTGATCGGCAGGCTCACCGAGAAGATGCCCGTGGGCGTGATGTAGAAGATCCGGTGCCCGTCCACCCGCGCCGGCGGCACGCCCAGCGTGCCGAGCACGGCGTCATAGAAGGTCTTGGCCTTCTCCAGGTCATTGGTGCCGATCATGATGTGCGAGAACATCGGTCTCTCCCCATTAAGCGCCCGCCCGGTGCGGGAGGGTCAGGGGCCCATCCAACTGGGTTTGGGGGGTGGTGGCAATGGGGGAAGCACTGGTGGGCCCGGCAGGACTCGAACCTGCAACCAGACCGTTATGAGCGGTCGGCTCTAACCATTGAGCTACAGGCCCCCGCGCCGGGTTAGCATGGCGGCTGGCGTGTCGAAAGGCGCCGGGATGTTCAGCCGCGGTTCAGGCCCGGGCGCAGAGGGTTGGCGCGGGGATGGGGGCGTCCTAGGCTGACTGCCGAACAAGGAGCGCCGACCCATGAAGACCGCAACCGCCGCCGTCCTCGCCCTCACCCTGGCCCTGCCCCTCCTGGCGGCGCGCCCCGCCTGGGCCGCCGAGGACCCCGCCACCCTGACGCTCTCGGCTGAAGGCGTCAGCCGTCTGGCGCCGGACATGGCCTCCGTCTCCCTCGGCGTGGTCACCGAGGCGCCCACGGCCGGCGAGGCCCTGCGGCTGAACTCCGAGCGGATGACCCGGGTGATGGCCGCCCTGAAGAAGGCGGGCCTGGCCGACCGTGACCTGCAGACCAGCGGCCTGTCGATCTCGCCCCAGTATGACTATCCCAACGGCCGCCCGCCGGAGCTGAGGGGCTACCAGGCCGCCAACCAGGTGACCGCCACGGTGCGCGACCTGGCGCGCCTCGGGCCGGTGATCGACGCCACGGTCAGCGCCGGCGCCAACTCCGCCGGCCAGGTCAGCTTCGGCCTGTCCAACCCCCTCGCCGCCGAGAACGCCGCGCGCGAGGCGGCGGTGAAGGCGCTGAACGCCAAGGCCGACCTCTACGCCCGGGCCACGGGCCACAGGGGCGTGCGCCTGACGGCCCTGTCGGAGGGCGGCTTTGTCCCCCAGCCCCGCCCGATGATGAAGGCCTACGCCATGGCCGCGCCCATGGCGGACGCCGCGCCGCCGCCGCCCGTCGCCCCTGGGGAGCTGAACCTCAGCATCACGGTCAGCGGCGTCTTCGAGATGGTGAAGTAGGATGGACGACCCCGTCGCCCGCGACTGGCGCTTCCTGAAGGTGGATCAGGAGGGCCCGACCGTGGTGGTGCGCCTGCATCGCCCCGAGGCCCGCAACGCCCTGAACACCGGCCTGATGGTGGAGCTGACCGAGTTCGCCCGCGCCATCCGGCGGCGGACCGACATCTCGACGGTGATCCTGACCGGCTCGGACCGCTATTTCAGCGCCGGCGCGGACCTTGCCGCCCAGGGCGAACGGCGCAGGCCGACCCTCCTGGAGACCCGGGAGGCCGTCATGGCCGGGCCCGACATGTGCGAGGCCTGGGAGCAGGTGGAGGCGGTGACCATCGCCGCCATCGAGGGCTACTGCATCGGCGGCGGCTGCGCCCTGGTCGCAGCCTGCGACTTCCGCATCCTGGGCGAGGGCGCCTACCTGCGCCTGCCGGAGGTGCCCCTGGGCATCAACATGAGCTGGCGGTCCATTCCGCGAATCCACGCCCTGGTGGGGCCGGCGCGGGCCAAGCAGTTCGTCATGTTCGGCGAGGCCGTGCACGCCGCCGAGGGCCTGTCCTGGGGCTTCTGCGAGGAGGTCGCCCCGGCCGGCGGCGCCCTCGAGGCGGCGCAGCGTTGGGCCGCCAAGGTCGCCGCCCTGCCGCCCCTGCCCGTGCGCATGACCAAGGAGGCGGTGGACGCCCTGGACAAGGCGAACCACCACGCCGCCACCTTCATGGACCGGGACCAGTATCTCCTGACCCGCCTGAGCGACGACTTCCGGGAGGGGGTGGCGGCCTTCTTCGAGAAGCGCCCGGGGAAGTTCAGCGGGGACTGAGCGAGGTCAATCCCTGCCTCAGCTGACCCCCTCCGGCCCGCTTCGCGGTCCACCTCCCCCTGGGGGGAGGAATGAAGAGTCAATTGCTCCCCATCAGGGAGAGCTGCCGGCGAAGCCGGCTGAGGGGGTCAAACCCGGTCGCCTTTGGCCCCCTCAGGACCCGGCGGACTCAGGAAGAGGGCGACAGGCCGCCGCGTTTCAGGGCGCCGCGCAGCTTGTCGCCCAGGACGATGCCCGGCGGAGTGCTCGCCCCCTCCATCACGGCGGTGAAGACCAGGTCGGCGCGGCCCGGCACGGGGCCGGCGGCCCAGGCGACGGTGCGGCTGCGGTCAGCGTTGGAGGGGCAGGAGGCCCAGATCTCGGCGCCCTCGCGGCCCGCCGTCTTCAGCAGGCCCTCGACGGTGCGCGCCTCGGTCCCGTTGCAGGCGGGCCAGACCTTGCCGCAGACCCCGTGGGTCCCGTAGCGCCAGACAAGCCGCCCCGTCTGGGCCTGGCCGATCAGGACGCAGGTGTTGGGATCGCCCACGGCGTCGTCGATGGCCGCCTCGAGGGCGACCGGGTCCACACCCTTGGGCAGGGCCGGCGCGCAGGCGGCGGCCAGGGCCAGGGCGGCCATGAGGGCGAGGGGCGGGGTGAGACGGCGAGCAGGCATGGCGGACCTCCGGAACGCCCCATCCTAGCCCCCTTCCCCGCCGGAAGCGACGGCGCGCTTGACGCTCCCGCCGCCGGACGGGACAACACGGGCCGCAATCGCAGAATGGGGCGCAACGCCCGGCGGGAGGACGACCATGGACATGAACCTCACCAACAAGATCCCGGGCGCCCTGCAGGGGGTGATCGACGCGGGGGACCTGTCCGGCTTCGTCACCCTGACCTGGCGCAAGGGCGAGATCGTCCAGCTCAACACCCTGGGCAAGCGCGACATCGCCGGCGACAAGCCCATGACCCGGGACACGATGTTCCGCATCGCCTCCATGACCAAGCCCCTGACCTCCGTTCTGGCCCTGATGCTGATGGAAGAGGGCAAGCTCCGGCTGGACGACCCGATCACGAAGTGGGCCCCGGAATTCTCGGGCATGAAGGTGCTGAAGTCCGCGTCCGGCCCCCTCGACGACGTCTATGATGCGCCGCGCGACATCACGGTGGAGGACCTCCTGACCCACCGCTCGGGACTCGCCTACGGTTTCACCTCGGTCGGCCCCATCGCCCACGCCTACCAGGATGTGCTGGGCCCGCCCCTGGGCAACCCGCACGGGCCGGACATGTGGATGGAGCGGCTGGCTGGCCTGCCCCTCTCCTACGCGCCCGGCGAGCGCTTCCACTACAGCCACGCCACCGACGTCCTCGGCTTCCTGGTCGGCCGCGTCGCCGGGACCAGCTACCAGGACTTCCTCAAGTCGCGGATCCTCGAGCCCCTCGGCATGACGGACACCGACTTCTGGTGCCCGCCGGAAAAGCGCGACCGGATGGCCAAGCTCTACAAGGCCGAGGAGGGCGCGCCCCTCAAGGACGTCTCCTTCGTGCACGAGGACCATCCGCCGGCCTTCTGCGCGGGCGGCGGCGGCCTGATCTCCACGGTCGACGATTACCTGACCTTCGCCCGGCTCATGCTCAACCGGGGTGAGCTGAACGGCGTGCGCCTGATCCGCGAGGACACCTTCAACCTGATGGCCTCGAACCGCCTGACCCCGGAGCAGCGCGAGATCCCCTTCATGGGCATCCCCTTCTGGATGGGCCAGGGCTTCGGCCTGGGCGTCTCGGTGATCACCGACCCGGAGAAGCAGGCCTGGATGGGCGCCGGCTCGGCAGGGGCCTTTGGCTGGCCCGGCGCCTTCGGCACCTGGTGGCAGGCCGACCCGGAAGAGGACCTGATCCTGATCTACCTGATCCAGAACTCCATGGAGCTGGGCCCGGAATCCGCCAGCCAGGTGGCCACCGGCCAGCGCATGGGCGCCCGCGCCGCCCTGCCCATCTTCCAGAAGCAGACCTACGCCGCCCTCGGCAAGGGCCCGCCCCTTTTCTGAGGCGCCTCAGCCCCCGCCGGGGCCCGTGACCGTAAGGCCGCGGGCCTCGAGCCGGCGGACCACGCCCTCCTCGGCGACCAGGAAAGAAATGTCGACCAGGGCGACGCTGTGCCCGGGGGTCTTCAGGGCGTTGGCGATCAGGCCGGTCTGGTCGGCCACGAGCGCCCGCCAGAACTGCGGCCCGCCGTTGAGCAGGAGCAGGCATCCCTCGTAGTCCCGGGGACCGCTGATGGCGGCGGCGACGTCGCCCCGGACCCATCCGTCGGCGTTCACCGCCGGACGGGATCCCTGGACGTTGCGGGCCGCCGCGGACAGGCAGGTCATCTCCAGGGCCGGGCTCATCTCGCCGAAGACCTTTGCGACCACGTCGCTGGCGTCCCGCGCCGGCGCCTCAACCCGCTTCACCTTGGCCTTCCGGGCGGCCTTGACGATGTCCGCCCTCGGGTCCGCCCATCCCTTGGGCGTCGCATCGCCGACCAGCATCAGGGAGGCGATGAAGGGCGACCATTTGGCGTAGCGCGCGCCCGGCTGCCCCACCTTCTGGCGGGCGGCGATGAACTGGGACCTGAGGGGCTCTTCGAGCCGGCGCTCCAGGGGGACATCGGACCTGAGGCTCCGGTAGAGGCGCATGGCCTCGCCAAAGGAGGAAACCCCCACCTTGATCCGGACCGAGTCCGCCAGGATCAGGCTGTTCGCCCCCTTGAGCCTCCGGTCGAGATAGCGGCGGTCCCAGGCGGTCTTCGGGGGAAGGCCGCCCCGGGGCATGCCCAGGATGTAGACGGTGGAGTCCCCGTCGCTCACCACCCACCAGGCCGGACCGGGCTCCTTGGCCTGGACGACGAGTTCCTCGACGATGGCGCCGCCGGGGTCCTCTGGCAGGGCGACGACGCCCTGGGCGCGGGCGGCGAAGGGGGTTAGGGCCAGGGTGAGGCCCAACGCCAGGGCCAGGAAGGCGGGTTTCATGGGAGTTCCTCCGGGGTCTCTTGATGGCCAGTCATCCGGGCGGAATCACGGCCGCCGGCCCTGCGGATTGGGCGGGATCACGCACAGGGGCCGGTCGCGGTAGCGGTCCCCGACCAGGCTGCCGTCCTGCCCGGCCTTGCGGCGGAAGGCGTTCAACTGGCGTGTCTCCGGCGGCGGCGTCTCGCCCTCAGCACAAAGGGGCGCATCGGTCCGGCGCCCGGTGGGGCACTCGCAGACCTCGCGGCGGGCGTCGAGGCGGGTCGCCGGAGCCTTGCAGATCACCGGGCTGAGGCCCCCGCCGGGCTCAAGGCAGACCGTGGTGACCGAGGCGGCGAGCCAGAGGGCGACAATCATGGGCGGGCTCCCTTCGAAGGCGCAGGCGGAAGGCTGGCAAGCTTAACCCGGGTTCACCCTCTTTCGGGGGTTTTTTGTTTACGACGAGGGGTCCACGATGGTGTCACGGAGACCAAGATCATGAACCCGATCGCCATCGCCCAGTACGGGCTGATCGCCGCCACCAACCGCTTCTCGGAATCCGCCCAGCGGGTTTCCAAGATGAGCATCGATGGCGTCGACGTCGATGTGGTCCGGGAGATCGTCGACATGAAGCTGGCCCAGGCCGGGGTGTCGGCCAACGCCGCCGTGATCCGCACCGCCGACCAGATGCAGGGCGTGGTCCTCGACATCCTCGCCTGATCCCGGCGACGTCCGGGTTTTGACAGGCGCGCGCCGCAGGCTCAGAGCCTGTTCCCTTCAGACGGAAAGTCTGAAGGGACTAAACAGGCTCTAAGTTCAAAAAGTTAGATCATGTTTCGATCCGATAACCGGTTCCCACTTATCGGAACATGATCTAGCGGTCAGGCATGACCGTCCGCGACCTCTTCCCCACCCGTATCTGCGAAACCACCCTGGCCGGGCAGAAGGGCTTCGAGACCCTCCTCGCCGACCTGGAAGCCGCCTGCCGCATGCTCGAGGCCGAAGACGTCGCCGGGCGCGACTGGTGCCGGAGGAACGGCTACGGCGGCTACACCTCCTACGCCTCCCTCGACGACCTGCCCCGGCGGGCCAGCGTCTTCGACGACCTCCGGCGGCGCCTGGACCGGCTGGTCACCGTCTACGCCCAGGACCTTCATCTCGACCTCGGCGCCGGCCGGCTGAAGATGGACAGCCTGTGGGTCAACATCCTCAAGCCCGGCGCCGGCCATTCGGGTCACATCCATCCGCATAGCGTGATCTCGGGAACAATGTACGTCGCCACACCGCCCGGCGCCTCGGCCCTGCGGCTGGAGGACCCGCGCCTCGCCCTCATGATGGCCGCGCCGCCCCGCCGCACCGACGCGCCCGAGGCCGAGCGCACCTTTGTCTCCCTGGCGCCGGCGCCGGGATCAGTCTTCCTGTGGGAAAGCTGGCTCCGCCACGAAGTGCCCCCCAACCGGGCGCGCACCCCGCGCATCTCCATCAGCTTCAACTACGCCTGGAGCTAGCCCAAGGCCTCAGGCGCCGTAGACCCCCTCACCCGGCTTCGCCGGGAGCTCCCCCTTGGGGGAGCAATCACCGGGTCATTCCTCCCCATCAGGGGGAGGTGGCGCGCGCAGCGCGACGGAGGGGGTCAGCTGAGACGGGTTTTGCCCCCCTCACCCGGCTTCGCCGGGAGCTCCCCCTTGGGGGAGCAATGGCTCCGTAAATCCTCCCCCGAGGGGGGGTGGACCGGGGCCGTGGCCCCGGGACGGAGAGGGTCAGCCGAGGCGGCCGTCCTAGCTGTCGAGGAAGCTGCGCAGCTTGCGGCTGCGGCTGGGGTGCTTGAGCTTGCGCAGGGCCTTGGCCTCGATCTGGCGGATCCGCTCGCGGGTCACGCTGAACTGCTGGCCCACCTCCTCGAGGGTATGGTCGGTGTTCATGCCGATGCCGAAGCGCATGCGCAGGACCCGCTCCTCGCGGGGGGTCAGGGAGGCCAGGACCCGCGTCGTGGTCTCGCGCAGGTTGGACTGGATGGCGGCGTCGATCGGCAGGACGGCGTTCTTGTCCTCGATGAAGTCGCCCAGGTGCGAGTCCTCCTCGTCGCCGATCGGCGTCTCGAGGCTGATGGGCTCCTTGGCGATCTTCAGGACCTTGCGGACCTTCTCCAGGGGCATGGCCAGCTTCTCGGCCAGTTCCTCGGGCGTCGGCTCCCGGCCGATCTCGTGCAGCATCTGGCGCGAGGTCCGGACGATCTTGTTGATCGTCTCGATCATGTGCACCGGGATGCGGATGGTCCGGGCCTGGTCGGCGATGGACCGGGTGATGGCCTGCCGGATCCACCAGGTGGCGTATGTGGAGAACTTGTAGCCCCGGCGGTACTCGAACTTGTCCACGGCCTTCATGAGGCCAATGTTGCCTTCCTGAATGAGGTCAAGGAATTGCAGGCCGCGGTTCGTGTACTTCTTGGCGATGGAGATGACGAGGCGCAGGTTGGCCTCGACCATCTCCTTCTTGGCCTGACGGGCCTCGCGCTCGCCCTTCTGGACGGTCTGGACGATGCGCCGGTACTCGTCGATCGGCACGCCGGATTCCGTGGCGAGGGAGGCGATCTCCTGGCGGATGGCCAGCACCTGGCCCGCCTCGTTCTCGGCGAACTTGGTCCAGCGGACGCCCAGGGCCTTGACCTTGTCCGACCAGGTCGGGTCGAGCTCGGAGCCCAGGTAGGTCTTGAGGAACTCCTGGCGGGCGATGCCGTAGCTGTCGGCCAGGCGCATCAGCCGGCCTTCCAGGCCGACCAGTCGCTTGTTGATGGCGTAGAGCTGCTCGACCAGGGCCTCGATGCGGTTGTTGTTCAGCTTCAGGGTCTTGAGGTGCTGGACAATGGCGCCGCTGGCGGCCGAGTGAGAGGCGCGGTCGCCCTCCGACAGGTCTTCGCCCTTCAGCCGCTTGCCGACCAGCTTCTCCTGCAGGGACCGGAAGGCGTCGAACTCGGCGGCGATGGCGTCGAGGGTGAGCATGACGCCTTCGCGCAGCTCGCTCTCCATGGCGCTGATGGTCGGACCGGCTCCGTCGTCGAAGTCGTCGTCATCGTCGCCCTCGGCCTTCGCAGCGGCCTCGCCGTCCTCGGTCACCTCGGCGGACTCCGCGGACTCGGCCAGGGCCTCGGCGGCGGCGTTGACCCCGCCGTAGGTCTGCTCCAGGTCGATGACCTCGCGCAGGAGGATGCGGCCGGTGCCCAGCTCCTCGCGCCAGACCATGATGGCCTCGAAGGTCAGGGCGCTCTCGCACAGGCCCCGGATCATGGTGTCGCGGCCGGCCTCGATGCGCTTGGCGATCGCGATCTCGCCCTCGCGGGAGAGTAGCTCCACCGAGCCCATCTCGCGAAGGTACATTCGCACGGGATCGTCCGTGCGGTCGTAGGCGGCTTCCTTCTGGGTCTCGACGACGGCGGTTTCCTCGCGGACCGCCACCTCGCCGCCCTCGGCGTCCTCTTCGGCCTCGACCACGTTGACGCCCATCTCGGACAGCATGGCCAGGGTGTCCTCGATCGCCTCGGAGGTGACCTCCTCGGACGGCAGGACCTTGTTCAGCTCGTCCATGGTGACGTAGCCGCGGGCCTTGGCCTGCTTGATGAACTTCTTGACGCCGGCGTCGGTGAGATCGAGCAGCGGCCCGTCGCTGGAAGGGGTCTCGGCGGCTTCGGTCTCGGCGGGGGTGTTGCTCATCAAGGTCTCCGCTGTCCGGACCCTGCGGGGAATCCGGATCTCGAAAAGGTGCAGCGCGGGCGCGCTTTCGTCAGGTTTCGTCCTGCCAGTTTCGGATTTGTCGCCGCAGGCGGTCGCGCTCACCTTTCAGTCTCGAGAATGCGTCCATGGACAAAGCCCCGCCAAGGTCACCCTTGGCGGCGGACAACGCTTCATCGAGGGCCGCCAGCCTCGAGAGGCGGGCGAAGGCCTGCGACCACTGCGATCTTGCGTCCTCGAGGGAGACATCCGGTTTCAGGAAGGGCGCGCCCGATTTCGCTGCGGCCCGATCGATGTCTGTCAGAAGAGCTTCAAAATCTCCTCCTGCCAGATGGCGCGCGAGCCCCCGGGTGTCAAGGTGTTCAGACTCCAGACGCAGCCGGATGATTTCCTTGGCCAATCCGGCCAGGGCGGGTTCCCCGAAGCCGGCGGAGGCGAAGGGCGACTCCAGGCAGTCGTCCAGGCAGACCGGATCGGCGAGCGCCTGCTTCATCAGGGCGGCGGCCGGAAGGTCGAGGGCGGCGGCCAGGCGCCGGGCGGCGCTGCGGCCCAGGGGCGTGGGCGCCGGATCGATCCAGGCCCGCCCGCCGGGCGCGCCCCTGCGCCGGAAATCCCCACCCTGCGGCGACGGCGCCCGGGCCGGCAGGGCGGCCTCGAAACGGGACAGGAGGTCGTCGCGATAGGCCGACTGCAGGTCCTTGTCGGCGATGCGCGAGGCGGCGGCGCGGAGCCTGGCCTTGAGGCCGGCGCGGCGCTCGGGCGTGTCCAGGGGCTCGGCCTCCAGCTCCCGCCGGAACAGCATCTCCGCAAAGCCGTTGGTCCGCGACAGCTGGCTCCGGAGAGCCGCAGCCCCCTGCTCCCGCAGGACATCGTCGGGGTCCTTGCCCCCTTCCACCACGCTGAATCGGAAGCTGCGGCCGGGGGTCAGCAGGGGCAGGGCCCGGTCCATGGCGCGGAAGGCCGCCTGCCGCCCCGCCCGGTCGCCGTCGAAGCACAGGGTCGGCTCGGGGTGGCGCCGCCAGAGCAGGTCCATCTGCTCCTCGGTCAGGGCCGTGCCCAGGGGCGCCACGGCGGCGACGCCGGCCCGCTGGCAGGCGATGACGTCCATGTAACCCTCGACCACCACAAGGGGCATGTCGGCGTCGGGCGGGGCGGCGGCCAGCAGGCGCCGGGCCTCGGGCAGGCCATAGAGGGTGCGGCCCTTGTGGAAGAGTTCGGTCTCGGGACCGTTCAGGTACTTGGCCCGGGCGTCCGGATCCATGGCCCGGCCGCCGAAGGAGACGATGCGCCCACGTCCCTCGACGATGGGAAAGATGATCCGGTCGCGGAACCGGTCGTAGGGCGCCCCGCCGTCCTCGGGCGCGATCAGCAGCCCTGCCTCGACCAGCTCCGCCGGCCGCGCGCCCTTGGCGACGAGGTAGTCCTTCAGGCCGGTCCGCCCGGCGGGCGCAAAGCCGAGGCCAAAGCGCTCCCAGTCTGCAGCCGGCAGGCCGCGGCGCTTCAGGTAGGCCCGGGCGGTGGCGCCCTGGGGGGCCGCCAGCATCCGGGCGTACCACTGGGCGGCCAGGCCCATCCAGTCCGAGAGGCCCTGGCGCTTCTTCTCATGCTCCGCCGAGCGCGGGTCCGGCGCTGGCAGGGACAGGCCCGCCTCGGCCGCCAGCCGCTCCACCGCCTCGACGAAGGACAGCCGCTCGCTCTCTTGGAGAAAGGCGATCAGGTCGCCGGTCTTGCCCGACGAGAAGTCGAAGAACTGGCCCTTGTCGTCATTCACGTAGAAGGACGGCGTCTTTTCCTTGGTGAAGGGCGACAGGCCGACGAACTCACGGCCGCGCTTCTGCAGCTTCACGGTCCGGCCGATGACGTCCGAGGGCCGGAGGCGTGACTTGATCTCATCGAGGAAGGCTTCGTCGAACCGCACGGGGCGAAGGATAGACCGGCCCCGCCCCCGCGCCCAGCCCCGGGGGCCGGCGACGCAGCTGCGACCTGGATTGACCCCCTCACCCGGCTCCGCCGGGAACTCCCCCTTGGGGGAGCAATTGAGCGCTGTCATTCCTCCCCCCAGGGGGAGGTGGGCCGCGAAGCGGGCCGGAGGGGGTTAACGGCAGCGGGGACCCCGGGCCCTAGCCGAGCCCCGCCACCCAGGCCGGCAGGTCGCGGATCGAGGCCAGCTCGGCGAAGCGCGGGTGGCCGACGGGTGGCTCGGCGTGCTCGTGGGCCCAGGTCATGGGATAGGGGACGTGCGCGGCGAAGGCGCCCGCCTCCAGGGCCGGCAGGATGTCGGACCGGACTGAGTTGCCGCACATCACGGCGCGCCCGGGGCCGGAGCCGTGGCGGTCGAAGACGGCGGAATAGGTCGAGGCCGTCTTCTCGCTGACGATCTCCACAGCGGCGAAGAGGTCGCCCAGCCCCGAGGCCGCCAGCTTCTGCTCCTGGTGCAGGAGGTCGCCCTTGGTCACCAGGACAAGGCGATAGTCCAGCGACAGGGCCTCAAGCGCCGCCTCGACCCCCGGCAGGGGCTCCACCGGCTCGGTCAGCATCTCGCGCCCGGCCGCCAGGATCTCGCGCACCACCGAGGCCGGCGCTTCGCCGTGGGTGAGTTCCATGGCGGTCTCGATCATGGACAGCGTGAAGCCCTTCACCCCGTAGCCGTAGAGACGCAGGTTGCGCGCCTCCACCTCAGCAAGCCGCGCCATCAGGGGCCCGGGATCGGCGCGGTCCGCCAGGAGGTCGCAGAACCGCTCCTGGGTCAGGCGGAACAGGGTCTCATTGTGCCAGAGGGTGTCGTCAGCATCGAGGCCGACCGTGGTGATGCGGATAGCCATGGCGACGGTGCTATTCTCCAAAGCCTTCGCTGGGGTCCCGGGGCGACATGCAGATGAGCCGGGAGTCGACCGCCCCGGCCGTCCGGTGCGGCGCCGGGGTCCGGTACTCCGCCTCCCGGACCCTGTCGATGACGGCCCGGGTGGAGGGATGCTCGGCGATGAAGGCGGTTTCGGACATGGGGCTCTCCCGGAGTCTGCGGCCGGCGCGCCGCATTGACCGGCCCGCCGCGAGTCATTACCAGACCCGGAACGGCCGAAGGGCGGGCAGGGTGCATCCTCGCCCGCCTTTTTGCGAGCCCTCAACCCTGTCCCTGGAGCGGCCTGCCATGAGCGATCTCCTCCCCGGCGTCACGGGCGTCCTGGTCCTGGCGGACGGTACGGTCCTCCAGGGCGTCGGCTGCGGCGCGACCGGCTCGGCGGTGGGCGAGGTCTGCTTCAACACCGCCATGACGGGCTACCAGGAAATCCTGACCGATCCCTCCTACATGGCCCAGGTCGTCGCCTTCACCTTCCCCCACGTGGGCAATGTCGGGGTCAATTCCGAGGACATTGAACAGGTCGCCGGCGACTCCACCACCGCCGCCCGGGGCGCCATCTTCCGCGACGCCCCGACGCCCCCCGCCAACTGGCGGTCGGAATCCGACCTCGGCGCCTGGATGGCCCGCCGGGGCGTCATCGGCCTTTCCGGCGTCGATACCCGGGCCCTGACCCGGCGCATCCGAGAGGAGGGCATGCCTCACGCGGTCATCGCCCACGATCCCGAAGGCCGCTTCGACCTCGACGCCCTGCGCCGGCAGGCGGCGGAATGGAGCGGGCTGGTGGGCCTGGACCTGGCCAGGGACGCCACCTGCCGCCAGGCCTTCACCTGGGAGGAAGGGCTCTACGGCTGGCCCGAGGGCTACGCCCGCCCCGCCCAGGACCGCTGCGAGGTCGTGGTCATGGACTTCGGGGTGAAGCGGAACATCCTGCGGGCCCTCGCCTCCCTTGGCGCGAAGGTCACCGTGGTGCCCGCCTCGACCTCCGCCGAGGACATCCTGGCCCGCAAGCCGCACGGCGTCATGCTGTCGAACGGCCCAGGCGACCCGGCCGCCACCGGCGACTACGCCGTCCCCGAGATCCGCAAGCTGGTCGCCTCGGGCGTTCCGGTCTTCGGCATCTGCCTCGGCCACCAGATGCTGGCCCTGGCCCTGGGTGCGCGCACCGAGAAGATGGAGCAGGGCCACCACGGGGCGAACCACCCCGTGAAGGACCTGACCACCGGCAAGGTCGAGATCGTCTCGATGAACCACGGCTTCACGGTCAGCCGCGACAGCCTGCCCGAGGGCGTGGTGGAGACCCATGTCTCCCTGTTCGACGGCACCAACGCCGGCATCGCCCTTTCGGGCCGCCCGGTTTTCTCGGTCCAGCACCACCCCGAAGCCTCGCCCGGGCCGACGGATTCCCTCTATCTCTTCAGGCGCTTCGCCGACCTGATGGAGGCCGCCCGGGCCTGAGCTTAGGGGTGCGGCTTGCCAGACCCCTGGCCTTCCGTCATAGTGACGTGTCAAATCTCGTAGGTTCGGCTGCTTTTTCGACGCTTCTTCTGACGCAGCGGGCCTGCTACCGACCTCCTTCGATTTTTGATCCCGTGCGCCCCAACTCCGGGGTTGCGGGCCTATCTATCAAGGACGATCGATCAATATGGCTACCGGCACCGTGAAGTGGTTCAACGGAACCAAGGGCTACGGCTTCATTCAACCTGACGAAGGCGGCCCGGATGTGTTCGTGCACATCTCCGCCGTCGAGCGTGCGGGCCTCCGCTCGCTCAACGAAGGTCAGAAGGTGAACTACGAGCTCGAGCGCGACAAGCGCAGCGGGAAGATGTCTGCGGGCAACCTGTCCGTCTGACCTCATCCCGAAAGGGAACCTCTTCAACGGGTCGGCGGAAACGCCGGCCCGTTTTTCTTTGTCCTGATTTCCTGTGGGCGGAAGCCCCGCGGACGATTGCCCGGGGCATCCAAGCTTGCACCACCCCGACTCCCCCTCTAAACGGGCGGCTTAGCCTTCAATCCGGCCGGGACGCAGCGCGCAGGCGCGCGCGCTGGCCCTGCGCGCGAGTGTTTCCATGCCCAAACGCACCGACATCTCCTCGATCCTGATCATCGGCGCCGGGCCCATCGTCATCGGCCAGGCCTGCGAGTTCGACTATTCGGGCGTCCAGGCGTGCAAGGCGCTGCGGGCCGAGGGCTACCGGATCATCCTGGTCAATTCCAACCCCGCCACCATCATGACCGACCCGGACGTGGCCGACGCGACCTATGTCGAGCCGATCACCCCGGAGATGGTCGAGAAGATCATCGCCGCCGAGCGCCCCGACGCCCTCCTGCCCACCATGGGCGGCCAGACGGCCCTGAACACCGCCCTGGCCCTCGAGAGCCGCGGCGTCCTGGCGCGCTACGGGGTCGAGATGATCGGCGCCCGGGCCGAGGTGATCGACAAGGCCGAGGACCGCCAGAAGTTCCGCGACGCCATGGACAAGCTGGGCCTCGAAAGCCCGAAGTCCAAGGCCGCCCATACCCTCGAGGAGGCCATGGAGGGCCTGGCCTTCGTCGGCCTGCCCGCCATCATCCGCCCCTCCTTCACCCTGGCCGGGACCGGCGGCGGCATCGCCTACAATGTCGAGGAGTTCCGCGAGATCGTCGAGCGCGGCCTGGACCTTTCGCCGACCACCGAGGTGCTCATCGAGGAAAGCGTCCTAGGCTGGAAGGAGTACGAGATGGAGGTCGTCCGCGACAAGGCGGACAACTGCATCATCGTCTGCTCCATCGAGAACATTGACCCGATGGGCGTGCACACGGGCGACTCCATCACCGTCGCGCCGGCCCTGACCCTGACGGACAAGGAATACCAGATCATGCGGACGGCCTCGATCGCCGTCCTGCGGGAGATCGGGGTCGAGACCGGCGGCTCGAACGTCCAGTTCGCGGTCAATCCCGCGGACGGCCGGATGGTCGTCATCGAGATGAACCCCCGGGTGTCCCGCTCCTCGGCCCTGGCCTCCAAGGCCACCGGCTTCCCAATCGCCAAGGTCGCCGCCCGCCTGGCCGTGGGCTACACCCTCGACGAGCTGATGAACGACATCACCGGGGCCACCCCGGCCTCCTTCGAGCCGTCGATCGACTATGTCGTCACGAAGATCCCGCGCTTCGCCTTTGAAAAGTATCCAGGTTCCGAGCCCTACCTCACCACCTCCATGAAGTCGGTGGGCGAGGTCATGGCCATCGGCCGGACCTTCAAGGAGAGCCTCCAGAAGGCCCTTCGCGGCCTCGAGACGGGCCTCACCGGACTGGACGAGATTGAGATCGAGGGCGCCGCCGATCCCGAGACCGGCAAGGCCGCCGTGGTCCGTGCCCTCGGCGCGCCCACCCCCGACCGCCTGCGGGTCATCGCCCAGGCCTTCCGCCACGGCCTGACCGTCGAGGAGGTCCACGGCGCCTGTTCCTACGAACCCTGGTTCCTGCGCCAGCTCCAGGACCTCGTCCGCCAGGAGGGCCTGGTCCGCGCGGGCGGCCTGCCCGACACGGCGCAGGGCTTCCGGGCCCTCAAGGCCCAGGGCTTCTCCGACGCCCGCCTCGCCCGCCTCGTCCGCCAGCCCGAAGGCGCCGTGCGCGCCGCCCGCTGCGCCCTGGGCGTCCGGCCGGTCTTCAAACGCATCGACACCTGCGCCGGCGAGTTCCGCGCCGACACGCCCTACATGTACTCGACCTATGAGACCGGCGCCCTGGGCCAGGTCCCCGACTGCGAGAGCGACCCCAGCGACCGGCGCAAGGCGGTCATCCTGGGCGGCGGCCCCAACCGGATCGGCCAGGGCATCGAGTTCGACTATTGCTGCTGCCACGCCGCCTTCGCCCTGGCGGACGTCGGGGTGGAGTCGATCATGGTCAACTGCAACCCCGAGACCGTCTCCACCGACTACGACACCTCGGACCGGCTCTACTTCGAGCCCCTGACCGCCGAGGACGTGCTGGAGCTGATCGCCGTCGAGCAGTCCCGCGGGACCCTGCTGGGCGTGATCGTCCAGTTCGGCGGCCAGACGCCCCTGAAGCTGGCCCAGGCCCTGGAGGAGGCGGGCATCCCCATCCTCGGCACCAGCCCGGACGCCATCGACCTGGCCGAGGACCGCGAGCGCTTCCAGCAGCTGCTTCACCGCCTGGAGATCGCCCAGCCCGTCAACGCCATCGCCCGCTCCCGCGAGGAGGCCTTTGCCGGCGCCCACAAGGTCGGTTACCCGGTCGTCATCCGGCCCTCCTATGTGCTCGGCGGCCGGGCCATGGAGATCGTCCGCGACGACGAACAGCTCGAGCGCTACATCACCACCGCCGTCCAGGTGTCCGGCGACAGCCCGGTCCTGATCGACCAGTACCTCTCCCGCGCCACCGAGGTGGACGTCGACGCCCTGTGCGACGGCGAAACCGTCTTCGTGGCCGGCGTCATGGAGCACATCGAGGAGGCCGGCGTGCACTCGGGCGACTCCGCCTGCTCCCTGCCCCCCTTCTCCCTTCGCCCCGAGACCATCGCCGAGCTCAAGCGCCAGACCGAGGCCATGGCCTTCGCCCTCGGCGTCCGCGGCCTGATGAACGTCCAGTTCGCCATCGAGGAGCCGCACTCCGACGCTCCGCGGATCTTCGTCCTGGAGGTCAACCCGCGGGCCAGCCGCACCGTGCCCTTCGTGGCAAAGACCATCGGCAAGCCTCTCGCGGCCATCGCCGCCCGCGTCATGGCCGGGGAGTCCCTCGCCAGCTTCGGCCTGGTCGAGACACCCTACGACCACGTGGCGGTCAAGGAAGCGGTCTTCCCCTTCGCCCGGTTCGCCGGCGTGGACACGGTCCTCGGCCCCGAAATGCGCTCGACCGGCGAGGTCATGGGCCTCGACTGGCGGCGCGAGGGCGAGGGGCCAGGCCCGGCCTTCGCCCGCGCCTTCGCCAAGAGCCAGCTGGGAGGCGGCACCGTCCTGCCCGCCACCGGCGCAGTCTTCGTCTCGGTCAAGGACGCCGACAAGCCCTGGATCGTCGAGCCGGTGAAGCTCCTGCTGGCGCGCGGATTCCGGATCCTGGCCACCGGCGGGACCGCAACCTACCTGGCCGACCAGGGCCTGGCGGTCGAGCGCGTGCGCAAGGTCCTCGAGGGCCGGCCCCACATCGTCGACGCAATGAAGAACGGCGAGGTCCAGCTGGTCTTCAACACCACCGAGGGCAAGCAGTCCCTGGCCGACAGCTATGAGATCCGCCGCACCGCCCTGATGATGAAGATCCCCTACTTCACCACCTCGGCCGGCGCCCTGGCGGCCGCCCAGGCCATCACCGCCATGGCCAACGGCCCCCTCGACGTCCGCCCCCTGCAGGACTACGCCGCCTGACGGCTTAGGCCCGGCTCCTGATTGCTCCCCCAAGGGGGAGCCGTCGGCAAAGCCGACTGAGGGGGTCACCGGCCCCTCAGCTGACCCCCTCCGGCCCGCCGCGCGGTCCACCTCCCCCTGGGGGGAGGAATTACCACCCCAATTGCTCCCCATCAGGGGGAGCTGTCGGCGCAGCCGACTGAGGGGGTCAACGGCGGGTCAGGCCAGGGACTTGGCCAGCACGAGGTCGTCGTAGTCGTTGGCGCCGACGCGGAAGGTGCGCACGCCGACCTGGGTGAAGCCCTGGCGGGCGTAGAAGCCCAGGGCCTGGGCGTTCTTCGAATAGACGCCGAGCAGGAGCCGGTCGAAGCCGTCGGCCCGGGCCGCCGCCTCGGCCGCGGCCAGGAGGGCCGCCCCGCTGCCCCCGCCCTGGAAGCGGTGCAGCAGGTAGATGCGCTTCAGCTCGACATCCCCCGGCCCCGTCGGCAGGGGCAGGTCCGGCGGGCAGGACAGGGAAAAGCCCACGGGCGCGCGGGTGTCCGCCCTCTCCACCAGCCAGGCCCGCCAGCCGGGCGTGGCCAGCCAGTCGCGGTAGAGCTCCGGCCGGTTCTGGACCTCGCAGTGGACCAGGATGTCCGCCGCCGGCAGGACGTCGGCGTAGGACTCCAGGAAGGTCGCCCGGCTGACCAGGGCCAGGGCCTCGGCGTCCCCGGGGCTGCAGGGGCGGATCTCGACGGACATGGACGTCTCCCAGAAGGCATCGGGCCGGGGCGGCCTATGGGCAAGCGGGCCGCCCTGCGCTAGGCATGAGAAAACCCCAAGGGGTCAAGCGGGAAGGAGACGGACATGGCGGGACGGGTTCAGGGCAAGGTGGCGCTCATCACCGGCGGGGCCAGCGGGATCGGCCTGGGATGCGCCGAGCGGCTGGCGCAGGAAGGCGCCGTCATCGTCATCAGCGACATCCAGGACGACAAGGGCCGCGAGGCCGTCGAAGCCCTGCGCGCTGCGGGCGCCACGGCGGACTACCTGCACCAGGACGTCACGAGCGAAGAGGCCTGGATCGAGACCATCGGCAAGGTGAAGGCCCTGCACGGCCGCCTGGACATCCTGGTCAACAACGCCGGCATCGGCCTGTCCGGGCCGGTCACCGACTTCTCCCTCGCCGACTTCAAGCGCCAGATGGCCATCAACGTCGACGGCGTCTTCCTGGGCATGAAGCATTCCCTGCCCCTGATGCGCGAGCACCAGACGGGCTCGATCATCAACATCTCCTCGATCGCCGGCCTGAAGGGCTCGCCCAACATGAGCGGCTACTGCGCCACCAAGGGCGCCGTGCGCCTGATGACCAAGTCGGTGGCGATGGAATGCGCCAACGCCAAGGACGGGATCCGGGTCAACTCCATGCACCCCGGCATCATCGAGACCCCGATCTGGGACACCATCATCGGCACCGGCGGCCCCGGCGACAACGCCCGCCCGCAGCGCGACCTGGCCCTGGACGCCCTGACGGAAACCGCCGTGCCCCTGGGCGTGAAGGGCTTCCCCCTCGACATCGCCAACGGCGTCCTGTGGCTGGCCTCGGACGAGAGCCGTTATGTGACCGGGGCGGAAATGGTCATCGACGGCGGCTTGACCGTCCGTTGAGCCCCGCCGTGACCCCGACCCTGCACGTCATCTTCGGCCCGTCCGGCGCCGGGAAGTCGACCTATGCCGGCGACCTCGCCCGACGAGAGCGGGCCGTGAGCTTCTCCATCGACGACTGGATGGCGCGGCTCTTCGCCCAGGACATGCCCCAGCAGCCGGACTTCAACTGGCTGATGGAGCGGATCGAGCGCTGCGAGGCCCAGATCTGGTCGACGGCGGCGGCGGTCATGGCGACCGGGACCCCCGTGGTGCTCGACCTCGGCCTCCTGCGACGCTCGGACCGGGCCCGGGTGGCCGAGATCGCCCGGCTCTGCGAGCTGCCGGCGCGCTTCCACTACCTCAACGCCCCGAAGGAGGTGCGCCGGGGACGGGTGCTGTCGCGCAACCAGATCCAGGGCGAGGGCTTCTCCTTCGTGGTGACGCCCGAGATGTTCGACTTCACCGAGGGTGTCTTCGAGGCGCCGGACGCCGGGGAGCTGGCGGGCTGCGAGGTCATCGAGAGCGCCTGACCCCGCCGCCTAAGTGTCGCCACGGTCGAGCGCGAGCCTTGCCCGGCGGGCGATCCGGCCCGCGCCCCAAACCTGCGCCTGGAACCTGACGGATGTTGATCGGCCTCCTCGCCTCCGCGACGGTGACCCTGCCCACCCTGCCGGGCCTGCCCGGAGGCGCCGCCCTGCCGCCCCTGCCGGCCATTGAGCGAGCGCCGCAGGTTGTCTTCGTGGACCGCAACGGCGCCCGGATCGGGGTGCGCGGCGGCCGCTATGGCCCGCCGGTGGAGGTCCGCAGCCTTCCCGCCCATGTCCCGGCGGCCTTCGTGGCCATCGAGGACCGGCGGTTCTACAGCCACCCCGGGTTCGATGCGGCGGGGATCGCGCGGGCCGCAGCCGCCAACCTGGCCGAGGGCGGGGTCGCCCAGGGCGGGTCGACCATCACCCAGCAGGTTGCCCGCCTCCTCTTCCTGAACCAGGAGAAGACCCTGGAGCGGAAGGCCCGCGAACTGGCCCTCGCCGTCCAGCTGGAGCAGGCCTTCACCAAGTCGCAAATCCTCGGCCTCTACCTGTCGCGCATCAATTTCGGGAAGGGCGCCTGGGGACTGGAGGCGGCCGCCTGGCGGTATTTCAACAAGCCCGCCTCGCGCCTGACCGTCCGAGAGGCCGCCATGCTGGCCTCCATCCCCAAGTCGCCCAGCGGCTACAATCCCGTGGACGAGCCCGCCCGGAACGCGGAGCGGACGAAGCTGGTCCTGGACGCCATGGTCGAGACAGGCGTCCTGTCCCCCAAGGCCCGGGCCGCCGCCCTGGCGGAGAAGCCCAGGGTCTGGACCCGGGCGCCGGAGGCCTCGGCCCAGTACTTCGTCGACTGGATGGACGCCCAGGCGCGGCGGCGGGCCGGATCGGTGAAGCAGGACCTGGTGGTCGAGACCACCCTGGACCTGCCCCTGGAGCGAGCCGCCGAGGAGGCCCTGCGCAACGGCGTGACCCGGGGCGGCCCGCAGGGGGTGCAACAGGGGGCCGTGGTGACCCTGGACGGGACCGGCGCCGTGCGCGCCCTGGTGGGGGGAACCGACCACCTCACCGCCCCCTACAACCGCGCCACCGACGCCCGGCGCCAGCCCGGATCGGCCTTCAAGCCCTTCGTCTGGCTGGCCGCCCTGGAGGCCGGTCGCACCCCGGACAGCGAGGTGGTGGACGAGCCCGTCACCCTGGAAGGCTGGTCGCCCTCGAACTACGAACCGGGCTTCCAGGGCCCCATGACCCTTGAGACCGCCCTCGCCCGCTCGGTGAACACCGTCGCCGTCAAGCTGGCCGACGAGGTGGGGCGGGTCCGGGTGGCGGACACGGCCCGCCGGCTGGGGATCTCCACCCCCATCCCCACCACCCCCGCCATGGCCCTGGGCGCCGGCGTGGTGACCCCGATGGACATGGCCGAGTCCTATGGCGCCTTCGCCAGCGGCGGGCGCCTGGTCGAAGCCTGGGGCGTCTCGCGGATCCGCACCGCCGGCGGGAAGGTCGTCTGGACCCGGCCCGCGCCGCCTCCGGCGAAGCAGGTGATCACCAACCCCGCCCTCTCGGACCTCAACCGGATGATGCGCCAGGTGCTGGTCTCCGGCACCGGGACCCGCGCCGCCCTGCCCGGTCGCGACCTGGCGGGCAAGACCGGCACCACCTCGTCCTACCAGGACGCCTGGTTCGCCGGTTACACGGGCGGGGTCGTCACCGTGGTCTGGATGGGACGGGACGACAACCGGCCCATGAAGGGGGTGACCGGAGGCTCCCTGCCGGCCGAGGTCTGGCGCAATGTCATGGCCACGGCGGTGAAGCGACTGCCGGCCACGCCCATTCCTGCGGGGCCGCAACCGCCCGCCCCGCCGCCGACTCCGCCGCCGGAAGAGGTCCCCGGACCCCCGCCAGGGGGTGTCCCTGAGGGCGCAAAACCGGCGTCCCCGCCCCCTCCGCCTGCGGCGCCTGCGAAGGTTCCGGCCGAACCCCAGACCTGACTTCAGGCTCTTGCTGCATTGCACACTTGAGTTCTGCGCCGGCGGGACCTATCCTTTTCCCCCCACGGACGCGTGCGCCCGCGGTGAGATTCACGTCCCCAGCGCAGACCCGAGACCACCCTGTAATGGAAAAAGTCCCGATGACCGCCGAGGGCTATCACGCCCTCGACGAAGACCTGAAGCGTCTCAAGACGATCGAGCGGCCGTCCGTGATCGCCGCCATCGCAGAGGCGCGCGCCCACGGCGACCTGTCCGAGAACGCCGAGTATCATGCGGCGAAGGAGCGGCAGGGCTGGATCGAGGGCCAGATTGCGGACATCGAGGACCGGATGGCGCGCGCCCAGGTCATCGACGTGTCCAAGCTGTCCGGCCGCCAGGTCAAGTTCGGGGCCACGGTCTCGGTCGTCGACGAGGACACCGAGGACGAGGCCCGCTACCAGATCGTCGGCGAGCATGAGGCGGACGTGAAGTCCGGCAAGATCTCCATCACCTCCCCCATCGCCCGGGCCATGATCGGCAAGGAGACCGGGGACGTCGTCGAGGTCAACACGCCCGGAGGCGTCAAGGCCTACGAGATCGTCAAGGTGGAGTGGATCTAGGGCCCGCAGGCTCTTGGCCCGTCCCCTCACCCTTTGGGCCGTGTCGGATGACAAGGCCGGGAACGCCGGCCCGGCCCTCGGCCTGGCCGAGGCGGTCGCCCGCCTGATCCCGGCCCGGGTCGAGACCCGGACCGTGCGCTGGAAGGGGCGGATGGACCGCCTGCCCTGGTTCCTCAATCCCTTTCCCCTTGCCGCCCTCGAGGAGGGATCGGACATCCGTCCGCCCTGGCCCGACCTCTGGATCGCCGCCGGCCGCGCCACCCTGCCCCTCTCCCTGCACCTGAAGTCCTGGTCGAGGGGGCGGACCCGGGTGGTGCAGATCCAGAACCCCCGGACGCCCCGGGGCGCCTTCGACCTGGTCGTCGCCCCCCGGCATGACCAGATCTCCGGCCCCAACGTCCTGCCGGTCACGGGGTCTCCGCACCGGGTCACGGCGGAGCGGCTGGCCGAGGCCGCCGCGCGCTTCGCCCCCCTCACGGACCCCCTGCCCCGCCCCCGGGCCGCCCTGCTGGTGGGCGGCAAGTCCAAGACCCATGACCTCTCGGACGCCCGCGCCCGGACCCTGGCCGCAGACCTGAGGCAGGCGGTCACCGAGGCCGGAGGGTCGCTGATGACCACCTTCTCCCGGCGCACCCCCGCATCGGCCCGCCGCATCCTGACCGAGGCCCTGTCCGGCCTGCCAGGCTTCATCTGGGACGGGACGGGCGAAAACCCCTACTTCGCCTTCCTGGCGGCGGCCGACGTGGTGCTGGTCACAGAGGACAGCGCCAACATGGCGACCGAAGCCGCCTCTTCCGGCCGGCCGGTCCTGCTCCTGCCCCTCGATGGCGGCTCGGACAAGTTCACCCGCCTGCACGAGGACCTGATCGCCCGAGGCGCGGCGCGCAGGTTCGAAGGAAGGCTCGACCTCTTCCCCGGCGCGCCCTTCGACGAGACCGGCCGGGCTGCGGCGGCCATCGTCGGCCTGCTGGACCAGAGCGCCCCGTGACGTCGCCCTTTCCGAAACCGCAAATTCGCGCTCCCCTGTCCGCGACATGATTCCCGAGACGCCGCGCGTGCTGTTCATCGCCGACGCCGGTCCCGAGGCCGGCGGCGGCCACCTCATGCGCAGCCTGACCCTGGCCGAGGCCCTCAGCGTGCGGGGAGCGGCCTGCGCCTTCATCGCCACGGCCGAGAGCGCGCCCCTGCTCGAGACCTTCGCGCCGGCCATGTCCCGGATCGAGGCCCTGGCGACCGACCGGTCGGGCCTCGCCGCCGCCCTGGCGGGCCAGGGCTTCGACGCCCTGGTCTTCGACCATTACCGGCTGGCCCAGCCCGACCACGAGGCCCTGGCCGGCGGACGGGCCTGCCTGGTCATTGACGACCTGGCCGACCGGCCCCTGGGGGCCGACATCGTCCTGGACTCCGGGCCGAACCGCCGCCCCCTCGACTACACCCTGCTGACCGACGGCGATGCGCGCCTCCTGCTGGGTCCCGAGTTCGCCCCGGTCCGCAGCCGTTTCGCCGCCCTCCGCGCCTCGTCCCTGGGCCGTCGCGGCGAGGCCGTGAAGCGGGTGCTGGTGACCCTGGGGCTCAGCGATGTCGGCGGCGTGACGAGCCGGGTGGTCGACCGCCTGCGGCCCCGGCTGGGCGACGTGGTCATCGACGTGGTCCTGGGCGCCCAGGCGCCCAGCCTGCGCACCCTGTCCCGCATGGCGTCCCATGACCGGCGCCTGAATGTCCACGTGGACGCCACCGACATGGCCACCCTGATGCACGACGCCGACTTCGCCGTCGCGGGCGCAGGGTCGACCGTCTGGGAGATTTGCACCCTGGGCGTGCCTGCGGCCGTGGTGGTGGTGGCCGAGAACCAGAAGGCCGCCGCCGCGGCCCTGTCCGAGCGCGGCGCCGCCCTGGTGCTGGACGCCGGCTCCAGCGCCTTCGACGGCGCCCTCGATCGCGCCATCATGCGCCTGGTCACAGATCCGGTGCAGAGGTCGCACCTCTCCGAGGCCGCCGCCGGCGTCTGCGACGGCCAGGGCGCCGGCCGTGCGGCCGAGGCCCTCCTGGAGACCATCGGGCGCAAGGCCCAGGCGGTCTGATCCGCCTCAGCCGCCCCGCAGGGTGCAGGGAACCGGCGCCATCCGGCCCCGCGCGAAGGTCACGGACCGGCCGCCCTCGATCTCCTGCGTGAAGGTCATCCGGCCATTGGTGAAGACCCGGGGCGCCTCGGGATCGGCGCCGGCGGCGTTCAGCCGCGCCAGCCGCTCGCTCGCGCCGCCGGCCCCTTCGAGGACCGCCTCGGCCGACCCGAAGGTGACGTTGAAGTCCTCGTCCCCGCAGCGGAGCGCAAGGCGGCCACGGCCGGAGGGCCCTTGGGACTCCCGGCGCAGAAGCAGGCTCCGGCCGCCCGGACCCGAGAGCCTGACAGCCTCGTCGGGGCCGGTCCCGACCGTCTCCGCGGCCTGAAGGGAGTCGGCCAGCCGCTTCTCCTGATCCATCAGGGCCGGCGTGCAGGCCATCCGGGTGGAGGCCAGGGGGCCGATCTTCACCTTCTCGCCGGCCTGGGTGTAGGCGCCCATCAGGCGGTTGCAGCCGGCGAAGGCCGAGACCCGGCCCTCCTGGAAGGTCACCGACAGGGGCGCGCGGTCGATCACGCCCCGGGCGTCGAGGTCCTCGACCGTCCAGGCGCCTGCCAGGTCCGGCGCCCGTTCGGGCGGGACGGCGGCGCAGGCGGACAGTCCCAGGGCGAGGACAAGGGCTGCGTGCAGGCTCGCAGATGACATGAGGGGGTCCTCCCTGGCGGCTTCTCTGGACGGGCACTGTGACGCCGCCCTCCCCCCCGGTCCAGACCCCGGGGCGCGGGGCCTGCGACGGAGTCGCGCACGCGCTGAATCGGTCCTATAGGGACAACATGTCTGACTCTGCTCCCCGCTCCGTCCGCTGCCTGATCGTGGGCTCCGGCCCCGCCGGATACACAGCCGCCGTCTACGCCGCCCGCGCCCTGCTCAAGCCTGTCCTGATCCAGGGGCTGCAACCGGGCGGCCAGCTCACCATCACGACCGATGTCGAGAACTATCCGGGTTACGCCGAGGTGATCCAGGGCCCCTGGCTGATGGAGCAGATGCAGGCCCAGGCCGAGCATGTCGGGACCGAGATCATCAATGACATCGTGGTCACCGCCGACCTGTCGGTCCGGCCCTTCCGGCTGACCTGCGACAGCGGCCAGGTCTGGCTGGCGGACACCCTAATCATCGCCACAGGCGCCCAGGCGCGATGGCTGGGCCTGGAGAGCGAGCAGCGCTTCCAGGGCTTCGGCGTCTCGGCCTGCGCGACCTGCGACGGCTTCTTCTATCGCGGCAAGGAGGTCGTGGTGGTCGGTGGCGGCAACACGGCCGTGGAGGAAGCGCTCTTCCTGACCAGCTTCGCCTCGAAGGTCACCGTGGTCCACCGCCGCGACAGCTTCCGGGCGGAGGCCATCCTGCAGGAGCGTCTGTTCGCCAATCCCAAGGTCGAGGTGGTCTGGGACCACCAGGTCGAGGAGGTGCTGGGCCAGACCGACCCCATGGGCGTCACCGGCGTGCGGCTGAAATCGACCAAGACCGGCGAGACCCGCGAGCTGGCCTGCGATGGCGTCTTCATCGCCATCGGCCACGCCCCGGCCTCGGCCCTGTTCGCCGGCCAGCTGGAGATGGACGCCTCGGGCTACCTGAAGGTGAAGGCGGGAACCGCCTCCACCGCGATTCCCGGGGTCTTCGCCGCCGGCGACGTGACCGACGACGTCTACCGCCAGGCCGTCACCGCCGCCGGCATGGGCTGCATGGCGGCCCTTGAGGCGGTCCGGCTCCTGGCCGAGGAAGACCACGCCGCCAGCCGGGCGGCCGCCCAGTGACCCGCCTGGTCGTCAATGGCGGGCGGGCCCTGCGCGGCCGGATCACCCCCTCGGCGAACAAGAACGCCGTCCTGCCGGTGCTGTGCGCCACCCTTCTGACCGACCGGCCCGTGACCCTTCACCGGGTCCCGGACATCACCGATGTCCGCAAGATCCTCGACTTCTTCCGCAGCCTCGGCTCGAGCGTGGAAATGGATTTCGAGGCCGGCGTGCTGAAGGTGCATCACGGCGAGGGCCTCGACCCCAGGGCGGCGCACCTGCCCCTCGGGATGCGCTCGACCCTGATGCTGATCCCGCCCCTACTCCACAGGTTCGGCGCGGCGACCATCGAGGAGGATGCGACGGGCTGCACCCTTGGGGCCCGGGAGATCGATCCGCACATCGAGGTCTTCCAGACCTTCGGGGCCCAGGTCCGGCGCGAGCCGGACGCCCTGCACATCTCCACTCCCCGGGGTTTTGAGGCCTCGGATCACTGGCTCGACTACGCCTCGGTGACGACCACCGAGAATTTCATTCTCTGCGCGGCCACTGCGGCGGGACGCTCGCAGCTGACGAACGCCGCCTGCGAACCGCACGTCCAGGAGTTCTGCGCCTTTCTGGCCCTGATGGGGGCCAAGATCGAGGGGGTCGGCGGCTCGCGGATCGTCGTGGAGGGGGTCGAGCGCCTGACCGGCGCCGAATTCACCTTCGCCGACGACTTCCATGAGGTGGCGACCTTCCTGGCTATGGGCGCCATCACCGGCGGCGAGGTGTCGGTGCGGAACGGCTCGGTGGACCAGTTTCCCCTGCTTGACCGCACCTTCGCCAAGTTCGGCGTCGAGGTGACCCACGAAGGCGGCTGGTCGACGGCGCGGGCGCCGAAGGGCCTGAAGGTGAAGGAGCCCTTCACCTCCAACATCCTGACCAAGGTGGAGGCGGCGCCCTGGCCCTACGTCCCGGCGGACCTGTTGCCCATCTTCATCGCCCTGGGCGTGCGCGCCGAAGGGTCGGTCATGTTCTGGAACAAGGTCTACGAGGGGGCCCTGGGCTGGAGCTCCGAGATCGGCAAGTTCGGCGCCCATTCGGTGCTCTGCGACCCGCACCGGCTGATCACCTACGGCGGCAAGCCCCTCATGCCCGCCACGGTCGAGAGCCCCTACATCATCCGGGTGGCCATAGCCCTCTTCATGTTGGCCGCCAGCATCGAGGGCCGTTCGACAATCCTCAACGCTGCGCCGATCCAAAGGGCGCACCCCCGCTTCGTCGAGAACCTCAACGCCCTGGGCGCCGACGTGGAGTGGGTGGCGGGCGACTGACCCCAAGGGAGGCTCCATGGCCGTCGAGATCCGCTACGCCCGCGCCGCCGACCATCCCGCCATCGGCGACATCCTCGACGCGGCCTTCGGGGGGACCGCCGAGCGTCGCATCGTCGAGCGCCTGCGCGCCGACGCCGAGGCCATGTTCGAGCTGGTGGCCCTGAAGGATGGGGACCTGGTGGGAAGCATCATGTTCAGCCGGCTCTGGGCCGACAGCATGAACCTCTATTCGGCCCTTGCGCCCCTGGCGGTCCGCCCGGACCTGCAGCGGACCGGCATCGGCTCGGCCCTGACCCTGCGTGGGCTGGAGGCCGCCCGGCATTTCGACGCCGCCGCCGTCCTGGTGCTGGGGCATCCCGAATACTATCCGAAGTTCGGCTTCTCCCAGGCCGCGACTGCGAGGGTCAGCGCGCCCTATTCGGGCAGCCCGGCCTTCATGGGGATCGCCCTGGTCGAGGGCGCCCTGGATGAGCCGCTGATGGTGGCCTATCCGGACGCCTTCTCAGCCGGTCAGGGCTGAACCCCGGACTCGGTCGCCGGCGCGGTCTCGCCGCGCTCCATGGCCGCCAGGGCGGAGTTGATCCGGCGGATCTCCTCGGCGGTCGGGCGGCGGCGGGCCGGAGACAGCTGGCCGGGCGCCGGCAGGGCGGGGCTACCCGCTGCATCCGGCTCAGAGACGGTATAGGTCCGGGTCTCGCCGGCCAGGGCCAGTGTCACGGTCCTGGGGGGTGGCGGCGCGATGGCGTCGAGGCCAGCCTGGGTGCGCGGATCCACCCCGCCCAGGATGGCCGGGGTCAGGAAGGCCTCGCCGCCGGCGTACCGGCCGCTGAAAGCGCCCCGTTCACCTGAGGGACCGGTCCAGCGATAGAAGATGTGGGCGCCGATCTGCGTCAGCTTCACCAGGGTCGGGGCCCAGTAGGGAGCGACATAGTCGGCGTGGTAGTGGGTGGCCGCCCCGACCTCGCGGACCACATGCCCGGACAGGGCCCGACGCGCCACCGCTCCGGCGTTGGCCCAGAGGGCCGGGTCCGGCGCCCGCGACAGGGAGCCGTCGCAGGTGAAGGTGAACTGGCAGCCCGTCGCCCGGGCCGAGCCCTGGTAGACGACGCCGCAGACCGACTTCGGATATCCCGGATGGCGCAGCCGGTTCAGGATGACCTGGGCCACGGCGGCCTGGCCCAGTTCCGGCTCGCGCGCAGCCTCGTAGTAGACCGCCTGGGTCAGGCAGGTCAGGGCGCGGCGGGCGTCTTCGGTTTCCCCCGCCAGGCGGAAGCCGGGCATCTCGGCCAGGGGCGCACGGGAAATGGGCCGGAGGGCGTTGATCAGGCGGGCTTCCTCGACCTGGGCGGCGGCGTCGGGCGCGGTGAGGTCGAGGCGCGGGGGGTTGGACAGATCGAGGCGCTCCCAGCCCGGCGTCAGGCCCAGCCACGCCATTCCAGCGGCCCCCGGCGCATCGACGAGGGCGCGAAGCGACGGCGAGAGGGAGGCGAAGCGCGCCTGCAGGGCAGGCTCGGAAAAGGCGCGGGCCACGGGGGCGCCCGTCCCGGCCAGCCCTTCTGGCGAGGGGGGCGGCGTCCCCCTTCCCGCGCTCGCGGCTCCGAGTCCGAGCACACCGAGGGCGGCGATCAGCGCAAGGGTTTGAGCCTGCCTCAGGGCGGGGCCTCCGGGGTTGGACGGCCGCGCTCCTAGCACGATTGCCCTCGCGGATCACGCGCTCTTGTCCGGCCCGGACTGGGCGCCGCTTGCCAAGTGGGGTCGGGACCCTCATATTGCGACCAGGATATGCTCTTAATGAGCATAACAGGAGGAAGCACCGGGATCGTCCGGCGCTTCCGCCGCCCCTCTAATGCTCATTTTGAGCAAAAGGAGACTGCGATGCCGTCAGCAAACCCCGGGACCGCCGCCCTGCCCGCCTTCACGCCCGAGATCGAGGCGGCCACCGCCGCCGTCTGGGAAAAGGTGCGCCGGCACGTCACCCCGATGGAATGGCGGCTGCATGCGCCCCTGATCCACGCGATCAACCAGCTGAAGCGGGAGCGCAACGCGGTCATCCTGGCCCACAACTACATGACCCCCGACATCTTCCACGGGGTCGGCGACTATGTCGGCGACAGCCTGGGCCTGGCCCGGGAAGCCGCCCGTACGGACGCCGCCGTCATCGTGCAGGCCGGCGTGCACTTCATGGCCGAGACCTCCAAGATCCTGTCGCCTGACAAGCGGGTCCTGATCCCCGACCTGAAGGCTGGCTGCAGCCTGGCCTCCTCGATCACCGCCGCCGATGTCCGCCTGATGCGGGAACGCTATCCCGGCCTGCCGGTGGTGACCTACGTCAACACCTCGGCCGAGGTGAAGGCCGAGACCGACATCTGCTGCACCAGCGCCAACGCCGTCCAGGTCGTCGAGCACGCCGCCCGCGAGTGGGGCGTGGACCGGGTGCTGCTGATCCCGGATGAGTTCCTGGCCCGTAATGTCGCCCGCCAGACCTCCGTCGGCATCATCGCCTGGCGGGGCCGGTGCGAGGTGCACGAGCAGTTCACCGCTGAGGACATCCGCGAGATCCGCGAGGCCCACCCGGGCGCGGAGATCCTGGCCCATCCCGAGTGCCCCGCCGAGGTGATCGCGGAGGCGGACTTCGCCGGGTCGACCGCGGCCATGAACGACTACGTCCTGACCCGAAAGCCGCGCCAGGTGGTGCTGATCACCGAGTGCTCCATGGCCGACAATGTCGCCGCCGACGCCGTCGAGACCGAGTTCCTGCGCCCCTGCAACCTCTGCCCGCACATGAAGCGCATCACCCTGGAGAACATCCACCAGGCCCTGCTGGAGGACCGTTACGAGGTGACCGTGGACCCGGCTGTCGCCCTCCGCGCCCGCGACGCCGTGCAGAGGATGATCGACCTGCCCCCGCCGGCCGTTACAGCCCGCTACGACCTTGTGCGCGCCCGCCACCACGTGGACGTGGAGCTGATCTGACCATGGACGTCACCGACCTCGATGGCGTGCTGGTGGTTGGCGGAGGCCTCGCGGGCCTGTCCGCCGCCCTGGCCGCCGCACCCCGGCGGGTCCGGGTCCTGAGCCCGGTCCCCCTGGGGGAAGGCTGCAGTTCGGCCTGGGCCCAGGGCGGGATCGCCGCCGCCCTCGCCGCGGACGACGCCCCGGAACTGCACGCGGCCGACACCGTCGCCGCCGGCGCCGGACTGGTCGACCCGGTGCGCGCCGGCCTGCTGGCGGCGGAAGGCCCCGGGGCGGTGCAGCGTCTCGTCGGGCTCGGCGCACCCTTTGACCGGACCGCGGACGGCGGCTTCGTCCTGAGCCGGGAAGCCGCGCACGGACGCGCCCGGGTGGCGCGGGTCGGCGGCGACCAGGCGGGCCGCGCCGTCATGGCGGCCGTCATCGCCCAGGTGCGTCGGGCGGCCCACATCGAGGTGCATGAAGGCCTTCGCCTGCGCGGCCTCCTCCAGGACGCCGGCGGCGCGGTGATCGGCGCCCTGGCCGAACGCGACGGGGTCCTGACCGCCTTCCGGGCCCCGGCGGTGATCCTGGCCACGGGCGGGGTCGGCGGCCTCTACGCCGAGACGACCACGCCGGCGGCCCTGCTGGGCGAGGGCCTGGCTGCGGCGGCCCTGGCCGGCGCCGTGATCGCCGATCCCGAGTTCGTCCAATTCCACCCGACGGCGCTGGATGTCGGCCGGGACCCGGCGCCCCTGGTCACCGAGGCCCTTCGCGGCGAGGGCGCGCGCCTGGTCAATTCCGCCGGCGAGCGTTTCCTCCTGGCCCAGCACCCGGACGCCGAGCTTGCGCCCCGGGACGTGGTCGCCCGCGCCATCCACGCTGAGCGCGCAGCAGGGCGCGGCGCCTTCCTGGACGCCCGGGAAGCGGTGGGCGCACATTTCCCGGAAGCCTTCCCAACGGTCTTCGCGGCCTGCCGCGATGCGGGCCTGGACCCCCGGATCGAGCCCATTCCCGTGGCGCCCGCCTGCCACTACCACATGGGCGGGGTGCTGACGGACGCCGACGGCGCGACCGGGATCCCGGGGCTGTTCGCGGCGGGGGAGTGCGCCTCCAGCGGCGTCCATGGCGCCAACCGGCTGGCCTCGAACTCCCTGCTGGAGGCGGCCGTCTTCGGCGCCCGGGCGGGGCGCGCCGCCGCCCGCCGAAGCGTCGCCCTGCGCCCCTCGCTCCGGACCGAGCCCATGACCCGCCTGTCCGACCCGGACCTCCAGCGCCTGCGAAAGGCGATGAGCCGGGACGCCGGTGTCGTGCGCGACGCCGCGGGCCTGGGCCGCCTCCTCTCCCTGCTGGACGCCCTCGGCGCCCGCGCCGGCCGGGCGGGGCCCCTCGTCGCCGCCCGGCTGGTCGCCGAATGCGCCCTGGAGCGCCGCGAAAGCCGCGGCGCCCACTTCCGCGCCGACTATCCCGCAATCTCGGCGGAGGCGCGGCGCACCCTGGTGTCCCTGGAGGCCGGGCGACTGTCCCGGAAGGCTGCATGATCCCCGAGATTTCCGACCTCCTGGTCGAACCCTTGATCCGCATGGCCCTGGCCGAGGACCTGGGGCGGGCCGGCGACCTGACCAGCGAAGCCTGCGTGCCCGCCGAGGCCGAGCTGTCGGTGGCCTGGGTCGCCCGGAAGCCGGGGGTCCTGTCAGGCCTGTCCTGCGCCCGCCTGTCCCTCCACGCCCTGGCGCCCGGCGCCCGCTTCGAGGCCCTGGCCCGGGACGGCGAGGACATATCGGCCGGCCAGGCGCTGGCGCGGGCGACGGCGCCGGCGCGGGCGGTGCTTTCCGCCGAGCGGACGGGGCTGAACCTGCTGGGCCGGCTGTCCGGCGTCGCCACCCTGACCCGGGCCTATGTGGACGCGGTGGCCGGGACCGGGGCGCGGATCACCGACACGCGGAAGACCACGCCGGGCCTGAGGCGCCTGGAGAAGTACGCCGTCCGCTGCGGCGGCGGGGTGAACCACCGGTTCGGCCTCGATGACGCCATCCTGATAAAGGACAACCACGTGGCGGCCTGCGGCGGGATCCGCCCGGCCCTGGAGCGGGCCCGGGCGGGGGCGGGGCACCTGGTCAAGGTGGAGATCGAGGTCGACGGCCTGGACCAGCTTGAGGAGGCCCTGCCCCTCGCGCCCGACGTCATCATGCTGGACAATTTCAGCTTGGAAGACCTGCGCAAGGCGGTCGCCATGACCGCCGGGCGCGTCACCCTTGAAGCCTCGGGCGGGGTTGACCTGTCGACGGTGCGGGACATCGCCGGGACCGGCGTCCAGGTGATCAGCGTCGGCGCCCTGACGCACTCCGCGCCGGTGCTGGACATCGGGCTCGACGCCGGCTGAAGCCCCGGCGGAGGCCGGGAAGACGGGCTCAGTCCGCCGGAGACGCCGCCGCCGCGGCCTCGGCCGGGGCGGGCTCGGCATGCAGGGGCGCGGGAGCCGCTTCCACCACCTCGATGGCGTCTGCGGGCGGACCGGAGACCAGCCGGGCCTCGGCGACCCGGAGTTCAGGCGCAGGCGGCGTCGACGGGGCCTCGGCGAGGATCGTCTTCGCCTGGGAGCGGCCGTTCCGGTAGAAGATGTGCAGGCCCACCTGGGCCACCTGGCGGAACTCGCGGCTCCAGCCCGGGGTCACATGGACGGTGTGGAAGTGGGTGGCGTCGCCGACCGCGGTCATCACGGCCCCGGCGAGGGCGCGCGAGGCGATGTGCCGGGCCTGGGCCCAGGCCAGGGACTCCCGCCCCCGGTTCATGGAACCATCACAGGCGAAGGAGAACTGGCAGCCGGCGCCGCGGGACGAGCCCTGGAAGACCACGCCGCACACGGACTTGGGGAAGCCCGCCTTGCGCACGCGGTTCAGGACCACCTGGGCCACGGCCGCCTGGCCGGCGGGGCTCTCGCCCCGGGCCTCGAAGTAGACCGCCTGTGTCAGGCAATCGAGGTCGCGCACCGGCGCGGCGGCGCGCGGCTCCGCGCGTAGCGAGGCCGGCAGGGCGTTGGAAAGGGTTTCCGGGCGAAGCGCCGGGGCGGACCCGGGATCGGCCAGAGGCGAAACGACGGCGGGGGCGGCGGAGGGCGGCGGCGCGGCGGAAGCGCCCGCGCGCAGGCCGAACTGGTAGGTCGCGCCAAGGGCGATCCCAAGGCTGGCGCCCAGGAGAACAGCGCTCATGACTCCGCGCCGGGAGGCGCGCGCCTGGTGAGGTTCTGACAAAGGAGAGGTCCCGTGCGGCGAGGGCGGAGCGCCCCCAGACAGCTGTGTCGGTCTGGACCCCTGCTCATGCTGGCGGCCGGACCGACCTGCCCGCCTCCTACACGCTGGAGGCCAGACAATGGCGATGTGAGCGGGCATATGGACGCCCGGGAAGGGATTCGCAAGTCCTTATTGCACTGCAGCATGGTCGGCCGCCTTGACTCCGGACCCGGACCCCTGTTGTCGAGGGGCTTCGAGGAGACCCGCCATGCGCCCGTTCATCGCCCTACTGGCCGCAACCCTCATCGGACTCGCCGGCCGGCCGGCCCTGGCTGCTGAAGCGCCAGTCGGACCTGACCGCATCATGGGCCGGCCGGACGCCCCGGTCCTGGTCGAGGAATTCGCTTCCCTGACCTGCTCGCACTGCGGCCGGTTCGCCAACGAGGTCTTCCCGGCCTTCAAGGCGCGCTTCATTGATACGGGCAAGGTCCGTTACGTGCTCCGCCCCCTTCTGACCCCGCCCCAGAACGTCGCGGCGGCGGGCTTCCTCCTCGCCCGCTGCGCCGGGCCGGCCCGCTACTACTCGGTGATCGAGGGAATCTTCCGGCGACAGGAAGAGATGTTCCGGACGGGCGACGCCCGCTCGACCCTGATCGCCGCGGCGGCCGAAGGCGGCGTCTCAGGACCGGCCTTCAACGCCTGCCTCTCGGACCCCGCCGGCCAGGCCGCCCTGGACCGGGAGCTGGAGGCGGCGACAGGCCGCGGGGTCGAAAGCACGCCGACCTTCTTCTTCAACGGCGTGAAGGTGAAGGCGGGCGAGATGACGCTGGAAGAGATCGACGCCGCCTACGCCGCCGCCCTCAAGGCGCGCCGGAAGCCGTGACATTCGCACAGGGCGGGCTGGCGCCGGCCCCGGCCGCCCCCTAATCTCTTCCCATGCCCGCAGCTCCCCCGCCCGGACTCGCCGACGCCTCGGCGGTCTTCGCCCTTGACGCCGCCGCCGCAGAGCTGGCCTGGCGTCCGCACCGGCCGGACCGACCGGAGAAGTCCGAGGGCGGCCGGCCCTTCCGGCTGGTCTCCGACTACGCCCCGGCAGGCGACCAGCCGACGGCCATCGCCGAGCTCGTCGCGGGTCTTGAGGGGCGGGAGCACGACCAGGTGCTGCTGGGCGTCACCGGCTCGGGCAAGACCTTCACCATGGCCAAGGTGATCGAGGAGACCCAGCGGCCGGCCCTGATCCTCGCTCCCAACAAGACCCTGGCGGCCCAGCTCTACAGCGAGTTCAAGAGCTTCTTCCCGGACAACGCAGTCGAGTTCTTCGTCTCCTACTACGACTATTACCAGCCCGAGGCCTACGTGCCCCGGACCGACACCTACATCGAGAAGGACTCTTCGATTAACGAGCAGATCGACCGCATGCGGCACTCGGCCACGCGGGCGATCCTCGAGCGGGACGACGTGATCGTCGTGGCCTCGGTCTCCTGCATCTACGGCATTGGATCGGTGGAGACCTACACCGCCATGACCTTCAGCCTGAAGGTGGGCGAGCGGATCGACGAGAAGAAGCTGATGGCCGACCTGGTCGCCCAGCAGTACCGTCGCAACGACCAGGCCTTCGAGCGCGGCACCTTCCGCCGGCGCGGCGACACCCTGGAGATCTTCCCCGCCCACTACGAGGACCGGGCCTGGCGGATCAGCCTGTTCGGCGAAGAGATCGAGGCCATCACAGAGTTCGATCCGCTGACTGGCAAGCGCACCGCGGACCTGCCTGCGGTGAAGATCTACGCCAACAGCCACTACGTCACGCCCAGGCCGACCCTGAACCAGGCCATGAACCACATCCGGGCCGAACTGAAGGAACGCCTCGACTGGCTGGTGGCGAACGGCAAGCTCCTGGAAGCCCAGAGGCTGGAGCAGAGGACCACCTTCGACCTGGAGATGATCCAGGCCACGGGGTCCTGCGCCGGGATCGAGAACTATTCCCGCTACCTCACGGGCCGACGACCCGGCGAGCCGCCGCCCACCTTCTTCGAGTACATCCCCGACAACGCCCTCCTCTTCGTCGACGAGAGCCACCAGACCATCCCGCAGATCGGGGCCATGTTCCGGGGCGACTTCCGCCGGAAGTTCACCCTGGCCGAGTACGGCTTCCGCCTGCCCTCCTGCATGGACAACCGTCCCCTCAAGTTCGAGGAGTGGGACGCCATGCGCCCGGCGACCGTCAGCGTCTCGGCCACGCCCGGCCCCTGGGAGATGGAGAAGGCGGGCGGCGTCTTCGCCGAACAGGTCATCCGCCCGACCGGCCTGATCGACCCGCCGGTGGAGATCCGCCCCGTGGCGAAGGACGGCTTCTCCCAGGTGGACGACGTCATCGACCAGGTCCGCCAGACGGCGGCCAAGGGCTACCGGACCCTGGTCACCGTCCTGACCAAGAAGATGGCCGAGGACCTGACCGAGTACATGCACGAGCAGGGCCTGCGGGTCCGCTACATGCACTCGGACGTCGACACCCTGGAGCGCATCGAGATCATCCGGGACCTGCGCCTGGGCGCCTTCGACACGCTGATCGGCATCAACCTGCTGCGAGAGGGCCTGGACATTCCCGAGTGCGGCCTCGTCGCCATCCTCGACGCCGACAAGGAAGGCTTCCTGCGTTCCGAGACCAGCCTGATCCAGACCATCGGCCGGGCGGCGCGGAACGTGGACGGCCGGGTCATCCTCTACGCCGACCAGGTGACCGGCTCCATGGAGCGGGCCATGGCCGAGACCCGCCGGCGCCGCGAGAAGCAGGAGGCCTGGAACACGGCCCACGGCGTGACGCCCGAGAGCGTGCGCAGCCAGATCAAGGAAATCCTCGCCAGCCCCTACGAGAAGGACCGGGTCACCGTGCCGGCGGGCGTGGCGGAGGACGGCGCCCAGCCCTTCCTTGGCGACAATTTCAAGGCGACGCTCAAGGATCTGGAGGCTCGCATGCGCCAGGCCGCCGCCGACCTGGAGTTCGAGACCGCCGCGCGGCTGCGTGACGAGATCAAGCGGCTCAAGCTGCTGGACCTGGAGTTCGCCGCCGACGCCCTGGGCTCCGGCGAGGGGGAAGAGGGCTCGGGCGCAGCCCGCAGCGCGGCCAAGTCCCTGAGGGCCGAGAGCCGGGCCGAGGCCGCCGCCGCCCGCAGGCGCCCGAAGCGGCGCTGAGGCCGGGTCTCAGTCGAGCAGGCCCCGGTAGGCGGCGCTCTTCCGAAGCCAGGCCGCCGCATAGCCGCATACAGGGGTGATCTTCAGGCCGCGCGAGTGGATGTCCGCCGACAGGGCCTCCATCAGCCGGCCCGAGGCGCCGGTCCCGCGAAGGGCGGGCGGGCTCTCCACATGGTCGATGATGACGCGGTCGCCCGCGCGCCTGTAGTCGGCGAAGGAGGTCAGACCCTGTTCGACCATCTCGAACCGGGCCCCGGTGTCCTTGAGAGCGCTGGTCATGGGATGAAGACTAGAGCAGTTCTTCGCCCGGCGCATCCAGTCCCCTTCGGACCTGCCGGCGAAGCCGGCTGAAGGGCTCACTGGCGGCTCAGCTGACCCCCTCCGACGCGCTTCGCGCGCCACCTCCCCCTGGGGGGAGGAATTAGAACGCAATTGCTCCCCCGAGGGAGAACTCCGACCGAAGGTCGGTGAGGGGGCAATCCTGGTCGCCACAGACCCCCTCCGCCGCGCTGCGCGCGCCACCTCCCCCTGGGGGGAGGAATGAGTACGCAATTGCTCCCCCAAGGGGGAGCTGTCAGCGAAGCTGACTGAGGGGGTCAACGGCGGCTCAGCCGAACCTTGCGAAGCTGAACCCGCGGCTCAGAACAACTCCACCGCCATCGCGGTCGCCTCGCCGCCGCCGATGCAGAGGCTGGCCAGGCCACGACGGCCGCCGCGCGCCTGCAGGGCCGCGACCAGGGTGGCGAGGATCCGGGCGCCTGAGGCGCCGATGGGATGGCCCAGGGCGCAGGCGCCGCCGTTGACGTTCAGCTTCTCGTCCGGGATGTCGAGCTCCCGGGCGGCCAGCATGGCCACGACGGCGAAGGCCTCGTTGACCTCGAACAGGTCCACCTGGCCGGCGGTCCAGCCCGCGCGGTCCAAGGCCCGGCGCAGGGCGGGCCCGGGGGCGGTGGCGAACTTCGCCGGTTCCTGGGCGTGGGCGGCGTGGGCGACGATCCGGGCGACGGGGCTGAGGCCCAGCCGCTCGGCGACGGAGGCCCGGGTCAGGACCAGGGCCGCCGCCCCGTCGGAGATCGAGCTGGCGTTGGCGGCGGTGATGGCGCCGTCCTTGGCGAAGGCCGGCTTCAGGGTCGGGATGCGGGCCGGATCAGCGCGCCCGGGCTGCTCGTCCGCGCTGACCGTCTCCGGGCCCTTCCGCCCGGCGATCTCCACCGCGACGATCTCGCGGTCGAAGGCGCCCGAGGCCTGGGCGGCCCGGGCGCGCTCCAGGGATCGGATCGCGTAGGCGTCCATGGCCTCGCGGCTGACCTGGTGGGCCCGGGCGGTCTCCTCGGCGAAGGATCCCATGAGGCGGCCCGGCTCGTAGGCGTCCTCCAGGCCGTCGAGGTACATGGAGTCAGAGACCACGTCGTGGCCAATGCGGGCGCCGCCCCGGTGCTTGGCCAGCAGGTAGGGGGCGTTGGTCATGCTCTCCATGCCGCCGGCGACGATGATGTCCGCGGAGCCAGCCGCCAGGGCGTCGTGGGCCAGGATGGCCGCCTGCATGCCGGAGCCGCACATCTTGTTCACGGTGGTCGCCTGGCAGGCCTGGGACAGCCCCGCCCCGAGGGCCGCCTGGCGAGCCGGCGCCTGGCCCAGTCCGCCGGGCAGGACGCAGCCCATGTAGATCTGCTCGACGCCCGCGGGGTCGACGCCTGAGCGCGCGACCGCGGCGCGTACGGCGGCGGCGCCCAGGTCGGTGGCCTTGGCGGCGGACAGGACGCCCTGGAAGCCGCCCATGGGCGTGCGGGCGTAGGCGGCGATGACGACGGGATCAGAGGTCTGGGTCATGCCGCCTTCATACAACCGCCGGGAGGGCGCGGGAACGCCCCGGTTTGGCTCCTGGCGCGGGGCGCCCCATACTGGTCCCTCGCAACCGGAGAAGAGCCATGGGCCTTGGCGAGATCCTGATCACCCTCCTGGCCGGGGTGGGCCAACTGGTCGGCATCCGGGCGGGGACCGAACAGCCCCCCTACGAGGTCGTGGGCCGGGTCGGCGAGGCCGAGATCCGGCGCTACGCGCCCCAGATCGCCGCGGAAGCGGTGGTGGAGGGTCCCGTGGAAACCGCCCGGAACGAGGGCTTCCGGCGCGTGGCCGGGTACATCTTCGGCGACAATACGGCCAAGGCCTCGGTGGCCATGACCGCCCCGGTCGTGCAGGGCCGTGAAGCGGCGGGCGGCTCGCAGTCCATCGCCATGACCGCCCCCGTGGTCCAGGCCCGGGCGGGCCGCAGCGAGTCCATCGCCATGACCTCCCCGGTGGTCCAGCAGCCTGCGGGCGCAGAAACCTGGTCGATCCAGTTCATCATGCCCTCGAAGTACACGATGGCCACCCTGCCCCAGCCCAATGACCCGAGGGTGCGCCTGGTCGAGATCCCGGCCCGCACCTTCGCCGTGGTGAGGTTCTCCGGACTCGGCAAGGCCGACGCCGTCGCCCGACACGAGAAGGCCCTGGACGCCTCCCTGGCCGGGTCGGCATGGCGGGCTTCGGGCGAGCCCGTGACCTGGTACTACGACCCGCCCTGGACCGTGCCCTTCCTGAGGCGCAACGAGGTCGCCCGGCCTGTGGAAGCGGTTACTTCAGCGCCGACGCAATGAAGCCGCCGCCGAGGACCCTGTCGGGGTCCTCGGGCGCGTAGAGCACGCAGGCCTGGCCCGGCGAGACCCCGTATTCCGGCGTCTCGAAGATCACGCGCGCCTCTCCCGCCTCCAGGCCCAGGCGCGCGGCGACCGGTTCGGCGGTCGAGCGAACCCGCGCCAGCACCGGGCGCCCAAGGGACGCCGCCGCCTCCAGCCCGATCTCGTCGCCGAGCCAATTGGTCTCCTTCAGGGCGACTGCGCGGGTGGCCAGGGCCTCGCGGGGGCCGACCCGGACCTGACGGGTTTCGGCGTCTATGCCAACGACATACAGGGGGTCGCCTACGGCCACGCTGAGGCCGCGCCTCTGGCCGATGGTGTAACGGGTCACGCCCTCATGCCGGCCCAGCACGCGGCCATCCAGGTGGACGATGTCGCCAGGCTCGGCGCCCTGGGGTCTCAGGCGGTCGATCACCGTGGTGTAGCGCCCTTCGGGCACGAAGCAGATGTCCTGGCTGTCCGGCTTGTCCGCCACGGCCAGGCCCAGCTCCGTCGCCAGGGCTCGGACCTCGGCCTTGGGCAGGCCGCCCAGGGGGAAGCGCAAATAGTCCAGCTGGTCGCGGGTCGTGGCGAAGAGGAAGTAGGACTGGTCCCGGGCCGGATCGACGGCGCGCCGGAGCTGGGGACGTGAATCCCCCTCTCCCCGCCGGACATAATGGCCAGTGGCCATGGCCGCGGCGCCCAGGTCCCGGGCCGTGTCCACCAGGTCCCGGAACTTGACGGTCTGGTTGCAGCGAATGCACGGCACCGGCGTCTCGCCGCGCAGGTAGGCGTCGGCGAAGTCGTCGATCACCTGCTGGCGGAAGCGGCTCTCATAGTCGAGGACGTAGTGCGGGATGCCCAGGGCCTCCGCCGCTGTGCGGGCGTCGTGGATGTCCTGGCCGGCGCAGCAGGCGCCCTTCCGCTGTATGGCGGCCCCGTGGTCATAGAGTTGAAGGGTCACCCCAAAGACGTCGTAACCGGCCCGGGCGAGGAGGGCGGCGGTCACGGTGGAATCCACCCCGCCCGACATGGCGGCAAGCACCCGCGCGCCCGCCGGCAGGCCCACGGCCTGGCGGGTCGCCTCCACAAGTCGGTCGGAAAGCAGGGCGCCGGTCATGGCGCCTATCTAGTCCCGCACGGCGCCATTTGCGAGCCGCCCCTACTGGAGGACGTTCAGCAGGGAAACGTTCTTCAGGGACAGGAAGACCTGGGACGAGGCCTGCACCGCCTGTTGCGCCTGGGTCAGGGCCGTGGCGGCCTTGGCCATGTCGGCGTCCGACACATCGCCGATCATTCCGGCGACCGTGTTCTGGCGGGCGGTCAGGCCGCGCTTGACCGACTCCAGCTGGCCCTGGACCGTCCCGTTTCGGGCGGCGGCGGTGGTCAGGTCGCCCTGCACCGTTTCCCAGACCGCGATCTGGCTCTGCAGGAAGGTCCGCTGGGCGGCGGTGAGCTTGCCCGTGAAGGGACCGTTTGCGCCTTCCTCAAAGGCCTGCAGGTCACGGAAGGCGTTGAACATAGGCGTGCCCAGGTCGTCCGCCAGCTGGCCGATCTCCAGGGTGGTGGTCTCATCCACCCGGGCCTTGTCGATGTAGTCGTCGTTGTGGAAGGAGTCCGCCACGGCGGTCGGCGAGAGGGTCAGGTCCGACAGCTGCCTGGCGGAGACCGGCGGGGTGTCCACCTGGCCCCCGGCGAACAGGTACTTCCCGGCGTGACGGGTGTTGAGCGCCCCCACGGCGTTCGCGAACTGCCCCTTCAGCTCGGTGATCAGGGCGTCGGCTCGGTCGGCGGCGAGGGCGTTGGACAGGGCGTCGCGGGTCATGCGCGCCGCCTCCGCCGCCTTGTTGAGGGCCAGGTCCTGCATCTCCAGGCGGTTGGAGGTGAAGGCGTTCTGTTCCGTGAAGCCGGTCAGCCGGGTGTTCAGGGTCTGCATGGCCGTCAGGACCTGGGCGTTGCGGGAGAAGGCCTTCAGGTCCGTGCCGATCTTGCCTGAACTGAGCTGGTCGCTCGCCTCCATCTGCCGCTGCTGGGCCGACATGAGGTTGGTCAGGACGGAGCTGTAGTTGCCGCTCGTGGATACCCGGGTCATTCAGGGCCTCCTCAGATGATGTTCGTGAGGACGTCGAACAGTTCCTTGGCCGCCTGGATCATGCGGGCCGAGGCGTTGAACGCCTGCTGGTAAGTGGTGAGTCGGACGAGTTCCTCGTCGATGTTGACGCCTTCGACGGACTGGCGACGGGCGGCGACCTCGCCGGACACCGCCTGGGTCGTCAGCCTTCGGCTCTCGGCGGCCTCGGCCTGCCGGCCGACCGCGGCGCTGAACTGCGAGGCGTAGTCGCTGAGCGAGACCGTCAGGGCCCCGAGGGTTCCGACAGGGTCGAAGGCCGTGCGGGTTTCCCCCGCCGCCGCCAGGGCCCTTGCGCCGGACCCATCCCCGGGCCGGATGGCGGGCTGGCCAGCGGCGACCGAGAGGTCCAGCCGCGACAGGGCCAGCTTGTTCGGGTCCTGGACGATCCGGGTGTCGACCGTGAGCCGGTCGGCCCGCGAGCCGCGCTCGACGGTCCCGAGACCGAAGAGGGCGCTGATCGAGGGACCGCCGGCCCCGCGGCTGGTCAGGTCGGAGACCACCGACAGCGATACCGGGGGGTTGGTGCTGGGCGAGAACGCCAGCTGGCCCTGGGCGTCCAGGGCGAAGGCGCCGACTAGGCCCACCCCGGTGCTGTTGGCGTTCAGGGCGTTGACCAGGTCCTGCATCGTCGCCGCCGCAGGGACCGCCACCGCGACGTCGCGGATTGGGCGCCCGTCCGACTGGGTCATGCGCAGGGTCAGGGTGTCGCCGGCGGTGAACCCGTGCGGGTCCGTGGCCCTGAGCCCGGTCTCGTAGGCCGTCTGACCCGAGCTTCGGACCAGGTCGTTGAGGCCAAAGTAGTGGGAGAAGCCCCGCCCGGCCTTCTGGGATGTCCCCTCATCGAAGGCCAGGCCGTTGGGCGCTGTCGCCTGGAGGGTCAGGGCCCGGTTGGAGAAGGAAGCCGTACCGAAGGCGCCCAGGGCGGTGTTGAGACTGGCCAGGAAGTTGGCGGGGGTGAAGGCCGTGGACGGGCCCCCGTCGACGCTCATCGTCCCGGCGTCGAAATCGATATCCACCCGGCGCTGGAGCACCCCGGAGGCGTTGGCCACCGCAAGGGTCGTGGAGCCGGTGAAGCCGCCCACCGCTGCCGGCAGGTCAAGGCCGGTGTCGCGTCCTTCCAGGAGGGCCCGCGCCGGGGCCGCGCTGGAGGCGTTGTGGGCGGCGTTGAGGCGCTCGGCCGCCCGGTTCGCGAACTCGCCCAACTGCTCCATCAGGCCCGGCAGGCTTCCGTCGCGCAGGTCCATCAGGGCCCGCATCTCCCCGCCGGTCACCGTGATCGGCTGCTCAGCCCCGGTCGGGTACTGGACGGCGAGGTAGCCGGGCGTGGAGTCCGTGGAGCGGTAGACCAGGTTGGCCGGGACATCGCCGACCAGCTCGAAGCCTTCCGACGAGCGGATCGTGACGCCCCCGGCCGACCGGGAGGCGACCTGGATGTCCAGCAGGGTCGCGAGTTTCTCGATCAGTCCCGACTGCACGTTCTCGGCGCCCGTGGCGTCGCCCGAGCCCACCGAGGCCCGGCTGATGTCCGTGTTCAGGCGGGCGATCTGGGAGAGAAGGTCGTTGATGTCCTGGGTGGTGGTGATCGCCTTGGCGTCCGAGGACGCCACCATCTGGCGGAGCTGGCTGTTGATCCGGGAGGTCTGGTTGAAGAAGTCCTCGACCGCAGACACCGACTGCGTGCGCAGGATTCCCGATGTCGGGTTCTGGGCGGCGGCCTCGAAGGTGGTCCAGACCCGGTCAAGGGAGGCGAAATAGCCCGTGTCGGAAGTGGGGTCGCCGAAGAGGCTCTGGGCGTTGTCCAGCCCGCGGGCGACCTGATCCCAGCGGCTGGCCGTCGCCGTGGCGCTCAGGCCTGCGGACACCAGGAACTGGTCGACGATGCGGTGGACGCCGCTGATCTCCGTTCCGGCGCCGACCCCGCCGATGATCCGGTGGGTCTGGTCGATCGCCTTGCGGACGTAACCGGGCGTATTGACGTTGGCGATGTTGTCAGAGGCCGTTCGCAGTCCCGCCTGGGCGGCGATGAGACCCGACGACGCATTGCTCAGTACGGCGGTGAGTGACACGGGAATAATCCCCCTCAACCGGCAACCGTTGCGCAGTCCCGGCGATTTCTGCCGGGCTTTTCAGGTTTCGCCTGCGCGAGGCCTCCGAAAAAATCCTTTCATTTCAACGCGGCGAGTTCTGCAGCCGCTTTGAGATATCTACAGGGTCGCAAGAGGCGGGCCAGTCCGACTCCCACGCCCCATGCCCACCGCCCGGCGGCGCCGGACAGGGCGGCAGGACTCGCCCTTCCCGGCGGGAATGCGCCCGGCAAAAACCGCACCTCCCCCGGATCGATGGGCGCCGGACGCGAACTTTTTCTATTGTTTTACAATCTCTTGAAAGGCCTCGCCGAAGTTGGCGCGAAGGTTGCGACGGGTGAGGCGAAGTCATGAGGCGCAGCAGGCGCCCCTTCGCCGGAGGGTGAACCCGGCCCCGGTTGTTCCACCTTGAGTCTCGACGCCGCCCAGATCCTTGCCCCCCTTGCGACCGGCCTCGTGCCGGCGGCAGGCCCGTCGGTGGCTGGCCCGTCTGCGGCTGGCCCGTCTGTAAGTGGCGAGGCCACGGGCGGAAGCGACTTCGCCGCCATGCTGGAGAGCCTCGCGGGCATTCTGAAGTCTGTGCGGACGCCCACCGAGTTCCCTTCGGGGAACCTTGCGCCGCCTTCTCCTGAACTCCCCGCCGTCGAAGCGTCGGTCGCCCTGGCGATGGAACTGCCGCCCCTGCCGGGGGTTTCCCGCGAGGGCCTGGGCCTGGCCTTCTCGGCCGCCCTCAGGATTGAGCCGGGCCCCGGGGCGGAGGTTGAGGCCGGCGCCGCTCGGGAACCTGCCCCCGAGACCAGCAGCCGCCTCGCCGAAATGGGGATTCCCGGCGCCTTCACGCCGCCTCCGGTCCAGCGCCCGCAGGAGGCGCGGTCCCAGCCCGAACCCCGCGAGGGTGCGGCGATCCCGGCGCGGCTGTCCCCTGCGGCTTCAGTGGCCGGGACGCCCCCCACGACCATTCCTCAGCCCAGCGCGCGCGCGACCAGCACGGCCCCGATCGAAATGTCCCCGGTCGGCGCCCCGCTGGCGATCGCGCCTACGACGCCCCCTGCAGCGGCGGCGCCTCTCCAGCCGGTCCCGGGACCGGTGGACGGAAAGCTCCCGGAGGGCCTTGAAACCGGGTCCGTCCCGGTTTCCGATCCCCGCGGCCTCGCCCGCGCCGAAGCCCCGCTGGCGGCGCCCGTGCAGGGTGGCGTTGCACCTTCGCCCGCCACACCTTCGCCCGCCGCCGCCGTCGCCCTGGCGCTCGCCCCCGGCGTGATCGCCGTCACGGGCCAGAGGCTTCCGGGGCGGGCCGAGGCCGCCTCGTCGCCCCCCCTTGAGGCTGCAGACGGTCCGGAGGTCCCCGGGTCGCCCTCGCCGCAGGCGCCCGTCGAGACCGCCCGGCAGGCCGCCCTTCTTCCGACGGGCGTCCAGGTTCCTGAAGCTCGCGCCTCCGAGGCCCGGCCGGCCACGCCCCGCCGCCGTGAAGGCGCCGCCGCCGGCGACGTCCCCGCCGCCCTTCGGCCGGATGACGTTGGGACATCCTCCCAGGCCCAGGCCCAGGCTCCCGCCCCGCTCCCGGGCGCACCGCGCGTCGAGGGCCGGGTGGAAGCCCTCCAGGCCCGCGCGGACATGCCGGGGTCCCTTTCGGACGACCGGGATGAGCTCGCCGTCCGGATCGAGGCCGCGGACCCGGCGCCCACCCTTTCCGGCGCCGCCCCGGCGGTCGAGACCCGAAGCAGCGATCTTGCCGGCCCTGAGCCCGCCCCCCTTCCCGCCCGGGCCGGGCCCGAGACCGTCCTGGCCCTTGCCGCGCAGATGGCGCGGCGGCTGGATGACGGGGTCACCCGCTTCGACCTCGAGCTCAACCCGGGCGATCTCGGCCGCGTCGACGTGCGGCTGGAGATCGACGCCGCCGGCGGCATCCGGGCCGCCTTCACCTTCGAGGACGCCCACGCTGCGGGGGAACTCGGTCGGCGCGCCGACGAACTGCAGAAGAGCCTCGAGAGCGCCGGCTTCAACCTGTCCGGCGGCCTGACCTTCGACGTTGCCGGCGACCGCTCCCAGGGCCGCAACCCTGGCTGGGCCGACGCCCGGGACGGCCGCAACCCCGCCCCCGCCGCGCCGGAGCGCGAGGCGGGCCGGGAAGTCCCCTCCGACATTACCGAAGCCCTGAGCGGACGGCGGATGGCCGCCCGCTCCGGCGTCGACATCAGGATCTGAAGCCATGGCCGTCACGCCCACGACCGCAACTCCCGCCAAGACCCAGGACATCGGCGCCCTGGGCAAGGCCCAGTTGGCCAGCAGCTACGACACCTTCCTCAAGCTGCTCACCACCCAGATCCAGAACCAGGACCCGCTCTCGCCCCTGGACTCCAACCAGTTCACCCAGCAGCTGGTGCAGATGACCGGTGTGCAGCAGCAACTGTACTCCAATGACCTGCTCAAGCAGCTGGTCTCCAACACCGGCACGGGCATGGCCCAGGCGGTGTCGGTGATCGGCCGCGAGGTCACCGCCGACAGCGCCAAGGCCACCCTCTCGGGCGGCAGGGCGAACTGGTCCTACAACCTCGGCCGCGACGCCGCCTCGGTGAAGATCGAGGTCCTCGACTCCAACGGCCGCACCGTGGCCGTCTCGGCGCCGACCAACCTCAAGGCCGGCGACCAGGCCTTCACCTGGAACGGGTCCGACCTGACGGGCCTGAAGCGCCAGGACGGGGGCGAGTACAGCCTCCGGATCACCCCGACCGACGCCTCCGGCGCCACGATCACCTCCAAGGTCTTCCAGCGCGGCGTCGTGACCGGCGTCGAGCAGTCGGCAGGCCAGTCCATCCTCTCCATTGGCGGAACCCGGGTGCCCTGGACCGCCGTCACCTCCGTCCGGCAGCCCGCCTAGGCCGCCGCCCCCTCAAGCGCCAACCCCCCGGGAAACAGACACCATGAGCATCAACAGCGCCCTTCTCGCCGGCGTCTCCGGCCTGATCGCCAACTCGGCATCCCTGGCGGCGATCTCCGACAACATCGCCAACACCAACACCACCGCCTACAAGCGGACCCAGATCAACTTCGCCAATGTGGTCACCTCGCAGGTGGTCAAGGGCCGGTACTCCGCCGGCGGCGTCGAGGCGGTGACCCGCAACTTCATCGCCAACCAGGGCCTGATCCAGTCGGCCTCCTCGGCGACCGACCTCGCCATCGCCGGCAACGGCTTCTTTGTCGTCACCGACAAGGGCACAGACCTGACCACGCAGGACCCGCGGTACTTTACCCGTTCCGGCTCGTTCAGCGTGGATTCCGACGGCTACCTGGTGAATGACTCCGGATACTACCTGCAGGGCTGGCCCTCGGACGCGACCGGGAACATCTTCACCGACCCGTCCGACCTGACGCAGATGAACTCCATCAACATCAAGGATCTGGGCGCCCAGGTCCTGCAGACGTCCAACGTCATCATCAACGCCAACCTGGACAAGCGCGGCATTACCGGGTCGGTGGGCGACGCCACCTACAACGGGGCCACCGTCGCCTCCCTGTCGGACTACGCCAACAACCCGACCACCGGCACCAAGCCCGACTTCACCTTCCAGATGAATGTCATCGACTCCGGCGGCGGCACCCGGCGGTTGGCCATGGCCTTCCTGAAGGACTCCAGCGCCGCCAACGCCTGGCACGCCGAGATCTACTCTGTCCCGGCCTCCGACGTGGCGGGCGCCGCCCGGCCCGGCCAGATCGCCCAGGGCATCATGCGCTTCAACTCCGACGGCTCCTTCGACGAGGCGGGCTCGACCCTGTTCGGCGTCACCGCCGGCGTCGGCAACCCGCCCAACATCGCCCTCGCCGCCTCCTCGGCCGGCGCCGGCCTCCGGTGGGCCTCGGCCCTCGGCATCGAGGCGGCGAGCATCGACCTGGACATCGACCGGTTCACCCAGTTCGCGGCGACATCCACCGTGGCCTCGATCAATCCGAACGGCGCCCCCGTCGGCAACGTGGTGGGCGTGGAAGTCGCCGAGGACGGCAAGGTCTCGGCCATCTTCGACAACAACCTCGTCCGCCTGGTGGCCCAGATCGGCCTCGCCACCTTCGCCAACCCCGACGGCCTCGATGCGGTGGGCGGCAACGCCTACGTCCAGTCGACGGAGTCCGGCGAGTATTCAGTGAAGCAGCCTCAACTCGGCGGCGCCGGGAAAATCCAGTCCTCTGCATTGGAAGCCTCCACCGTGGACCTGTCTGCAGAGTTCACCGGCCTCATCACCACTCAAAGAGCCTATTCGGCCTCTTCGAAGATCATCACCACAGCCGACCAGATGCTGGAGGAATTGATCAATATTAAGCGATAAGTCTTGAAGTTAACACGATTTAACGTCGCCAGACATCTTGACTGTATCGGTTTAATACATGGGGGAAGCTGTGATTAGGTCTTTGTTTACTACGATTTTTCACCGGGCGTTATGCGATGCCCGCCAAAGTGGGTCCAAGACCTGATGGTGGGAAGGGCGTAAAGCCATGTATCAGCAACAACAGCCGCAGCTGCGGACCAACAGCCGGGGGGAGGCCTATGTCATCGGCCCCACCGGCGCCCAGCTGACGATCCGCGACCTGCCGCCCCCGGACACGGGGCGCTGGGTGATCCGCCGCAAGGCCGAGGTGGTGGCCGCCGTCCGCGGCGGGCTGCTCAGCCTCGAACAGGCTTGCGACCGGTACTCCCTGACGCAGGAAGAGTTCCAGGCCTGGCAGAAGTCCATCGAGAAGCACGGCATGGCCGGGCTCCGGACCACGCGGCTCCAGCAGTACCGCTGACTTACCGCCCTTGCGGGCGACCGAGCGGCCGAATCCCCACCCCCGGGATGCGGCCGTTTCGCGTTTCAGGGCCCTGCCTTCAGGCCGCCCCTATTCAGGCCGCCCTCTTCAGGCCGCCCCTTCTCAGGCAGCCCTGTCCGGCCCGTCCCCAAGCCGGCGCACCCGGATCGAGATCCGCTCGCGCTCGCCGGCCCGGCGCTCCACCAGCAGGCGCGCCACCTGGGCGTCGTCGTGGAAGACATAGCCCTTGATGGCGTCCAGCAGGGCCTTGGCCAGGTTGTCCAGGTCCATCCAGGGCGGATCGCCCACATAGTCCATCACGATCTCGACCGAGAACTCCCCCCAGGCCGGCCGGCCGCCCCGCCAGGCCTTGCGGAAGAACTCGTAGATCAGGGGCTTGTAGTAGCGCGTCTGGGTGGTCAGGCCGTCGACGACCACCTCGATGGCCCCCTCGTGCTCGCGGGCGCGCACCTTGCCGTGATGGGTCCAGCCCGCGTCCATGGCCATCCTCCGGCGGCGGCCGCCTTGAAGTCTGGCCGGTCTCCGCTAAACGGTGGGCACATTCGACCGGAGGCCCGCCATGAGCAAGACCCGCACTGAAACCGACACCTTCGGCCCCATCGAGGTCGACGCCTCCGTCTACTGGGGCGCCCAGGCCCAGCGCAGCCTCGGCAATTTCAAGATCGGCTGGGAAAAGCAGCCCCGGCCCGTCGTCCGCGCCCTCGGCATCGTCAAGCGCGCCGCCGCAGAGGCCAATGTGGAGCTGGGCCGGCTGGACCCGAAGATCGGCCAGGCCATCGTCGCCGCCGCCCAGGAGGTGATCGACGGCAAGCTCGACGCCCACTTCCCCCTGTCGGTCTGGCAGACCGGCTCGGGCACCCAGTCGAACATGAACGCCAACGAGGTCATCTCGAACCGCGCCATCGAGATGCTGGGCGGCGAGATGGGCTCCAAGACGCCGGTCCACCCGAACGACCATGTCAACATGAGCCAGTCGTCCAACGACACCTATCCGACGGCCATGCACATCGCCGCCGCCGAGCAGGTGCACCACGACGTCCTTCCGGCCCTGGAGCACCTCCTTGCCGCCCTGCGCGCCAAGCAGGTCGCCTTCGAGCCCATCATCAAGATCGGCCGCACCCACACCCAGGACGCCACGCCCCTGACCCTCGGCCAGGAGTTCTCCGGCTACGCCCAGCAGGTCGAGAATGGCCTGAAGCGCATCCGCCTGTGCCAGCCGGGCCTGCTCGAGCTGGCCCAGGGCGGTACGGCGGTCGGCACCGGCCTCAACGCCCCCGTCGGCTTCGCCGAGCTGGTCGCGGCCAAGATCGCCGCGATCACCGGCCTGCCCTTCGTCTCGGCGCCCAACAAGTTCGAGGCCCTGGCCGCCCACGACGCCATGGTCTTCAGCCACGGCGCCCTGAACACCGTCGCCGGCTCCCTGTTCAAGATCGCCAACGACATCCGCTTCCTGGGCTCCGGCCCCCGGTCCGGCCTGGGCGAGCTGTCCCTGCCCGAGAACGAGCCCGGCTCGTCCATCATGCCGGGCAAGGTCAACCCGACCCAGTGCGAGGCCCTGACCATGGTCTGCACCCAGGTCTTCGGAAACCACGCCACACTGACCTTCGCCGGCGCCTCGGGCCACTTCGAGCTGAACGTCTTCAACCCGGTCATGGCCTACAACTTCCTGCAGTCCTGCCGCCTGCTGGCCGACGCCGCCGTCTCCTTCACCGACAACTGTGTGGTCGGAATCGAGGCACGCGAGGACAACATCAAGGCCGCCCTCGAGCGCTCCCTGATGCTGGTCACGGCCCTCGCGCCCAAGATCGGCTACGACGCCGCGGCCAAGATCGCCAAGACCGCCCACAAGAACGGCACCACCCTGCGCGAGGAGGCCGTCGGCGGCGGCTATGTCACCAACGAGGAGTTCGACGCGGTCGTCCGCCCCGAGAAGATGATCTCGCCGGGCTAAGTCGCCTCGGTAGACCCCCTCCGTCGCGCTGCGCGCGCCACCTCCCCCTTGGGGGAGGAATTAGAGAGCGCTTGATTGCTCCCCCAAGGGGAGCTCCCGGCGAAGCCGGGTGAGGGGGTCAAGGGCGGCTCAGCCGCGCCCGGGCGCCTACATCCGCCGCCAGACGGCGAAGTCGGCCAGCTCGACCAGGGCGGCCTTCCAACCGTCGGCGCCTTCGAAGCCCGCCAGCGCCGCCTTGGCGTCGGCGGCGTAGTCCTCGGCCAGGGCCAGGGTGGAGTCCAGGGCGCCGCAGCCGGAGACGAGCAGGCGGGCGCGCTCGAAATCGGCCTCGGTCTGCTCGCGCCGGTCGATGGTCCGCTCCCAGAAGGCCTTTTCCGCCTCGCCCGTCCGGGCAATGGCCAGCAGCAGGGGCAGGGTCGCCTTACCCTCCCGGAAGTCGTCGCCAGGGTTCTTGCCCAGGGTCTCGCTCGCCCCCGAATAGTCCAGGGCGTCGTCCACCAGCTGGAAGGCCAGGCCGAGGTTGCGGCCAAACCGGCGCAGGGCGGCGCAGGTCGCGGCCGGCGCCCCCGCCGACACCGCCCCGGCCTCCGAGGCGGCGGCGAACAGCTCGGCGGTCTTGGCGCCGATGATCTCGAGGTAGGTTTCCTGGGGCAGGTCCAGGTCGTGGGCGCGGGTCAGCTGCAGGACCTCGCCCTCGGCGATCACCCGGCTGGCCCGGGCCAGGATCTCCAGGGCCGGCATGGACCCGGCCTCGACCATCAGCTCGAAGGACCGGGCGAACAGGAAGTCGCCCACCAGCACGCTGGCCGGGGCGCCCCAGATCAGGTGGGCCGCCACCTTGCCGCGCCTCAGCTCGGAGGAGTCGATCACGTCGTCATGCAGCAGGGTGGCCGTGTGGATGAACTCCACCGCCGCCGCCAGGTTCAGGCAGGCGTCGTCCCTCGCCCCCGCCAGCCGCGCCGCGGCGATGGTCAGGAGGGGACGCAGGCGCTTGGCTGACCCGCCGATCAGGTGCTCGGCCAGGGCCGGGATCACCGACACCGGGCTCTGCATGCGGTTGCGGATCAGGGCGTCCACGCCCTCCATGTCGCGCTGGGCGAGGCGGGTCAGGCCCGCAATGGAGGGTGCGCTGCGGGCGACCGGTTCGGCGGCTTGCGTTGCGGACGACATGCCGAACGCGATAAGGCAGGCGCCTCGCCGGCACAATGCCCAACCGGGGTTTTTGGCGCAAACGCATGACGGACCCAAGCCAGTCGGACGCAATCCTCGGGGGCCGGGTCCGGCTCCTCCAGTCCGCCCGGGGCTACCGGGCGGGCATGGACGCGGCCCTCTTGGCGGCGGCCTGCGACGCCCGTCCGGGGGATCGGGTGCTGGACCTGGGCTGCGGCCCGGGCGCCGTCATGCTGGCGGCCGCGGTCCGAAGGCCGCAGGCGCGCTTCACCGGGATCGAGGCGGACCCGGAAGCCCTGGCCCTCGCCCGGGCCAATATCGACCTGAACGGCCTGTCAGACCAGGTGGAGGCCCTCGGCGGCGACGTCGCCCTGCCCTTCGCCCGCCTGGGCCTGCCCCGCTTCGACGCCGCCCTCTGCAACCCGCCCTTCTTCGACGACCCCAGGGCCCTGCGCGGCCCCGCACCGGAGAAGACCCGCGCCTGGATGGCGGCCGACGGCCTGGCGGCCTGGACGGGCTTTCTCCTCAAGGCCGTGCGCGACGGCGGGACGATCACGATCATCCACCGCGCCGACCGGCTGGCCGACCTCCTGGCCGGCCTCGCGCCCCGGTGCGGCTCCCTCCGAATCCGGCCGGTCCAGCCCCGCGCCGCCTCGCCCGCCAGCCGGGTGATCGTGCGGGCGGTGCGCGGCGGCCGCGCGCCCCTGGTTCTCCTGCCGGCCCTCGTCCTGCACCCCGACGGCGAGGGCAAGCACACCCCCGAGGCCGACGCCATCCTGCGCGACGCCGCGCCGCTGGGCTGGGACTGAGACGGCCCCTCAGCAGACCCCCCTCCGTCCCGCTGCGCGGTCCTCCTCCCCCTGGGAGGAGGAATTAGAGAGCCATTGCTCCCCCAAGGGGGAGCTCCGACCGAAGGTCGGTGAGGGGGTCAACCGCCCCTCAGCTGACCCACTTCCTCCACATGGGGGCAGGAACTAGCCCGCCGGCCGGGCCGAGCGCCGGTCCAGGGACGCGAGGACGAACTCCGCCAGCCGGTCCGCCGCCCGGGGCGCCCCGCCGCGCGCCTTCAACAGGGCGATCTCGGCGTCCTCCAGGGGCGGCAGGCCGTCGGCCTCGCCCAGCAGGACCAGGTCGTCGGGAACCATCTCCCGGGGCAGGACGGTCAGGCCCAGCCCGGCGCGCAGGGCCGCATGCTGGCCCGCCAGGGAGGGGCTGGTGTAGGCCGCCCGCCAGGTGCGCGCCCGCGCCTCCAGGGCCGCCACCGCGCGGCGCCGGTAGACGCAGGGGGCCGGGGCGATCACCAGGGGCGCGGGCTCATCGGGCCTCAGCACCGCCCGGTCGGCCGCCACCCAGACCAGGGGCTCGCGCCAGACCCGCACCCCCAGGTCCGGCCCCAGGGGCTCGCGCTTGACCAGGGCCAGGTCCAGGGCGCCGGCCTGCAGCCGATCCAGAAGGTTCAGCGTCAGGTCGCAGGTCACCGCCAGGGCCACCCGGGGATGGGCCCGGGCGAAGGCGCCCAGTATGTCCGGCAGGTGCACGGTGGCGAAGTCCTCCGGCGCACCCAGCCGGACCTCGCCCTCCAGGTCCTCGCCCGTCAGCTCGGCGAGGATCTCGTCATTCACCCTCAGCAGCCGCCGTGCCTTGGGCAGGAAGGCCTCCCCCGCCTCGGTCAGGCCCACCCGGCGCGGGTCGCGGGCCAGCAGCTTCACCCCCAGCCGCTCCTCCAGCCGCCGGACCTGCAGGCTGATCGCCGACTGGCTGCGCCCAAGCCGCTCCCCCGTGCGGGTGAAGCTGCGGGTGTCGGCGATGGTCACGAAGGTGCGGACCAGGTCGAGGTCCAGGTTGACGTCGCGCGGCATGGCCCCGGTCCTTCATGAGTTTTGCTCATTGCAGGAATAGCACCTTTCAACGCCCCTTGTCCCGCGACGCGCCCTAGACGTCCGCTCCCGGCGCCCGGGGGGGCGCGCTGATCATCCGGATTTCCATGCCCGAAGCCCTGACCTCCGCCGCCGCCCTCGGCGCCCAGAACCTGCTCGCGCCGGCCATCCTCTTCTTTGTCCTCGGCCTCTTTGGCGGCTTCGCGAAGTCAGACCTGTCGCTGCCGGCCTCCACCAGCCGCACCCTGTCCCTCTTCCTGATGCTCTGCATCGGCTTCAAGGGCGGGGTCGAGGCGGCGGAGGCCGGGCTCAGCGAGGGCTTCGTGCGGGCCGGGATCGCCGGCCTCCTCCTGTCCCTGACCTGGCCCCTGGTCGCCTATCCGGTCCTGAGGCGTCTCGGCGGGCTGGAGCGGGCCTCGGCGGCGGCCACGGCGGCGGCCTTCGGCTCGGTCTCGGTGGTCACCTACGCGGCGGGATCCGACTTCCTGGCCGCTCACGGCGTGGTCTTCAGCGGCTACATGACGGCGGTCCTCGCCATCATGGAGGCCCCGGCCATCCTCACCGCCCTCATCATCGCCCGGCGCGCGGCGGAAGGCTCCGGCGCCGGCCACGGCATGGGAAGCATCCTGCGCGAAGTCTTCCTCGGCGGCCCGGCCCTTATGCTGGTGGGCAGCTTCCTGATCGGCCTGACGACGGGCGAGCGCGGCATGGCCCGGCTGGACATCTTCGTGAACCCCCTCTTCCAGGGCGCCCTCTGCCTCTTCCTGCTGGACATGGGCCTTGCCGCCGCCCGCAGCCTCACCGACGCGGGAAGGCCGCCCGCCCGGGTCCTGGCCCTGGGGATCGCCCTGCCCCTGGCGGGCGCCTGCGCGGGCTACGTCGCCTCACGCCTCGCCGGCCTCGCACCCGGCGACAGCGCCCTCCTGATCCTGCTGGCCGCCTCGGCCTCCTACATCGCCGCGCCCGCCGCCATGCGCACGGCCCTGCCCGAAGCCCGCCCCGGCGTCTATCTCGGCCTCGCGCTCGGCGTGGCCTTCCCCTTCAACCTGATCCTGGGCCTGCCCCTCTACGCCCTGGCGGCGGGGGCGCTTTAGGGGACGGATGCAGAACCGATTGCTCCCCCAAGGGGGAGCTCCCAGCGAAGCCGGGTGAGGGGGTCAATCCCGGTCGCCGTTGACCCCCTCCGGCCCGCTGCGCGGTCCACCTCCCCCTCGGGGGAGGAATTGGAGCGTAATTGCTCCCCCAAGGGGGAGCTCCGGGCGAAGCCCGGTGAGGGGGTCAATCCCGGTCGCCGTTGACCCCCTCCGGCCCGCTGCGCGGTCCACCTCCCCCTTGGGGAAGGAATGATGAGCCAATTGCTCCCCCAAGGGGGAGCTCCCGGCGAAGCCGGGTGAGGGGGTCAATCCCGGACGCCGTTGACCCCCTCCGGCCCGCTGCGCGCGGTCCACCTCCCCCTTGGGGGAGGAATGAGGGGTTCGGGATTCCGCGGATCAGTTCCTCTCGGTATCCACCAGCTTGTTCTTGCTGATCCAGGGCATCATGGCGCGCAGGCGGGCGCCCACGTCCTCGATGCCGTGCTCGGAGGCGCGGCGGCGGGTGGCCTTGAAGCTGGGCTGGCCGGCCGCGTTCTCCAGCATGAAGTCGCGCACGAAGCGGCCGGACTGGATGTCCTCCAGAACGCGCTTCATCTCGGCCTTGGTGTCGGGGGTGATTATCCGCGGGCCGGTCACGTACTCGCCGTACTCGGCGGTGTTCGAGATCGAGTAGTTCATGTTGGCGATGCCGCCCTCGTAGATGAGGTCGACGATCAGCTTCACCTCGTGCAGGCACTCGAAATAGGCCATCTCGGGGGCGTAGCCCGCCTCGACCAGGGTCTCGAAGCCGGCGCGGATCAGCTCAACCAGGCCGCCGCACAGAACGGCCTGCTCGCCGAACAGGTCGGTCTCGCACTCCTCGCGGAAGCTGGTCTCGATCACGCCCGAGCGACCGCCGCCGATGGCCGAGGCGTAGGCCAGGCCGAAGTCGAGGGCGTTGCCGGTGGGGTTCTGGTGGATGGCGATCAGGCAGGGCACGCCGCCGCCCTTCTCGTACTCGCCGCGCACGGTGTGGCCGGGGCCCTTGGGGGCGATCATCAGCACGTCCACCGTGGACTTGGGCTCGATGAGGTTGAAGTGGATGTTCAGGCCGTGGGCGAACAGCAGGGCCGCGCCGTCCCGCAGGTTGGGGGCGATCTCGGCGTTGTAGATGCCGCGCTGAAGCTCGTCGGGCGCCAGCACCATCAGGGCGTCGGCCCACTTGGCGGCCTCGGCCACGCTCATCACCTTCAGGCCGTCGGCCTCGACCTTGCGGGCGGTGGCGGAATCGGGCCGCAGGGCGACGGCAACGTTCTTCACGCCGGAGTCGCGCAGGTTCAGGGCGTGGGCCCGGCCCTGCGAGCCGTAGCCTACAATGGCGATCTTCTTGTCCAGAATGCGGGCGAGGTCGGCGTCGCGATCGTAATAGACGCGCATGGGCGGTCTCCTTTGGACAAGACGGGCGCGGGGCCGCTGGGCCGGCCGCGCAAAAGCCCGCCGCTTGAAGGGGAAATTTCCCGCCGCGTCAAGCAAGGCCGGCCCTCCGGGACGCAGCCCAGAGGGCCGGGCCCTCCCGACCCTACCAGAAGAGGCTGAAGGCCACCTGGACGATGCGCCCGGTCCAGAGGTCCACCATCACGGCGTCGCGCCCCAGCCGCACCCAGGCGAAGCCGACCGGCGGGACCGGCAGGCCATAGACCCACCAGGAGTCGATCCGGTAGCGCGGGGTCCACCAGGTCCAGGGCAGGACCTCGCCATAGGACCAGCGGCGATAGGAGAAGCCCGGCGGCGGAGACCAGGGGTCGCCCCGGTAGCGGTAGGGCGGAATCCAGACCGGCGGATACCACCGGGGATCGTAACGCGGCGGCCGCCGGCCATCATGGCGATAGCCGTCGTAGCGGCGGCCATCAGGACGGTAGTCGTAACGATAGCCGTCTGGCCGATAACCGTCTGGCCTGTACCCGTCTGGCCTGTAGCCGTCTGGCCTGTAGCCGTCGTAGCGGTATCCGTCATGGCGAGAACCGTCATAGCGCCGATCGTCATGGCGGCCGCGGTCGCCGCCTTCACGCCGGTCGCCGTCCCGCCCGCCGGACTCCCGGCCGGGCCGGTCCCCGCCGCCGCCGGGCGCAGGATCGGGGCGCGCCTCCCGGGGCTGGCCGTAGCGGCCCCAGGCCTGCGGCGGCGCGCCGGAATCCGGCCGGGGTTCGGGCCGGGGTTCGGGCCGGGCTGAAGGCGGGGGCGCGAAGGGGGGCGCCGGCGCCTCGCGCCGGTCAAGGCGCGGGCCGTCCTCGCGGGGCGGCTGGAAGTCCTCCCGGCGGTCGGGGCGGCCCTCGCCCTCGCCGGCTTCCTGGGCCAACGCCGAAGACGCCCCGACAAGGCCCAGGGCCAGGATCAGGGTCAGGAGGGATGCGCTGGCCGAATGACGGTTCATGGTCCTTGCCTCCGAGTGCGGACGCCGGGGGGCCTCCGCGCGGTTGTCGCCCCCGCACGCTTAGGATTAGGAAGACCAATCTGAACCGCGCTTGAACGCCGCCGCCCGAAGAGGTCCGTGAAGATGCCCGCCCTGCCCCTGGATGTCGTCGGTTACTGGCGCAATGCGGGCCCACGCCGATGGTTCCGCAAGGACGTCGCCTTCGACGACGCCCTGCGCCTGAGGTTCGAGCCCGTGCACCTCGCCGCCGCCCGGGGCCAGTATGACGACTGGGTGCAGGAGGCCGAGCCGGCCCTGGCCCTGATCCTCCTGCTCGACCAGATCCCCCGCAACATCTACCGCGACAGCGCCCACGCCTTCGCCACCGACGGCAAGGCCCGGCGCGCCACCCGCACCGCCCTGCGCCGGGGCTTCGACCTGCAGGTCGAACTCGAGCTGCGCCATTTCGTCTACATGCCGCTGGAGCACTCCGAGGACCCCGTCGACCAGGCCGACTGTGTGCGCCTTATCCAGGCTCTCTGCGCCGAGACCGGCGACACCGAGATCCTGCGCTTCGCCGAGATGCACCGGGACATCATCGACCGCTTCGGCCGGTTCCCCCACCGCAACGCCGCCCTGGGCCGGGAGAGCACGCCGGCCGAGCTGGCCTACCTCTCCGACGGCGGATTCGCGGGATAACTCCGCCGGTCCTGTGGACTTGCCCCCCTCGGACGGTTCCCGGCCCCGCCCGAATCGGGTCCCCTAGGCAACCTTCCGGAGCCTCCATGAACGCGCCCGCCCGCATCGACGCCCCCGAGACTTCCGCTGTGGTCGGGCCGGCGCTCGAGCAGCCCTATCTCGACCTGCTGGCCGACATCCTGGCCAACGGGGTCGACCGGCCGGACCGCACCGGCGTCGGCACGCGGGGGGTCTTCGGCCGGCAGATGCGCTTTGACCTTTCGCGCGGCTTTCCCCTCCTGACCACCAAGACCCTGCACAGGCGCTCCATCGTGGTCGAGCTGATCTGGTTCCTGCGCGGCGAGACCAATGTCCGCTGGCTGCAGGAGCGAGGGGTCAGCATCTGGGACGAGTGGGCCGACGCCGAGGGCGAGCTGGGGCCGGTCTATGGCCGTCAATGGCGCTCCTGGGCCGCCCCGGACGGCCGGGCCATCGACCAGATGGCCGCCCTGGTCGAAGGGCTGAAGCGCAGCCCCGAGAGCCGCCGCCACATCGTCACCGCCTGGAACCCGGCGGACGTGGACGACATGGCCTTGCCGCCCTGCCACTGCCTCTTCCAGTTCCACGTGGCCAACGGGCGCCTCTCCTGCCAGCTCTACCAGCGCTCGGCGGACGTCTTCCTGGGGGTGCCCTTCAACATCGCCTCCTACGCCCTGCTGACGCACATGGTGGCGGCGGTGACGGGGCTGGAGGCCGGCGACTTCGTCCACACCCTGGGTGACGCCCACCTCTACCTGAACCACCTGGACCAGGCCCGCGAGCAGCTCACGCGCGAGCCCCTGGCGCCGCCCCGGCTGGAGCTGGCGGCCCGCGACGACCTCTTCGCCTTCGAGCCGGGCGACGTGAAGTTCAAGGGCTACAAGGCCCACCCGGCCATCTCCGCCCCCATCGCGGTCTGAGGGCGATGGCCGCCCCCCTCCTCACCGCCGGCCCCATCGCCCGGGCCCGCAACGGCGTCATTGGCCGCGCCGGCGCCCTGCCCTGGCGGCTGAAGTCCGACCTCGCCCGCTTCCGCGCCCTGACCATGGGCAAGCCGGTCATCATGGGCCGCCTGACCTGGGAGAGCCTGCCCCGCAAGCCGCTTCCGGGCCGCACCAACATCGTCCTGTCCCGCGACGCCTCCTACGCCCCCGACGGCTGCGTGGTCTGCGAGGACTTCTCCGAGGCCGTGGCCATCGGCCGCGAGCAGGCCGAGGAGGACGGCGCCAGCGAGGTCTGCGTGATCGGCGGCGCCTCGCTCTTCGCCCTGGCCCTGCAGCGCGCCCGGCGCATCTACCTGACCGAGGTCCACGCCGAGGTGGAGGGCGACATCCTCTTGGCCCCCTTCGACGAGAGCCGCTGGCGCGAGGTCCGCCGCGAGGACCTGCCCGCCGGCGAGGGCGACGACTATCCCGTAACCTTCCGGGTGCTGGAGCGGGCCTGAGGCCCTTTCCCTCGCCGCGGCCCTCGCCCATAGTCCCCGCCAATGACAATCCCGGGAGGAGACGGGCCATGGACCTGCAGCTGATCGCCGAGGACTTCCAGTTTCCGGAAGGCCCCATCGCCATGAACGACGGCTCGGTGATCCTCACCGAGATCAAGCGCCAGACCCTCACCCGGGTGAAGCCTGACGGGTCCAAGGAGATCCTGGTCAACACCGGCGGCGGGCCGAACGGCGCGGCCATCGGCCCGGACGGCGCCATCTACATCACCAACAACGGCGGTTCCTTCGAGTGGCTGGACAACCAGGGCATGACCATCCCCGGCCCGACCCCGCCCTCGCACACCGGCGGCTACATCCAGCGCTTCGACCTGAAGACCGGTGAGCTGAAGACCCTCTACACCGAGTGCGACGGCAAGAAGCTGGTGGGTCCCAACGACATCGTCTTCGACCGGCAGGGCGGCTTCTGGTTCTCCGACCATGGCTGCTCCACCCCCGAGGGGCGCAAGTTCGGGGCGATCTACTATGCGAAGATCGACGGCAGCCACATCAGCCGCCAGCGCGACCACCTGATCTCGCCCAACGGCATCGGCCTCTCTCCGGACGAGAAGGTCGTCTACCTGGCCGACACCAACCTCGGCCGGCTCTGGGCCTTCGACGTCGCCGAGACCGGCGTGCTGGGCCCGCCGGACGGCTTCGCCCCCGGCCGCGTCGTCTGCAACCTGCCCGGATACCAGCTGCTCGACAGCCTGGCGGTGGAGGCCGGCGGCAAGGTCTGCGTGGCCACCATCATCAATGGCGGGATCACCGCCTTCGACCCGGACGGGTCGGTGGAGCACTTCCCGGTGCCGGACCTGGTCACCACCAACATCTGCTTCGGCGGGGCCGACATGCGCACGGCCTGGATCACCGCCTCGGCCACCGGCAAGCTCTACCGCGCGACCTGGCCGCGGCCGGGCCTGAAGCTCAACTTCAACGCCTGAGGCCCGGATGCCCCGAGCGCCCGACCCCCATGAGCCCGACATCGTCGCCAGCCTCGAGCGGGCGGGCGAGCTCTGCGAGGACCTGACGCCGGTGGTCTATGACCGCCTCTTCAGCGAGCAGCCGGAGATGGAGGTCCTCTTCTGGCGGGACCAGAACCACCAGATCCGCGGCGAGATGCTGACCCGGGTGCTCCAGGCCATCCTCGATTTCGTGGGCGAGCGCCTCTATTCCCGCACCCTCATCCAGAGCGAGGTGGTGGTGCACGAGGGTTACGACGTCCCGCCGGACGTCTTCCGCACCTTCTTCGCCACCGTGCGGGACTCGGTCCGCGAGGTCTGCGGCGACGACTGGCGGCCGGAATGGGAGGCGGCCTGGGCCACCACCCTGGTCGACCTCGACTGGTACGTCACCCATCCCGACCAGGCGATGACCCCGGCCTGAGAAGGCCGGGGCCTTGCGGCCTCAGGACAGGCTGGCCATGGCCGTGCGGTCAAAGCTCAGGAGCTCGTCATTGCGGCCCTGGTGGATCTTCACCGCCCAGTTCGGGTCCTGCAGCAGGGCCCGGCCCACGGCCACCAGGTCGAACTCCTCCCGCTCCAGGCGCCGCAGCAGGTCGTCGATGGAGGCAGGCTGGGAGGCCTCGCCGGCGTAGGCCGCCACGAACTCGCCCGACAGGCCCACCGAGCCCACCGTGATGGTCGGCACGCCGGTCAGCTTCTTGGCCCAGCCGGCGAAGTTGAGGTCCGAGCCCTCGAACTCCGGCTCCCAGAAGCGGCGCTGCGAGCAGTGCAGGATGTCGGCGCCGGCGTCGGTCAGGGCCGTCAGCCAGGCCTCCAGTTCCTTGGGCGTCGGCGCCATCTTCACGGTGAAGTCCTGCTGCTTCCACTGGCTGATGCGGATGATCACCGGATAGTCCGGCCCCACCGCCTTGCGCACGGCCCGGAGGATGTCGGCGGCGAAGCGGGCCCGGCCAGGCAGGTCCTTCGAGCCGTAGGCGTCCTCGCGCGCATTTGTGCCGTCCCAGAAGAACTGGTCGATCAGGTAGCCGTGGGCGCCATGCAGTTCGATGGTCTCGAAGCCCAGGCGCTTGGCGTCGGCCGCGGCGCGGGCGAAGGCGTCGATGGCGTCGGCCACGGCCTCTTCGCTCATGCCCTCGCCGAACTTCTTGCCCGGGCTCGACAGGCCCGAGGGGCTGTCATAGCCGCCCTCGGGGTTCCACTCCGGGTCGCGCGAGCGCACCGCGCCCACGTGCCAGAGCTGGGGGGCGATGGCGCCGCCCTCGGCGTGCACCTCGTCGGCCACACGCTTCCAGCCGGCCAGTTCCTTCTCGCCGTGGAAGCGCGGGACGTTGCGGTCGTTCAGGGAGGCGGCGCGGTCGACCCCCGTGCCCTCGGTGATGATCAGGCCCACCTCGCCGGCGGCGCGGCGACGGTAGTACTGGGCCACGTCCTCGGTCACCACGCCGTCGGGCGAGAAGGACCGGGTCATGGGCGCCATGACGAGGCGGTTCTTCAGGTTGAGGCCCTTGAAGGACCAGGGCTGGAAGAGGGCTTCGGCGGCCATGAACGGCGTCTCCTGCATCGGGTCCGTCCTGGCGGACCCCGGTTTCGGTGTTTCGGGGCGACCTTATGCACCGTCGGCGCGCCGGCGTCAGGCGAAATTCCGGGGCGGCCCGGAGGCGCGGGCGCCTTGCTTTTCGGGCCTCCCTTCGCCATGGTCTGAGCAATGCTCAAATTGCGCCCCGGCCCCTGACGCCGCTGCGCCCTGACCCAAGGAGTCCGCCATGAGCGACGGAGCCGTTGACCTCAAGGCCGAAGCCCGCGCCCGGGCCTATTCCATCCCGCTCGACGACATCAACGTCGCGGACCCGGAACTGTTCAAGACCGACAGCCACTGGCCCTATTTCGAGCGCCTGCGGAAGGAGGACCCGGTCCACTTCCACCCGCCCGAGCACCACGAGCAGGGCTCCTTCTGGTCGGTGACCAAGTACAACGACATCATGGCCGTGGACACCAACCACGGCGTCTTCTCCTCCGAGCCGGCCATCACCCTGTTCGATCCGGAAGACGACTTCACCCTGCCCATGTTCATCGCCATGGACCAGCCCAAGCATGACGTGCAGCGCAAGACGGTCAGCCCGATCGTGTCGCCGCAGAACCTGCACCTGATGGAGCCCCTGATCCGCAGCCGGATCCAGAACACCCTGGACGACCTGCCCATCGGCCAGCCCTTCGACTGGGTGGACCGGGTCTCCATCGAGCTGACCACCCAGATGCTGGCGACCCTCTTCGACTTCCCCTTCGAGGACCGCCGCAAGCTGACCTTTTGGTCCGACGTCGCCACCGCGGACAAGACGTCCAAGCACTTCAAGACCGACGATCCGGACACCGAGCGGAAGATGTATCTCTTCGAGTGCGTCGACTACTTCACCCGGCTCTGGAACGAGCGCGTCAACGCCGAGCCGAAGGGCGACCTCATCTCCATGCTCGCCCACGGCGAGGCCACGCGGAACATGGACCGCATGGAATACCTGGGGAACCTGATCCTGCTGATCGTGGGCGGCAACGACACCACACGCAATTCCATGACCGGCTCGGTCTACGCCATGAACAAGTTCCCGGACCAGTTCGCCAAGCTGAAGGCCAATCCGGACCTGATCCCCTCCATGGTCTCCGAGACCATCCGCTGGCAGACCCCCCTGGCCCACATGCGTCGCACGGCGCTCCAGGACATCGAGCTGGGCGGCAAGACCATCCGCAAGGGCGACAAGGTCGTCATGTGGTACGTCTCGGGCAACCGGGACGACGAGGTCATCGAGAACCCCGACGCCTTCATCATCGACCGCGAGCGCCCGCGCCAGCACCTGTCCTTCGGCTTCGGCATCCACCGCTGCGTGGGCAACCGCCTGGCCGAGCTGCAACTGAAGATTCTCTGGGAAGAAATTCTCCAGCGCTTCCCGGAAATCCAGGTCGTCGAAGAACCCCAGCGCGTCTACTCGTCCTTCGTGAAGGGCTACGAGAGCATGCAGGTGGTCATCCCCTCCCGGCTCTAGGGATGGGAACGGCGAGGGGGACTGACCCCCTCACCCGGCTTCGCCGGGAGCTCCCCCTTGGGGGAGCAATGGCGCTCTAATTCCTCCCCCCAGGGGGAGGTGGACCGCGAAGCGGGACGGAGGGGGTCAACGGCTCCCGCCCTAGGCGCCCTTCTCCAGCGCCCTCAGCAGGGCCAGGACGTCCGGGTCGCCGAAGGGCATGAGCTGGGTCAGCAGCACCCCGGCCTTGCCCGCCTCCGGGTCCGCCCAGAAGTAGGTGTTGAAGATCCCCGCCCAGTTGAGGGCGCCGGGACTGCGCCCCTCCTTCGTCGCCTCGGGGGTGACGACGGTGGCGAGGCCGTGCCCGGTCAGCATGTCCGGATAGAGGTCAAAGTCGGTGGTCAGGACGCCGTTGGCGGTCTTGAAGGCGCCGGCCTTCAGCGGCCCCGTCTGCACCTCGCTGAGCGACCGCACGGTCTCCGGCTTCAGCACCCGCGCCCCGTCCAGCTCGCCGCCGTTCAGCAGCATTCGCAGGAAGCGGATATAGTCCGGCGCCGTGCCGTGCAGGCCGCCGCCGCCGGACAGGACCTCGGCATCCGTCCCGCCGGGCGGGGTCGGGGCCGGGAAGAGGGTCCCCTCCACCCGCAGGTGCGCCACGGCGCGGCGGGTCGGGTCCACCGGGGCAAACCCGGTGTCGGTCATGCCGAGGGGCCCCAGGATGTGCTCGGAGAGATAGGCGTCCAGGCGCTGGCCGCTGGCGGCCTCCACCGCAAGGCCCGCCCAGTCGATGCCGATGCCGTAGCTCCAGGCCTCACCCGGCTCATGCAGCAGGGGCAGGACGTGCGCCACCCGGGTCCCGCCGTTCGGATCGGCGGCGCCGGTGGCCGCGTGCCAGCGGGTCAGGTCTTCGCTCAGGAAGCCGTAGCCAAAGCCCGAGGTGTGGGTGAGCAGGTCCCGCAGGGTCGGCGCCCGGCGGGCGGGCCTGAGGCGCGGCGCCCCGTCCTCGCCGAAGCCCTCCAGCACCTTCAGGTCGGCGAATTCGGGCAGGAGGCCTGACAGGTCCCCGTCCAGGCCGAGCCGCCCGGCCTCCACCTCGCGCAGGGCCGCGACCGAGACCACCGCCTTGGTCATGCTGGCCAGCCAGAAGATGGTGTCCTGGGTCATGGCCGCAGGTTCGCCTGCCTGCCGGACCCCGGCCTGGCGGGTATAGGTCACCCCGTCTCGGTCGGCCACGGCGGCCACCGCGCCGGCGATCCGCCCGGAGGCGACCGCCGCCTCCAGGGCCTTCTCAAAGCCTGCGTACACGCCCGCCTCCCGTGTCAGAGGCCAAGCACCATCTTGGCCATGATGTTGTGCTGGATCTCGTTCGACCCGGCGTAGATCGAGGTCTTGCGATAGTTGAAGTAGTGCGGCGCCAGGGTGGCGGCATAGTCCGGACCGGCCCGCGGCTCATTGCGCTCGCCCCGGATCTCGGCCCAGGTGTCGCGCACGAAGGGCGCGGCGTAGACGCCCGCCGCCTCGAGGGCCAGCTCGGTGATGGCCTGCTGGGCCTGGCTGCCCTCGAGCTTGAACATGGAGGACACGGCCCCCAGGGTCTCGCCGGTCACCCGTGCGCCGAAGACGCGCAGCTCGGTGGCGTTCAGCGTGTCCACCTTGATCTGCATCTCGGCCAGCTTGCGCCGGAAGGCCGGATCATGGACCAGCTTGCCGCCGCCGTCGGAGGCCTGCAGGGAGGCGATGCGCTTGACCTTCTCCAGCTGGTGGGTGAGGCCCGGGGCGTAGGGATTGCCGCGCTCGAACTGAAGCAGGTACTTGGCGTAGGTCCAGCCCTGGCCCTCCTCGCCGATCCGGTTCGACACCGGCACCCGGACGTTCTCGAAGAAGACCTGGTTGATCTCCTGCTCGCCCTGGGCCGGCCCGTCCAGGGTCGGCAGGGGGACGATGGAGATGCCCGGCGTCTTCATGTCCAGCAGCAGGAAGCTGATGCCCACCTGGCGGATGGCCTCGTTCGAGGTCCGCACCAGGCAGAACATCCAGTCCGCCCACTGGGCGTAGGTGGTCCAGATCTTGGAGCCGTTCAGGACATAGTGGTCGCCGTCCAGCTCGGCCTTGAGCGACAGGGAGGCCAGGTCCGACCCGGAGCCCGGCTCGGAATAGCCCTGGCACCACCAGACGTCGGTGGACAGGATCTTGGGCAGGTGCTGGGCCTTCTGCTCGGGCGTGCCGAAGGCCATGACCACCGGGGCGCACATGGTCAGCCCCATGTTCGAGGTCGAGGGCGCGCCCGCCAGGGCCATCTCCATCTCGAAGATGTACTTGCGGCTGTGGCTCCAGCCCGTGCCGCCGTATTCCTCCGGCCAGTCCGGGGCGATCCAGCCCTTGTCATGCAGCCGCTTGAGCCATCGGACCTGGCCCGCCTTGTCGATGTGGGCGTTCTTCGACTGGTCCATGCGCGCGCGCATGTCGTCATCGAAAGCTTCGGCGATGAAGGCGCGGACCTCGTCGCGAAAGGCGAGGTCCTCCTTGCTGAAGGCCAGGTCCATGGTTCTTGTCTCCTGATCAGACGCCGTCGAGGTACTCGATCTCGGGCCGGCCGCCCATGCAGGGGCCCATCTTCGGACCCGCCGCCTTGAAGTATTCCGTGCCGCCGTGGTGCTTCAGGGCCGCTTCGTCGGCATAGAGCTCCAGCACCTTGTAGACCTGCGGGTTCGCACGGCTGCGGGTCAGCTGGTAGGCGTGGCAGCCGGGCTCGTTGGCCCGCACCTGCTTGGCCAGTTCGGTGAAGATGGCCTCGAACTCTGCGTTCTTGCCTTCCGCCACGGTCAGGGTCGCGATGACGCCGATCATTCCGTTTCCTCCGTTTGTGTGAGGAGGCGGACGGTAGAGGCGGCTCCCGCAGGCGACAAGCCCCGCCGCCGCGTCACCCTGCCGGAAATCAGCGCTCGGGGCTGTCCCGGTCGCTCCAGCCGTAGGCGACCCACTCATGGCCGCCCACCTTACGGGCCTCGATTACGCCGTCCTCGCCCATCGGTCCCCGGGTGACCGACGCCGGCTGGCGGCGCAGGCGGCCCGCCAGGGCGGCCAGTCCCAGGAGGGCCGTCCCCACAACGGCCGCCACGACAACGGTGGCCGCCGCGAACAGGGCGGCGACCGCAGCCAGCAGCAGCCCCGCCACGGCCGCCAGGACCGCCAGCACGGCCTTGGGGCCGCGAAGGGTGGAAGATCCCGTACTGTAGGCGATGCGGATCATCGTCGTCCTCTGCAGGGGGCGGCGCCGGATCCTCCGGCCCGCCGTCCCACACATGTTGTGCGCCCAGGTGGGGACGTCAACGGGAATCCGCCGGCGGAGTGAGCCTCAGGGTCCGGAGAGCCGGCCGGCGATGTCGGCCAGCCGGGCGATGAGAAAACGCGCCCGGAGCCGGACCGGATCAGCCTGGCGGATCTCAAGCAGGAACTCCGTCGCCGGAAGTTCGGTCTCGGGCAGCCTGAGGGCGACCTGCAGCGCCCGGCGCGCCGCTTCCGCACCGCTGAACACCGCCATGTCAAAGACTTCCAGGGCCACCGCCCGGGGCAGGTGGTCACAGAAGGTGGGAACCCAGCAGGACGTCCGGTAAAGGTCGCGGGCTACGTCAGGAGACAGGCGGGGCGCCTCAATGGCCAGGTCCCCGAAACAGATTTCGCCGTCCGGGACCCGGGGATCCCGCAGACGACCGTTCTCACGCGCCGCCAGTTCGCTGAAGGCCTCCTCGAAGGTCAGCGTCTCCGGAGGACCGCCTTCGGGGGATTCCGAAAGAGAACCGCGCACCTCCCGGGAGATTCGGACCGCCAGGGCCAAGGCCTCATCCGCCGATTCCGGCGCCGGCGGAGGCGACGAGACGCCATCCCGGTCAACACTTCGCGGTCTGTTGGGCATGAGGCGACTCCACGCGACAGGCGACGTGAGTCGTCCGACGCCCCCGCTTGCTCGGAGTCTCACCCAGGCAGCAGAGGGCCCATCGGGAAAAATACGTGAAAAGTCCGTGATTTCGCCCATGTATCCTGGATAAACTGGATTCATCCGTCCAGTTTTACTCCGCGCCGGGGGATGCCGGGTGACCCTGGGCGGACGGGGGCTGCCGACCGCTCTTCCTCCTTCGGCCCGCGCATGGCGCGACGCTTTCGTGAAATCGTCGTGAGTTCCCGTGAAATAGGGCTTCAGGCGCGGGGACCGGGATGGACAGGCCTCGCCTCTGCAGACAGGGAGGGACCCGGGCGCCCGGTGGGGCGATCCGACAGGGAGAGGGCGTCATGAGCAACTGGGTCCGATTCAATCTCGTGGGGAACGGAAGACCGGTGCAGCCCGACCGGGGCCGGCGTTGGTTCTGGCTGGCCGTCAGCCTGGCCGCCTATCTCGTCCTCGCCATGGCGGCATCGTCCGCCCAGGCCTTCGCACCCTTCCCCGTCGCCCGGGGCCCCAGCGAGCACCGGCGCATCACCGACGCCGCCCTGGCCTGCGGGGGAGGCCCGGCTTCGGCCTGTTGGTCCCGGTCCGCACTCGACCGCCTTGAGGTGTCGCTGAAGCGGCCGGACATCACCGCCATCACCTTCAGGAACGCCGCGCACTGCGACGGCGGCGACCTTGCCCCGGACGGGGGGCCTCCCCGGGGCCTGGGACCCGCCGCCCTCTCGGCCTGTCGCGACTGGATCCGGGAGAATCTCGCCCTCGCCAGGGCCGCCGCCGACGGCCTGGTCGACGCCCAGGGCAAACCCACAAGGGGCTCCGGGGACTGCGCCTGGCGGGTCCTGAAGCCGCGGACGCCCCTCTGCGAGGTGGACTTCCACCTCGGCCGGGCCCTGCACGCCGCCCAGGACTTCTATTCCCACACCAACTGGGTCGACCGCCTGCCGCCGGGCTCCACGGTCTCGCTTCACAATCCGCCCGGGCTGGAGGGCGCCGGCCCGATACCCTGGCTGGCCGCCAACAACACCGACGCCCCGCCCCCCGGCCTGATGTCCGGCTGCTTCGTCTTCTTCCCCGAGAGCGCCTACTGTCGGGGCCGGACCCGCCATGCCGACCTCAACAAGGATCACCGGCAGGACCCCACATCAACCGAGCTCGATCCCCCGCGCGGCGGCGTGGAAGGCAACTTCGCCCGCGCCTTCGAAGCCGCGGCCGGCGAGACCGACCGCATCTGGCGCGACCTCCAGTCCGGCCTCATCGCCGACTACGGCCCGGTCCGCGGCCAGGCCATGGCTTGCATCCTGCAGGGCCTGCCGCCGTCGATGTGCGATCGGAAAGCCTGAACAACAGGCGCGCTCTTGAGGAGGGGTTCGTGAAGGGTGGAAGGCCTCAAGGGCCAGGGCCCCTACCCTCGCACCCCGGCCATCTCCGCACGCTCGCGGCGGATGGCGTCGTAGGCGGCGTTGACCGCGGCGGCCTTGGCGTGGGCGATGTCGATGTATTCCTCGGGCAGGCCCAGCGACCGGACCCGGTCGGGGTGGGCGTCGGCGATGCGGCGGCGCCAGACGGCGCGAAGGACATCATCGGAGGCGTCATGCGGGGCGTCGAGCACCGCATAGGGATCGTCTTCGGGCATGCCCAGGTGGGCCGCCCGGATGCGCCGGAAGGACAGGGGGCCGAAGCCGAACAGCTCGGCCACCCGCTCGAGATAGGCTTCCTCCTCGCCGGAGACGGCGCCGTCCGCCCGGGCGATATGGAAGAGGCCGTCCAGGACATCCTCGAGCAGGCCGGGGCAGTTGCGGTAGCGGCGGGCCAGCTGGCGGGCATAGCCCTCGAAGCCGTGGGTGGTCTGGCGAGCCAGGTCATACAGGCGCTGGACATTGCCCTCGGAGGCGGCCTCCGGCGAGAAGACCTCGGCGAAGGCGTCGAACTCGGACACCCGCGCCCGGCCGTCAGCCTTGGCGAGCTTGGCGCCCAGGGCGGTCACGGCGGTCGAAAAGGCCGGGTCGGCGCCCGGCGGGCCGGGAGGACAGTCGCAGTCGCCCGCATCGGGCCTGCGGACCGCCAGGGCGGCTATTCGGTTCCAGAAACCCATCCCGTCTTCCCAAGCCTGCGCAGCCGCCATGCGGCCTGCACACCCCTTCGCCCGGGATCGGTAATACACCCTGCCGGGCCGCCGGGATCGTTACGAATTCGACAGGCGCCCGGGCCTGCGGCGGGCCGCCCCTCTGGACGCACCTTTCCCGGGTGTGGTCTTAAGCCGCGATGTGTGGCGGCGGAGGCCCCTTGGACAGGCGCTGGACCTTCTGGATCGACCGGGGCGGGACCTTCACGGACGTGGTGGGGCGCACGGACGACGGCCGTGAGCAGGTGGCGAAGCTCCTGTCGGCCTCGCCCAGCGGCGGCGACTCCGCCGTCGAGGGCATGCGCCGCCTGATGGGGGTCGAGCCCGGCGCGCCCTTCCCGGCCGAGCGGGTGGACGCCATCCGCATGGGCACCACCGTCGCCACCAACGCCCTGCTCGAGCGCCGGCTGCCCCGCACCCTCTTGATCACCACCCGGGGCTTTGCCGACGCCCTTCGGATCGGAGACCAGGCCCGCCCGGACCTCTTCGCCCTCGAAATCCGCCGGCCCGGACCGCTCTACGCCGGGGTCCTGGAGGTGGACGAGCGCCTGGGCGCCGACGGGGCCGTCGTCACGCCCCTCGACCCCCACGCCCTGGCCGCCCGGCTGGCCGCCCGGGCGGGGACGTACGAGGCCGCGGCGGTGGCCTTCCTCCACGCCGACCTCAATCCCGCGCACGAGATCCTGGCCGGGCGGCTGGCGCGCGAGGCGGGCCTGGCCTTCGTCGCCCTCTCGCATGAGGTCTCGCCCCTGCCCCGCTTCCTGCCCCGGGCCGAGACCACGGTGGCGGACGCCTGCCTGACTCCGGTCCTGCGGGCCTATGTGGACCGCGTCCAGGCCGCCGTGGGCGGCGCGCCCCTCTGGTTCATGACCTCCGCTGGCGGGCTTGTCCGGGCCGAAGCCTTCCGCGGGCGGGACGCCGTACTCTCCGGACCCGCCGGGGGCGTCTCGGGCGTGGCCGCCGCAGCGCGGGCGGCGGGGTCCCCGGCCGTGCTCGGATTCGACATGGGGGGCACGTCGACGGACGTCTGCCGCTTCGCCGGGACCCTCGAGCGGCGCGAGACCGCCGAGGTGGCGGGGGTGCGGCTGCGGGCGCCCATGGTGGACGTCGAGACCGTGGCGGCGGGCGGCGGCTCCATCCTCGCCTTTGACGGCGACCGGGCCCGGGTGGGACCGGCCAGCGCCGGCGCCATTCCCGGCCCGGCGGCCTACGGACGCGGCGGACCGCCCACCGTCACCGACGCCAACCTCGTCCTGGGCCGTCTCGATCCCGCCCGCTTCCCGGCCGTCTTCGGGCCCGAGGGGAACGCGCCCCTCGACGCCGGAGCGGCCCGGTCCGCCCTGGCCGGCCTGGCGTCGCGGATGGGACTGCCCAGCCCCGAGGCCGCCGCCGAGGGCTTCCTGGCCGTGGCCGTCGAGCAGACCGCCCAGGCCGTGCGCCGGATCTCCACCGAGCGCGGCTTCGACCCCCGCGGGCATGCCCTGGTCGCCTTTGGCGGCGCGGCGGGGCAGGTCGCCTGCGACGTGGCCGCGGCGCTCGGCGTCTCCGAGGTGCTGTGCCCGGGTCGGGGCAGCGTCCTGTCCGCCTGGGGCATGGGCCAGGCCCGGCCCGCCGTCCTGCGTCAGGCCGGACTGGAGGCGCCCCTCGACGCGACGGGGCTGGAGGCGGCGAAGCGGCTGGCCGAAAGGCTGTCGGGCGAGGCCCTCGACGGCCTCCTCGCCCAGGGGGTCACAGGCGGCGCGGCTGAGGTGCGGCTCGGCCTCCGCTACGACGGCGCCGACGCCGTCCTGGCCGCCGCGCCCGGACCGGAGGCCGAAGTCCGGGCGGCCTTCGAGGCGGCTCACCGGCGCCTCTTCGGCTTCGTCGAACCCGACCGCCCCCTGCTGATCGCCCGGGTCGAGGTCGAGGCCGCCGAACCGCTCGCATCGACGACGCCCCCTCCCCTGCAGGGCCCCGCCGGCGACGCTGCGCCGACGCCCGCCGCGACGCCGACCGTTATGCAGATGACCTGCCTATCGGTCCCCCTTCTGGCGCCCGTCCTGGAGGCCGGGAGCCTGGCCGCGATCGAGGGTCCGGCCCTTGTCGTGCGCAGCGACACCCAGATCGCGGTCCTGCCCGGCTGGCGGGCGCAGGGCGAGGCCGACGGCCTGATCCGCCTGGTCCAGGTCGCCGGCGCCGGCGCCCGGACCGTGGACCTGGACCGCCCGGACCCCGTGACCCTGGAGCTCTTCAACCGCCGGTTCATGGGGGTGGCCGAGGCCATGGGCGCGGCCCTGGAGCGCACGGCCCATTCGGTCAACATCAAGGAAAGGCTCGACTTTTCCTGCGCCCTCTTCGACGCCGACGGCGGCCTTGTGGCCAATGCTCCGCACATGCCGGTGCACCTCGGCTCCATGGGCGCCTCGGTCCGGGCGGTGCGCGAGCGGCGCGGTGCGGTGCGCCCCGGCGAGGCCTTCGCCCTGAACAATCCCTATGCCGGCGGCACCCACCTGCCGGATATCACCGTCGTCATGCCGGTCTTCACCCGGCCCGGGTCCGAAGGGCCGGCGGAGCTCTATGTGGCCGCCCGGGGGCACCATGCCGACGTCGGCGGCATCCAGCCCGGATCCATGCCGCCCTACTCGCAAACCCTTGAAGACGAAGGGATTTTGCTGGACGCTCTGCCGATCATGCGGGACGGCGCCTTCCTTGAGGCCGAGGTTCGCCAGGCCCTGCTGGCCGGGCCCTGGCCCTGCCGGGCGCCGGACCGGAACCTGGCCGACCTCAAAGCCCAGCTCGCCGCCTGCCAGGCCGGGGCCGACGCCCTGGCGGCCATGATCCGCGACCAGGGCGCAGAGGTCGTGGCCCGCTACATGGGCTTCGTCCAGGACAACGCCGCCCGGGCCGTCCGCCGGGCCCTCGACCGCCTGTCCGACGGCGAGGCGCGGGTCCCCATGGAGGGCGGCGGCGAGATCGCCGTGCGCATCCGCCTGGACCCCGACCGGCAGGGCGCCGAGATCGATTTCACAGGATCTTCCAATCAGTTGCCGTCGAATTTCAATGCGCCCTCGGCCATCGTCGACGCCGCAGTCCTCTATGTCTTCCGCACCCTGGTGGACGACGACATCCCTCTGAACGCCGGCTGCCTGGAGCCCCTGAGGGTGCGCACCCGCCCGGGGTCGCTCCTCGCGCCGAACCCGCCCGCGGCGGTGGTGGCGGGCAATGTCGAGACCAGCCAGCACGTGGTGGACGCCCTCTATTCCGCCCTCGGGGTCATGGCCAACGCCCAGGGCAGCATGAACAACTTCACCTTCGGGGACGAGGACCGGCAGTACTACGAGACCCTGTGCGGCGGGGCCGGCGCCACGGCGCTCGGGCCGGGCGCCAGCGGCGTCCACACCCACATGACCAATTCGCGCCTCACGGACCCGGAGATCCTGGAGCGCCGCTTTCCGGTTCGCCTGGAAGCTTTTGAAATCCGGCAGAATTCCGGCGGCGATGGCGTCTTCCGGGGCGGCGACGGGGTGCGCCGGCGGGTGCGGTTCCTGGCGCCCCTGGAAGCGGCCCTGCTTTCGACCCGGCGGGAGTTCGCGCCTCAGGGTCTGGCGGGGGGCGGCTCCGCCCTGCCCGGCGTCCAGCGCCTGATCCGCACGGACGGATCGGTCCAGCCCCTTGAGGGCTGTTTCTCGGTGACTGTCGCGGCCGGCGAGGCCATAGAGATCGAAACCCCTGGCGGCGGCGGCTTCGGCGCGCCTGTCGCCACACCTGCGCCGGATTCCGAGGCTAGTGCCGCCCCATGATCGCCCTCGTCCTCGCCCTGCTGCTGGCCGCCCAGGAGCCGACGCCCGCCTCACCGCCGCCTTCCGACGCCCCCCAGGTCACGGCCCCGGCGCCCCCCTCTGAGCCCGCCGCCGCCAGCCCGCCGGCGACGGACGAGCCCCCATGGCCCACGGGCGCGCCCCGGGACGACTATGGCTTCGTGGGCTGGTGCTACGGCATCCTCGAGGGCTACCTCGGCCAGCACGACCGGGTCATGCCCGACGTCACCCGCATCGAGAAAACCTATCGCCGCCCCGGCTCGTCCCTGGCGGACGACCTGAAGGTCTACGCCGACCAGCAGGTCCAGGGCCGGGCCCACCTTGCGGCCTTCAACGCCGCCCTCCAGGCCGCCGAGAAGGCCAGCCTGTCCTCCCTGCGGCCGCGCGGCGAGGCCGCCATCGCCAAGGGCCGCGCGGTCTGGGCGCCAGCGGCCAACCTGCCGACCCGCACCGTCGCCCAGCAGTGGATGGGCTGGACCCTGCCCCAGGCCTGTCCCGTCACCGCCGATCGCCTGAAGGCCAACGCCGCCCTCATGGGTGTCGCCTTCGGCGCCGGAACCGAGACGCCCGGCCCGGCGCCCGCGCCGGAAGCCCCCAAGCCCGCCCCCGCGGAAGGCGCGCCGCCTGAGGCGCCCCTCGAGCCGCCGCCTGCAGAGGGCCCGCCCGCCCTGCGGGAGGCCCCCGGGCCGCAATAGCCCCACGACCGGACCGGGTGTAGGCTGGCGGCGTCGTCCCCGGAGCCCCGCCATGACCGCGCCGCACCTGATCTACTTCGCCGACCCGATGTGTTCGTGGTGCTACGGCTTCTCGCCGGTGATGGAGGACATCCGCCGCACCTTTGGCCGGGCCCTGCCCGTACGGCTCGTCATGGGCGGCCTGCGCCCCGGGACCGAGACCCCCATGACCCCGGAGGCGAGGGACAGCCTGCGCGGCCACTGGACCCACATCACCGAGGCCACCGGCCTGCCCTTCGGCCGCGCGGTGCTGGATGAGCCTGGCTTCCTCTATGACACCGACCCCGCCGCCCGGGCCGTGGTGCGGGTGCGGCGCGACAACCCCGAGGGCGCCATCGCCTACCTGGGACGCCTGCAGAGGGCCTTCTACGCCGAGGACCGCAACATCACCCGCCCCGAGGTGCTGGCCGAACTGGCCGCCGGCTACGGCGTGGCCCCCGACGCCTTCCTGGCGGACTTCGACACGGACGACCTGAAACACGAGACCTGGGCCGACTATGGCGTCTCGCAGCGCGCCGGCGTGACGGGCTTCCCCACCCTGGTGGCGGGCCCCGGCGCGGAGGGGACCTACGGCGTCGTCACCCGGGGCTACAATCCCGGCGATCAGGTCGTGGCGATCCTGAAGGCCTGGCTGGAAGGCCCGCCGGCGAACGGTTGAAGGCCGAACCGCCGTTGACCCCCTCAGGCAGCTTCGCTGACAGCTTCCCCTTTGGGAAACAATGGGCTCCCAAATTCCTGCCCCCAGGGGGAGGTGGAGCGCGCAGCGGGCCGGAGGAGGCCAACGGCGGTTCCGCAGACCCCTTGCCTGTCGGAGGGCGGGTCGTCTGGTTCGTCTTCCGGCGGCCCTGACCCGTCAGATCCGTCTATTCTGTATGACGCGAAGCAGAATGGAAATAACGGCGATGACCAGAAGAATATGGATGAAGCCGCCCAGTGTGTAGGCAGAGACGACTCCCACAAGCCATAGCACGATCAGGATCACTGCAATTGTGTAAAGCATGTGTTTTTCCTTGTCGGTCACGGACCGCAGGCGAGGGAGAACGCACTCCCTAAATCAATCGTGGCGCCGATTGCGTAGTGAGTATTTGCGATGAATCAAAACTCAATACACCGGTGTGCGGGTAATCGCTCCTCCGAGCGGGAGAGGGGTCGGAATGGACAGGACGCCGGCCGCGCCCCGCTGAACGCCCTCACCGGTCGATGATCACCTTTTCCTCGCCCCACCAGAGGGGGCTCCTGGGCAGGTCGATGAACTTGCGTTCGTCCTCCAGCAGCATGCGCCCCGCCTCGCGGGCTGCCGGATCATTGCCGAGGGCGGCCAGGTCCTCGAGGCTGTCGTACCAGAGCTGCGCCACCCCATCGAACTGGGGCGGGGCGTTGCGGCTGGCCCGGATGCCCGCGCTGAAGGTCTCGTCCATCGAGTGCAGCTGGACGTAGCGGCGGATGCGCAGGACGTCCTTCACGCTGGCCACAAGGGGGCCGTGGGTGTTGAGCCAGTAATCCTGGAACTGCTCCCGCGTCAGATGCGGCAGGCGGACGAGGGCGAAGGTAAGCTTGATCATGGGCGGCCTTTCGTTTTCCCCGGCCATTTCGCCCGGTACGCCGGCGATTGGCGAGTCCTTCCCGCGCCGCGCCCCTCCCCCTCGCGGGCGGGATGGCCTAAATCGAAGGCATGCGCACAGAAACTCCCGCCCCGATCCGCCTGACCGACTACCGGCCGCCCGCCTTCCTCGTGGACGAAGTCCACCTGGACTTCGACCTGAAGCCGGAGGCCACACGGGTAAAGGCCCGGCTGACCCTGCGGCGGAACGGTGAGACGGGCGCGCCCCTGCGGCTGGACGGCGAGCGGCTGAAGACCCTGTCGGTGGCGGTGGACGGCCGGGCCCTGGCGGCGGGCGAGTTCACCGAGGAGGCCCACAGCCTGACAATCCCCGGGGTTCCGGACGCCTTCGTCCTGGAGACCGAGGTCGAGATCAACCCAGCGGCCAACAAGGCCCTGGAAGGGCTCTACATGTCGGGGGGACGGTTCTGCACCCAGTGCGAGGCCGAGGGCTTCCGGACCATCACCTGGTATCCCGACCGTCCGGACGTCCTGGCCCGGTTCACCGTGCGCATGACGGCGGACGATTCCTGGCCGCGCCTGCTCTCCAACGGCAACCTGGTGGAGACCGGCCGGGGGACGGATGGCCGGCGCTATGCGGTCTGGAACGATCCCTTCCCCAAGCCCTGCTACCTCTTCGCCCTGGTGGCGGGGGAGCTGGACGAGCTGGCCGACAGCTTCGTCACCGCCAGCGGCCGCAAGGTGGAGCTGAAGGTCTTTGTGGACCCGGGCATGTCGGCCCGGGCCGCCTACGCCATGGACGCCCTGAAGCGGTCCATGCGCTGGGACGAGGAGGCCTTTGGCCGCGAGTACGACCTGGACCTGTTCATGATCGTCGCCGTGCGCGACTTCAACTTCGGGGCCATGGAGAACAAGGGCCTCAACATCTTCAACTCGTCCCTGCTGCTGGCCGACCCGGAGACGGCGACGGACCTGGACTATGAACGCATCGAGAGCGTCGTCGCCCACGAGTACTTCCACAACTGGACCGGCAACCGGATCACCTGCCGCGACTGGTTCCAGCTGTGCCTGAAGGAGGGCCTGACCGTCTTCCGCGACCAGGCCTTCTCGGCCGACATGCGCGGCGAAGCGGTGCAGAGGATCAAGGACGTGAAGGCCCTGAGGGCCCGGCAGTTCGCCGAGGACCAGGGGCCCCTGGCCCATCCGGTGCGCCCCTCCAGCTACCTGAAGATCGACAACTTCTACACGGCGACCATCTACGAGAAGGGCGCCGAGGTGATCCGCATGCTCAAGGCCCTGATCGGGGCCCAGGCCTTCCGGAAGGGCATGGACCTCTACTTCGAGCGCTGGGACGGCCACGCCACGACGGTGGAGGCCTTCATCGCCTGCTTCGCGGAGGTCTCGGGCCGGGACCTGTCGGCCTTCTTCGCCTGGTACGAGCAGGCGGGCACCCCGAGGGTGCGGCTGGCCTCGCGCTGGACGCCGGAGACGGGCGAACTGGAGATCACCCTGACCCAGAGGACGCCGGCCACCCCGGGCCAGGCCGACAAGCGCGCCCTGCCCGTGCCCGTCCGCCTGGGCCTGCTGGACGCCGAGGGCCGGACCCTGGCCTTCGAGCTTGACGGCGAGGCGGCGGACGAGACCCTGGTGGTGCTCGAAGGCGAGGAGACGCGCGTGACCCTGACCGGCGTGACCTCTCGCCCGGTGGTCTCGGCCCTGCGGGGCTTCTCGGCGCCCGTGGAGCTGTCCTCGGACGCCCGGCCCGGCGACCGCTATGTCCAGCTGGCCGGCGACGCTGACCTGTTCAACCGCTGGGAGGCCGGCCAGGAGGTGGCCCGCGACCTGATCCTGGCCCGGGCCGGCGGCGCGCCGGACGAGGTCGGCGAGGAGCGCTTTGCCGAAGCCATGGGCCGGGCCCTGAATGACCAGGCCTCGGAGCCCGCCTTCAAGGCCCTGCTGCTGGCCCTGCCCACGGAGTCCGACCTGGCGGTGGCCAGCCCGCCCGCGGACCCGGCGGCCATCCATGCGGCCCGGCAGGCCCTGCGCCTGCGCCTCGCCGTCCATCTGGAGGATACGCTGAAGCGCCTTCACCTGGGCCTGCAGGACGGCGGAGAGTTTTCGCCGGACGCCGCCAGCGCGGGTCGGCGCGCCCTGCGCAACGCCGCCCTGGAAGCCCTGGCCGCCCGGCCAGGCGCCGAGGTCACCGCCCTGGCGGAGGGCCACTATCGCGCCGCCTCCAACATGACCGACGCCATGGGCGGGCTGAACGCCCTGATGCTGCTGGGCGGGGGCGCCTTCACCTCGGCCCTCGAGGACTTCCGCGCCCGCTGGAAGGACGAGCCCCTGGTCATGGACAAGTGGTTCGCCCTCCAGGCCCGCGACCCGTCGCCGGACGCGCTGGACAAGGTGGCGGCCCTCACCGCCCATCCGGACTTCGACGCCCGGGTGCCGAACCGTCTCCGGGCCCTGGTGGCGACCTTCGCCTCGGCCAATCCCGCCCGCTTCCACGCCGAGGACGGGTCCGGCTATCGTTTCCTCGCCGACCAGATCCTGGCGGTGGACCGCTTCAACCCCATGACGGCGGCCCGTCTGGTGGAGCCCCTGGGCTCCTGGCGGCGCTACCGGCCCGACCTGGGCGCCAGGATGAAGGCGGAGCTGGAGCGTATCGCCGCCGCGCCGGACCTGTCCCGGAACGTGGTGGAACTGGTCAGCCGGGCCCTCGAGGGCTGACTTTTCCCCACAAGACATCCGGGGTCTTTGGGATCTGTTCACCCTCTTCGTGCTCAAGGAGTGAGTCGGAGCGCCACAAGGGCCTCCGCCCCGGGGAGCAGGAACCGTGTCGGCCGCCAGTGATTTCGCCGGAGATGTCCGGCCCGCCTTCTGGAACCTTCCCGCCCGCGCGCCCCTGGCCCTGGCCGGACTGGGTGTAGCGGGACTGGGTGCAGCTGGACTGGGCGCAGCCGCCCTCTCGGGCGCCCTTGCGCTGGCGCAGGGCCCGGCCCTTCCCGAAGTGATGATGATGGCCGGCCCGCTGGGGGCCCTGGCCGGCGCCGGCGGCCTCTGGATCGGGCGCCGGGGCGCCCGCGGACGCTCGGGCGGCCCGCCCCCCGGCTCCCAGGGCGAGGCCCCGCCGGAATCCCTCCTTGAAGCCCTCCAGGTCATGGCCTCGGCGTTCGCCTGCTGGGATGCCCAGGGCCGGCTGGTGGCCGCCAATCCCGCCTTCGCCCGCATGTTCGGCGTCGAGGGAGACGCCCTCAAGCCCGAGGCTGACCACGCCGAGTTCGCCCGGCTGACCCGCCAGACCATCCGCCAGTCCCTGAAGCCCGAGGGCGGCGCCACCGGTGTCCGCGAGGTCGAGTTCCGGGATGGACGCTGGGCCCAGATCCATGAGCGCCGGACGCCCACCGGCGGCCTGGTCATGACCGCCGTCGACATCACCGCCCTGAAGCTTCGCGAGGCCGAGCGCAGCCGCGACGAGGAGGCCCTTCGCGACGCCGTGAGCCGCCTTGAGGCCAGCCGCGCCCAGCTGACGGACCTGGCCCGGAAATATGAGACCGAGAAGTTCCGCGCGGTGGAGGCGAACCGGGCGAAGAGCGAGTTCCTGGCCAACATGAGCCACGAGCTCCGCACGCCGCTCAACGCCATCATCGGCTTCTCTGAGATCATGAGCCAGGAGCTGTTCGGCCCCATCGGGGCGGCCTCCTACAAGGGCTATGTCAACGACATCCTCAACTCGGGCCAGCATCTCCTGGCCCTGATCAATGACGTCCTGGACATGTCGAAGATCGAGGCCGGGAAGATGGTGCTCTTCCTTGAGCCCGTCTGCGTCGGCGACCTGGCGGAAGACGCCCTTCGCCTGGTCCGGAACCGGGCCGAGGCCTCAGGCCTGATGCTCTTCGCCGACATCAGCGAGGACCTGCCCGAGGTTGAGGCGGACGCGCGGGCCCTGAAGCAGATCCTGCTGAACCTCCTGTCCAACGCCGTGAAGTTCACTCCGGCCGGCGGGCGGGTGACCGTGCGCGCCCAGGCGGAGGAAGGCGGCGTCCAGCTCTCGGTGGAGGACACCGGCATCGGCATCGATCCCGATGATCTTCCCCGCCTGGCGGCGCCCTTCGAGCAGGTCGAGAGCCAGCAGTCCAAGACCATCCAGGGGACGGGCCTGGGCCTTGCCCTGTCCAAGGCCTTCGTGGAGCTTCATGGATCGAACCTGACCATCGAGAGCCGCCCCGGCCAGGGGACGCGGGTCAGCTTCCTTCTTCCCTTCCCGGGCCGGAACCTGGCGGCGGCCCCGGCCAGCCCGGAGGCCTGACCGGCCGGCGGCGCGGGGGCTGGGCGTCCTCGGCCAGGGCCTCACCGAGGCGGGCCCGGACTTCCGGCGACTGTCGCGAGGCCCAGTCCGCGACGGCGTTCTCCACCCGGCTCCGCGCGGCGAGTTCCCGACGCCGGGACTGGTCCAGCCGTCGACTCGCCTCCGCCTCGCCGATCTCACCCCGGGCCAGGGCCCTCCAGGCGGCGGCGCGCTCGCGTCGCGCCTGCTGGAGGTCTCCGCGGACCGCCTCGCTTTCCACCCGCAACAGGGCCTGGAGCGCCATGCGCTCGGGGTCCGGGAGGTCCCTGGCCGCCCTCATGAGCGGGCTGTCGCCAGGACCCCGAAGCCGATCGAGTCCCGGCGGGAGCGGCCTGCCCGACGGCGGCGGAGCGAACTCCGGAGGCGCCGATTCCGGTGGATTAAGCGCAGACGGCCCCGCCCTCGCGGGGCGGGGCTCCGGAACCTGGACGGCGGCCGGACCCGCCTCGCGGGAGGAAGGAGGTCGCAGCGCCCCCGGAGGCGTCGGGGCGACGGGCGCTGGCGCAGGCTCGATTTCCCGGGGCGAGGCGGCAGGGTCCAGGGGGGGCGCCTGCGTCGGTTGGGGAGCAGGCCGGGCGCGCATTTCCCGCCAGCCGCCGGCGAGGACGCCGACCAGGAAGAGGTTCAGGGCCAGGGAGATGAAGAGGGCCGTCGGCAGGAAGCGGAACTTCAAGGCGCCGGATCGGCCGGATCCCCGACCGGCGCCTCCCAGTCGGCGAGGACCTCGACAAGGACCTCGTCCGTCGAAGCCACCGCCTCATCGTCGGACACGAGCTGGATCGATGGGACCGCCAGGGCGCCCTCCAGCGGACCGGAGAGCGACGGGGACAAGAGGGATGGGGACAAGAGGGATGGGGCGGCCAGGATGCCGGCGAGGCAGGCGGCCGCGAGGCCCGCGCCTCCGCCCAGGGTGAGGATGAAGGCGCGCCGCCGGGCCTGGCGTACGACCGCCCGCGCCGGGGCGAGGACCTGCCGCACGAGCGGCGCAGGGGGCGGATCGAGCCTCCAGGCGTCCAGTACGCCGTCGAGGGCGCGGGCTTCGGCGAGCAGGGTGGAGGCCTCAGCCGGGTGGGCCTGCAGCCAGGCGAGGGCCGCCTCGCGCTCGGTCTCGGGCCATCGGGCCGGATCCGCGCCGAAGGCTTCGGCCAGGGCGCGGACCCGGACGGCGTCCAGCGGGCTGGAGGACGACCGGAGGCTCATCGGACCAGGTCCGAAAGGGCGGCGCGGAGGGCCCGCCGGCCCCGGGACAGGAGACTCTCCAGCGCCTCGACGCTGATCCCCAGGGCGGCGGCGGCCTCGATGTTCCCCATCTCCTGGTAATGGCAAAGGACCAGGGCCTCACGCTGGCGCGGCGGCAGGGTCGCCATGGCGGCGGCCACCCGCCCGCCCACGTCGCGCGCCTCAAGGCCGCGATCCGGCGCCGGGCCCGTGTCGACGAGCGCCTCGAGGTCCGCAGCGTCGCCGGGCCTCCGGCGGCGGAGCCGGTCGCGGCACAGGTTGACCGCCACCCGGTGCAGCCAGGTGTCGAAGCGCGCCTCGCCGAAACGCCAGACCGGCGCCTGGCGCCAGGCGCGGATGAGGGACTCCTGGGCCACGTCCTCGGCCTCGGCGGAGTCGCCCAACATGCGGGCGGCCAGGGCGGTCAGCCGTGGAAGCTTGCGGGCGGTGAGGGCGCGGACGGCCGCGAGGTCGCCGCGGCCGACCCGGAGCACCAGGTCGGCGTCGGGGTCCTCCGGCCGGGGGGCTGCATCCGCCGGACGCAGGATCCCCCGGCCGAGGCCCAGGGCGTCAGTTGCCGGACGCGGCACGTTGCCTCTGGCGCATGGCCGCCACCTCTGTCTTGTCCAGCACCCCGTCGCGGTTGGAGTCGGCGGCGTCGAAGCGCCGTCGGCTGGAGGACTCGAGTTCACTGCGGGACATGGCGCCGTCGCTGTTCCCGTCGGTGGTCCGCCACCACTGGTCCATGGCCGACGCGGCCCGAGCGCCGCCGAAGGTCCGGGCCATGCCGGCGAACTTGTCGAACTCCTTGCGCGAGACCTGTCCGTTGCGGTCGGCGTCGAGGGTCTCGAGGGTCTTGTCGACATTGGCCGACCGGTACTCGGCGTAGACGATCCGCCCATCGCCATTCTGGTCGAGCTTGGGAGGGCCCATCTGGGCGGCGGCCGGAAGGGCGAAGAGGCTCGCAAGGCCCAGGAAAGCGGCGAAGGCGGGGCGTCTCAGGGACACGGGAAGGGTCTCCGACTGTCTCGTATTGAACGAACTGTACCGGCAATTCCGTCGATTCAAGGGCGGACCAGCCTTTCGTAGGCGGAAATGGCCTCTTTCCGGGCGCGGGCAAGGCGCGTGCCGAGGCTGCGAAAGTCCCGGGCCCCGCCCGCCCTCGCGAGCTTTCGGCGGAAGGCCTCAGGCTGGTCTGCAGGATCGTCGCCGTCGCCGAGGGCCAGCCGGAGCATCTGGGTCAGGTTCTGCTGGAGGATCCAGGCCTCGAGGAGCGGTCCCACCTGGTCGGCGAGGCCGGCGGCGGCGAGCGCCTCGAGGGCTTCGGCCGTGCCCGCCCGCAGGGGACCGCCGGCCGGGGCGTGGGCCAGTTGAAGGAACTGGGCGGCGAACTCGATGTCCACCAGGCCGCCGGGAGCCAGCTTCATGTCCCAAACGCCGGAGGCGGGCTTTTCCTCGGCGATCAGGGCCCGCATGTCGCGGACTTCCCGGGCCAGGACGGCGACATCCCGCGGTCGCCGCAGGGCGGCCTCGATGGCGTCGGTGACATCGGCGGCGAAGGCGGGATGGCTGGACCAGACGACCCGGGCCCGTGTCAGGGCCATGAACTCCCAGGTCTCGGCTTCGGTCTCGTAGTAGGCGCTGAAGGCCGGGAAGGCGACGGCGACCGGCCCCTTGGCCCCCGAGGGCCGCAGGCGCATGTCGACCTCGTAGAGCTCGCCCTCGGAGGTCGGCAGGGACAGGGCGGCAACGAGCCTCTGGGTGAAGCGGGCGTAGAAGACCTCGGCTGGCCAGCCCTTGAGGGCCGACAGGGCGTCCGGCGCAGGGGCCCTGTGCAGGGTCATCAGGTCAAGGTCGGAGCCGGCGCTCATCTCGCGCGACCCGCACTTGCCCAGGGCCACGACTGCAACCTGCCCTTCGAAGGCGCCGCCCATGCGCGTGGCCTCCGCCAGGGCGGCCGGGGCCAGGGCCTCGATGCTGGCGTCGGCCAGGCCTGCAAAGGCGCGGCCCGCCGCCTCGGCCCCGGCCGAACCGCTCATGACCTGGACGCCCACCCGGAAGGCCTGCTCGCGGTGCTGCCGGCGGACCGTGTCCATGGCCGCCTCGAAATCCCCGGCGCCGGCGACGGCGGCCCTGAGGGCCTGGCGGTCTTCGTCCGGGTCGATGTCGCCGAAGAAGGCCGGATCCAGCATGGCGTCAAGGGCGGCTGGGCGGCGGGCCAGGGTGTCGGCCAGGCGGGGCGCGAAGGCCATGACCTCGACGATCAGCTCGAAGAGGGCCGGCTGGGCGAGGAAGAGGGATTGGAGCTGCACGCCGCTGGAGAGCCGCGAGAAGAAGGCGCCGAACCTCAGGAAGGCCGCATCCGGGGCGCCGGCGGCGTGGGCGGCCTCCAGCAGGCGGGGCGCCAGGCGGGTGAACAGCTCCCGGCCCCGCTCGGACCGGGTGGCGGCGATATGGCCATGGTGCCAGGCGCGGATGGTCTGGGAGACCTGGGCGGGCTGGGAAAAGCCCATCCGGGACAGGGTCCTCAGGGTCTCGGGGTCATCGTCGACGCCGGTGAAGATGAGGCTGCCAAACCTCGAGGACAGGGGCTCCTCGCCGGGGAAGAGCTCGCCGTAGCGCCGGTTGACCGTCTTCAGGATCCGCTCGACGGCCGCATCGAAGACGCGCAGGCGGTCGTAGCCGGAGAGGGCCGCGACCCGCCGGCGCTCGGCCTCGGACTCCGGCAGGCGGTGGGTCTGCTCGTCGGCCAGCATCTGCACCCGGTGCTCGAGGGCCCGCAGCCGGTCGTAGGCCTCGCGCAGGTCGTCCCGGGCCTGGGGCGAGACATGCCCCTCCCCCGCCAGGGCGTCGAGGGCCTCGAGGGTGCGGAAGCTGCGCAGGCCCGGTCGCCGGCCTCCCAGGATGAGCTGCTGGGTCTGGACGTAGAACTCGATCTCGCGGATGCCGCCGCGGCCCAGCTTGAGGTCGGCGCCCTTGGCGGACAGACGGTCGTCGACCTTGTGGATGTGGATCTGCCGCTTGATGGAGTGGATGTCCGCAATGGCGGCGAAATCCAGGTTCTTGCGCCAGATGAAGGCCTCCAGCTCCTGCAGGAAGGCCGCGGCGCGGGGCAGGTCGCCGGCGCAGGGCCGGGCCTTGATGAAGGCCGCCCTTTCCCAGTTCTGGCCGACCGTCTCGTAGTAGTCGAGGGCGGCGGCGGCCGGGACCGCCGGCGGCGTGGACCCCGGGTCGGGCCGCAGGCGAAGGTCGATCCGGAAGACGTATCCGTCGGCGGTGCGCTCCTGCATCAGCTCGGCCAGCCGGTGGGTCAGGCGGACGGCGAAGGCCTGGGGCTCGATCCCTTCGGCCAGGGGCAGGCGCTCGGGCTCGAAGAAGATCGAGATGTCGATGTCGCTGGAATAGTTGAGCTCGAAGGCGCCGTGCTTGCCCATGGCGATGCAGAAGAAGCCCGGGACAGGACCATGGGCGGGGTCGTCTATGGGCCGCATCCGGCCCGCGGCGATCTCGGCCAGGGCGGCGGAGGCAAGGGCGGTGGCCAGGGCGGCGTCGGCGAAGCGGGCCAGGGCCCCGGTGACCCGGTCGAGGTCCCACACCCCGCCGAGATCGGCCAGGGCGGTCAGGAGGTGAACCTCGGCCTTCAGGCGTCTCAGGCCCGGTCCAACTGTCTCCGGGAGTTCGGCGGCGAGGACCCGCGTCGCCCCGAGGAGGGCTTCGAGGTGGGCGTCGGGGTCGGACTCCAGGAGGCGCACGAGCCGGGCGGGATCCCGCCGGGCGAGGCCGGCGAGGTAGGTCGAGGCCCCGAATATGGGGGCCAGGGCTGAACGGGCCTCCGGAGACAGCGGGCCCAGGGCCTCGACTGCGTCGAGCAGGCGATCCGCCGGGCGCGGATCAATGACCGGTCCGCAGGGCTGGATCCGGCCGCCGAGCGCGGTCATGTGGCGACAGCCGGAAGGATGAGGGCGGCGCGGAGACCCGGACCCGAGCCGTCGTAGGCGCCGGGCCCCTCGCCCAGCTCCAGGCGACCGCCATGGGCCTGGGCGACCGCGGCCACCAGGGACAGGCCGAGGCCGGAGCCGGGCAGGTTGCGGCTGTTCTCGAGCCGGACAAAGCGGTCCACGACCCGGGCGCGTTCGAGGTCGGGAACGCCGGGGCCGGTATCGGTGACCGAGATCTCGGCCTCGCCAGAGGCCCGTCGCCGCAGGCGGACCATCACCGCCCCGCCGCGCGGGGTGTACTTGACCGCATTGTCCACCAGGTTGGCGAGGGCCTGGGCGAGGAAGGCCGGATTGCCGCGGACCGTCAGGCCGGCGGCGATGTCCGAAGCGATCTCCAGGCCCTTGTCCTCGCAGAGGGGGCCGTAGAGCTCGGTCATGTCGCTGACCAGGCCCGCCGGGTCGAAGAGCACGGCGTTGGGCGCCTCGCCCGCCGCCTGGAGGCGCGAGATGGCGAGGACGGCCGAGAAGGTGCGCAGGACGCCGTCCGTGTCCTCCAGGGCCTGGCGCAGGCCCTGCCGGGCGTCGCCCCGCCCCGCCTCCATGTCCAGAAGGGCGGTCTCCAGGCGGGCCTTCAGCCGGGTCAGGGGCGAACGCAGGTCGTGGGCGATGGCGTCGCCGGCGTGCTGGTGGGCCGACATGGACCGGTCCAGCCGGTCGAGCATGTCGTTCAGGCCCTCGGCCAGCTGGTCCAGTTCGTCCCCCGCGCCGCGGACCTGGGCGCGGGCGGCGAGGTCACCATTGCGCACGGCGGAGATCACCTCGGTCAGGCCGGTCATGGCCCGGGTGAAGTTGCGGCTGACCAGCAGCCCGGCCGCTATGCCCAGCACCACGACGAGGGCGCCGGCGCCCCACATGCCGCGGACGATGGTGACGATGAACTCGCGGTCGTCACCGGTGTCGGCGCCGACGAACAGGACCTCACCCCCCTTGAGGCGGAGCTGGAGGCCGCGGGCCGGGGTGGAGCGGGAAGGGCCGCCCTGCTGGGGCTCCGCCAGGGAAAAGTGGATCCAGGTCGGCTTGTCGGTGAAGGCTTCCACCGGGCTTTCGGCGAGGGAGCCCGAGATCTTCCGGCCGTCCGGCGCCATCAGGAGGTAGAGGAAGCGGGGCTCCCCGGCCATGCGCCCGACCAGAACCGGATTGAGGGCGGTGACCCCGGCGCGGTTGTAGACCTCCACCAGGCTGTCGGCCTCGCGCCGGATCTCGGCGTCGGTCCGGCGCCGGGCCTCGCCCGCCGCGGCGACATAGACGTAGGCCATGAAGGCGGCCCCGGCGAAGGCGAAGAGGGCCAGGGACAGGAGGGTCAGGCGGAAGGGCGCGGCCCGGAAGAGGCGCATGAGCCCCTCGGCGGGCGCATCCCTCTCGTCAGGCATCCAGCCGGTATCCCGCCCCGCGGATGGTCTCGAGCATGGGATGCTCGAAGCCCTTGTCGATCTTGGACCGGAGGCGCGAGATATGGACGTCGATGACGTTGGTCTGGGGGTCGAAGTGGTACTCCCAAACCTTCTCGAGCAGCATGGTGCGGGTCACCGCCTGGCCGGCGTGGCGCATCAGGAACTCCAGGAGCTGGAACTCCCGGGGTTGGAGGTCGATCTCCTGTCCGGCGCGATGCACGCGGCGGGCGATGAGGTCCATCTCCAGGTCCCCCACCCGCAGCTGGGTCAGCACCGACCCGGTCTCACGGCGCCGCGAAAGGGCCTCGACCCGGGCGATCAGCTCGGCGAAGGCGTAGGGCTTGACCAGGTAGTCGTCCGCCCCGGCGCGCAGGCCCGTGACGCGGTCCTCGATCTCGCCCAGGGCCGAGAGGAAGAGCACGGGGGTCTCGTCGCCATCGCGGCGCAGGGCCTCGACCACGCCCACCCCGTCCAGGCAGGGCATCATGCGGTCGATGATCATGACGTCGAAGCCGCCCTGGCGGGCGGACTCAAGCCCCGCGACGCCGTCGGGGGACAGGACACAGGCGTGCCCGGCGTCGGAGAGGCCGCGGGCCATGACCTCCGCCGCCGGCTGGTCGTCCTCGACGATCAGGATGCGCATGCCCCTCGCCCCGCTCAGCCGGCGATCTTGATCGGCAGGAAGATGGTCCTGCCGCCGCGCCAGACCGCCACGAGGACGCTGGGTCGACCCGTCTTGCGGGCCTGGTCGACGACCGCCGCAAGGTCGCCCGGCGCGTTCAGGACCCGGTCGCCGGCGCGCATCAGCACGTCATTGGGCTGCAGGCCCTTGGTGGCGGCGTCCGAGGAACGGTCGACGCCGGAGACCAGCAGGCCGCGGGCCTCGGCCGGCAGGCCGGTGCGCCGGCGGGCGGCCTCATCGAGGGGCGCGACGGTCATGCCCAGCAGGGTCTGGCCGGCCGAGGGCGCAGGCCGGGCCGGGCCGGGGGCTCCGCCCGGACCGCCCTGGCTGGCGGCCAGCTGCGACTCCGAGGGGCGGGTGCCCGAGCGGATGTCGATGGTGCGCGGCTTGCCGTCGCGGATGACCTCAAGGCGCAGGAGGTCGCCCGGGGCCGCCTTGGCGACCTGGCGGGTCAGCTCTGAGGACGAGCGCACGCGGGTCCCGTTCACCGACAGGACGATGTCGCCCGTCGCCAGGCCCGCCCGCTCGGCGGGACCGCCGGAGGTCAGCTCGGCGACGATGGCGCCCTTCTGGCCGGCCATGCCCTGGGCGGCGGCCATGTCTTCGTCGAAGTTCTGGATGGTGGCCCCGATGTAGCCCCGGACCACCTTGCCGTTGGCGATGAGCTGGCGCGAGACCCGGGCGGCCACGTCGGCGGGGACGGCGAAGCCGATGCCCACCGAGCCGCCGGTGGGGGAGAAGATGGCGGTGTTCACGCCGATCACCCGACCGTAGGTGTCGAAGGTCGGGCCGCCGGAATTACCGCGGTTGATGGGGGCGTCGAGCTGGATGTAGTCGACGAAGGTCTCGCCGATGTCCCGGCCGTAGGCGGACACGATGCCGGCCGTGGCCGTACCGCCGAGGTTGTAGGGGTTGCCCACGGTCATGACCCAGTCGCCCACCCGGGGACGGGCTGAATTCTCGAAGTTGACGAAGGTGTAGCCCGAGCCCTTGACCTTCAGGACCGCGATGTCGGTGCCCTCGTCGCGCCCGACCACGGTGGCCTCGAGCTCGGTCTCGTCCTTCAGGACGACCTTGATGCTCTCGGCGTCCTCGATGACGTGATTGTTGGTGACCAGGAAGCCGTCGGCGGAGATGAAGAAGCCGGAGCCGGCGGACTGGCGACGGGGGCCGCGCGGCCCCTCGCCGTCGCCATCCTCGTCTCCACCCTGGCCCGGCGCCCGGAACTCGAAGGGGAGGCCCGGAATCTGCCGGGGCATCTTGCTCAGGTCGACGCGGGTCGTGACGTTGATCGAGACGACCGCGGGCGAGACCTTCTCGAAGATGTCGGCAAAGGTCATGGGCGCCCCGGGCGGCGGACCGAAGCTGGGGGCCGGGCCCGACGTTGCGGCGCCCGCAGGGGCGGCGGCGTCAGGCCGATCGGCGACGCCCAGGCCGGCCGCGGCCATGGCCGAACCGGCGACAAGGGCGCCCGCCAGGGCGCCGATCATGTAACGGCTCTTGCTCGAGCTCATCTTGCGCAACTCTTTCCCTGTGGCCCGCCGCGCACCCCGCGGACGGCCTTGACCTTCATGCCAAAGAGCGGCGAGCCGCTCAAATGAGGATTACGTCATGCATTGGGATCGTCCCGAGACGATTTCAGGGCAGGATCGTGACCATTCGTGTCTCCGACCAGCCGGGAGAGGCGCACCGTCTCCTCCGGGGTCAGGGCCTCCGCTGTCGGCCGGACCTGACGTAACCGCTGGACCAGGGCCAGGCCTCCCACCAGCACGGCGACGAGGGGCGCCAGCCAGAGGATGAGGTTGGCGGGGGAGAAGGACGGCCGGAGCAGGACAAACTCGCCGTAGCGGTCCACCAGCCAGCGGCGCACCGTGGGGTCATCGTCTCCGGCCGCAACGCGCTCGCGGACCATCCGGCGCAGGTCGACCGCCAGCGCCGCCTCGGAGTCCTCGATGGACTCGTTCTGGCAGACCATGCACCGGACCTCCTTGAAGAGAGTCCGGGCGCGGGCCTCCTGGGCCGGGTCGGAAAGCCTCTCGGCCGGGTCCGAAGCTGCAGCCAGGCAGAGGGCCGAGGCCATGGCGGCCAGGAGGGCGAGCCCGGGGCGCCTCACGCCTTCGCCTCCCGGCGACGCCCGGCCGCCAGCCGAAGCCGCCGGTCCGTGAGCGAGACCAGTCCGCCCAGGGCCATGACGCCGGGACCGGCGAAGATCAGGACCGCCAGGGGATTCCAGTACCCTCGGACCAGCCAGACAGGCTTGCCGCCGGCCCCTTCGCGTCGCTCGCCGAGAACGACGTAGAGGTGGCTGACGTCGACGCTGCAGATCGCGACCTCGGAGGTGGTCTGGCCGCCCGCGGGATAGAAGCGCCGGGCGGGGGTGAGCGCACAGACCTCGCGTCCGTCACGAACGGCGCTGATGCGCGCCGTCTCGGCCTCGTAGTTGGGGCCGTCCAGACGCCGGACGTCCTTCAGGACGAGCTCCCAGGCGCCCACCCGCAGGGACTGGTCGGGGGCGAGGGTTTGGGCGGCCTCGATCTTCCAGGCGGTCTCGAAGCAGGCGCCCAGGACGAAGATCCCCAGCCCGACATGGGCCAGGGTCGCGCCCCAGGCCCCCCGGGGCAGGCCGCGAAGGCGGCGCAGGGACTCCGCCAGGGGCGCCCGGAAGAGGCGGATGCGCTGGGCGGCTTCGGCCAGGGCGCCGGCGATAAGCCAGACCGCCAGGGCAAGGCCCAGGCTGGCGAAGGCCTTGCGCGGCGTCAGAAGCCAGAGGGCGGCGAGGCCCGCCAGGACGCCCAGGACCAGGGCGGGCAGGAGGGCGCGCACGGCCGGCGGCAGGTCTCCCCGCTTCCAGGCCAGAAGGGGCCCGAAGGGAACCAGGAGGCAGAGCAGGGCCATCAGCGGGGTGAAGGTCAGGTTGAAATAGGGCGTCCCAACCGAGATGGCCTCGCCGGTGACGGCCTCCCGGATCAGGGGGAAGAGGGTCCCGAGCAGGACGGTCAGGGTCGCCGCGGAGAGGAGGATGTTGTTGGCGACCAGGGCGCTCTCGCGGCTGACAGGGGCGAAGACCCCGCCCGGCGCCAGGCCTGGCGCCCGCCAGGCGAAGAGGGCGAAGGCCGATCCGGCGAGGGCCAGGAGGATCCCGAGGAGCAGGACCCCCCGGGTCGGATCCACTGCAAAGGCGTGAACCGATGTGAGCACCCCGGAGCGCACCAGGAAGGCGCCCAGCATGGAGAAGCTGAAGGCGGCGATGGCCAGGAAGACGGTCCAGCCCGGCAGGGCGCCGCGCTTCTCGGTGACCACCGCAGAGTGCAGGAGGGCCGCCCCGACCAGCCAGGGCATGAAGCTGGCGTTCTCGACCGGATCCCAGAACCACCAGCCGCCCCAGCCCAGCTCGTAGTAGGCCCAGTAGGAGCCCAGGGCGATGCCGACCGTCAGGAAGCTCCAGGCGGCCAGGGCCCAGGGTCGGACCCAGCGCGCCCAGGCCGCGTCGATCCGTCCCTCGATCAGGGCCGCGACGCCGAGAGAGAAGACCACCGACATGCCGACATAGCCCGCGTAGAGGAAGGGCGGATGCACCGCCAGGGCCGGGTCCTGGAGCAGGGGATTGAGCGATCGACCCTCCACCGGCGCGTCGGCGAGGCGGACGAAGGGGTTGGAGGCCAGGGCGGTGTAGGCCAGGAATACGGTCCCGATCAGGCCCTGGACCGCGAGGGCCGTGGCCTTCAGGTCCCGGGGAAGGTCGCGCCCGCGCCAGGCCAGGACGGCGCCAAACCCCGTGAGGGCGAGGTTCCAGAGCAGCATGGAGCCCTCATGGCTGCCCCAGGCGGCGGCCACCCTGTACAGGACGGGCTTCTCGGAGTGCGAGTTGGCCGCCACATTGGCGACCGAGAAATCGGAGACGACGAAGGCGTAGATGAGGGCCGCGAAGGACAGGGCCAGGGCGCCGAAGCCGGCAAGGGCCGCGCCCTCCCCCGCGCCCGCCAGCAGGGCCGAGCGACGCCGCCGGCCGACGGCGGACAGGCCGACCTGAGCGGCCGAGAGGACGAGGGCCAGGACCAGGGCGAAGGCGCCGAACTCGACGATCATGGGGCGGTCCTCGCAACACCCTCGCCGCGCCATTCGCCCTGGGCCTTGAGCGAGTCGGCAACCTGCTTGGGCATGTAGGTCTCGTCGTGCTTGGCCAGGACCTGCCGCGCCTCGAAGACCCCGTCCGACCGGAAGGCGCCGGTGGCCACGATCCCCTGGCCCTCGCGGAAGAGGTCGGGCAGGTCGCCCCGGTAGTGAATCCGGTCGACGGCGACGTTGTCCCGGATGCTGAACTCCACCCGGCCGTCCGAATGCCGCACGACGCTGCCGTCGACGACCAGGCCGCCCAGCTGGACCGACCGGCCGGCCGGAGGGCGGGCCGCGTCCGCCTGGGCCGGGGTGTAGAAGTAGGAGACCGAGTCCCCAAGGCCCCACAGGGTCAGGCCCGCGGCGAGGGCGAGGACCGGCGCGATCACCGCCAAGAGGGTCAGCCGCCGGCGGGCGCGGGGGGAGCGGGGCAACCAGCCGGTCATTTCATGGGCTCCGTCGCGGCGGCCTTCTCAAGTTGCTCGAGGATCTCGGGCCGGGCGCCGTACCGGCGACGGGCCTGCTCCAGGGCGGCGTCGCGCCTCGGGCCATCGCCCAGCACGGCGTAGGAGCGGACCAGGCGGACCCAGCCCTCAGGGTCGTCGGGGTTGGCCTTCAGGCGTTCGGCGAGGCCGGCGACCATCTGGTTGATCATTCCCGAGGCGGGGCCGGCGGCCGCGGCCGGGGGGGCCTGCGTCGCCTCCCGGATGGCGGTGTCGATATCGGCGAGCCGGGGATCGCCGGCCGGGAGGGACCTGGCCAGGGCCCTCAAGTCATTCACCCCACCTTCGCGGTCCCCCGACGCAGCGCGGCCGCGCGCCAGGTGGAAACGGGCGGCCAACGCCTCGGGGTTCAAGCGGACCGCCTGGGCGAGGGCGTCGCGGGCGTCCGGCGTGACCTCGCCGCCGGACTGGCTGAGCAGGCTGAGACCCAGCATCTCCCAGAGGTCGGCCCGCTCGGGCGCCAGGGCCACGGCCCGGCGAAGGGCGCGGGCCGCGGCGGCGGGATTGTCGGACTGCGCCTCGGCGAGGGCCAGGAAGCGGAAACCCTCGACCTCGGGGCGCACCTTCAGGGCTTCCCGCAGGACAGCCGCCAGCTGCGGTGGGGTCAGGTCGGTCAGCCGTCCCGAACGCCAGGCTTCGATCCGCCTCTCCAGTGGCTGGTCGGCGGCGCCCGGCTGACCCAGGACAAGATAGCCGCCGAGGGCCGCCAGGCCGACAACCCCGGCCGCGGCAAGGATCCACGGCCGCTGGGCGACCGGCGCGACCCAGCCCGAGGCCGAGGCCTCGGCGGCGCCCAGCAGCCGGCGGCCGGCCTCCGCCCGGGCGGCCTCGCGCTCGGCGGGCTCCATGAGGCCCCGCTCGGCAAGGTCGTCGATTTCAGAGAGCTGACGCCGGTAGACGTCCAGAGTCGGGTCCTCGGCGCCCGGCTCGGGCGCAGCCCGGGCGGCCCGGAGCAGGATGACTGCCGCGGCGGCGACCGCAAGCAGCCCCGCCGCCATCCAGAAAACGACCATGGCCGCCATGTAGACGTTTTGGACCGCCGGCGCGAGGGGTCCCCGCCCTTCAATCGGCGGCGCGCGGCAGGCGCACCCGGGTCCTGAGCCCGCCCAACGGGGAGGCTCCAAGGTCGAGGTCGCCACCGTAGGCCCGGGCCAGGTCGTTGACGATGCTCAGGCCGAGCCCTGATCCCGGCGCGGACTCATCCAGCCGGGCGCCCCGGGCCAGGGCGTCGCGGCGCTGGTCCGGGGTCAGGCCCGGGCCCGCGTCGTCGATCTCCAGCACAAGCCGTTCGCCGCCCTCCGCGGCCGCCCGGACGGAAACCCGGCCCCCGCCCCACTTGCAGGCATTCTCCAGGAGGTTGCCGGCGATCTCCATCAGATCCTGCTGCTCGCCGAGGAAGACGAGGTCGTCGGGGGCGTCCCAGTCGATCCGGACACCGGCGTCCTGGTGCAGGCGGGACAGGGTGCGGACGAGGTCGTCCAGCACCTCGGCGACGGGGGTCGCAAGGCCGGCTCCCGGTCCGCCGGCGGAGGCGGCCGCCCGGGCCCGTCGGAGGTGATGGTCCACCTGTCGCTGCATGGCGCCGGCCTGCTGGACCACCAGGCCCGAGAGGGGCCCCGGCTCGCGCGCGGCGGCGGAGGACAGCACGGCCAGGGGCGTCTTCAGCGCGTGGGCCAGGTTGCCTACGTGCGCCCGCTGGCGTTCGAGGGTGTCCCGGTTGTGGCGCATCAGGGCGGTCAACTGGTCCGCCAGGGGGGTGAGTTCCCGGGGATAGCCGCCCTTCAGCCCCTCGGCCCGGCCCACCCTCAGGTCGCCGAGCTCCTGACTCAGGGCGAAGAGCGGCCGGAGGCCCAGGCGCACCTGGATCACCACCGCGGCAATGAGCCCGAGGGCCAGCAGGCCGAAGACCGCCGCCGTGGCGACAAAGAAGCCGCGGACGTCGGCGTCCACCGGTCGGCGGTCCTCTGCGGCCAGGACGATCACCGGCCCGACGTCGCCGGGCAGGACCAGTCGCGTGGCCCGCACCCTCAGCTTCTGGCCTTCGGGACCCGGGGCGGCGAAGCTGACGGCGCCGGAGGGCCGGGCCTCCAGGCGCCCGGCGAGGTCAGGCGGAAGCCCGAGTTCGGTGTCCCAGAGGGACCGGGACCGGGCGAGCACGGCGGGGGCGCCGCCGGGCGTTACCCGCGACACCTGCCAGTAGCGGCCGGAATAGGCGCGGACGGTCCTCAGGTCCCCGAGGTCCCGCACGACGAGACCTCCGCCCGCCTCGGGCTGGGCGGCGGCGGCCAGGCTGTCGGTGAGGTCGGCGAGGCCCTGGTCGAAACGCCTCAGGGCCGCCTGTTCGAAGAGCAGGCCCAGCAAAACCGCCGAGGCGATGAGGACCGCCAGCGACCAGACGGAGGCCAGGAGGACAAGGCGCCGAACGAGGGAGGGCGCACGGGAGGAAATGGCGGGCGCTGGGTCCATGCCTCAACCGGCCCCGGCCGGGTCCGCGAGCCGGTAGCCAAGGCCCCTCTGGGTGAGGATCCTGTCGGCCCCGATCTTCTTGCGGAGCCGGGCGATGATGACCTCCATGGTGTTGGAGTCCCGGTCGAAATCCTGATCGTAGAGGTGCTCCACCAGGTCGGTCCGGCTGACCACCCGCCCGGCGTGCATCATCAGGTAGTGCAGCAGGCGATACTCGAGGGAGGTCAGGCGCACGGGCTGGCCGGCCAGGGTGACGAGGGCCGCGCCGGGGTCCAGGACGAGGTCGCCGCTGGCCAGGCTGGCGCTGGCCCGGCCCGCCGCCCGGCGCAGGAGGGCCCGGAGCCGGGCCAGGAGCTCGGGCATGTTGAAGGGCTTGGTCAGGTAGTCGTCGCCGCCGGCGTCGAAGCCGGCCACCTTTTCGGCCCAGCCGTCCCGGGCGGTGAGAATCAGCACCGGCGCCGTCATGCCCGAGGCGCGCCAGCGGCGCAGGACGCTCACCCCATCGAGGACCGGCAGGCCGAGGTCCAGCACCACCACGTCGTAGGGCTCGGTCTCGCCGAGGAAGGCGGCTTCCTCGCCGTCGCGGGCCAGGTCGACGGCGTAGCCGGCGTCCGCCAGGGACAGGCGCAGGCTGTGCGCCAGGTCGGGGTCATCCTCGGCAAGGAGGAGGCGCATGGGTCAGTCCCCCCTCTGCTCGAGGACCCGGCCGGTGCGGGCGTCGACGACGAAAATGACCACCCGGTTGTCCGGGGTCCTCCAGGTGACAAGGTAGACGGGGCGGCCGTCGGTGGTCTCGCTGAACCGGGTGTCCAGGTGCTCGCCGGGGGTCCGGGCGGACAGGGCCGAGAGGACCTGGGACAGGGGCGTCAGCCGCCCATCGCGGACGGCGTCCCGGGCCTGGTCCTGCTCGCTCCGCCGGGCGCCCTGCTGGGCGGCCAGCGGCAGGGGGGCGGCCGCCAGCACGCCGGCCAGCAGCATCAGGATTCCGCGTCGCCTTGCGCTCATGCCGCCACGCTGGGCCGGCTCGCCTGAACGCGGGCTGAACCGCCTTCAGCGGCGGCGGGGTGCATAGGGCCGCTCTTCGCGCCAGCGCGCGGCGAAGGCCTCGAGCTTGGCGTCCGGACCTTCGGGCAGCATGACCTGGATCCGGGCGATCAGGTCGCCCCGCACGCCGCGCGCATCGGAAAGCCCCTTGCCCTTCAGCCTCAGGGACTGGCCGGAGTTCGCGCCCCTGGGCACGGTCAGGGTGACAGGCCCGTCCGGGGTCGGCGCCTGGACCCGGCCGCCGAGGACAGCGTCGGGCACGGAGACCGGCAGGTCCATGACCAACTGCTCTCCCTCCCGGCGGAAGACCGCATGGGGCTTGATGGCGAGTTCGATCAGGGCGTCGCCCTTGCCGCCGCGCCCCGGCTCGCCATGGCCCCGCAGGCGCAGGGTCTGGCCGTCGGCGGCGCCGGCGGGAATGGTCACGTCCAGGGTGCGGCCGTCCTGGAAGGAAATGCGCTTCTTGCCCCCCAGAATGGCTTCCTCGAGATCGATCTCCAGGCGCGCGCGCACGTCGGGGCCCTTGGCCGAGAAGCCTGCGCCCGGACCGGGCCCGGCGCCACCGCGCGGGCCGCCCCGTCCCGCCCGGCGACCGAACATTTCGCCGAAGATATCGCTGAAGTCCGCGCCCTCGAAGCCGCCGGAAGGACCCCCCTGCCCCGGGCCCCCGCCGAAGCCGCGGAAGGTCTCGCGCCCGTCGGCATCGATCTCGCCGGCGTCGAACTTCCGGCGCTTCTCGGCGTCGCCGAGGATGTCGAAGGCGGCGCTGACCTGCTTGAAGCGCTCCTCCGCGGCGGAATCGCCGGGATTGGCGTCGGGATGGTGCTTCTTGGCGAGCTTTCGGAAGGCCTTCCGAATATCGTCGGCCCCGGCGCCGCGGGGAACGCCGAGCACCTGGTAGGGATCTCGCGCCACGGGGTCACCTCAGCAGGGAAAACGAACTCGCTCTAGAATTAGGGTCCGCCGTCGGGCTTGCAAGGGCAAGTGTTGCGGAAATGTCACTCGGTGGGGGCGACGGGCCTCAGTCCTCCAGGCCGCGTTCGTCCAGGAGGTCGGGTGCGGCGTGGTCCACCATGTCGTCCTCGTGCTCCAGCTCGGCCTCGCTGATCGTCTGGCCGCGCACCGAGACTCCCGCCCGATGGACGCTTTCCGGGTCGCCGCTGACCAGGGGATGCCAGTCGGCAAGCCCCCGGCCCTCATGGATCCGCCGGTAGGCGCAGGACTTCGGCATCCAGCCGAGGCGCGGGATCAGGTCGGGCGTCAGGGTGATGCAGTCGGGCACCTCGCGCTTGCGGTGGACATAGTCCGAGCAGCGGCAGGTCCCCGCATCGAGCAGTCGGCAATGCACCCGCGTGGGAATGATCTCGCCGGTGTCAGCATCCTCGAACCTGACCAGGCAGCACAGGCCGCAGCCGTCGCAGAGGCTCTCCCATTGCTCGGGGCTCATGCGGTCGAGGGGGGTGGTCTCCCAGAAGGGCCGGCTCATGGCCCCTGTCTAGCCGCGCCGCCCGGGGGGCGCCAGCCCGGGGGGTTGGAGCGCGGCCGCGCGGAGGTTAAGGGGGGCCATGAAGCCGCCCGTTCTCGCCCTCAGGCAGGTCCGACTCGCGGACGGGCCGCGCATGCTGTTCGACGGGGTCGACCTGGCCCTGGAGCCCCGCTGCCGCGCCTGCCTGGTTGGTCGCAACGGGGCGGGGAAGACCACCCTCCTGCGGATCCTGGCCGGCGAGGTCGAGGCCGACGACGGCGAGCGCACCCTGGTCCCGGGCCTGCGCATCGCCTGGGTGCCCCAGGAACCGGCGATCTCGGGCCCGACGGTCCTCGACCATGTGGTCGCCGCCGGGGCCGCGCCGCATGAGGCCGAGGCGGCCCTGCAGACCTTTGGCCTCGATCCCGCCAAGCCCTCCGAGGGCCTGTCCGGGGGCGAGGTCCGGCGGGCGGCCCTGGCCGCCGCCTTCGCCCGGGACGCCGACGTCCTGTTGCTGGACGAGCCGACCAACCACCTCGACATTCCCGCCATCGCGACCCTGGAGGCCGCGATCGCCGAAAGCCGCGCGGCGGTCCTGCTGGTGAGCCACGACCGGGCCTTCCTTGAGCGGGTGTCCGACCGCTGCTTCTGGCTGGAGGGCCGGCGGGTGCGGCGGCTGGACCGAGGTTTCGGCCATTTCGAGGCCTGGGCGGAGGGCATCGCCGCCGCCGAAGCCGAGGACGCCCGGCGCCTGCAGAAGCGCATCGAGCAGGAAGAGCACTGGATGCAGCGGGGCGTCACCGCCCGCCGGGCCCGCAACGAGGGCCGGCGACGCGCCCTCCTGGACCTGCGCGCCGCCCGGGCCGACCTCCTGCGCGAGGCCCGGGGCCAGATGAGCCTTGAGGCGGCCGCGAGCGAGGGCTCCGGCCAGCGGGTGATCGAGGTGCGCCGCATCTCGAAGGCCTGGGCCGGCCGGACCGTGATCCGCGACTTCTCCACGCGCATCCAGAGGGGCGATCGGGTGGCCGTGGTGGGCCCCAACGGGGCGGGCAAGACGACCCTGGTGAAGATGCTGGTGGGCCAGCTGGAGCCCGACGCCGGAAGCGTGAAGCTGGGGACCGGCCTGGAAGTCGCCTATCTCGACCAGACGCGGGCCGAGCTGAAGCCCGAGATGACCCTGCGCGAGGTGCTCGCCCCCCTGGGCGGCGACCAGATCCTGGTCCACGGCAAGCCCTGGCACGTGGCGGCCTACGCCAAGTCCTTCCTGTTTACCGACGCCCAGCTTCGCCAGCCTGTGCGGAGCCTGTCCGGTGGCGAGCGCAACCGGCTCCTCCTGGCCCGGGTGCTGGCCGCCCCGTCCAACCTGCTGGTGCTGGACGAACCCACCAACGACCTCGACATGGACACCCTGGATCTCCTGGAGGAGGCCCTGGACGACTATGCCGGCACCCTCCTGCTGGTCAGCCATGACCGGGACTTCATCGACCGCCTGGCGACCTCGACCATCGCCCTGAACGGTCGCGGCGACATCGTCGAGACCCCCGGCGGGTGGAAGGACTTCGAGGGCCAGAACCCGGGGTTCCTGCTCCCGCCTGCGCGCACGCCCGCTCCGGCCCGCAAGGCCGCCGCGCCGCCGGCCCCGCCTCCGCCCCGCCCCGGCAAGCTGTCCTACCGCGACCAGAGGCGGCTGGAGGCGGCGGAAGCCCTGGTCGCCAGCCTGCCGGCGGAGATCCAGGACATGGAATTGCGCCTTTCGGATTCCGGACTCTACAGCCGTGACCCCAAGGCCTTCGAGCGCCTGACGGCCGAACTGGAAGCCGCCCGTGCGCGGCTGGAGACGGCCGAGACGGAGTGGCTGGAGCTCGAGGAACTCAAGGCCAGCCTCGCCTCCGGCAGCTGATCTCCGCGTTCCTGTGGAGAACGTCCCGGCGCTGAATCCGTTTGCGAAAATGGCGGCCTTCACAGGCTGTCCACAAGACGCCCACAGACTGTCCCCTGGGTCGTCCCCTCCCGCCCCGTCGGCGACCCTTGCCGGCCCGGCGGTCCGGTGAGAGCGTGGGCCTGTCGAGAGGCGACGCGCGGTGACGGAAGGGGCGACCCGGACGGGGCCGGGCGGGAGGGCCGGGCCAGGACGGCGAGCGGGGGCGACCCCGGGAGATGTCCAGGAACGCGGTCCCGGGCGCGGCGGAACCGGCGGGGCGACCTGCAGGACTTCAGCCGACCCGCCTCGGGACTCAGATCTCCCAACGGATCTGAAAGAGGGCGGCGGACCGGGCGACCGGTGCGTCGCCCTCTTGCCGTTTCGGGGCAGGCCCTGCCAGCCGCCTCAGCGGTTGCCTTCGCCTGAAAGGCGCCTAGTTTGCCTCCCAAGAGCCGCTCCGGGAGGCCGCGCCATGAAGATCGTCAGGACATTCGCCATCCTCGCCGCCGCAGCGCTGGCATGGGCCTGCTCGCCGAAGAAGGAGGCCGCGCCCTCGGGCGGGGACGCCGGCGTGGTCCGCTTCGCCACCGACTGGCGCGCCCAGGCCGAGCAGGGCGGCTTCTACCAGGCCCTGGCTACCGGTGAGTACGAGAAGCGCGGGCTGAAGGTCCAGATCATCCAGGGTGGGCCCGGCGTGAACGTGCCCCAGCTGCTGGCCGCCGGCGCGGTGGAGGCGGGCATGGGCTCCAACAGCTTCATCGCCCTGAACCTGGCCAACCAGGGCGCGCCGGTGCGCGCCGTCGCCGCCATGATGCAGAAGGACCCCCAGGTCCTGATCGCCCACCCGGATCAGGGGATCGAGAAGATCGAGGACCTGAAGGGCCGGCCCATCCTCCTGTCGGACGCCTCGGTTTCCGCCTTCTGGGTCTGGCTGAAGTCGAAGTACGGCTTCGAGGACGCCCAGATCCGCAAGTACACCTTCAACGCCGCGCCCTTCCTGGCGGACAAGTCAGTGGCCCAGCAGGGCTACCTGACCAGCGAGCCCTACACGATCGAGAAGACCGCCGGCCTGAAGCCCAAGGTCTTCCTGCTCGCGGACAACGGCTATCCGTCCTATGCCGCCATGATCCTGTTTCCCCAGTCCGCCATCGAGAAGGACCCGGCCCGGGTGCGCGCCTTCGTCGAGGCCAGCGCGGCGGGCTGGAAGTCCTACCTGAACGGCGACCCGAAGCCCGGCGACGCCCTGATCCTCAAGGACAACCCGGAAATGACCCAGGACGTGCTGGACCAGGCCCGGGAGAAGATGCGCCAGTACGCCCTGGTCGAGGGCGGGGACGCCGCCTCGGGGGGCGTCGGCGTGATGACCGAGGCGCGCTGGAAGGCCTTTGCCGAGATGGCCATCGCCCAGGGGGTCTATCCCAAGGGACTGGACTACACGAAGGCCTACAGCCTCGGCTTCGCCGGTCCGGCGCCGAAGTAGATGACCACCGCCACCGTCGCCCTGGAGGACGTCGAGGTCGACTACCGCGGTCGCGGAAGGGCCCTCGGCCCGGTGTCCCTGAGCATCGGGGAGGGTGAGATCGTCGCCCTCGTGGGACCCTCGGGCTGTGGCAAGTCAACGGCCCTGAGGCTGCTGGCCGGCCTGGAGCCCGCGACCCGCGGACAGGTTAGGCGCGCGCCGGGGCGTGGAGAGACCTCGGTGGTCTTCCAGGCCCCCACCCTCGCGCCCTGGATGAGCGCGGCGGCCAATGTCGCCCTGCCCCTTGAGCTTTCCGGGACCCCGAAGGCCGAGGCGCGCGCCCGCGCGCTGGAGGCCCTGGAGCGGGTCGGCCTTGCGGGCGCCGGCGCCTCACGGCCCGCCCAGCTGTCAGGCGGTATGGCCATGCGCGCCTCCCTGGCCAGGGCCCTGGTGACCCAGCCCCGCCTCCTCATGCTGGACGAGCCCTTTGCGGCCCTCGACGAGATCACCCGGCGGACCCTGGCCGACGATGTCCTGGCCCTCTGGTCCCAGACCCGGCCGGCCATTGTCTTCGTCACCCACAATGTCGAGGAGGCCGCCTACATGGCCGAGCGGATCGTGGTCCTGACCCGCGGTCCCGGACGCATCGCCGGCGAGGTCCGGGTCGAGGCGCCCCTGCCCCGCCCGACGGGCTTCCGCACCTGGCCGGTCTTCAGCGAGGCGGCGGAGGCGATCTCCGCCCTCCTGGCCAAGGGCGCGGAGGCGACGCCGTGAACCGCCTGGCCGACGCCCTCGCCCCCCTGGGGCTGATGCTCCTGCTGCTGGGCGCCTGGGAGGCGGCCTGCCGCCTGACGGGCGTGCCCGCCTACTTCCTGCCGCCGCCCTCGCAGGTGGCCGTCGCCGCAGCCACCGGCCTTCCGGTGCTGGTCCCGGCGGCCTGGAACACCCTGTCGGTGGCCCTCGTCGCCCTCGCCCTGGCTGCGGCGGGCGCCTTGCTCCTGGCGATCCTGGTGGGGCTCAGTCCGCTGCTGGAACGCGCTGTCCGCCCGCTGGCCTCGGCCCTGCAGGTGACCCCCGTCGTGGCCGTGGCGCCCCTGATCCTGATCTGGGCCGGGATCGACAACCCCGAGCGGGCGGTCATCGCCCTGGCCGTCCTTGTGGCCTTCTTCCCGATCTTCTCCGGTGCGGTCACGGGGCTCCGGTCAGCGGATCCCGACCTGGAGCGGCTGTTCGACCTTTACGGGGCCGGCCGTCTCCAGAGGGTGATGCGGCTGCGTCTGCCGGCGGCGGTCCCCTTTCTGATGGAGGGCCTGAAGGTCGGCGCAGGACTGGCCATCATCGGGGCCGTCGTCGCAGAGTTCGCTGCCGGCTCGGGCGGAGTCCGGGGCCTGGCCTGGCAGATCCTCGACGCCGGGAACAAGCTTCAGACCGACCGGATGATCGCCGCCCTCTTTGTCCTGGCGGTCATGGGCGTCGCCGTACACGCGGGGCTGGAGCGCCTGGAGCGGGCGGGCCTGCGCTGGTGGCGGGGCCGTTAGGCGACGGTTAACAGGGCGGACGCTAGCCTGTAGGCTCTGAGGTCAACCTCCTGTCGCAGACGGCAGAAACGCCGCTGAGAGTGAACCGCGCATGAAGCAAAGCGCCGCCCATCTCATGGAACTCGCCCGCGAGAAGTCGGGAGAGCGAAGGCGCGAGCTCATGCACCGCGTCGCCGACATGTACTTCCAGTTCGGCCCGCGGCCGGATGACCCGGAGCTGGGCCTGTTCGACGACGTCCTCAGCCAGCTCTCCCAGGAGATGGAAAGCAAGGTGCGGGCCGAGCTGGCCAACCGCATGGCCCTGGCCAAGACGCCGCCAAAGGGACTGATCCGGTCCCTGGCCATGGACGAGACCATCGATGTCGCCAGTCCCATCCTCCAGCTGTCGCGGGCGGTGACCGAGGACGACCTGATCGCGGTGGCCAGCACGCGCAGCGAGGCGCACCTGAAGGCCATCTCGCGCCGCTCCAACCTGCCCGCCACCGTATCCGACGTGATCGTCGACCGGGGGGGTGAAGGCACCCTGGAAGTCCTGCTCGCCAACGCCTCGGCCAACCTCTCGCGGGAGGCCCAGGAGCGTCTGGTCGACCGGGCGATGGAACACCCCGCCCTGCAGTCGGCCGTCGTCCGTTACGCCAAGCTGCCCATCGACCTCCTGAACGAAATGTACTTCGTCGTGGAGGCGCGCATGCGCAGCGCCATCCTGCAGCGCAACGCCCAGATCAAGCCTGAGGACCTGGACGAGGCCCTCAAGAAGAGCCGTGACCGCGTCGCGAGCCGCAAGCGCCCCCCGCCGGATGACTTCGCGACGGCGCAAAAGACCGTCAAGGCGGTGGAGGTGCGCGGGACCATCAGCCCCAACGCCCTGGTCGGCTTCCTGCGGAGCGGCGACAACACCGCCTACCTCATCGCCATCTCGAAGCTGGCCGGCGTCGACTTCGAGACCGCCCGGACCATTCACGAGCGGCGTGAGCTGGACGCCCTGTCCATCATCTGCAAGGCGGCCGGCTTCGAGCGGGCCATCTTCATCACGCTGGCTGTCCTGGTCCTCGGCCGCGAGAACAACCCCATGGGTCGGGCCCGCGAGTACGGCGAGATCTACGACGCCCTCCCGAAGGAGGTCGCCAAGCGGACGGTCCGGTTCTGGGGCGGTCGCAAGGGCTGAGCCGGCTCAGCCCTGGCGGCGCACCAGGCGGGCGTAATCGTCCATCAGGCTCAGGGAGATGTTTCCCGGCGTGAACCGGTACTCCCCGATTTCGGCGACAGGGGTGACCTCAGCCGCAGAGCCCACCACGAAGCACTCGGTGAAGTTGGCCAGCTCCTCAGGGAGTATATGGCGCTCGATGACTTCAAAGCCCTTGGCCCGGGCGATGGCGATCACCGTCTGCCGGGTCAGGCCGTTGAGGAAGCAGTCGGGCGTGGGCGTGACCAGGGCCCCGTCCTGGACGAAGAAGACGTTCGAGCCCGTGCTCTCGGCCACATAGCCGCGGTAGTCGAGCATCATGGCGTCGGTGTAGCCCGCCTTCTCTGCAGCGTGCTTGGACAGGGTGCAGATCATGTAGAGGCCGGTGGCCTTGGCGTGCACCGGCTCGGTGTCCGGTGAGGGCCGGCGGTACTTCGCCCAGCACAGGCGGATGCCCTGGGCCTTCTGCTCCGGCGAGAAGTAGGAGGGCCAGTCCCAGACAGCCACGGCCACGTGGATCCGGGTGTTCTGGGCCGAGACCCCGATCATCTCGGAACCGCGCCAGGCGATGGGGCGGACATAGGCGTCCTCCAGGCTGTTGCGGGCGCACGCGTCCTTGCAGGCCTGATCGATCTCGTCCACCGTGAACGGGATCTCGAAATCCAGGATCTCCGCCGACTTGAACAGCCGTTCCGTATGCTCGCGCAGCTTGAAGATCTCGCCGCCGTACATCCGCTCGCCCTCGAAGACGGCGGAGGCGTAGTGGAGACCATGGGTCAGTACGTGCACCTTCGCCTCGCGCCAGGGCGTAAACTGGCCGTCCAGCCAGATCCATCCGTCGCGGTCGTCAAAGGGAACGATTGACATTGGAAGCGTGTCTCCTTTCGCAGGCGGTCCCTTACAGCCCCCGCAGCGCGCGGCGTCAATGGCTTAACCTGCAACCGTCCAGAGGGTCCCGGCGATGACCCCGCCGGCATCGCCCGCCCGCGCGCGGCACCTCCTCGTGGTCGACGACGACGACCGTATCCGTGAACTTCTCAAGACCTTCCTGCACCGCGCGGGGTTCCGAGTCACCGCCGCCCCGGGCGCGCCCGCCGCCCGCCGGCTCCTGGAGGTCCTGGAGTTCGACCTTGCGATCCTGGACGTGATGATGCCGGGCGAAGACGGCCTGTCCCTGGTCGCCTGGCTGCGCGACCAGCCCGGCCGGACCGGCCGCCTGCCCGTGCTGATGCTGACGGCGCGGGGCGAAGCGGAGGACCGCATCGCCGGTCTCAGGCGGGGGGCCGACGACTACCTTTCCAAGCCCTTCGAGCCGGAGGAGCTGGTCCTGCGCATCGAGGCCATCCTGCGCCGGGCCGCAGAGGATCCGGGCGCCGGCGGCGGGGACCTCATCCTTGGCCCGTGCCTGTTCGATCCGACCCGGGGCGAACTCCTTCGCGACGGGCGCCCGGTCCGCCTCACCGAGGCCGAGGTCGCCCTGCTGCGCCGCCTCGCCCGCACCCCGCACGAGCCGGTCGACCGCCGGGACCTGATCCAGGACGACATGGATCCCGGGGGCCGGGCCATAGACATCCAGGTGACCCGCCTGAGGCGGAAGATCGAGGCCGACCCGCGCGCGCCCCGCTACCTGCAGACGGTGCGCGGGATCGGCTACCTCCTGGCGCCAGACTGATGGCGGAGCTTGGCCGACTTCCCGGGGCCTGGCGGCGGCTCGTCAAGCAGAGCCTGCCCGCCACCCTCTACGGGCGCACCTTCCTGATCATCGTCCTGCCGGTCGCCCTGATGCAGCTGGCCGTGGCCTGGATCTTCTTCGACGCCCACTGGCGGACCGTGACCATGCAGCTTTCCGATGGCTTGGCGGGCGATGTCGCCTGGGCCCTGGAGAGCTACGAGGATGACCCCTCCCCCGCAGGCCTCGCCCGGACCGCCGGGCGGGCAGAACGCTCCATGAGCCTGTCCATTGCCTTCCAGCCGGGCCGGACACTGCCGGAGACCCGGCGCCGCAACGCCCTGGCGACGGTGGACTCTTCCCTGCGGCAGGCCCTGGAAGCGCGAATTGACGCTCCCTTCTGGTTCGACACCACCCGCTATCCCGCGCATGTCGACATCCGGGTCCAGGTCCAGGACGGGGTGCTCAGGGTCCTGGCGCCGCGCGAGCGCGCGGTGGCGACCCAGGGGTTGATCTTCCTGGGGTGGATGGCGGCGGCGACCCTGATCCTGACCGGGGTTTCCCTGATCTTCATCCGCAACCAGGTCCGGGCGATCGAGCGCCTGGCCCAGGCGGCGGAGGACTTCGGCCGCGGGCGGGACGCGCCAGCCTTCAAGCCCTATGGGGCGCGGGAGGTTCGTCAGGCCGCCAAGGCCTTCCTCGCCATGAAGGCGCGTATCCAGAGACATATCGAACAGAGGACGGCGCTGCTGGCCTCGGTTAGCCACGACCTCAGGACGCCCCTTACGCGCCTGCGCCTCGAGCTCGCCATGACAGACCCTGGTCCCGCCACGGAGGCCATGAAGCGCGATCTCTCCGAGATGGAGCACATGATCGACGAATACCTGGCCTTCGCCCGCGGGGAGGGCGGCGAACAGGCCGAGGATATGGACCTGGGCGCCCTGGTCCAGGAAGCCGCCGAAGGGGCCCGCCGGAGCGGCGCGCAAATCGAGGTTGCGCTTCCCGCCGACGGCGTTTCCTGCCGGGGTCGTCGCGGCGCCCTCAAGCGGGCCCTCGCCAACCTCATCTCCAATGCAGCGGCTCATGGAGAGCGGGTGCAGGTCGGCGTGAGCCTCACGGACGGTGGGGTCACGGTGACCGTCGACGATGACGGGCCCGGGATTCCGCCCGAGCGCCGCGAAGAAGCCTTCCGCGCCTTCAACCGCCTGGATGAGTCCCGCAACCAGAACGCCAAGGGTGTTGGCTTGGGCCTCGCCATCGCCCGGGATGCCGCCCGGGGGCATGGCGGCGACGTACGCCTGGAGGACTCGCCGCTGGGCGGACTTCGTGCTGTCCTACGGTTGCCGGCGGGCAGCTAGTGGATGCAGACCTGACCTGTCTTTCACCTTTCAACGTCCCGTTTCGGAGCGTTAGAGGATCCCGTGGGATTGACAGAATCCCCGACCTGCGTGTATTTTTACACTGTAAAATTCTGAGTGTCCAACCCTCGAGGAGCCGACCGCCATGCCCCGTCCCGTCGTAAGCGCGATCCGCGCACCGGTCATTGCTGGCCTCTGCGCCGCCGCCGCATCGGCGCTGCTCTTAACTGCCTCGGCCGCAGCCGCTGCACAGTCGCCGGTGGGGACCTGGTACACTCAGGACCGCAGCGCCAAGGTCCGGATTGCTCCCTGTGGCCAGAAGCTCTGCGGCCAGATCGTCTGGGCCCGTGACCGCGCCAGCGGTTCCGCCGCGGCGGCGCGGGACACGGCCAACCCCGATCCCGCCCTACGATCGCGGCCAATCATCGGCCTCCAGATCATCCGAGATTTCAGCCCGGCAGGTCCCGGGAAGTGGGGCGGGGGCAAGATCTATGATCCCAATTCGGGGCGCACCTATGCCTCGAAGATGAGCCTCTCATCCCAGGGCGTCCTGAAGGTAGAGGGGTGCGTCTCGGTGATCTGCCAGGCCCAGACCTGGACCCAGGCCGACTAGCCGCCCAGTTCCTCGGATCGGCGGGCGGCGGCGGCGACCGCGTCCCTCAACAGGGGGCCCAGGCCGGCCTGCCCCATCAGGATCGCAAGGGCGGCCTCGGTGGTGCCGCCGGGCGAGGTGACCTGGCGGCGCAGCTCGGCGGGGTCTTCGCCGCTGGCGTCCAGCAGGGCCGCCGCGCCCACCATGGTGGCCCGCGCCAGGTCGCGCGAGGCGGCGGCGGGGAGGCCAGCGGCGGCGCCCGCGGCCTCCAGGGCCTCGACGAAGGCGTAGAAATAGGCCGGGGCCGAGCCGGAGACTCCCGTCGCCGCATGCAGGAGCTCTTCCTCGGCCAGCTCCACAACAGTGGCGACCGGGCCGAAGAGGTCCCGGGCCCGGGCTATGGCCTCTGGATCGGCGCCGTAGAGGCTGGCCACGCCCCGGCCCACCGCCACCGCCGTGGTCGGCATGACCCGGGCCACCTTCCGCCCCCCGAAGGCTGAGGAGATGTCGGCGGCGCGGACACCGGCGGCGACCGAGACGATCACCGCCCCGGGAGCAAGGTGCGGCGAGATCGCCGCAGCGGCCTCTCGCCAGACCTGGGGCTTTACGGCCAGGAGGATGACGCCGGCGCGGGCGAAGTCCCGCGGACCGGGCGACAGGGCGGCGCCGGCCTGGCCAGCGGCGAGGGCGGCCGGCGAAGGGGAAGGATCCAGGATCAGCAGGTCCGACGGCGCAGGCCCGCCGAAGCGGCTCCAGCCCTCGATCAGGGCGCCGCCCAGGCGTCCGGCGCCGAGCATCAGAACAGGGGTCATCCCGCCTCCGGTCCCGCCCCCACGGAGCGGCTTAGGCCACGCCCACCGTCTCGAACATGCACGCGGCGAGGGCTTCCGCCGGCGGTTTGCCGCAACGGATCAGGAAATCAAAGGCCGGAAAGAAGCGTTCCGCCGCCTCCATGGCCACGTCGATCATGCCGGCGGTCTGTCCGAGACCCGGATACTCGCCCGGCAGCAGGGGTGTCCCGAACCGGAAGAGGATCTCGCCGTCGTCACGCATCTCGAACAGGCCGAGGCTGGCGCGGGCGTTGACCCCAGCGAGCAACTCGTAGACCTGGCCCCGGAGGGCCGCGGGGGCGCACATGTCGAGGGACAGGCTGACCTGCAGGCAGTCGACGTCGGGCCGCCAGGTGAAGCAGAGACCAAAGTCACGCCAGCCGCCGGACAGGGTGAAGGCGACGTCGCCGCGCTCGGTCCGGTCGAACCGCAGGTTCTCGGCCTCAAGGACATGTTCGACCACGTCCAGGGGGTCCTGGCTGAACAGGGCCTCGTCCTCGGACAGGGGGGATTCCATGGGGCCGGTCGCCTCCTCGCTGAGCTCGAATCGTCGATCTCTTGAAGGCAGGCTAATCCGGATCGGGAGATTCCCTACAGCGGGATTCACCCTTTATCAGGGCTGTTTGGGCCCGGAGCTGTGGATCATTTCGACGCGGGCTTGCGCGCAGGCTTCGCAGGGGCGGCGGCGCGCAGGGCGGCCACCTCCTCGCGGAGGGCGGCGAGCTCGGCCTTTACGGCGTCCAGCTCGTCCCGGCGCACGAGGTCCAGTTCCGCCACCCAGCGGTCGGCCTGCGAGCGGAAGGCGGCCCTGGCCTCTTCGCCTGCGCTCTGGGCCAGGCCCATCGCGGCGTTGGTGAGGCGGGCCATTTCGTCGAGGAAGGGGTTCTGTGTCTGCATGACCTGAATATGGGCCCGGCAGGGGTGAAAGCGAAGGGGTTCTCCGCTAGACCTTGGGTCCGTAGTCAACCGGAGGTGCGCCTTGGCCCTGCCCTATCCGCAGATGGACCCCGTCCTGATCCAGATCGGGCCCCTGGCCATCCGCTGGTACGCCCTCGCCTACATCATCGGCATCCTGGCCGCCTGGCGCTACGCCGGCTCGATGATCAGCCGCCCCGCCCTGTGGGGCGAACTGGGACCGCCAGTGGACAAGACGGGACTGGAGGACCTGGTCCTGTGGATAACCCTGGGGATCATCATCGGCGGGCGGCTTGGCCACGTCCTCTTCTACACCCCCGGCATGGTCCTCTCGGATCCGCTGGAGATCCTCCGGGTCTGGAACGGCGGGATGAGCTTCCATGGCGGCTGCCTGGGCGTACTGGTCGCCGTCGGCCTCTTCGTCCGGCGCCGGGGCCCGGACCTCTTTTCCCTGGGCGACCTGGTCTGCGCGGTAGTCCCCATCGGGCTCTTCCTTGGACGCATCGCCAACTTCATCAACGGCGAGCTCTGGGGCCGTCCCACCGACCTGCCCTGGGCGATGGTCTTTCCGGCCGCAGGTCCGGAGCCGCGCCATCCCAGCCAGCTCTACGAGGCCGCGCTCGAAGGCGTCCTGCTGTTCCTGGTCCTGCGGTGGGCGACACATCGCGCCGGCCTCCTGTCACGCCCCGGGGTGACGGCCGGCCTCTTCTTCGCGGGATACGGCCTGGCGCGGATCCTCGTGGAGACGGTCCGCGAACCGGATTTCTACATGCCCGCCTTCCCCCTGGGCCTGACCATGGGGATGATCCTCAGCCTGCCCATGGTGCTTGGCGGCGCCTGGCTGATCCGCCGCGGCCTGGCCGCTGGCCCGGGCGCCGTCGCCCGGTGAGCCTGGCGGCGCGGATCGCCGACCGCATCCGCTCGGGCGGCCCGATGAGCGTGGCCGAGTACATGCACGTCTGCCTGCATGATCCAAGGGACGGCTACTACGCCGTCCGGCCGGCCCTGAGCGCCGAGGGTGACTTCATCACCGCCCCCCTGGTCAGCCAGGTCTTCGGCGAGCTCATCGGCCTCTGGATGGTCGAGCTCTGGCGCCAGATGGGCGCGCCCTCCCCCTTCCGCCTGGTGGAGATGGGGCCTGGCGACGGGACCCTGATGTCCGACCTCCTGCGCGCCGCCGGCATGGCGCCGGGCTTCGCCGACGCAGCGGAGGTCTGGCTGGTGGAGCCATCACTTCCCCTCCGCAGCCTCCAGAAGGCCAGGCTGGGCCCGGCGCCCCGGCACGCGGACCGCCTGGACGAGATTCCTGGCGGAGCCCCGGTCCTGCTGGTCGCCAATGAGGTCCTCGACTGCCTGCCCACCCGCCAGTGGGAACGCCGGGACGGCGCCTGGATGGAAAGGCGCGTCGGCGTCGAAGGCGGCGAACTCGTCTTCGGCCTCGCGCCCGCGCCACCCCTGGTCGCCGCGCCGGGCTCCGCCCCCGAGGGCGCCGTATTCGAGCACTCCCCCGCCCAGGAGGCCCTGGGCTCGGACATCGCCGCCCGCATCGCCCGCGATGGCGGGGCGGCCCTGCTGGTGGATTATGGACGCGCCGAGCCCGGGCTTGGCGACACCTTCCAGGCCGTCCGGGGGCACAGGCGCGAGGACCCCCTCGCCCATCCGGGCCTGGCCGACCTGACGGTCCACGCTGACTTTCCCTCGGTCCTGGCCGCCGCCCGTCGCGAGGGGATCGAGACCGCCGGCCCTGTCGGCCAGGGCCGCTTCCTGCGCGCCCTTGGCCTGGAGGCTAGGGCCGAGGCCCTGGCCCGCGCCCGACCGGACGCGGCGCCCCGGATCCGCCGCCAGGTCGAGCGCCTGGCCGCCCCCGACCAGATGGGCGAGCTCTTCCTGGCCGCCGCCCTACATTCCCCCGGCCTCAGGCCGCCGGGGTTTGGAGACACCCCATGACCCCGGAAGCCGTCGAAGTCCTGACCTCCGCCCGCCTGGACGTCGCCGGCCTGCGCCATGGCTTCTTCACTCGCCGCGGCGGGGTGTCCCGGGGGATCTACGAGAGCCTCAACCTGGGCCGGGGCTCGGATGACGAGCCCGGGGCCGTGGATGAGAACCAGGCCCGCGCCGCCGCTCACTTCAGCCTGCCGCCCGAGGCCCTCAGTATCGCCTACCAGGTCCACTCGGCGGTCGTGCACGTCGCCGACAAGCCGTTCGGCGAGGCGCGGCCGCAGGGGGATGGCGTGGCCACGCGTACGCCCGGACTGCTCTGCGGGGCCCTGGCCGCCGACTGCGCGCCCGTGCTGATGGCCGATCCCGAGGCCCGGGTGGTTTGCGCCGTCCACGCCGGCTGGCGCGGCGCCCTTGCAGGGGTCATCGAGGCGGGAGTGGCCGCCATGACGGGACTGGGCGCCCGACCGGACCGGATCCTCGCCGCCGTCGGCCCCTGCATCGGGCCAACCTCCTACGAGGTCGGGCCAGAGTTCCGCGAACAGGTTGTCGCCGAACGCGCCTCCAGCCTGGCCTTCTTCTCGGCCGGCGACGGCGACCGCCTCTACTTCGACCTGCCCGCCTACGCCCTGTCTCGGCTGGAGCGGGCCGGCGTGGCCGGGGCGGAGTGGATCGGGGCCGACACCTGCGCCGACGCCGATCGCTTCTTCTCCAACCGCCGGGCCCTGCACCGGGGCGAGCCCGACTTCGGACGCCTGCTTTCCGCGATCACCCTGGTCTAAGCCGGATTTCCCATCGCCGGGCCTTGCCCCCCTTCCCCGCCCTGCCTACAAGCGCCGAAGGGCGAGAAGAGGCGGAGAGTCCCCGATGAAGCTGCTGGCTGGCAACTCCAACCGGACCCTGGCGGAGGCCATGGCCTCCCATCTCGACCTGCCCCTGACCCGGGCCCAGGTGAAGCGTTTCTCGGACAACGAAATCTTTGTCGCGATCGACGAGAACGTCCGGGGCGAGGACGTCTTCGTCATCCAGTCGACCAGCTATCCGGCGAACGACAACCTGATGGAACTGCTGATCTGCATCGACGCCCTCAAGCGGGCGTCGGCGCGGCGGATCACGGCGGTCATGCCCTATTTCGGATACGCGAGGCAGGACCGGAAGACCGGCGGGCGCACCCCGATCTCAGCCAAGCTGGTGGCCAACCTCATCACCCGGGCCGGCGCGGACCGCGTGCTGACGATGGACCTGCATTCCGGCCAGATCCAGGGCTTCTTCGACATCCCCACCGACAACCTGGTCTCGGCGCCCCTGATGGCCAGTGACATCAAGGCGCAATACCAGAAGACAGAAGACCTGCTGATCGTCTCGCCGGACGTCGGCGGCGTGGTCCGCGCCCTGGCGGTGGCGAGCCGCCTGAACGCCGAACTGGCCATTGTCGACAAGCGCCGCTCGGGGCCGGGCAAGAGCGAGGTCGCCAACATCATCGGCGACGTCGAGGGCCGTCGCCTGATCCTCTTCGACGACATCGTCGATTCCGCCGGCACCCTGTGCAACGCCGCCCAGTCCCTGATCGACGCCGGCGCCGTGGAGGTCTCGGCCTACGTCACCCACGGCGTCCTCTCGGGGGCGGCCTACGAACGGGTGCAGAAGTCGGTTCTCAAGGAACTGGTGATCACCGACTCGATCGAGGCCACGACCCAGGTGGCGGGCGCCTCGAAGATCCGCATGGTCTCGTGCGCCGCCCTGATCGGCGAGGCCATCCGTCGGATCGCCAACGAGGAATCCGTTTCCAAGCTCTTTGACTGATCCGTCGGGTTTGCCCCCGCCGGCAAAGCAGGGAATAATTGGCGCGAAACCTCCGCCTGACCCGCCGCGGAAGCCCCGGGGAGCGATACCCATGCCCAAAGTCCGTCGTATTCACTCGATCCTGGCCAGCCTGACCCTGTCCGGCCTCGTCCTCGCGGCGTGCGGCCCCGAGAAACCCCTGGCGGTCGCGCCCAGCAAGCCGCCGGAGATCGTCCTGGCGCCGCGGATCGTCGACCAGGCGGGCGCCTACCGTAACTTCATCGACCGCGCGTCCTCGATCTCCCCGTCCTTCTCCGACGGCGAGATGGTCTCCAAGGCGGTCGAGGCGGGAAGCTCCATCGAATCCGGCCAGATCATGCAGGGCGCGATCGCCTACGGCGCCATCGTGGCGCTGGAAGACCCCGCCTTCGTCGCCGGGATCCGGGCCCAAGCCGTCGGTGAGGCCCAGCGGGCCCAGCTGGCGGAGAGCCTCGCGGCCAACCCCTACAATGTCCTGGGCATCCGCGGCTCGGGCGAGGCCGCCAGCCGGGTGGCGCTGGTTCTGGCCGAGGATGGACAACGGCTTTACGACGCTGGCAAGGCCGTCAAGCAGTCGGCCTACGATGTCCAGAAGCAGGCCTGGTCCAAGGTCGAGGTCGCGAACCGGACGGGGCGACTGGCCAACGCCAAGTCCCTGTCGGCCATCTTCTTCGACAGCAGCCTGAGCGAGTCCGAACTGCGCGCCCATGCCGCCGTTCGCCGCCCCGCCGGCGGCCCGGTGGAGGCGCCGTACAGCCAGTCCGTCGTCCGCTCGGTCGCGGTCGCGGCCATGGCCGTCCTCGGACAGGCTGGCGCCCTGCGGAACGAGAATATCAACGCCGTCATGCAGGACCCGAATATCGCCAGCTGCGCCCGCATGACCAAGCTCAACACCAACCAGTGCCTGGCGGTCTCGAAGCCCTACTACGAGGACATCTTCTGCCTCGGACAGCACATCATGATGGACAGCGGCAGGTGCGTCATCAAGGCGTCCGGACAGAAGGAACCCTACGAGCCCCGCTTCATTCCCACGGTGAGGCCGAACAAGCCGACCCAGGCTGCGGCCCCGGCGCGCAAGCCCGCGGCGAAGAAGAAGTAAGGCGCCCGGCGGAGGCGGCTCGGCCGTTGCAATCCGCCGGGGTTTTGTGTATCCAGCCGCACCTTTCGACCCCTACGGGTCGTCCGTCGCCGCGCGGCGTCCGCGCGGCGGCTTCGTTTCGAGGCAGGGCCATGGCCGATATCATTCTGAACGTCGAAGTCCGCGAACGCACCGGAACCGGGGGCGCCCGCGCCACCCGCCGCGAGGGCAAGGTCCCCGGCGTGCTGTACGGCGGCGCCAAGGATCCCGTGGCCATCGCGGTCAAGTCCAATGAGTTCCGCAAGGCGCTCTTCACCGGCAAGCTGCTGGGCCACCTGGTGACCCTGAAGTATGGCGAGGAGACCCAGCCGGTCATCGCCAAGGTCGTGGACATGCACCCCGTGACCGACGAGCCCTGGCACTTCGACCTCTACCGGGTCGACGAGCACCAGCAGATCCGGATCGCCGTGCCTGTTCATTTCCGCAACCAGGAAGCCTCGCCGGGCCTGAAGCGCGGCGGCACGCTCAATGTCGTCCTGCACGAGATCGAGCTGAACTGCTCCGCCGACCACATCCCCGAGGAGATCGTTCACGACCTCACCGGCCTGGATATCGGCGAGACCATCCGCATCAGCTCGCTGAAGCTGCCCACGGGCGCGACCCCGGCCGCCGCCGGCGACGCGGTGGTGGCCACGGTGGCCGGCTCTGCAGCGGCCACCTCCGCCGCGAACGCGGAAGGCGCCGAGGCCTGAGGCCCGGCTGACGGCCCGCCGTGCTGATCCTGGCGGGCCAGGGCAATCCGGGGCCGGCTTATGCCGGCAACCGCCACAACATCGGATTCCGGGCGGTGGACGCCATCGCCTCACGCTGGCGCTTTGGCCCTGAGCGCAGCCGCTTCCAGGGCCTGGTCCGCGAGGGGACTATCGACACCCCCTCCGGGCCCGTGCGCGCCCTGACCCTGAAACCCCAGACCTTCTACAATGACAGCGGACGCTCGGTTTCCGCGGCCCTGAAGTTCTACAAGCTGACCCCGGCCGACCTGGTCCTCTTCTACGACGAGATCGACCTGGCCGCCGGGCGGTTCCGCATGAAGACCGGCGGCGGGGCCGCGGGGAACAACGGCGTCCGCTCCGTCACCGCCCACGTCGGCCCGGACTTCCGGCGGGCGCGCCTGGGGGTCGGGCATCCCGGCCACAAGGACCGGGTCCACGGGTACGTCCTCTCCGATTTCCACAAGACCGAGGTCGCCTGGGTCTCCACCCTCCTGGAGGCGGTGGCCGACGCCTCGCCCCTGCTCGCCGCCGGTGAGGACGAGCGCTTCCAGGCGGAAGTCATGCGCCTCGCCCCCGCCGAAAAGCTGGATCCCCGAAAGTCCGGCGATCCAGCGTGACCAATCCCCGGGCGCGTGCTAGTCGCCGCGCCTCCGGTTCCGAGGAGTTCTCCACGTCATGGCCCTGAAAGTCGCCATCGTCGGCCTGCCCAATGTCGGCAAGTCGACCCTGTTCAACGCCCTCACCCAGACGGCGGCGGCCCAGGCGGCCAACTACCCCTTCTGCACCATCGAGCCCAATGTCGGCGACGTGGCCGTACCCGAGTCGCGGCTGGACGCCCTGGCGGAGATCGCGGGGTCAAAAGAAATCATTCCGGCGCGGATGAACTTCGTGGACGTGGCGGGCCTTGTGCGCGGCGCCGCCCAGGGCGAGGGCCTGGGCAACCAGTTCCTGGCCAACATCCGCGACTGCGACGCCGTGGCCTTCGTCTCGCGCTGCTTCGTCAATGACGATATCACGCACGTGGAGGGCCGCATCGACCCGATCTCGGACCTCGACATCATCGAGACCGAGCTCATGCTGGCGGACCTCGAGAGCCTCGAGAAGCGTGTCTCCAACCTCGAGAAGCGGGCCAAGACCGGCGACAAGGAGGCTGGCGCCACCCTGGCCCTCATGAACCTGGCCCTCGCCGAGTTGCGGGAAGGCCGCCCGGCCCGCGCCGCCAAGGTCCCGGCCGGCGAGGAGAAGGGCTGGCGCATGCTCCAGCTGCTGACCTCCAAGCCCGCACTCTACGTCTGCAATGTCGACGAGGCCTCCGCCAGTTCTGGCAACGCATTCTCCGAGACGGTCGCAGGACGCGCCGCCCGGGACAACGCCAAGACCGTGGTGATCTCGGCCCAGATCGAGAGCGAGATCGCGCTCCTGGACCGCGAGGAGCGGGCCGAGTTCCTCGAGACCCTTGGCCTGCACGAGCCGGGCCTCAACCGCTTGATCCGCGAGGCCTACGCCCTCCTGGGCCTGCAGACCTACTTCACGGCGGGCCCCAAGGAAGCGCGGGCCTGGACCATCCCCCTGGGCGCGACTGCGCCCCAGGCGGCCGGGGTGATCCATACGGATTTCGAGAAGGGCTTCATCCGCGCCGAGACCATCGCCTTCGAGGACTATGTGAAGTTCCGGGGCGAAGCGGGCGCACGCGAGGCTGGCCGGTTTCGCTCCGAAGGCAAGGAGTACGTCGTCCACGATGGCGACGTGATGAACTTCCGCTTCAACGTCTGAGGCTGTCGCCCCGTCCTGAGGGGCGCGTCTCCAAACGGAAAGGGCCGGCCGCCCGAAGGCGACCGGCCCCTGAACTCCGCGCGGGTCAACCCCTAGTGGGCGACGTTCCGCCAGATCCGGCGATAGCTGACATACAGGATGCCCGCCAGGATCAGCAGGTAGACCATGGCGCCGACGCCGAAGGCCTTGCGCTCCTCCATCTTGGGCTCGGACGCCCAGGTCAGGAAGACAGCGACGTCAAGGGCCTGCTGGTCGATAGTGGACTTGGTGCCGTCGTCGAAGGTCACCTTGTCCGCCGCCAGTTGGGGCGGCATGGCGATGAAGCCGCCGGGAGGCGCATGGCCCTTGCCCTTCCAGAACGCCGAGACATCCCCCAGCATGTAGGGGTTGTAGTACTGGCCGTTGGGCACCTCGAGGCCAGCCGGCGGAGCCGAGTAGCCAGACAGAAGCGAGTAGATGTAGTTCGGACCGCCCATCCGCGCCTTGGAAATGGTCGAGAAGTCCGGCGGCAGGGCGCCGCCATTACCCGCGCGGGCCGCAGCTTCATTCGGGTAGGGGTTCGGGAAACGATCCGCCGGAGTCGCCGGGCGTTTCACGACATCCCCGGTTTCCTGATCGATGTCCGAGACCTCGAAATCCTTGGCGATGGTCTTCACATAGGGATTGTCGTTCGGGTTCGGATACTTGGGATCATAGAAGGGACCGCCCTTCTGGCCGAGGTTCCGGAACGACATCAGGTTCATGGAGTGGCAGGCCGCACAGACCTCCCGATAGACCTTGAACCCCCTTTGGAGCTGGGCCCGGTCGAACTTGCCAAAGGGGCCGCTGAAGCTCCAGTCGGCGGTACGGGGCTCCTTCTGGGAGCCGGCGGCCAGGGCCGGCCCGCCCACGAGGGCGAGGCCGAGCACGGCGATGGCGAGACCTTTGCGAAGCATCAGGCTCAACCCCTCTTCTCAGGCGAGGCCGCGGCGCCGGCGGGCGTGGCGGCGGAATGCGACAGGACCGGTTCGCTGATCGATTCCGGCTGCGGGAGCGGGGTCTCGGTGAGACCCATCCAGGGCAGGATGACCAGGAAGTAGGCGAAGTAGTAGGCCGCTGCGAACCTCGACAGCCAGACCATGGAGTTCAGGTCGGCGTCGATCAGCTGGAAGGTCTTGAGGCCCGGGATGACATGCTCGTCGGGCAACTTGCCGCCACAGAAGCCCAGCACGAAGCAGGCGACCACGAAGATGAAGAAGTACATCCGGGTCGTCGGACGATAGCGGAGGGACCTGACCCGCGCGGTATCCAGCCAGGGCAGGATGAACAGCACCGCGATGGCGCCGAACATGAGGAGCACGCCCATCAGCTTGTCCGGGACGGCCCGCAGGATGGCGTAGAAGGGCAGGAAGTACCATTCCGGAACGATGTGCGCGGGCGTCACCAGAGGGTTGGCCGGGATGTAGTTGTCCGGGTGGCCCAGAGCGTTCGGGTTGAAGAAGACGAAGGCCGCGAACATCACCAGGAAGACGGCGATCGCGAAGCCATCCTTCACCGTGAAGTACGGGTGGAAGGGAACCGTGTCGGCCTTGGACTGGACCTGGACGCCGGTGGGGTTGTTGTTCCCGACCACGTGCAGGGCCCAGACGTGCAGGACCACCACGCCGGCGATCATGAACGGCATCAGGTAGTGCAGCGAGAAGAAGCGGTTCAGGGTCGCATTGTCCACCGCGAAGCCGCCCCACAGCCAGGTGGTGATGGACTCGCCGATAATGGGCAGGGCGCCGAACAGGTTGGTGATCACGACTGCGCCGTGGAAGCTCATCTGGCCCCAGGGCAGGACGTAGCCCATGAAGGCGGTGGCCATCATCAGCAGGTAGATCACGCAGCCGAGAATCCAGAGCACCTCCCGGGGCGCCTTGTACGACCCGTAATAGAGGCCGCGGAACATGTGGGCATAGACCGCGATGAAGAACATCGAGGCCCCGTTGGAGTGCATGTAACGGATGAGCCAGCCGTAGTTCACGTCGCGCATGATGCGCTCGATGGAGGCGAAGGCGTGGTCCACATGCGGCACGTAGTGCATGGCCAGGACGATGCCGGTGGCCAGCTGGATGCCGAGGCAGAGGGCCAGGATCCCGCCGAAGGTGTACCAGTAGTTCAGGTTCTTCGGCGTCGGGAAGTCCACGATGCTGTCGTAGGCCAGCCGGGCGATGGGGAGCCGGGCGTCGAGCCAGCGCTCGAAACCGGTCTTGGGAACGTAGTTCGAATGTCCGCTCATGTCGGTCAGCCCACCTTCACCACGGTGTCGGAGAGGAAGGCGTAGTCCGGAACCACGAGGTTCAGGGGCGCGGGGCCCTTACGGATACGCCCGGAGGTATCGTAGTGCGAGCCATGGCAGGGGCAGAACCAGCCGGCATAGTCACCGCCGCCGAAGGTCGGCACGCAGCCCAGGTGGGTGCAGGTTCCGATCAGGACCAGCCACTCGGCCTTGCCGGGCTTGTGGCGCTCCTCGTCGGTCTGCGGATCGCGCATGTCGGCCTTGTCGTCCTTGATCGCCGCGGCGATCTCGGCGCCGGTGCGATGCCGGATGAACAGCGGCTTGCCGCGCCACTTGATGGTCACCGACTGGCCCAGTTCGACCTTCGTCAGGTCGAACTCGACCGAGGCCAGGGCCAGGGTGTCGCCGGCCGGGTTCATCTGGTCGACGAGGGGCCAGGCCACCGTCGCCGCCGCGCCGGCCGCCGCGGCGACCGCGGCGATGTGAATGAAGTCGCGACGGCTGGGGTCGTCCCCACCCGCGCCATGTTCGGGGTTCGCGCCCGCCACGCTGTCGGCCACCTTGAAGCCACCCTTCGCTTGGGGACCGCGCCGCAAAGGCGCCGTCCGTCCTCGACCCCGCCAGATGATCTGGTAAGGGTCCCCCAGACTGGAGGCGCTACCCGCTGCGAACCGGCCCGGACGTCCCCCCGCCGACAGGCGAAGGGCCAACCGCTGATTCGCTTCAGGACGCGCACAGCCCGTGGCTGGATCGCTTAGAATGCTGCTCGCGCTTTTTCAACCGGACATTCCGCAAAACCTTGGCGCGGCCATCCGCCTGGGGGCCTGTCTCGACACCCCGGTGCACGTCATCGAGCCTTGCGGCTTTCCCTTGTCGGACAAGGCGATCCGCCGGGCGGCCCTGGATTACGGGGATCCGGGCGAGGTGGTCCGGCATCCCGGCTGGGACGCCTTCCGGATCGCGGCGCCGGGGCGGATCGTGCTCTTCACCACGCGTGGGGCCACGCCCCTTCATGATTTCGCGTTCAGGCCCGACGATGTCCTGCTCTTCGGACGGGAAAGCTCCGGCGTTCCGGATTTCGTACATGACGCCGCCGACGCCCGGGTCATCATTCCCTTGAGCCGGGGGCGCCGATCCTTCAACCTGACCGTCTCGGCGGCGATCGGCCTGTCCGAGGCCCTTCGTCAGACCGGGCGCTTTCCCGCATTCCATCCGCAAGATTTTCCCGCCCATGATTGATCCCGCCGTCCTCGACTCCCGCAACGCCCGCGCCCGCGCCTGGTTCGACGCCCTGCGCGATCGCATCGTCGCCGCCTTCGAGCAGCTGGAGATCGACGCCCCCGCCGAGCTCTTTCCCGGCGAGCCGGCGAAGTTCGAGCTCAAGCCCTGGGTGCGCGAGGCCGGCGGCGGCGGGGTGATGGGCTTCCTGCGGGGCGGCCGCTTCATCGAGAAGATGGGCTGCCACATCTCGCTGGTGCACGGGACCTTCACCCCCGAGATGGCGGCCAACATGCCGGGCGCAGACAAGGATCCCCGCTTCACCGCGACGGGGATCAGCCTGATCGCCCACATGCGCAGTCCCAAGGTGCCGGCGGTCCACATGAACACCCGCTTTCTGGCCACCCAGACGGGCTGGTTCGGCGGAGGGGCGGACCTGACCCCGACCCTGGATTCGCAGCGAAGCCAGGAAGCACCCGACGCCGTCACCTTCCACGCCGCCCTGAAGGGCGCCTGCGACAAGCACGACCCGGCCTGGTACCCGGACTTCAAGGCCCGGTGCGACGAGTACTTCTACCTGCCCCACCGCAAGGAGCCGCGGGGGATCGGCGGCATCTTCTACGACCACCACAATTCCGGAGACTGGGAACGGGACTTCCAGTTCACGCAGGACGTGGGCGAGGCCTTTCTCGACGTCTATCCGCGGATCGCCCGGGGCCGGATGCACGAGCCCTGGACCGAGGCCGACCGCCGCGAACAGCTGATCCGCCGCGGCCGGTATGTGGAGTTCAACCTGCTCTACGACCGCGGCACAATGTTCGGCCTCAAGACCGGCGGCAACATCGAGAGCATCCTGTCCTCCATGCCGCCCGAGGTGATCTGGCCCTGATCAGGCGCCCCCGGCCTCGATGAAGCGGCGCAGCCGGCGCCCCACCTCCAGCCGGTCATTGGCGCCCTGGTGGCTGGCCAGGGCCGCATCCGCCTGTTCGTCGGTGTAGCGGCTGCCCCGCCGAGCCTCGACAAGGGCCCGGGCATAGTCGGGGGTGAACTCGGGGTGAAGCTGGATCGAGATCGCCCGTCGGTCGGGATAGTAAAGGGCGCCCAAGGGTGTGAAGTCGCTGCCTGCAACCACCCGGGCCCCTCCGGGAACCTCGACCACCTGGTCCTGGTGCGAGGCGGCGACCGCCAGCGTGTCCAGCCCCGACAGCCATCCCTCTCCGGAAGCGGTGTAGCGGTGCAGGCCCACGCCCCAGCCCTTCGGAGACTGGATCACCCGGCCGCCGAAGGCCTCGGCCATGACCTGGTGGCCGAAGCAGACCCCGACCAGGGAGGTTCGGCCCGAGGCCGCATTCAGGAAGGCCTTGAGCGGGGCGATCCAGGGCAGGGGGTCGTAGACGCCGGCGGACGACCCCGTCACCAGGCAGGCGTCGAAGGCGGAAGGGTCGGCGGGAAGCCGGCCGGCGGCGACGTCGAAGGTCTCCGTCTGGTCGCCGTCCTCAAGCAGCAGGCGACGGAACATTTCCGGGTAGTCCCCGAACCGGCCGGCGAGATCCCCGGGCGGCGCCCCGGTCTCCAGTATGGCGATCTTCAATTCCCGTCCTCCAGGCCGCGCAGGATGGCGGCCAGGCGGGCGCGCAAGGCTTCGCGGCCCTCAGGGAAGTCGGCCTCCATCCACCAGGCCTCGAGCTGCCGCAGGGCCTCGCCGACCCGGGGTCCGGGCGGGGCGCCCGCCGCCACGACGTCGGCGCCGGAGAGTCCCAGGGTCCGGGGCTTCCAGGCGCGGGCCTCGGCGACCAGCCCCCGCCAGTCCCCGGCCGACGCGCCATGCGGCGCGCGGGCCCAGGCCAGCCTCAGGCGATCCTGCGCGACGCCGGCCCCGAGCAGGTGAAGGGCGCGGCGCAGGGCGGCGGACGACATCCAGGGGGTCAGACGCGGCTCCCGGCCGGCGGCGGCGATCAGCCGGTCCCTCTGGGCGCCGGAAAGCCTCAGCCGCTCGGCCTCCCGGGCGACCTCGGCGGGCGTCTCAGGGAACAGCGACCCCAGGCGCAGGAGGGCGTCGGGCCCCTCTCCCATAAGCGCCTCGACCTCGCAGAGCCCATTCAGGCGCGACAGGTCGCCAGCGGCCGGCAGGACCCGGGACAGGACCCCGGTGCGGGCCATGAGGCGGACGGCCTCGCGGGGATTCGGGGCGGCCAGCAGGGACAGGAGTTCCTTCAGCACCCGTTCGGCGGGTAGGCTGGCCAGGCTGTCAGCGCGGGCCTCGCAGGCGGCCAGGGCCTCGGCGTCGGGCTCTCCCTGGCCATAGGCGGCCAGGAACCGGAAGAAGCGCAGGATACGAAGGCAGTCCTCGGCGATCCGCCGGTCGGCCTCGCCCACAAAAACGATGCGGCCTGCCCGGGCCGCGGCCAGGCCCTGGCCCGTGGGGTCGAAGACCCAGCCCTCGCGGTCGGCGTAGAGGGCGTTCAGGGTGAAGTCGCGGCGGGCCGCGTCCTCGGCCCAGTCGGAGGTGAAGGCCACGACCGCCCGCCGGCCGTCGGTCTCCACGTCCCGCCGAAGCGTGGTGATCTCAAAGCCACGTCCACCGCTGACCGCCGTCACCGTCCCGTGGTCCAGCCCTGTGGGGACCGCCTTCAGACCCGCCGCCTTCAGGGCGGACACGACCGCCTCCGGCTCAAGGCGGGTGGCCAGGTCGATGTCGGCGATCGGACGACCCATGACGGCGTTTCGGACGCAGCCGCCGACAAAGCGGACGCAGCCGGGACCGCCGGCGGCCTCCAGGGCGTCCAGGACGGCGACCGCGGCGGGATCGGTGATCCAGGCGGCGTCTTCCAGTCTCTCGGGCGCGGGGCTCACGCTGGCGCCCCGAACAGCCGGTGGGACAGGATCCGCAGCATCCCCGCCGTCGCGCCCCAGATGAACCGCTCGTCGTGGGTCATGGCGTAGAAGCGCCGCATGCCCCCGTCCGGCAGCCGGCGCTCGTGGGTCTCGTGGTTGGCGCCGTCCATGAGGAAGCCGAAGGGCGTCTCGAAGATGTCCGCCACCTCATCGGGATTGGGCTGGAGGCTGAAGCCCGCCTCGATGAAGGCCACGACGGGGGTGACCAGGTAGCCTGTCCCGGTGCGATAGGGCGTCGAGAGCCCGACCGGCGAGACGAAGTCGGGCGCCAGGCCCACCTCCTCCTCGGCCTCGCGCAAGGCGGCCTGCCAGGGCGTCTCGCCGGCGTCGCAGCGGCCGCCGGGAAAGGCGATCTGGCCGGCGTGCCGCCTGAGGGTGTCCAGCCGGGTGGTCAGGAGGACAGAAAATCCCTGCGGCCGTTCGATCAGGCCCACCAGGACCGCGGCGGGGGTCAGGCTGTCCAACGGCGGGAAATAGGGGTCCGGCTCGAAATCGAAGTCCGAGCTGATCTGGTCCACGGTCCGGTGCGCGAGGGGATCCAGGCGTTCGGCCAGCCGGGCCTCGAGGAGGGGCCGGGCGCCGGGCGCCGCCAGCCGGTGCGGACTCACGCCTCGCCGTCCCCGGATGCGCCCAGGTCGAAGGCCGCGCCGCCGGACCGGACCTCGAGCCGTCCCGCAGCCTCCTCGGCCATCTCGACCAGCTCGTAGAAGACCGGGCGGGCCACCAGGGCCTCCAGGCCCCGCCGCACATGCAGGTAGGGGCGCGGCTCGCCGGTGTCGGGGTCGGTCTCCACCCGCAGGGCGTTCTCGGGGCCGGCCCGGACTTCGTCGCCGACATTGGTCTGGAAGACCAGGTCCTCGCCGTCACGGTCGACCCGCACGGCGATGAAGGGGGCGTCCTCGACAGTGATCTTCATCTTCTCCACCGGCGTGACCAGGTGGAAGCCGTCGGGGTCCTTCCTCAGGACAGTGGAGAACAGGCGCACCAGGGCCTCGCGGCCAATGGGCGTGCCTTCGTGGAACCACTGGCCGTTGCGCTTGATGACGATGTCGATCTCGCCGCAATGGGCGGGATTCCAGAGGTGGACGGGCGGCAGGCCGCGCCCCGGCGCCTGCTTTGCAGCTGCGGCGACGCCCTCCAGGCCGGATTTCGACTGAGTCTCGGACATGCCCGGAAGGTAGGCCCGTGCGGGGCCCGGCTCAACCTCGGCCGGGATCAGGCCCTAACCGGCCCCGTGAGGGGGCCCTTCGCCCCACGGGCCAGGACCCGCCGGGGATCCACCGGTCCGGGCAGGCGGACGCCGGAGGTCGCCTCCGCCGAATAGCCGAACCGCGCGAAATAGGGCGGGTCGCCCACCAGCAGGATCGGCCCTTCGCCAAGGGCGTCCGCCGACGCGCCGGCCCGCTCGACAAGCCTTCCGCCGAGGCCATCCAGCCGGCTCGCCGAGTGTACCGCCAGGGGCCCCAGGAACAGGGCCGGGGTCGGGCCGATGCGGATGTCCCAAAGACGCACGACCCCCACCATCCCGTCGGCTGTCTCGGCGCAGAACGACAGGTCCGGCCGGAAGCGGGCGAACTCACGGACCCTCTCGGACACCTTGACGAAGCGGCCGGGTCCGAAGGCGTGGTTGAGGAGCGCCTCGATCGCGGCGGCGTCGCCGGGCGTCTCGGGACGCAGGGTCACCTCGGATGGCGCAGCCTGGAGCAATGGTTTCCCCCCGGCGCCGGCTCCCGGCGCGAGGGCCGGGCGTTTAGGACCCGCGGCCTCCCGCGTCAACCGCCTGGGGCGGGAAGCCAGTTCCGCGGCCAGGCCGCACCGAGGGGCCGGACCTCCCCGTCCAGGAGTCCCTTCCGCCGCATGGCCGCGTCCGCCAGGGGAGCCAGGGCGCGGACCGGCTCGATCCCGTTCCGCGGTCCGGACGCCAGGGGCGCCTCGGCGGCGGCGGCGTCCACAGCCTTCCACTCGGCCTGTCCCTGGTCGGCGAAACCCACTGCGAAGAACAGCCGCCGCGGCGCCGCCTCGCCCGAAGGCTCTGTCAGGACGGCGATCACCCAGCCGGGCATGGCGGTCTCCAGGGAAGGGTCCGGGCGCGGACCGGCGCCACGTTGCCGTGCGTCGCCCTTCGGGCCAAGGTGCCCCGGCGATGAGCGAGTCCCTGACCCCGGAAGACCTGTCCCTCCGCGCCCTGATGGGCCGGCCGGACTATCTGCGATTCTGGCTGTCCCGCGTGGCGTCGACCCTCGGCGTCCAGATCCAGAGCGTGGCCCTGGGATGGCAGGTCTACGCCGTCGCCCGCGAGACGATGAGTGTCGCCCAGTCGGCCTTCTTCGTGGGAATGATCGGCCTCGCCGCCTTCATCCCGGTCTTCCTGCTCGCCCTGCCCGCCGGCGAGGCCGCCGACCGCTATGACCGCAAGACCATCCTCCGCCTCTGCTATGCCGGCGAGATCCTGACCGCCCTGGCCCTGGTGGCCGCCTCGACCCTCGGCTTCGCCACCCTGCCCTTCCTGCTCGCGGTCGCCGTCGCCTTCGGCGCCAGCCGGGCCTTCATGGGACCGGCGGGCACCGCTCTCGGCCCCATGCTGGTGCCCCGTTCCCTCCTGCCCCGGGCCATCGCCCTGAACTCCCTGGCCTGGCAGGGCGCCTCGATCGTCGGCCCGGCGCTTGGCGGCCTGCTGGTGGCGCTGTCCCCTGCAGTCTCCTACGCCGGGGCCGCCGGCCTCTACCTCTTCGCCCTGGCCTGCATCCAGGGGATCCGGGGGAACACCCGGCCCGAGGTCAATCCCGGCTCACGCTGGGCTCTCATGAAGGAGGGGCTGGCCTATGTCTGGACGAACAAGATCGTCTTCGGCGCCATCTCCCTCGACCTCGTGGCCGTCCTCCTGGGCGGGGCCACGGCCCTCCTGCCCGTCTTCGCCCGCGACGTCCTGCACGTCGGGCCCGAGGGCTTCGGCCTCCTGCGCGCCGGGCCGGCCATCGGCGCGACCCTGGTGGCGGTCTATCTGGCGCGCCACCCGATCCGCCGGCGGGCGGGGCCGGTCATGTTCGCCGGGGTCGCGGTCTTTGGCCTGGCCACCATCGTCTTCGGGCTCTCGACCTCCCTGCCCCTCTCGGTCTTCGCCCTGGCGGTCCTGGGCGGCGCAGACATGCTCAGCGTCTATGTCCGCCAGACCCTGGTGCAGATCGTGACGCCTGACGCCATGCGAGGGCGGGTCGCCGCCGTGTCCTCGCTCTTCATCGGCGCCTCGAATGAACTGGGCGAGTTCGAGAGCGGCGTCGTCGCCCGTTTCCTGGGGCCGGTAGGCGCCGCCGTGTTCGGCGGCGTCGGCGCCGTCCTGGCCACCGGCCTCTGGGCCCGCCTCTTTCCTGACTTGCGCAAGGCCGACCGCCTCGAATAACTGGCGCGGCGATCATTTTCATCGGGAGGCATTTCAATGGGCGCACTTGACGGAAAAGTTGTTCTGGTCACCGGCGGCGGCAACGGCATTGGCCGCGACTGCGCGCTGATTGCGGCCCAGGAGGGCGCCAAGGTCGTCGTCAACGACCTGGGCGGCGGCCTGAAGGGCGGCGACGAAGGCGACGCCGGTCCTGCCGAGGCGGTGGCCCGGGAAATCCGCGCCGCGGGCGGCGAGGCGGTCTCCAACTCCGAGAGCGTGACCAGCATGAAGGCCGTGCAGGGCATGGTCGAGCAGGCGCGGGACACCTTTGGCGGCCTGCACGCCGTGATCAATCCGGCCGGCATCCTGCGCGACGTCATGTTCCACAAGATGAGCGAAGACGACTGGGACCGCGTCATCGACGTGCACATGCGCGGCTCCTTCAACGTCGCCCGGGCCACCATCGAGCTGTTCCGCGAGCAGAACGACGGCGCCTACATGTTCTTCACCTCGACCTCGGGCCTGTTCGGCAATGTCGGCCAGGCCAATTACGGCGCGGCCAAGATGGGCATCGCCGGCCTGTCGCGGATCATCGCCATGGAGGGCGCCCGCAATAACGTGCGCTCCAACTGCCTGGCGCCCGTGGCCTGGACCCGCATGACCCAGTCCGTGCCGGTCAAGGACGAGGCCGCGGCCGCCCGCCGCGCCGTGATGGCCGAGAAGATCCGCGCCGACCAGCCGGCCCGTTTCTCGGTCGCCATGGTGGCCCCGGCCGCCTCGCACGTGTCGGGCCAGATCTTCGGCGCCTCGGGAGAGAACATCATCCTCTACTCCCAGCCCCGTCCGGTCGAGACGGTGACCAAGGAAGAGGGCTGGACGGTCCAGACCATCCTGGACGAGGCCGTGCCGAAGATGGCGCCCAAGTTCTTCGACCTGAACCGCGGCCCCCTGCCGGGCGGCAACAACGCGCAGCCGGCCGCCGCCAAGCCGGCGTCCTGAGTTCGGCATCCCCGGTCAGGTTCACGCCTGGCCGGGGCTTCCGACAGCGGTATCGGCGTCCGAAAACCGCCAGACATTCGCCTGGGACAAGACCAGGCTGAGGCCATGGACCTGGATCCCGCCGCCAGTTTTCGCGCCTTCGCCACCCGGGACATCCGTCTCGACGGACGGCTGTTCGCGGGTGTCACCACAACCGGAATCTACTGTCGGCCCGTCTGTCCGGCCCGTACGCCCAGGCCCGAGAACGTTCGTTTCTTTGGTTCCGCGGCGGCGGCCCAGCATGCGGGCTTCCGGCCCTGCCTGCGCTGCCGGCCGGAAACCGCCCCGGAACTCGGCGCCTGGAACGGCACGGCCAACACGGTCTCCAGGGCCCTGGCCCTGATCGACCTCGGGGTCCTCGACTCTGGCGGCCTCCAGGACCTGACCCGGCGCCTGGGCGTTGGAGAACGACATCTCAGGCGGCTCTTCCAGGAACACCTCGGGGCCTCCCCGGTCGCGGTGGCCCAGACACGGCGGCTTCTCATGGCCCGGCGCCTGGTCCTGGAGACCGGCCTCGCCATGTCCGAGGTGGCCCTCGCCTCGGGCTTCGGCAGCATCCGGCGGTTCAACGAGGCCTTCCAGGCCGCCTGCGGCCATCCGCCCTCGAGCCTGCGCAGGCGCCCTGGCGCCGAGGCGGGCTTGGCCGATGGGGTAACCCTCCGGCTCGCCTACCGGCCTCCCTACGACTGGTCCCGTATGCTGGACTTCTTCGCCCAGCGGCAGGTGGCGGGTGTCGAGCGGATCGACGGCCAGGCATATGTGCGGACACTGGCGGTCGCGGGCGTCGCCGGAGTGGTCCGGGTCGAGCCCGGGCGGGGCGACAACCTGTCGGCCAGCCTCTGGTTTCCTGACCTCCGCGTCCTTCCCCGGGTTCTGGCACAGGTGCGGCGGGTATTCGACCTCGCCCTCGACCCTGAGCCCGTCCTGGCGCACCTGGGCAAGGATCCGGATCTTGGCCCGCTCCTCGCCCGGCGGCCGGGCCTTCGGGCGCCGGGCGCCTGGGACGGCTTCGAAGTGGCGGTCAGGGCCATCCTCGGCCAGCAGGTGTCGGTCGTCGCCGCCCGGGGCCTGGCGGGTCGACTGGCGGAGCGCCACGGCGTTCGCCTCGACTTCGAGCCGGCCCGCCGGTTCGGCCTGGACAGGCTGTTCCCGGGACCGGAGCGCCTCGCCGGCCTCGACCCGGAGTCCCTGCCCATGCCCCGGGCCCGGGGCCGGGCCCTGGCGGCCATCGCCCGCATGACCCTGGACGACGGCCAGCTGTTCGGCCCCGGCCAGGACCTCGAAAGCGCCGTCCGCAGGCTCACGGCCCTACCTGGGGTCGGAGCCTGGACCGCCCAGTACATCGCCATGCGCGCCCTGCGCGAGCCCGACGCCTTCCCGCACTCGGACCTGGCCCTCCTGAGGGCGGCGGCAGACCCGGAAGGTCGCAGGCCCACCCCGGAAGCCCTGCTGGCGCAGGCCGAGGCCTGGCGCCCCTGGCGGGCCTACGCCGCCGCCCACCTCTGGGCAAAGGACGCGGACGCCGCATCCCAAAGCAAAGGACCTGCCCAATGAAGATCGACGCCCCCGCGCCCCTCCGACTGAGCGTCTCGGAAGTCGCCTCGCCCCTCGGCTGCATCGAGGTGATCCTCGACGAGGCCGGGATCATCCGGGGCCTGGACTTCGGCTCCGGCCTCCCGCGGATCCGCCAGCGCATGTCGCGCCTCTACCCTGGCCTTGCCCTCCGGGCCGGCGAGGCGCCCTCCCGGGTGACCGAGGCCCTTGAGGGATACTTCGAGGGCGCCCCGGACGCCCTGGCCCGCCTCGACTGCGCCACTGCAGGGACGCGCTTCCAGGAGCAGGTCTGGACGGCCCTCTGCGACACTCCCCCCGGCGCAACCCGGAGCTATCTCGACATCGCGCTTCAGGTGGGCTCGCCAAAGGCGGTCCGGGCGGTGGGCCTGGCGAACGGATCAAACCCCGTGTCCCTGCTGATCCCCTGCCACCGGGTGATCGGCCGGTCAGGCGCCCTGACCGGCTATGCAGGTGGGCTGGAGCGCAAGGCCTGGCTCCTGGATCACGAAGGCGCTTCCCTGGAGTCGCGGACCCGGCGCCATTCGTCGGCGGTCATCTCCCAGTAGAGCGAGCGGCGGACGGTCCCGTCGGGACGGCGGCTGTCGCGCTCGCCCATGGGACGGAAGCCGGCGGCCTCGATCACCCGGGCCGAGCGGACATTGTCCAGGGCCGCCGTCAGGCCGACCAGGCGCACGCCCAGAACCTCGAACATCCAGCCGAAGGACCGGGCTGCACCCGCCGTCCCCTGGCCGCGGTTCTGCCTGTCGGCCCGGGTCGCGCCGGCGATCTCGGCCGAGGACCTGTCCGGCCAGACGCTGAAACGGGAATAGCCGGCGACCTCGCCCGCCTCGTCGAGGGACAGGATCAGCACCGCCTCGCCTCGCGCCTGGTCCGCCGCCGTCGCCTCGATCCAGGCCCGGACGCTGGCCTCGGTGATCGGCCGGGGCAGGTCGTAAATGGGGTCCGAGACCCTGGGATCGGCCAGCATCCGCGCCAGGGAGGCGGCATGGGCCGGTGTGGCGATCACCCGGTCCGGGCCCAGGCTGGCGGGATCGACCTCCCGCACCCGGCGGCGGATGTCGGCCTCTTCGGCAGGGCTCGCCCGGATCACGGTGACGGGAGGATCGCTCATCGGGCCAGGGCCTCCAGGGCGTCGTCGGTCAGCCGCCGGGTCGTCCAGTCGTCCATCGCAAGGGCGCCCAGCGAGTCGTAGAAGCCGATGGCCGGGGCGTTCCAGTCCAGCACCGACCATTCCAGACGGGCCAGGCCCTCCTCCCGGCAGCGCCGGGCCAGGGCCTTCAGGAGGGCCAGGCCCGCCCCCGCTCCCCGGTGCTCCGGCCTGACGAAGAGGTCCTCAAGCCAGATCCCGTGCCGTCCCCGGAAGGTGGAGTAGTTGTAGAACCAGAGGGCGAAGCCAACCGGCTCGCCGTCGATGCCGGCGATGTCGCAGAAGACCCGCGGCGAGGGCCCGAAGAGGTCCCGGGCCAGGCCTTCCCGGGTGGCGTCCACCTCATGCGAAAGCCGCTCATACGCCGCAAGGTCCAGGATGAACCGGTGGATCGACGCCAGATCCCCCGGCCCGGCTGGCCGGACATGGATCGCCTCAGACGGCACGGTACCAGTCCACCCCGGCCTCATCCTGGGTGCGGACGGCAAGGCCTCGGGCCAGCAGGCAGTTGAGGTGGGCCAGGCTCTCGCCCGTCGCCATGCCCAGGGTCCAGCGGTCGATCTTGCGCCGGAAGAGGATGTGGAAGGTGTCTATGGCCCGCTTGGGCTCCTCCAGCAGCTTGTGCAGCCGGGTCAGGCTGCGCTCGTGGCCGCCGATCAGGTGGTCGATCCGGGCATGCAGGCCATGGAAGGGCTCATTGTGGGCCGGCAGGACCAGGACGTCGTCCGGCACGATCCCGCGGATCCGCGCCAGGGAGGTCAGCCAGTCGGTCAGGGGATCGCCGGCGGGTTCCGTCGGGAAGACCGAGACGTTGGAGGTGATCTTGGGCAGGACCTGGTCGCCGCTGATCATCAGCTTCAGCTCCGGGCACCAGAGGCAGGCGTGCTCCGGCGAGTGGCCGGAGCCGACCACGACCTTCCAGTCATGGTCGCCGATCGGGACGACGTCGCCGTCGGACAGGCGATGGAAGCTGTCCGGCAGGGCGTGGAGGCTCTTTCCGAAGCCGCCGAAGCGGGCCCGGTAATCCTCAAGGGCCTCCTCGTCCCACCCGGCCGCGCGGTAGAAGACCAAGGCGTCGTCGGGCGCCTCGCGGCCGGTGTCAGCCGACAGGGACCGGCACATCAGGAATTCCAGTCGTGTGATCCAGAGGCGGCATCCGAACTTGCGAGTCATCCAGCCGGACATGCCGATGTGGTCGGGGTGCATGTGGGTCACGAAAACCCGGGTGACCGGCAGGCCCTCCAGGGGACCGGCCAGGGCCTTGCGCCAGGACTCCCGGGTCGCCTGTCCCCCCAGGCCGGTGTCGACGATGGCCCAGCCTCCCGCTTCGCGGATCGCCCAGACATTGATCCAGGCCAGCGACCCGCCCAGGGGCATCCTCAGCCACTTCACCCCGGGGGCGACGTCCACCGCCTCGCCCTGCTCCGGACCGCCCGGGAAGGGATAGGTGATCTTCGCCTTGTGGGCCTCCAGGACCGGATCTTCGAAACCATCGCGCATGAACAGGACTCCTTGGGCGCCAGTCTCGGCCTTCGACGGCCCGGGATCAAACCCAAATCCCTGCGAGGCCGCCCAGAAACCGTCACGGGGGCATGCGAAGGGGTTTGCCGGTCATGACGCCTTGCCGTTCCGGGCGGCATGGGATTAAGAGCCTTGGGAACAGATATTCCCGGAGGGAACCCCATCATGAAACGCGTCGCAATCGGCCTGGCCACAGCGGCCCTGGCCCTGGCCATGGGAACGGTCGCAGCCGTCTCGGCCTCCAAGAAGGAAGAGGCCGCCCTGGCCGCCGCGCGCACCGTGGGCATGGCCGAGGCCCCCGCCGTCGCCCAGGCGGCCGGCATCGCCTGTCAGGTCACGGACGCCCGCCAGATCGGCAAGATGAAGGATCCGAAGACCAAGGCTGAAACCAGCTTCTACGAGATCGACTGCGACCGCGGCGTTGGATTCGTCCTTCAGGCCCCTCCCGGCGTGAAGCCCACCGCCTTCAGCTGCATCGAGGCCAACTCGACCCAGCCGGATGGCAAGCCGCCGTCCCTGCCCTGCAAGCTTCCCGGCAACGCCAACCCGCTCGCCGACCTCGCGCCCCTTCTCACCAAGGCTGGCCTGAGCTGCACGCCGGACGCCGCCCGCGGCATCGGCCAGACCGCCAAGAACACCTTCCTCGAGGTGTCCTGCCAGGGCGGCGCGGGCTACGTCCTCCAGGTCGACGCTCCGGCCAACCCGGACGGCTCAGCGGTGGCCAACGACTGCCTCGTCTTCGACGCCAGCGACGGCAACATCAAGTGCACCCTGCGCGACGCCGCCTACCGCCTGGCCGTGGTCGACCGTTACGCCGCCGCCGCCAACAATGGCTGCGTGGTCAAGGACCGGCGCTACATCGGCATGTCCCAGGGCGGGGCCAGCTATTACGAAGCGTCCTGCCAGGACGGAAAGGGCTACATCTACAAGGTCGAGAAGGGCCAGTTCGCCCAGGCCACCTCCTGCGAGAAGGCCATGGCCCTGCTCGGCGGCTGCACCCTGACCGACGCCAAGGAAGCCCAGACCGCCCAGGCCGGGCTCTATTCGAACCTGGCCAAGAAGGCTGGCTTCGACTGCCAGGTCTCCAAGTACGCCCCCTTCCCCTCGCCTCCCGGCAAGGACGTGGTCGAGATGGCCTGCGGCAACCGGCCTGACGGCGCCGTCGGCATCTTCACGGCCAAGGCCGAGACCACCCAGGTGGTGGACTGCGCCCGCGCGCCGATCGTCGGCTACCGCTGCTCGTTCTCGAAGCCGGAAGCCTCCAACCGGGTTGTCACGGCGGACCTGAAGAAGATGGGCAAGAACGAGTGCGAGGTCTCGGCCACCCGCGTGGTCGGCAAGACCGCGGCCGGGACGACCTACCTCGAGACCGCCTGCGCCGACGGCCTCAAGGGCTACATCCTTGAGTACAAGAGCGAGCCCCTGACGCCGATCAACGCCGTGGGCTGCGCCTTCTCCAGGGACTGCGCCCTCCCCGGCAACAAGTAGCACCGGCTCACCCCGGAACGACGAGGGCCCGCGGGATCACTCCCGCGGGCCCTTTTTGTTGCACCATCGGCGATGGATCTCAGATCGCCGCCTCGATGAAGCGCGGGCCACGCTGGGACATGGCGCTGGCGAAGGCGGCCTCGAAGGCCTCGCCGGTCTCGCAGCGCACGGCCTCCACCCCCAGGCCGCGGGCCAGGGACACCCAGTCGATGTTGGGATCGCCCAGGTCCAGCAGCTTGCGGGCCGAGGGGCCCGCCTGGCCGGCGCCGGTCCGGCTCATCTCGATATTCAGGATGCGGTAGCTGTGGTTGGCGAAGACCACCACGGTCACGTCCAGCTTCTCGCGGGCCATCGTCCAGAGGCTCTGCACCGTGTACATGGCCGACCCGTCGCCGTTCAGGGACACCACCTTGCGGTCCGGACAGGCCACCGCCGCCCCGATGGCCATGGGCCCGCCGATCCCGATGGCGCCGCCGGTCAGGGCCAGGACCTCATGCGGGACCGTGGTCATGCAGGGCACGGCGACACCACCCCCTGAGGTCACCGCGTCGTCGCACAGGATGGCGCCTTCGGGCAGGTGGCGGGCCACCGCTACGCCACAGGCCTGGGGCGTCAGGGGCCCGGAGGCCGGGCTGGCCGGGCGCTTCAGGGGCTGGACTGGTCCAGAGGCCGGGGCGCCCAGGGCGTCGGCCAGGGCCTGCAGGGCCGCTGCGGCGTCCGTCGCCCGGTCCGCCAGGGACAGGGTGGCGCAGCCCTCGGGCACCAGCACGCTGGGCCGGTCGGGATAGGCGAAGAAGGCCACCGGCTGGGTTGTGCCGGCGAAGACCATCAGGTCGGTCCCGGCCAGTTCCTCAAGGGCGGCCTCGCCGAAGTACTGCATGCGGGCCGGGGCGAAGACGCCGGCGCCGCGCGGCTGGCGGGCCACGAAGGTGTCAGCCATGACGCGCACGCCCGCCGCCTGCAGACGGGCGGCCTGGACGAGGCCCGCCTCCAGGCAGGCGCCGCCGCCGATCAGGACCACGGGCGCCTTGGCGGCCTTGATCGCGCGGGCGGCGGCCTCCACGGCCTCGCCGTCCGGCGCCCTCGGGCCGGGGCGCGAGGCGGGGGCGAAGGTCGTCGAGGTCTCGGTCCAGGCGGCGTCGGCCGGCAGGATCAGGCTGACCGGGCCAGCGGGCGGGCCATGGCTGGCGGTGATCGCCTCGGCGGTCACGGCGGCCACCTCGTCCGGGCTGTCGGCCGACTTCACCCACAGGGAGTTGGCCGCGACGATGGACGGGATGTCCGAGTTCAGGGGCGCGTCGTACTGGCGGTGATAGGTGGCGTGGTCGCCCACCACGTTGACAATGGGGGTGTAGGCCCGGCGCGCGTTGTGCAGGTTGGCCAGGCCGTTGCCATAGCCGGGGCCCAGGTGCAGCAGGGTGCAGGCGGGCGTCCCGGCCATGCGGCCATAGCCGTCGGCGGCGCCGGTCGCCACCCCCTCGAACAGGCACAGGACCGGGCGCATGGCCGGCTGGCCGTCCAGGGCGCTGACGAACTGCATCTCGCTGGTGCCGGGGTTGGCGAAGCAGGCGGTCACGCCGTTTTCCACCAGGGTGCGCATCAGGGCGTCGGCGCCGTTCATGTGCTCTGGGCCTCCCCGCCCGTCGTGGCCCTCTGCGTCAGGCCGTCTCGAAAACCATCACGCCGGGGTCCGGCGCGCCTGCGAACATCCGCCCGATGAAGGCGGCCCGCAAGGCCCGCGCCACCGGCTGGGCGATGTAGCCCTTGTCGGTGATCTCCCCGGCGTTGGCGTCGGGACCGTCCGGCAGGACCAGGGCCCGGGCCACCCGCCCCGCTCCGCCGCCGCCCCGGGCGTTGTGCGCCGCGACCGCCGTGCGCACGGCTTCCATCACCGCCTCAGGGGCGTAGCCTGGACGCGGATAGAACAGCAGGCCCACCCCCGACTCGCCCTCGCCGCAGACGATGGCGTCGGTCACGGCGTCGCCGACGGCGCCAATCACCGCAATGCGCAGCTCGCCGACGTTCACGAAGGTCCCGCTGGCCAGCTTGAAGTTCTCGGAGAGGCGCCCGTCAAAGGCCAGGCCCTTGCGGATGTCCTCCGGGTCCACCAGTCGGGCCGCATCGCCCAGGCGGTAGAAGCCCTCCTCGTCGAAGCTGGCCGCCGAAAGCTCGGGCTGGCCCAGGTAACCGGTCGTGACCTGCGGCCCCTTGACCCGGAACTCCAGCTTGCCGGCCAGGGGCGCCAGCTTCACCGTCGTGCCCGGCAGGGGCAGGCCCATCAGGCCCATTCGGGTGTTGGGCCAGTGGACATTGGCCGCCGTCGGCCCGGTCTCGGTGGCGCCGTAGCCCGAGGAGAAGCTGATCCGCTCGCCCACCGTGCGCACCGCCACGGCCTGGATGCGGTCGCAGATCTCCTGCCCCAGGTTGGCGCCGCCGTACTGCATCAGCCGGACGCGGGAAAAGAAGTTGCGGGCCAGGTCCGGGTCGGCCTCCAGCTCGCCGGCGAACATCATCCAGCCCGCCGGGACCATGTTGTGATAGGTCGGCGCCACTTCGCGGAGGTTCCGCACCGTGTCTCCGAAGCGGCCCTCCACCGGCTGGCCGGCGTCGATGTAGAGGGTCCCGCCCCGGTGCAGCACCATGTGCAGGATGGCGTTGGCGCCCAGGCTGTGGCTCCAGGGCGCGGCGTTGACCACCACCGGCGGATCCGGGTCGGCGAAGCAGGCGGCCACCTGGGCGGCGTTGGCGGCCATGCGTTCCTGCAGGTTAATCACCGCCTTGGGACGTCCCGTGGAGCCCGAGGTCAGCAGGTACTTGGCATGGTCCTCGGGCCGGGCCGAAGGGGCCGCCGGCGAGGCCCGCTCCAGGTCGCCAAGGGACACATCCCCGGGCCGGGCGTTGCGGCCGGCGATCACCGGCAGGCCGGCCAGGAAGGGCGCCGCCAGGGCCTCGCCGAACAGGGCCGCGTCCTCGGTGTAGATGGCCGACGGATTCAAGGTCTCCACCGCCTGGGCCAGGCGCGAGAGATTGGCGCCCGGCAGTCCGTACTGGGGCGAGACCGGGGCGACCGGCATGCCCTGGCTCATGGCCGCGTACTTGATGAGGGCGTGGTCGATCCCATTGCGGGCCAGGATCAGCAGGGGCCGCGGCCCGCCGATCCCCCGCTCGCGCAGGCCGCCGGCCAGGGCGGCGATGCGCCCGGCGGCCTCGCTGTAGCTGACCTCGCGCCAGCCCTCGCCCGACCGCTCCGCCAGCCAGGTCCGGGCGGGCGCCCGCTCGGCCCAGTGCAGGAGAGGCCCGGCCACCGTCGGGAAGGGCCCGTCCAGCGGCGTCGGGTTGAACAGGATCCGGGTCCCGTCGGGCCGCACCTCGATCTCAAGCCGGGCGGGGGCGTAGCGGGGGTCACGGAGGGGAGCCAGGGCGGTGTCCATGGCGCTCTGGATGAACGGCCCCGCCGCCGACTGCAAGCGAAAGCCGCCCCGTCAGGGCAGGTCGAAGCCCCGCGCGTCCGGGCGCACCCCGGCGGCGGACATCCAGCCGGCGTCCAGCGCCGCCTCGCCGGCTGTACAGCGCAGGTTGGCGATCCGGCCGCCGGCCTTCTCGACCAGGACCCCGGCCTTCTCTGCCGGCGCGCCGCCGGGGCCCCAGCGGCCGATGGCGCTGTAGACCGTGTAGGCGTAGGGGCCGTTGGCGAAGCGCAGCCAGGCCCCGCCGCCACCCGAGAACATAAGGGTATCCCCCGAAGTGACGTCGCGGGGACGGCCCGGCGCCTTGGGCAGCACCAGTTCCGGCGCCGCGCCGGGGCGGCCGATGCGGTATTGGACCCTGTCGCCCCCCGTACCGGGCGCGGCGCAGACCGAGACCGTGCGGGCGCCCGCCTGGCAGGCGAAAACCACCGTCTCGGAGGGGGTGCATAGGCTTCCGGCCTTCAGGGCTGGGGCGGCGGCAAGGCGCGCGCCCATGGCCACGGGGACCCGCACTGACCGGGGGCACCCCGGCTCGGCCCCGCAGTCGGGCGCCGGCAGGTTGAGCATCTCCCAGGTGAACTCCACCCTCCGCCCCAGGAGCGACGGCGCACGCTCACAGATGGCGAAGTCCGCATAGGCCTCGACCGTCGCGCCCCGGTCATCCCTCAGCGTCATGTAGCAGGCGCGGTCGCCCTCCTCTGCCTTCAGGAGGATGGCGGAGGTGGGTTGGGCGGGCGCAGGCCCCGGCCCGGCGCCGGCGGCCGAAACCGCCAGCGCCGCGCCCAGGATCCCGAAAAGGAGGCCCCGCCTCACGCCGACTGGGTGGTGTCCGGCAGGCCCAGGATACGCTTGGAGATGATGTTGTTCTGCACCTCCACCGAGCCACCATAGATCGACATGGCACGGCCGGACAGCCAGCCGCGCACAGCCTCGATCTCGGCGTGGGTAAAGGCGTCGCCCTCCCAGCCCAGGCCCTGGTGGCCCATGATCTCCAGCACCATCTCCTGCCGGATCTGGGCCACGTTGGTGGCCGAGTTCTTGAGCACGGAGGCTGCGTTGGTGGCGCCCGAGGCGCCCTTGGCCTCAGCCGCAGCGCGAGCCAGGGTCAGGCTGTGGACCCGGGCGTCCATGATGTGGCGGATCATCCGGGTGCGAAGGTCGCTGTCGGCGATCCGGCCCTTGCCGTCCTCGCCCACATACTTGCGGGCGATGTCCTCCAGCGGGGTCGCCCGACCGCCCATGGACACGCCGGTCTGGCTGGCGCGCTCGTGCTGCAGCAGTCGCTTGCCCACCGACCAGCCCTCGTTGAGCTTGCCCAACAGGGCGTCCTTGGGCGCCACGGCGTCGGTGAAGAAGGTCTCGCAGAAGGGCGAAGCGCCGGCGATCAGCTTGATCGGTCGGGTCTCGATGGCCGGCTGGCGCATGTTGATCAGCAGGAAGCTGATGCCGTCATGCTTCTTCACCGTCGGGTCGGTGCGGACCAGGGCGCCGCACCAGTCGGAGTACTGGGCGCCGGAGGTCCAGATCTTCTGGCCGTTGATCAGCCAGTGGTCGCCCTTGTCCTCGCAGCGGGTCTGCAGGGAGGCCAGGTCCGAACCGGCGTTGGGCTCGGAATAGCCGACGCACCAGCGCACCTCGCCGCGAACGATCGGCGGGATGTGGGTCTTCTTCTGCTCCTCGGTGCCGTAGTCCAGGATGGTCGGGCCGATCATGGTGACGCCCATGCCGAAGACCATCGGGTTGTAGGCGCCGACGCGGCCCATCTCCTGGGCCAGCACGCGGGCCTCCTGCGGCGACAGCCCGCCGCCGCCGTATTCCGCTGGCCAGGTCGGGGCGCCCCAGCGCTTGTCGGCCATGCGCTCCTTCCAGAGCTTCATGTCGCCTTCAGGCCCAGGCCCTTCCATCGAGGCGAGGGCCGCGCCGGCCTGGCCCTTCAGGGACTCGGGAAAGTTTGCTTCAAGCCAGCTGCGGGCTTCCTTGCGGAAACCCTCGAGTTCAACGTCGCCGCCGAAATCCGCCATGGTCCTGTCTCCGTCGGCGCCGGGAATACGGCGCGCATTTGGCGCAAGCTTACCGCGCCGGTCCAGAGGGGCAAGACCTGCCCCGGCGTCACGCCGACGACGAAGATGTGTCCGGGCCTTAATCGAGGGGCTAGGCTCGTTCCGGAAAGGGTTGGGGGAGGACCAGATGACGCCGCCACAGGGACGCTCCCTGCTGACCGACGGGGACGAGGCCGCCTTCTCCGGACGGCTCCTGGCCCTCGCCCGACGCACCGCCCTGGAAGAGGGCGCCGGCGCCCTGTCCACCGTCCGGCTCGCCCGGGAGGCAGGGGTTCCGAAGTTGACCGTGGAGAAGCGGTTCCGCACCCGGGCCGACCTGCTGGCCGCCCTCCAGGCCGACATCCTGGTCGAGGCCGCCGAGGCCTTGGTGGACGCCCTGGGCGGCATGTCGCCCCGTCGCCCCCAGGCCCTGGAGACTCTCTGCCGGCTGTGGGTCGCCCACTGGCTGGACCATCCCGCCCTGTTCCGCGTGGCCTTTCCGGAGGGGGCCGCCCCGCCGCGGACCGGGCCGCGCGATCCCCTTGCGCCCTTGGCCCCCTATTTCGAGGAAGGGCTGGACGGCGAGGGCGGAAGGGCGCGGGCTGACCTGCTGCTCTGCGCCCTGCACGGCATCGTCCAGGCCCAGCTGGGGCCGCGCCCCGGCGACTGGACCGAGCCCGGCGAACTGGTCGCCCTGGCGGTCGACGCCGCCCGGGCCTGAGACCCCGCCTTTACAGCCTGGCCAACCGGTTGTTCAAATCGTCTCCAGAAGCCCTGAAGGGTCCGGAGGAGACGACATGATCCCCGTTGAATTCACGCTAGAGGCCATCGAAGCGGCCTCGCAGGACGCCTACCTGCCCTACCGGGACTTCCTCCGCTCGGGCGAGCCCTACGCTTCCATCGCCCGGCACAATCCCTGGACGAAGGTCCCCTCCGCAAGGTCGGAACTCGAGTGGGGCCAGGGCTGGTACTACGACACCACCGTGGCGCGGAAGCACCCGGACTGGCGCGACCAGCCCCTGCCCCGGCCGACCCGCGAGATGGACCAGCTCCGGCGCGACTTCCACGACTGGGGCTACTGCCTGGTCGCCGACGCCCTGTCCGCCGAGCAGTGCGCCCGGATCCGCGAGCGCGTGGTCGACCAGGCCGCCGCCGAGCGGGACCTTGGCCTGGCCTACCTCAGCCCCGCCCAGCAGCACGTCTGGTCGCTGGTCAACAAGGGCGAGATTTTTCGACTCTGTCTCGAGCATGACCCGGAGGCGGTCCAGGGCGGGCCCATGATCGAGCGCCTGATCGACGAATTCATGGGGCCCGGCTGGCAGCACTACAGCTTCCTGTCGAACATCTCCTATCCGGGATGCCATCCGCAGGGCCTGCACCGGGACCAGTCCTTCCCCGCCCCCTACGACCTCGGCGGCGCCCCCGCCCTGGTGAACACCATCTCCTACCTGCAGGACGTGGACGAGGTGAACGGCGGCACCCTGGTCATTCCGGGCTCCCACCGCAGCAATGGCCGCGACGGCGAGACCTACGGCGCCCTGCCCCGCCCGGTGAACCTGGAGGCTCCCGCCGGCACGATCATGCTGATGGACGGCCGCACCCTGCACGCCGGGGCGGTCAACCGGTCGGACCGGCTGCGCTACATCCTCACCAATTCCGTGGTCCGGCCCTGGGTGCGCCAGCAGGAGGCCTTTCTCCTGAGCGTCCGCCCCGAGGTTCTCGCGAAGGCTTCGGAGAAGCTGCTCTATCGCCTGGGCTACTCAGCCCACTCCAGCAACAGCATGGTCGAAGGCTACGGGTATTTCGGCAGCGGGCGGGCGGGCGATCCCAACGGGGCCATCGTCCACGCGCGCCGGGCCATGGACAGGGGCGAATACGCCTGGATGGGCGAGCTCTCCCGCGACCGCTCCACCATCGCGGACGTCGAAGGGCTGGGCCTGACCCGGATCCAGCAGGAGAACGAGCCCGCCCGGACGGAGAGCTACGCCGCGGCCGTCGGCCGGATCACCGCCCTGTAGGAGCCGACTTCGGCTCAGCAGACCCCCTCCGGCCCGCTGCGCGGGCCACCTCCCCCTCGGGGGAGGAACAACCCAGCAATTGCTCCCCATCAGGGGGAGCTCCCGGCGAAGCCCGGTGAGGGGGTCAACGGCGTCTCAGCAGACCCCCTCCGTCCCGCTGCGCGGGCCACCTCCCCCTTGGGGGAGGAATTGGGCGCGAATTGCTCCCCATCAGGGGGAGCTCCCGGCGAAGCCCGGTGAGGGGGTCAACGGCGTCGCAGGACCGTCAGGGCTTCGCCTCGGCGTCGAGCTGGGCGGCGATGGCGGCGATCAGGGCGTCCTGGCGGGCCGACCGGTCGGAATTGGTCGCCTCGGGCCAGGCGCTGGAGACCACCACCACCAGCTTGCGGGCCGGGTCCACGTGCAGGCGTTGGCCGAAGATACCCAGGCCGTTGAAGACGCCGACGGGCTCCGTCCACCACTGGTAGCCATAGCCAAACCGGTCGCCCGTGGCGGCGTGCTCGCGGGTGGCGTCAGCGATCCAGCCCGCCGGGAGCACCGGACCCGCCGCGCCGGCCCCTCCGGTGCGCAGGAACTCACCCACCCGGCCGTAGTCGCGCAGGGTCATGGACAGGCAGCAGCCGCCGGCCTCCTGGCTCCGCTCGTCGATCATCCAGAGGGCGTCCTGCTCCATGCCGTAAGGCTTCCAGATCTTCTCGGAGAGATAGGCCGAGAGGGACTTGCCCGTGGCCGAGGTGACCAGAACCCCGATCAGGTTGGTCTCGCCGGTCTTGTAGACCCACTTGGCGCCCGGCGCGGCCTCCCGCGGCAGCTTGCGCATGTAGCTGACCGTGGAATCCAGGCCCGGATCGGCCGGGGTGGAGAACAGGAGGGCCACGTCGCTGTTGGGGTCGGTGTAATCCTCGTTCCACTTGACGCCCGAGGTCATGGTCAGGAGCTGGCGAACGCTGACCTGGTCGTAGGCGCTGCCGCGCAGGCCCGGAATGTAGCGGGTGACCTTATCGTCCAGGCTCTTGATGTAGCCGTCCTTCACCGCCGCACCGACCAGGGTGGAGGTCACCGACTTGGCGACCGAGAACGAGGTCCAGCGACCGTTCGGGCCATAGCCCAGGCCATACCGCTCAAGGCGCACCTTGCCGTCCTGCAGGACGAGGATGCCGGCGGTCTTCTCCGAGGTCATGTAGGCTGCAAGGTCGAAGGGCTGGCCGCCCACCGCGTTCACTGACAGGGGCGCGCCCGGCAGGAGGGCGTGGACCCTCTCGCCCCGCGCCGCCGTGCTGACCGGGAAGTGAGCTTCCATCTTCGGGAAGCCCGCCTCCTTCTGCGCCTGCGACCAGAAGAGGACGGAGGCCGCCGGCGGCGGCTTGTCAGCCGCGAGGGCCGGCAGGGCCGAGGCGGCGAGGGCGGCGGCGAGGATGAGGGCGCGCATGAATAGTCTCCGGATCGGGAGCATGTGGGTCAGGCCGGACCCGGGAGGGGGGCGGCGAAGGCGTGATGCGTCTGGCCGGTCAGAGCCGGTTGTGCGTCCCGTCGCAGAGCGGGGCGCCGCTGGTCTGCTTGCAGGCGCAGAAGTAGACGGTGCGGCTCTCGGGGGCCTCCCACTTCTGGGGCAGGAAGTCCGTGCCTTCGCGCAGGTGAGCCCCGTCGCAGAAGGGTTGGTTCTTCGACAGGCCGCAGGTGCACCAGAAATAGGCCTTGCCGGCCTCGACCTCGACCGGAATGGGAGCCTTGCCCGCCACAACCGCCTTGCGCTCCGCCATCTTGCGTCTCCCCTTGGGCCCCGTCGGCCCTTCGAGGTCACGGTAACGCCATCTCCGCCGGGCCGGAAGCCCCGCCGGATCAGCCGCCCTTGGCGGGCTTGGCCGACGCCTTCGCAGCCTCGGCCGCCTTGGCCGCGGCCTCGGCTTCTTCAGCCCGGGCGCCGGCGAGGATGCCCGGCAAGGCGTAGTTGCCCTCGTGGCAGGCGTATTCGTAGATCTCGCCGTTGAGGGCCGAGAACTCGTACTCGCCGCCCCAGGGCGCATCCCAGAGGGTGGGATCCTCGACCTGGAAGGCGTAGTGGACCCGGTCCTTCGCCACACGGGTGAAGCGCTCGGTGACCTTCAGCTTCTCCCACGAGCCACGATAGGCCTGGCGTGCGGGGATGTTGACGGTCTCGACCACCAGGGTGTCGCCGTCCCAGCGGCCGATGGAATCACCCATCATCGGCCGGATGCCGTCCGTACGGTGGGTTCCGTTCAGGCGGATCATCCGCACGTCGTGGACCATCTCCACCAGGATGGCGACCGTCTCGGGGCCCTGAACGATCTTGTAGTTGTTGTTGTAGAACCCGTTCGGGAACATGGGCGGGCCGGCGTTGCGGCCGAAGGACAGGATGCAGCGCTCGCCGAGGGCGCGGGTCTCGGGATTGTCCGCCGACCGCTGGAACATGGCGGCGTTGAAGCCGGCCGGGGCCGGGGCGCCGGCCTTGCGCTTGGGCGCCTGCCCATCCGGCGTGGTCAGGAAGGAGGTGCGCGGCTCGCCCCGTACCCGCATGACGGTGGAGCCCGGCTCCAGCCAGCCCCGGTCGTAGCCGCCCACGGCGCCGCCGGCCGCGGCGAACTCGGGCCGGACGCCGGCAGGAATCTCACCGCCGACCTTAGGGGCCCCCTGCTCCGGATCGATGCTCTGATTGCCGCGCTCGACCTCGCTGACGGCCTGGGACTCCAGTTTCCGGACCTCTTCCTCGGTGTAGGTCGCGCGGGTTCCGAGGGCTGGGGGCCGGGTCTCGGGGGTCAGGGAGGCGTTGCTCCAGTTCCCGGACAGGTCCGGCTGGGCATACATGTTGCGCGGCGCCTTGAAGGGCGGGGCGGCCAGGGCCGGAGCGGCGCCGAGGGCCAGGACGAGCGCGATCAGGGCGGGCTTGGACATGCTTCCTCCGGAAGGACTGGCCGGCTGAAGCGACCTTGGCCCAAGTCTAGGGCCACCCGCAGGGCGGGGCAATCGCCCCGGGAGCCCATCAGCGGGACGCAGGACGGGCGCTGAGGAAATCTGCGGCCGAGAAGCCCTCCGGGGCGGCGACTTCGGTGATGGGATCGTCCCGGTCGTCGAACTCCAGCCTGAGGGCCCGGGTCATGATGGCGTGCATGCCGTAGAGGGCGGTGATGTAGGTGAACTCCAGAATCTCCTCGTCGCCCCAAAAGGCGCGCAGGGCCTCGAACACCTCTGGAGGGGTCCGGCCCGATCCCGTGGTGAGGCAGTCGGCGTAGGCCAGCACGGCCCGCTCGCGCGCGTCAAAGACGTCCGATACCGCCCAGGCGGGAATCGCCCCGATCTTTTCCTCCGGCACGCCCAGGCCCCGCAGGGACTTGCAGTGCTGGGAAAAGACGAACTGGCTGCCATGCGCCCAGCCGGCCCGGGTCTGGCCCAGCTCGCGCAGGACGGGATCGATCTTGCGGTCGGGATGCCGGTAGACGCCAAAGCCCTCCACCGCATGGCGGAAGATGTCGGGCGCCAGGGCGAAGACGGTCCACCAGTCACCCGGCGTGCCTGTGGCGGTGCCCGGCTCGGCCACCGGGTCCCGGCCCGGGCCGAACAGCAGGTCGTAGTAGCGGTGGATCAGGTCCGACCCGACCTCGGCGCGGGGAACCTGGCGCAGGACGGGCATGGCCTCAGCCCCCCGTCCGGGCGGTCTGGATGGGGGCGCCGCCGGCGTCCAGCACCAGGCCCTGGCTGCGGCCGCCGTCCGCCGTGGCCGCCTCGTGCTCCACGTCCGCCGGGCCCATGGGCCGGGTCCAGGCGGCGAACTCCAGGCAAACCCCATCGGGATCGAAGAAGTAGACCGAGCGCACAAAGACCTCGTCCGTCACCTCGGCGCTGATCTGGAAGGCCGAGTCGTCATGGTTGAAGACCGGCGAGACCTCGATCCCCTTGGCCTTCAGCCGCTCCACGTAGGCGTCGAATTTCTCGGCCGGCACATTGAAGGCCAGGTGGTTCATGGAGCCATGGGCGGTCACGAGCCCCCCCTCGTGCGGCAGGGTCCGGGGCGAGGACACGCCCGGCGCGTGCGCCGGGGCGTCGGGGAACCAGAAAAAGGCCAGGGAGTCCCCATTGCCGATGTCGAAGAAGAAGTGCTGGCCCGACTTCATCGGCAGCTCGATCGTCTTGACCAGGGGCATGCCCAGGACGTCGCGGTAGAACGCCACCGTACGGGCCATGTCCTGGCAGACCAGGGCGATGTGGTTGACGCCTCGGATGTCGAACTCGGTGTTGGCGGGGGCGGGCATGGCGGGAAGGTCTCCGACTGGGATCAGGCCGCTAGCTGATCCCCTTGCCTCGCCGCCGTCAAACCCCCTTCAGCCCCCTGCCCGCCGGCAACATCCGGACAGGACCTCCCCAGAGGGGGTCGTGACCACCGCCTCGTAGGGGGCGAGGAGGTCCGACATGCCGTCCGAGCAGCCGTCGGGACGGCGGACCACCGCCAGCTGGCCGAGGGTCCTTCCCGGCCCGGACAGGCGCTGCACGAAGACCCGGGGATCGCCTGTCGCGCCCCGCCGGGGGCCGGCGAGAAAGTCCTGATCCTTCAGCCCGGGCCGGCTCATCCGCGCCCGTCCGCCTGAGGTCTCCAGCCCCCAGAAGGGTTCGGTCCCCGAGCACTTCAGGGGCGCAGGCGAGGGATCTGCGGAGCCTGGCGCCAGCCGGTCGGCAGGGGCCCAGGCCGGGCGGTCGCCCGGTGCAGCCAGGACCTCCCAGACCCCGCCGCCGGGCCCCTCGGCCCACCGCCCCGTGAGCACCAGCCCGGAGGTTCCCGCCGGCAGGCTTCCCGCCGGTCCGGACCCCGGCTCGGGACCCGCGCTCAGAGCCACAGGGCCCGGGCCCGTGACGGCGTAACGAAATCCCGGATCCGGCGTACGCAGGCCCGCGCCTCCGGCCAGGGCCAGGAGCCCAATGGCCATAAACAGCCGGACCCGGACGGATCGGCCCACCTCAGGCCTTCCGCCGCATGACGCGCATGTCGGGAAGGCCGGCTCCGGGGGTCTCGATCCCCAGGGCCTGGACGATTCCCGAGAAGACCTCGGCCTCGGTCATGTGGCGACCTGGCTCGGGCCGCCCGCTCAAAGGGTCGAAGCCGTAGGTCATCAGGGTGTCCGGATCGACGCCGCCCAGCATCTTGCCGCCGTTCGCCAGGGGCGAAACGATCAGGGCGCCGTTGTTCAGGTCGTGGCCCGAGCCGAAGGTCATGGCGCCCTCGGGGCGGCTGCGGCTGCGGCCGAACTCGGTGGCCACGTAGAGGAGGCTGTGGTCCCAGTAGCTCTTGCCCCCCGCCAGTTCCTCGCTCTTGAGGAGGGTGATCAGCCGGTCGGCCACGCTCAGGACCCGGCTCCACATCAGGGACTGCACCTCGCGGTGCGCCTGGTGCGAGAAGTCGAAGGCGATGGGCGTGTTGCGCATGTCGCCCGCCGACAGGCCGCCCCGGCCCAGGGCCGCGCCCTTGTTGAAGACCGCCGAGTTCTCCGGCCCGAGGGTCACGGTGGAGGCGACGCCGCAGCGGATCAGAAGGAAGGCCAGGGCCGCCTGGCTCTCGATGGGATCAAAGCCATAGGCGGGGAAGGCCTCGCGGACCTTCTTGGCCAAGGGCGAGGACTTCAGGCCGTGGGACCTGAGCGGCATGTCCTCGGAGTCCGGATGAACCATCAGCTGGGTGATCAGGTCGGCGCCTTCGATGTCCCTCAGGGGCGCGCCGCGCAGCTCGAACCAGCGCTTCAGCCGATCGGAGGCGGCGAAGGTGCTGGCGAACTCCGACTCGGGATCCAGGACTCCATCCCGGAAGTCGCGGGCGGCCTGGAACAGCTTGCGGTCGGGCGCGTCCTTCACGCCCCGGTAGCCGTCCAGGGACAGGGGCCAGAGGTTGGGGGCGGGCACCCGCTCGCCGTAGGCGGAAGACGGGAGGGAATCATCCGTACCGCGATCGGTGAAGGAAGTGCCGTTGATCAGGTGGACGTTGGGGATCGGCCGGCCAGCGCCGTAGGTCAGGGCGGTGGCCTCCTGCAGGGTCCGGCCGCGCCAGGCGGCGTTGCCGGTCACCGACCGGTGCTCGGCCACCCCGTGGTTCACGCTGGTGCCGGTGTAGGTCACCACCATCATGTCGGAGGCGTGCCGCTTCACGAACTCGGACTGGTTGGCCGTGAAGGGGGCGGGTATGGCGCCGATGGTCTTGCTGGAGAAGTCGATGGCCCGGAAGGGCCCGCCGCCCGGCGACTGGACCAGGGAGTCCGGCCAGGCGTTCAGGATCTTGCCATTCCGGCTCTCGGATTCCCGCACAGCCAGGAAGGAATCGACGATGGAGCAGCCGCCGCTTCCGCCCAGGACGATCAGGAAGCGGGGCTCGGGGCCCTCCCCCTTGCGGCGGGCGGCGGCCAGGGCGGCGCCGGGCGCGGCGAGGCCGGCGGCCATGCCGGCGAGGACACCGCGGCGGGAGGCGGTCGGGGTCGAGGCTCTGTGGGTCATGTCCCGGCTCCGGATTCAGTAGAAGGTGGCTTCGGCCGAGGAGGCCAGGGCGAAGCAGGCGAGGACGGTCTGGTCGGCCTGGCCCTTCCGCGACCGGCCGGTGCGCGCTTCCAGGCCCTCGAGGAAGCCGGACATGCGCTGGCGCTCGCCGTCGTCGGCATCGCGGCGAAGGATGCGGTCGTACAGCCGATCGACCAGCGCTTCACGCCAGGCCGCGTCCGGGCGTCCCGCGGCGGGCTTGAACAGGATGGCGGTCGCCGGGTCGGCCTTGTCCCGCGCCACCCGGCCGGAGCAGACCTGCAGGGCCACCCGGTCAAAGGCGATGGGCGAGGCCAGGGAGGCCTGGTCCAGGGGCTGCATGATGCGGATCTCGTAGGGATCGACGCCGCCCAGGACAATACGGAAGGCCTTGTCGGCGCAGTCGTACCGCGACAGCTCAAGGCAGATCTCGTTGCGGGGGATCTCCAGGGACTCGGACAGGTCGCGAAGGTAGCGCTCGCCGTCCTTGAACTTGATCCGCGGGTCCGGCGAGGCGGGGGCCGGCCCCTGGGCCAGGGCGGGCGCGGCAGGCGCCAACAGGGCGGCGAGCAGGGCGATCAGGGTCAGGATGCGCATTTACGGCCTCCCGTAGGCTTCGGTGAGGACCAGGGCGTGCAGCATGCGCTCGGTCCGGTAGTTGAACTTGTCCTGCGCCTTCAGCCCCTTCCACATCAGGGTGAACTCGGTCTGGTCGGCGGGACCTGGCTCGCGGCCCACCATCAGCTTCCAGTAGTCCCAGACCACCTTCTGGGCGAAGGCGTCGGAGTTGGCGGCCACCTGGCTCCACTCCATCAGGTTGGCGACCTTCTGGCCAAAGATCTCCCCGGCCTCAGGAGCCTCCACCACCCTGGGCCCGTCCGTGCGGACGAAGTTCTTCAGGCGGTTGGGGTTGTAGTTGTTGCGGATGATCCCGTCGTAGCGGGTGAAGGGATAGGTCAGCGGATCCAGGGTCGAGTGGCAGACGGCGCAGGCCGGCGCCGCCACGCCCTTGGCGTCGTAGTCCGCCGGCTCGCTGACCGCCGGATGCAGGCCCTGCATCCGAGCAAGGTCGAGGCCGAGGTACTGGCGATAGGCCGCCGCCGCCGTGGTCCGCGGGATGGGGGTGAACATGGTGTTCACGGTCGTGAACCAGCGGGTGGTGATCATGCCGGCGCGCTTTTCCCGGGGCACGGTCTGTCCGGCCTGGCGCAGGCCGCGCATGCCCTCCTCGGGGACGGGCTCGAAGGTCGGCGGGGAGTCGCTGACCCGCTTCACAAAGTCCTGGCCGGTCAGAAGGCCGCGGACGTCCCGGTCACCGGTGTTGAGCCAGGCGAAGAGGTTATAGTCCCACTCATAGTCGGCCAGCGGGATGGAGCCGGCCCGCGGACCGGCCTTGATGCTGTCCACCGGGCTGATCTTGGCGTTGGCCAGGTTCCAGAGCACGCCGTTGACCCCCAGCCAGTAGGGGGTGCGCAGGCACTGGTCGAGGCGGTCGGACAGGGCGCCGCGCCAGGCGGACTCATTGGGCAGGAGGCGGCGGAAGGCCTCGGTCTCGGCCCGGGTGGGCGAGCGGCCACAGACGTCCAGGGTCACCTTGCGATAGGCGTGGGCCGGATCGTAGCCACAGGTGTTCCAGCGGCCGGCCGCGGCGGTCCGGGCCTGGCCGGGGGTGCAGCCCGCCGAGGTCGGCTGGCTTGAGGAAAGCTCGGGCTGGGAGCCGGCGATCAGTTCGGCCAGGTTGGAGACCCCGTCTCCGTCGGCGTCCAGGGCCTCGACGGCCTTCAGGGCCGCCGGCAGTGCGGCGATATAGTCGGCGTCCGAAAGGGGCCGCGCCGCCCCGGGGGCGAGGTTGGCCGCCACCTGCTCGCCGAACAGGTTTCGGGCGGGGGGAACGGTGTGGCAGGTCGTGCAGTTCACCACCGGCGAGGCGGCGCACACGTGGGCGTTCGGATAGATCTTGCAGAACTCCATGGAGCCCGGGGGCTTGGCCACCGCCCGGGGCGCCGGGCCGGCCAGGCCCGCCGCCACGACGGACAGCCCCACGGCGCCGATCACCGCCGCCCAGCCCTTCAGGCCCCACACTCCGCGCACACGCCCCGATGTCATTCCTGCGATCCCCCCGAAAGCCAGCAGCCGTTCCCTCGCACGCCAGCGCCCCCTGTCAAGTTAATGGCCCGCAAGAAACCCCCTGACCCCGCACACCGCCTCGGCTAGGAAGGAAAAAGCCTTCGAAGGAGACCCATGGCCATGCAAATCGATCTGTCCGGGCGCGTCGCCCTCGTCACCGGCGGGGGCCGGGGCATCGGCCGGGCCATCTCCCTCTTCCTGGCCGAGGCCGGGGCGGACATCGCCGTCAACTACCGCTCCGACGCCGACGCCGCCGAGGAGACCGCCGCCGAGATCCGCGCCATGGGCCGGACCGCGCGCACCTATGCCGCCGCGGTGGAGGACTTTGACCAGGACGCCGCCATGGCCGAGGCCGTGGTCCGCGACTTCGGGGGCGTCGACATCCTGGTGAACAACGCCGGCATCGCCAGCCGCGGCCAGTCGGTGGCCGACACCGATCCCGCCGAGATGGAGCGGGTGGTCCGGGTCCACGCCTTCGGCCCGCACTATCTCTGCAAGCTGCTGATCCCGCAGATGCGCACCCGCGGCCGGGGCGACATCATCATGATCTCCTCCGTCGCCACGATGGGCATGGCCGCCCGCGGCGGGCCCTACAACATGGCCAAGGCGGCGATGGAGGCCCTGGCCCTGACCATCGCCAAGGAAGAGCGCGCCCATGGCATCCGCTGCAACATCGTCGCCCCGTCCCTGACGGTCACCGAGATGGGCAAGCGCCTGACCAAGGCCACCACCGGCCTCGCCGACATCCACGAGCTGGACGCCCGCTCGCCCTTCGGTCGGGTTTCCACCCCCGAGGACGTCGCCGCCGCCGTCACCTGGCTGGTCTCGTCGGCCAACCCCTACGCCAACGGCCAGAAGATCAACATCAACGGCGGGGGGTGACGCGCTCCTCCAGCAGGAGACCGTCCGCCAGCAGTTCCAGGTGGAGGGCGATCAGCGTCTCGCGCTCCTCCCAGGGAAAGTCCGGGCGGGCGATCAGCAGGGAGACCAGGCCATGCAGCCCGGCCCAGAGGGACTGGGTCAGCAGAGTCACCTCGCCTGGTCGGGTCAGACCCGCCGCCGCCAACCGCTGTATGCGCCGGCGGAAGTCCCCAAAGGCCTCCAGGCCGGCGGCCAGGACCCTGTCCCCATCGACGTCCGGGTCCGCCGCAGGCTTCTCCAGCATGAAGGCCACGCGATAGGCGTCCGGTTGCTCCAGGCCGAAGTCGATGTAGGTCCGGCAGGTTCGCAGGAAGCCGTCCCGGGTCGGCCCGTCTTCATCCCCCTGCGCCGCCTGGCGCCTCCGGAGTTCGGCGAAGGCCTGGGTGCAGACCTCCATCCGGAGCGCGTCCAGGCTGCGGAAATGGGCATAGATGGCCGGTTGGGAGATCCCGACCACGGCGGCGATCTCCCGGGTCGAGACGCCCAGGACCCCACGCTCGGCATAGAGGGCGAGCGCCGCGTCCAGGATTTCCTGGCGACGCTCCCCCCCGTGGCCACGGGGCTTTCTCGGCGATCGAACGGCGGAGACGAGCATGGCTCGGCCTAGGTTCCTCGAACCGGGTTGACAAGGCCAGATAAGTTATCAGTGATAACTAATCACTGTTCAGTTGTCCTGGATCCCATGTCGATCGTGTCCTCCGGCCTGTCTTCGGGCGCCCCCCGGGCCCTCGCCCTTCTCGGCCTCCTGGCGCTGGCCGCCTGCGGGGGTCGGGACCCTGTCGCCGCGCCCCAGCCGCCATCGGTGGAGACCGCCGCCGCGGCCTCCGACCTTGCGGGTGGCGGCCTGACCGTCACCGGGACCCTGGAGCGCCAGCGGGAGATGAACCTGTCCTTCCGCGTCGGCGGGGTGATGACGGCCCTGTCGGTGGATGTCGGGGACGCCGTGGCCGCCGGCCAGGTGCTGGCGCGGATCGACCCCTCGGCGGTCAACGCCCGGGTCACCCAGTCCGAGTCCGAGCTGGAGCGGGCCCGCCGCGACCTGCGCCGGGACGAGGCCCTCTTCGCCCAGGGCTATGTCAGCAACCAGCGCGTCGAGGACCGCCGCAGCGCCCTGAAGGCCGCCCAGGCCGCCTATGACGCCGCCGCCTTCGACGGCCGCTGGTCCAGGCTGGTCGCCCCCGCCGGGGGCGTGGTTCTGGAGCGCGCCGCCCAGGTCGGCGAGGTGGTCCAGCCCGGCCAGACCGTGGTGCGCCTGGCCGACCTCGCCAGCCCCCTTGTCCTGCGCGCCGGGGTCGCCGATCGGGACATTCCCCGCATCGCCCCGGGCCAGCCGGTGACCGCGACCGTGGACTCCCTGCCCGGCGAGGTCCTTTCCGGACGGGTGGTCCGGGTCGGCCAGGGAGCCGACCCGCGGACCGGCGCCATCCCGGTCGAGGTGGAGCTTCCCGGCCGGCGCGATTTGCGGAGCGGCCTGACCGCCAAGGTGACCTTCCCCGCCGTCGCGACAGGCGACAGCAGCGTACGGGTGCCCGCCGAGGCCCTCCTGGAGGCGAACGGCGACAAGGCGCATGTCTTCCGGCTGAAGGGCGACCGGGCCGTCCGCACGCCCGTGGTCTTCCTCGGCTTTGAGGGCGACGACGCCCGGGTCCGCGGCCTGGCCCCCGGCGAGCGGGTCATCACCGCCGGCGGCGGCTTCATCAGCGACGGGGAGCGGGTGCGCGTCGCCGATCCCCGCGCCCTGGCCGGCGCCGTCCGATGAACTTCGACATGGCCGGCTTCGCGGTCCGCCGCTGGCAGTTCACCCTCGTCGCCTTCGCCCTGCTGGCGGCCCTGGGCCTCAACGCCTTCTTCTCCACCCCGCGGTCCGAGGACCCGCACTTCCCCCTGCCCATCGTCATCGTCCAGGCGGTCCTGCCCGGCGCCGAGCCCTCGGAGATGGAGCAGCTGGTGGTCGATCCCATCGAGCAGGCCCTCGACGGGCTGGATTCGGTGAGCCAGATCCGCTCGACCAGCCAGGATGGCGTGGGCGTGGTCGATGTCGAGTTCAGCTACGACGTCGATCCCGAGCGCAAGTACGACGAGGTCGTGCGCGAGGTGAACGCCCTGCGCGGGACCCTCCCGGACGGTCTCGCCCGCCTGGAGGTCCGCCGGGCCCGAACCACAGAGGTCGCCATCGTCCAGGTCGCCCTGGTCAGCGACACCCTGCCCATGCGCCGCCTGGAAAAGGCCGCCGACCGCCTGCGGGAGCGCCTCGCCCGGGTTCCCGGGGTGCGGCAGGCCCGCTACTGGGGCGCGCCCTCGTCGGAGGTGCGCGTCTCGCTGGACCTTCCCCGGCTGGCTGCGCTGCAGCTTCCCGCCTCCGCCGTGGCGGACGCGCTCCGGGCCCGGGGCGCAGAGGCGCCGGTCGGCGCCGTCCAGGCCGGTGACCGGCGCTTCAACGTCAAGAGCGGCGGGGCCTTCAAGACCCTGGAGGCCGTGGCCGACACCCCCGTCCGCAGCCAGGGCGGCCAGGTCGTGCGGGTCCGCGACGTGGCCAAGGTCGAATGGGCCGAAGATGAGCCCACCCACCTGACCCGGTTCAACGGCAAGCGCGCCGTCTTCGTCACCGTGACCCAGAAGGACGGCCAGGATGTCGGCAAGATCACCGCCGGGATCCGACGCGCCCTGGACGAGCAGGAAAAGACCCTGCCCGCCGGCGTGAAGCTGGAGCGGGCCTTCTTCCAGGCCGAGAACGTCGATCATCGCCTCAACAACCTGTTCCGCGACTTCGCCATCGCCCTGGGACTGGTCCTGATCACCCTCCTGCCCCTCGGCTTCAGGGCGGGGGTGGTGGTGATGATGTCCATTCCCTTGTCCCTGCTGATCGGCCTGGCCCTGCTCCAGGCCTTCGGCTTCACCCTCAACCAGCTGTCCATCGCCGGCTTCGTCCTGGCCCTTGGCCTGCTCGTCGACGACAGCATCGTGGTGGTCGAGAACATCGCCCGGCGGATGCGCGAGGGCGAGGACCGGGTCTCCGCGGCCATCAACGGGACCCGGCAGATCAGTCTCGCCGTGATCGGCTGCACCGCCGCCCTGATGCTGGCCTTCCTGCCCCTCATGGCCCTTCCCGGCGGGGCGGGGTCTTATGTCCGTTCCCTGCCGGTCACCGTCCTGGTCACCGTCGCCGCCTCGCTCCTGGTGGCCCTGACCATCATTCCCTTCCTCGCCAGCCGCATCCTGTCGCGCCATGAGGACCCGGAGGGCAACGCCCTGCTGCGCGCGGTCAACAACGGGATCCAGAGGTTCTACGCCCCCGTGCTGCACGTCGGCCTCGCCCGTCCGGTGCTGACCACGGCCGTGATCCTCGGCCTGTGCCTGACCGCCATCCCCATGGCCCGGGCCATCGGCACCAGCCTCTTCCCGCCGGCAGAGACCCCGCAGTTCCTGGTGCGCATCGAGATGCCCGACGGGACGGCGCTGGCCAGGACGGACCAGGCCCTGCGGTATGTCGAGGGCGCCCTCGCCCGCGAGACCGAAGTCGCCTGGCGGGCCGGCAACCTGGGGCGCGGCAATCCGCAGATCTTCTACAACCAGCAGCAGAGGGAAAGCAGCGCCAGCTACGCCGAGGTCTATGTCGGACTGAAGGCCTGGCGGCCCGGCGAAAGCGAGAAGGTCGTCGCCCGCCTGCGCGAGGCCTTCGCCCGCTATCCCGGCGCCCGCATCACCCTGGTCCTGTTCGAGAACGGCCCCCCGGTCGAGGCGCCCATCGAGGTGCGCTTCACAGGGGAGAACCTCGACGTCCTCAAGGCCGGCGCGGCGCGCATCGAGCAGATCCTCAAGGCCACGCCCGGCGCGCGGGACGTCAGCAATCCCCTCGGCGTCGACCGCACCGACATCGACCTGGGCCTGGACGAGGCCAAGGCCGCCGCCCTGGGCGTGCCCGTCGGCGCCGCGCGCCGGGTGGTGCGCCTGGCCCTGACCGGCGAGGAGGCCGCGCGCTTCCGCGACGCCGACGGCGACGACTATGCGGTCAAGGTGCGCCTGCCCATGGACCGGGTCGGCGCCGGCGACCGCAACGACCTGGAGATCCTGGGAGCGGTCTACGTGCCGACCGCCTCGGGCGCGGCGACGCCCCTCTCGGCCCTGGCGGCGCCCCGACCGGTGATCAGCCCAGCCCGGATCGACCGCTTCGACCGTGAGCGCACCGTCACCGTCTCGGCCTTCCTGGAGCCCGGAGCCCTGGCCTCCGCGGTCGGAGGCGAGGTGGAGACGCGCCTGAAGGACCTGGCCATCCCGCCTGGCTACCGTCTCAGCTTTGGCGGGCAGGCCGAGGCCCAGTCCGAGAGCTTCTCGGGCCTGGGGGCGGCCATCACCGTCGCCATCTTCGGCATCCTCGCCGTGCTGGTGCTGGAGTTCGGCCGGTTCAAGAGCGCCCTGGTGGTGGCCGGGATCATCCCCCTGGGCCTGTTCGGCGCCGTCTCGGCCCTGGCCCTGACGGGGAACTCCCTGTCCTTCACGGCGGTGATCGGCATCATCGCCCTCATGGGGATCGAGATCAAAAACTCGATCCTGCTCGTCGACTTCACCGAGCAGCTGCGCCGCGAGGGCGTCCCCCTGCGCGAGGCCATCGAGCGGGCCGGCGAGGTGCGCTTCCTGCCGGTCCTCCTGACCAGCATCACGGCCATCGGAGGCCTCATCCCTCTGGCGCTGGAGCGGTCGGGCCTCTACTCGCCCCTGGCCATCGCCATCATCGGGGGGCTGGTGTCCTCGACCGTGCTCAGCCGGATCGCCACGCCGGTGCTCTACTGGCTGGCCGCGCGGGGCGAGGAGAAGGCTGCGGCCTGACAGGCCGTCGCCCCTTCCGGCCCGGAGCGAAGCTGACTGAGGGGGTCAACGGCGGCTCAGCTGCTCCCCTCCAGGTCCCGACCTACAGCGCCCGCGAGTGCCTTCCCTCGGCCTCGCGGAAGTAGACGTCGAAGACGGCGCAGATGCTGCGGACCACCAGACGGCCGGCCTCGGTCACCTTCAGGCGCGAGCCCTCGCTCCGGACCAGGCCGTCGGCGGCGAAGGCCTCGAGGCGCGACAGCTCGTGCACGATGTCGCGGGGGCTACGGCCATAGCGGGTGGTGATCTCGCCCAGGTCCACCTCGAAGTCGCACATCAGCCGCTCGATGATCTCGCCGCGGAAACGGTCGTCGGCGGTCAGCCGCACGCCACGCGCCACGGGCAGGCCCTCATGGTCCAGGGCCTTGCGCCAGGCGATCTCCTGCGAGGCGTTCTGCACGAAGCCCTGCGGCAGGCTACCGATGGAAGACGGCCCAAGGCCCAGCAGGACCTGCGCCGGATCCGTCGTGTAGCCCTGGAAGTTGCGGCGCAGCCGGCCCTCGGCCTGGGCCTTGCAGAGGTCGTCCTCGGGGAGGGCGAAGTGGTCCATGCCGATCTGGACATAGCCCTCGGAGGCCAGCCGCCGGGCCGCCGCGTCGAACTGGTCCAGGCGTTCCGAGGCGCCAGGCAGGGCGTTCTCGTCGATCAGCTTCTGGTGGCTCTTCATCCACGGAACGTGGGCGTAGCCGAACAGGGAGATCCGCTCGGGCCGCAGGGTCATCAGCTGGTCCACCGTCGCCCGGGTGTTGGCCACGGTCTGGCGGGGCAGGCCGTACATCAGGTCCATGTTGATCGAGCTGACCCCGCCGTCACGCAGCCAGCGCACGCAGTCGGCGATGTGGTCGAAGGACTCGGGGCGGTTCACCGCCGCCTGCACCTCGCGGTCGAGGTTCTGAACCCCCAGGCTGGCGCGGGACAGGCCGTTGACGCAGGCGGTGGTCACCCACTCCTTGGTCAGGATCTCCGGGTCGAGTTCGGCCGCCAACTCCAGGCTGCCGGCAAAGCGGAAGGCCCCCGACAGGGCCCCCAGGACCGAGCGCACCTCCACCGGCGTCAGCATGTTGGGCGTGCCGCCGCCGAAGTGGATGGACGAGACCCGCAGCCGCCGCCGGCCCAGGGCCTTGTGCAGGGACAGGAGCTCCTTCTCCAGGTAGACCACATAGGCCGCCACCGGCCCGTGCCCGTTCACCGCCCGCGTGTTGCACCCGCAGTACCAGCACAGGCGCGAGCAGAAGGGCACGTGGATGTAGAGCGACACCGCCTCGTCGTCCGGCAGGGCCTGCAGCCAGTCGGCGTAAATCTCGGGCGTCACCTCGTCCGAGAACTGCACCGCCGTCGGATAGCTGGTGTAGCGCGGCGCCCGGCCGTCGTACTTCTCGATCAGGGCGTCACGGCCCAGCCGCGCAGTCGTTGCGGACATATCCCCCTCCGGTCCGGCGCCCCCAAGGGGCGTGGGTCGTCAGCCTATCCCCGGAATCCCCGACCCTGCGCCGTGACGCAGATCAAAGGGCCCCGCCCCGGGCAGGCGGCTGTTCAGGGGCGATCCTCCCCCGAAACCATGAAGAGGAAGTGTGCGGGGGGCCGCAGCCCCCCTACCCGGCCATCTCGCAGATGCGACCGGCCTTGGCGTCGGTGTAGCCAGCCGGGGTCCAGGCGAGTTCGCCGTTCACCAGCACAGCCTCCACCCCCACGGAGTCGCGGGTGTAGCGCATGCCTTCTCCGGGCATGTCGAAGATCGGGCGCTCCTCGCCGCGGGCGATGCGGTCGGGGTCGAACACCACGATGTCTGCGGCGTGGCCGGGCTTGAGCAGGCCGCGGTCCTTCAGGCCCCAGATGGCGGCGGTCTCGCCGGTGATCTTGGCCACCGCCTGCTCCAGGGTCAGGGCCCCCGTGCCGCGCACGAACTCGCTGAACAGGTAGCCCGTATCGCCGTAGGTGGCGAACGAGGCCAGGTGCGCCCCGCCGTCGCCGGCGCCGATGTGCACGTCGGGCCGGGCCAGCAGGGGGCCGATGCGGTCGGTGTTGTCGTGGCCGCCATTGGCCGACAGGAAGGCCACGTCCAGTCCATGCTCCAGCGACACCTCGATCAGGGCCAGGGCGCAGGACTGGCCGCGGGCGTCGGCGATCTCCTTCAGGGTCTTGCCCGCCAGGTGGGCCGGGGCCTCTCCGCCGCCGCGCACGACAAGCCGGCCCATCAGGCGCTCGCCGCCGTCGGGACCGGCGTCCTCCACCATGCGCGCCACCGTCTCGGGGTCGGTCAGGGAGGCGATCCGCGCCTCCAGGGGCTGGCGCAGCACCCGCACCCAGCGGGGCAGGCGGGCGAAGAACAGGCTGGGCCGCAGCAGGGAAAAGCTGATGTCGATGGGCCGGGTCTGCATCTGCGGCCAGACCCGGGCGCCGCGGGCGAACTGCTCGGCCGAGCGGTTAAGGATCCGGTCCACGCTGGCCGGCGTCTGGCGATTGTCGAACACCGGCGAGTAGGTGGTGGGGATGCCGTGCTTCAGGCTCAGCTCGGCCAGCTGGTCGATACGAGCGATGGTGATGTCGGCGTCGTAGAACTCCGGCACGATCTGCAGCATCCGGCCGAACTCACCCAGCACCGCGCACAGGGCGTCCAGCTCGGCGAACTGGGCGAAGCGGCTGGGCACCGGGCGGGCGTTCTCGTCCACGTCGACGAAGCTGGTGGACAGGCCGATGGCCCCGGCCTCGAGGCACTGGCGCAGCACGCCCTGCATGGCGCTGATCTCGTCCGGACTGGCGGCGCGCTGGTTGGCCTCAGGCCCCATCACCCAGACACGGATGACGCTGTGCCCCACCAGGGGGGCGACATTGATGGCCAGCCCCTTCTCCAGGGCGCGCCGATAGCCTTCCCAGTCCTCCCAGGTCCAGTCGAAGGCGATGGTGAAGGCCTCGGGCGGCAGTTCCTCGATCTGCTGGAACATGCCGATGACCGCCTGGCGGTCGCCGGCCCTCAGGGGCGCCATGGAGAGCGAGCAGTTGCCCGGGATGATCGAGGTGACGCCATGCTCCAGGCTGGGCTTGGCCGCCCCGTCCCAGAGGAGCTGGACGTCGAAATGGGTGTGCGGGTCGATGAAGCCCGGCGCCACGGCCTTGCCGCCGGCGTCCAGCTCGGCCCGGGCCGGACCGTCCACCTTCGGCCCCAGGGCGGCGATCCTGCCGTCCTTCACGGCCACTTCGCCGAGGAAGGCCGGCGCGCCCGTGCCATCCACCACCCGCGCATTGCGGATCACCAGGTCATACATGCCGCCTCTCCCGTGTCTTCGGACATACTCGGACGCGAAACCCCGGACGGGCAAGCCCTTCCTCTCGCCCTGCCCCGACGTCAGGGCAGCGAACCGGGCCGGAAGGGGTCAACGGTAAGGGGGTTTGACCCCCTCACCCGGCTCCGCCGGGAGCTCCCCCTCGGGGGAGCAATTGGCTCAGTCATTCCTCCCCACCAGGGGGAGGTGGACCGCGCAGCGGGCCGGAGGGGGTCAACTGGCTCGCCGCGGATGTCCTGGCCGGGCGGCGCTCAACGCCCCGCGGCTCCGTAAAGTCCCTTCAGCACCTGCCGCCAGGGACGTCCGACCAGGTCGCCCGCCCCCGCCGCCCCGCAGCCGGCCAGCACATCAAAGCCAGCCTCGGCGTCCAGCACCACGGGCGCCACGACGCCGTTCTCGAACCGCACGCTGAGGGTCAGCTCAGCATCGCCGTCATGACCGGCGGAGACCTCCGCCGCGACCACCACGGCCTCGCCGCCCGCCCCCGCCCCTGCACCCGACTGGCTCAAGACCGCGGCGGCTCCACGAAGACCACGTCCCCGCCCAGCAGGAGGCCGCGGGGCTTGCGCATGGCGAAGATGTGCAGGTTCCAGCCCCGGATCCGGTCCATCGCTTCCTCGAGCGGCAGGTCCGGCAGGGCCCGCGCCGCCAGCGCCTCCAGGGTCTCGTCCGGCTCCGGCGTCACGAACCGCCTCTGCACGGTGAGCGTCATGGGGGGCCTCCTCGGCTGTGAGGCGGCCACTGTGCCACGGCGGCGGCGGCGGGGGCAATCTCAGGCGGCGGCGCCTGTCCCCGCCCACAGAAACTCATGCGCCGTCCAGAATTCCGCGATACCCGAGCGCCGTTGGGCGATGTACCCCTCGTCCGGCGTCAAGAAGGGCATCGGGCCCTGCCAACCGGCCTCTCCGGCAACGGTGGCGAAACGACGCGGCGCCTGCGGGCGCAAACAAGGAGACCTGATATGGTTCGCATCGTCACGACGTGGGGCGCCTATCATGAGCCGCCGTACAGCGAGGAGGAGATTGAGGACTTCTACCGCCGCACGGCAAACATCGTCGGCTTCACTCGGCCAGGGGGTTCCCGGCGGACGACGGCGTCTTCGACGGCCGCCCAGCCGGAGGCGCCCCAAGGCGGCGAGGGTCCGGGCGATCCGGACCTCCCCCCGGCTTCGCCTTCCCCTACCGACCCGTGAAGACCGGGGCCCGCTTTTCCAGGAAGCTGGCCACGCCCTCGCGGTGGTCCTCGGTCTTCATGAGGGTGCGGATGGTCTCGATGGCCCAGCCGCCCAGCTCGCGCGGATCGCCATAGGCGGCGCGGCGCAGGCCTTCCTTCATGTAGCGCAGGGCCAGCGGCGGGTTGCAGGCGATTCGGGCGGCCAGGGCCCGGGCGCGGTCCATCAGCTCGGCGTGCGGGGCGACCTCGCGGACCAGGCCGATGCGCAGGGCCTCGTCGGCGTCGATGACGTCTCCAGTGAAGAGCAGCTCGGCGGCCTTGGCCGGGCCGACGATGGCCGGCAGGCGGTAGAAGCCGCCGACGTCGCAGGTCAGGCCGCGCTTGATGAACAGCTCGGCGAACTTCGCCTTCTCGCTGGCGATGCGGATGTCGGCGTAGAGGGCCAGCTCCATGCCCCAGCCCACCGCCGCCCCGTTGACGGCGGCGATCACCGGCTTGTCGCACTCCAGGGCCGCCATGGCGGCCGGCGTCGGGGCGTGGCGCACCGTCGGGGGCGGCGGGATGGCGGGCTTGGGCCCGGCCATGATCTCGCGCACGTCGTCGCCCGAGCAGAAGGCCGGGTCGGCGCCGGTCACGATCACGCAGCGGGCGTCCGGGTCCCGGACGGCCTGGCGGAAGGCGCGCTCCAGCCGGTCGTAGGCGTCGAAGTTGAGGGCGTTCCTCTGCTCGGGCCGGTTCAGCGTGATGACCGCCACATGGTCCTCGACGCGGTAGGTGACGGTCTCGTTCTCGCCGCTCATCTCGGGCCTCCCCCCGGTGTTTGCGCCATGATGGCGGGCGCAGGACGGGGGGGCAAGGCGGGCCGGGCGCCGGATGTGGAAAGGGCCGGGGATCGCTCCCCGGCCCTCGCCGTCGTCCTAGGTTTGCGTCCGCCTTACGGCAGGCGCGCCGTCAGCGAGACGCCGATGACGCGGGGCTCGTTCACGAAGGCGGTGTTGTTGTTGAAGTCGATGCCGCCCTTGATGTTGCTCTCGTCGGTGATGTTCCGGCCGAACAGCGCCACCTCCCACGAGCCGTCCTCGCGGGCATAGCCGATCTTCAGCCCGCCCTCGAAGTTGCCGTCGGAGTAGAATTCCTTGGATTCATAGAGGAACAGGTTGGTCTTGCCCTGGACGTTCCAGTCGGTGAAGGCGAACAGCTCCCCGCCATTGCCGATGGGCAGGTTGAACCGCGCGGTCACGTCGAAGATGTATTCCGGCGCGTTCGGGAAGGGGTTGCCGTTGACAAGGGCGCGCTGCTGGGCGTTCACCGGGTCGGTGATCGTGCACTGGGCGCAGACGCCCACCGCCAGCTTGTTGTCCTGGATCTCGGTGTCGGCATAGCTGTAGCCGGCGGTCAGGACGAGGTTCTCGCTGACCACCCACTCGCCGTCGACCTCGAAGCCCACGGCCTGGCCCTCCTGGGCGTTGAGCAACTGCACGATGTTGCCAGCGCCGCCGACCGCCGTGAACTGCGGGTCATTGACGGTGTAGGTGAACACCGCGCCGTTCAGGCGGACGCGGCGATCGAAGAGCTCGCTCTTGAAGCCGGCCTCCCAGGACAGGATGGTCTCGGACTGGGCCACCGAGGGGGCGCCGAAGAAGGCCACGTCGCGGCCCTGGATGGTCGGGCCGCGGAAGCCGCTGGCCACCCGGCCGTAGAGGCCGACCGTGTCGCTGACCGTGTAGAAGGCGCTCAGGTCCCAGCTGAACTGGTCGTCCGAGACGTCAACCTTCGCAAACGGGATCGGCGCGACGATGTTGGTCAGGGACTTCTCGTCTCGGGTCCAGCGCAGGCCGGCGGTCAGCTTCCACGCTTCGGCAAGCTGGTAGGAGGTCTGGCCGAAAAGGGCCCAGGAGGTGTTCTCGTGGCGCAGTTCGGTGGGGGCCACGAAGCCGGGATCGGTGCGCAGCACCATCCGGGAGTCGAAGTAGTAGGCGCCCACCTGCCAGCTGAGCGGACCGTCGAGGTCGCTGGCCAACCGGATTTCCTGGGTCACCTGGTCGAGGTCCTTGATGCCGTCGGCGGTGTCGGACGGGAAGGGGATGAAGCCGGGGCCGTTGGTCATGTTGCCGCCGTCGATGTCGCCGCGGCTGAAGCCGTTGGTGGTCTCATAGGCGGAGATCGAGGTCAGGGTGGCGAAGGGCAGCTTGTACTCGATCCTCAGGGAGGCGCCGGAGCCGTCATAGGACTGCGGGTTCCCCGAACCGCCGTCGAAGAAGACCTTGTCGCGCTTGTAGTTGCCGTTGAGGCTGTTCCCGCCCTTGGTCAGGATGTTGGCCCGGAACACCGCCGAGGTTCCGTCCAGAGAGCGATTGTGGAAGGCCAGGAGGGCGCTGAGGTCCTCGGTGGGGGTGAGCAGCAGCTGGAGGCGGAAGGCCGTCTCCTCATAGCCGCCCAGGGCGTTGTTCTTGTTGGTGAAGGCGTTGTCGATCCAGTCGTCGCGGCGCTGGACCAGGACGGAGGCGCGGGCCGCCAGCAGGCCGTCGACAAGTGCGCCGCCGACGCCGCCGTCGAGGGTAAGGGTCCCGTAGCTGCCATAGGTCGCCGTGCCGCGCGCCGCGAGGCTCTGGCTGGGACGGATGGTGTCGAACTTGACGATGCCGGCGGTGGTGTTGCGACCGAACAGGGTGCCCTGGGGCCCGCGCAGCACCTCCACGCGGTCCAGGTCGAACAGGGGCGTGCTCTTCAGGACGACGTTTTCCATCACCACGTCGTCCATGATGACCGAGACCGGCTGGGAGGCCGCCAGGTCGAAGTCGGCGTTGCCGAGGCCGCGGATGTAGAAGCGCGGGGCGACCCGGCCGTTCGAGGACTCCGCATAGAGTGAGGGCACGCGGGAGGACAGGGTCAGGATGTCGTCGCCCGCCGCGAACAAGCCCTGGAGGCGCTCGCCCGAGACGGAGGCTACCGACAGGGGCACGTCCTGCAGGTTCTCGCTGCGCTTCTGGGCGGTGACCACCACCTCCCCGACGGTCGTCTCCTGGGCCAGGGCCGGCGCGCCAAGCGCCAGGGCGGCGGTCAGGGCCGCGGCGCCGCAGGAAAGGGTCAGGCGGCTCTTGGCCGACGTCGACTTGATCATGGGAAATCCTCGCGAAGTCCGCCGCAGTCGCGGCCACATGGGCCGGGACGCCACCCAGCCCTTCAGAACGTGGATGCAAGGGCTATTTGGGCCGGGAGGGGGCTTCTACCGCAGGTTCGGCCGAGGCTGTGGATAACTTCCGGTTTGTGGCGGTCCTGTGTCGAGTCAGTGACATGCCGCCGGCGGGGGTCAGACGGGCGGCGCCCGGGCTGGCCCGGGGGTGCGCGGCGCGACGCAGAGGGGTAGAGTGCGGGGACCCTCCTGGGACGGAGCCCCCAACCCATGAAGACCGTCGACCTCACCTGCTTCTCCGACGTGCTCTGCGTCTGGGCCTGGATCGGCGAGCTGCGCCTGGCCGAACTGCGCCGCACCCATGGCGAGGCCGTCCGCGTGCGCCAGCGGTTCTGCAGCGTCTTTGGCGATACGGCGCTGAAGATGCAGGTGAACTGGGGGTCCAAGGGGGGGCATGAGGGGTTCGCCGCCCACCTGGCCCATGTGGTCGAGGGCTTCCCGGAGCTGAGCCTGCATCCGGACCTGTGGCGCGGCGTGCGGCCGGCCTCGTCCCTGCCCGCCCACCTGGTCCTGAAGGCCGTCCAGGCCCAGGAGGCTCAGGGTGGCCCGGAAGGCCTGGGCGACCGGGCCATCACCCTGACCCGCAAGGCTTTCTTCGAGCAGGGGCGGGACATTGCAAGCCGCGCCGTGCTGGACGCGGTGCTGGCGGAGGCGGGCGCCGACCTGGCCGACGTCCACGCCCGGCTGGACCGCGGCGAGGCCCACGCGGCCCTCTCTACCGACTACCAGGAAGCCCAGGCCCTGGGCGTCAAGGGCAGCCCCAGCCTGGTGCTGAACGAGGGCCGGCAGACCCTCTACGGCAATGTCGGCTACCGCATCATCGAGGCCAATATCGAGGGGCTCCTGCGCGAGCCGACGGCCGGGGCGGCCAGCTGGTGCTGACCCCTTGCGGTTTGGCCCGGCGCGCCCAAGTCTCTGTCACGACACCCTTTTTCCACGGAGCTCCCGCATGACCGCCTCCCGACGCCAGGCCCTCGGCCTGGCCGCCGCCGCCCTCGTCCTCGCCTCAGCGCCTGGCGCCCTCGCCGCCGACGCCGCCCTTGCGAAGGCCGTGGCCTCAGAGTCCCGCCCCGCCGCCGACCGGGCCCGGGACGGCGCCCGCCATCCCGTTGACTCCCTGACCTTCTGGGGCCTGAAGCCCGGCCAGACGGTGATCGAGGTCTCGCCTGGCGGCGGCTACTGGACCGAGATCCTGGCCCCCTATGCGGCCGCCACCAAGGGCCGCTACATCGCCGGCGTGGCCGACCTGGCCAATCCCAAGATCTCGGACGGCGCGCGCAAGGGCCGGGCCGACTTCGAGGCCCGCTTCGCTGATGCGGCGCGCTATGGAAAGGTTGAGTATGTCGGCTTCGGTGCGACCTCAGGCCCGCTGGGCGCCCCCGGGTCGGCCGACCTAGTCCTGACCGCCCGCAACATCCACAACTGGATGTGGACCCCGGGCATGCTCCCCAAGGTCATGAAGGATTTCAACGCCGTGCTGAAGCCCGGCGGGATCCTGGCGGTGGAGGAGCACCGGGCCGATCCCAAGCCCATGGCCGCCGACGGCCGCGACGGCTACGTCTCCGAGGCTGCCGTGATCTCCGCCGCAGAGGCCGCCGGCTTCCGCCTCGCCGCCCGCTCGGAGATCAACGCCAACCCGAAGGACACCAAGGATCACCCCTTCGGCGTCTGGACCCTGCCCCCGGTCCGCCGCAGCGCCGCCCCCGGCGCCCAACCGGCCCCGGACTTCGACCGCGCCCGCTACGACGCCATCGGCGAGAGCGACCGCATGACCCTGCGCTTCGTGAAGGTCCGCTGATCTTCTCCACGAAAAAGGGCCCCGGATTGCTCCGGGGCCCTGATCCGTTCCGGTGACCCGGTCCGCCGTCAGGCGAACTGGTGCATGGTGTTGGCGTCGCCCGAGGCCTTGAGGGCCGCCTCGCCGGCAAAGTATTCCTTGTGGTCGTCGCCGATGTCCGAGCCGGACATGTTCTGGTGCTTCACGCAGGCGATGCCCTGGCGGATTTCCTGGCGCTGGACGTTCAGGACATAGCCGAGCATGCCGGCCTCGCCGAAGTATTCCTTGGCCAGGTTGTCCGTGGACAGGGCCGCGGTGTGGTAGGTCGGCAGGGTGATGAGGTGGTGGAAGATCCCCGCCCGCCGCGCGCCGTCGGCCTGGAAGGTGCGGATCTTCTCGTCCGCCTCGTAGGCCAGGGCCGTGCCGTCGTAGTCGACGCTCATCAGCTTGTCGCGGTCATAGGCCGAGACGTCCTTCCCGTCCTTCTTCCAGGCGTCGAAGATTTGCTGGCGGAAGTTCAGGGTCCAGTTGAAGGACGGCGAGTTGTTGTAGACCAGCTTGGCGTTCGGGATGACCTCGCGGATCCGGTCCATCATGCTGGCGATCTGCTCGACATGCGGCTTCTCGGTCTCGATCCAGAGCAGGTCCGCGCCGTTCTGCAGCGAGGTGATGGAGTCGAGGACGCAGCGGTCCGCCCCGGTGCCTTCCCGGAACTGGAAGAGGTTGGAGGGAAGGCGCTTGGGCCGCATCAGCTTGCCGTCGCGGGTGATCAGCACGTCGCCGGGATTGCACTGGGCCGGGGTCACTTCCTCGCAGTCGAGGAAGGAATTGTACTGGTCGCCGATGTCGCCGGGCGCATGGCTGACGGCGATCTGCTTGGTCAGGCCGGCGCCCAGGCTGTCGGTGCGAGTGACGATGATGCCGTCCTCGACCCCCAGCTCCATGAAGGCGTAGCGGCAGGCGCGGACCTTGGCGAGGAAGTCCTCGTGCGGGACGGTCACCTTGCCGTCCTGGTGGCCGCACTGCTTCTCGTCGGAGACCTGGTTCTCGATCTGCAGGGCGCAGGCGCCCGCCTCGATCATCTTCTTGGCCAGGAGGTAGGTCGCCTCGGCGTTGCCGAAGCCGGCGTCGATGTCGGCGATGATCGGCACGACATGGGTCTGGTAGCCGTCAATCGCCTTGAGGATCGAGGCTTCCTTGGCCTTGTCGCCGGCGGCGCGGGCGGCGTCGAGGTCGCGGAACATCATGCCCAGCTCACGGGCGTCAGCCTGCTTGAGGAAGGTGTAGAGCTCCTCGATCAGGGCCGGCACGGAGGTCTTCTCGTGCATGGACTGGTCCGGCAGGGGACCGAAGTCCGAGCGCAGGGCGGCGACCATCCAGCCCGACAGGTAGAGGTACTTCCGGTCGGTGTTGCCGAAGTGCTTCTTGATGGAGATCAGCTTCTGCTGGCCGATGAAGCCGTGCCAGCAGCCCAGGGACTGGGTGTAGTTGGCCGGGTCGGCGTCGTAGGCGGCCATGTCCTTGCGCATGATGGCGGCGGTATAGCGGGCGATGTCGAGGCCGGTGCGGAACCGGTTCTGCACCTGCATCCGCACGACGGACTCGGCGCTGATGCCGTCCCACGTGCCCTTCTTGCTGCGGATGAGCTTTTCGACCTGCTGGATATCGTCCTGGTACGACATGGCCTTGAAATCCCTTGCTGGCCGGGCGCCCGCCAGACGGGGCCTTCGGCAGCGCGCCGTGTGACGCAGGCGTGACGCCGACGCGAGTCCCCGTGAAGTCGATCTGTCAGACTTTACAGAGTAGACTTGTAATGTTGTAAGGCTCCGACTCTCGAGGGAGCTCCGCCCATGCCCAGCGAACGTCGCCTCTATGTCGGCCCCAGCCTCCGGCGACTGCGGCGCGACCTTGGCCTGACCCAGTCCGACATGGCCCAGGACCTGGAGGTCTCAGCCTCCTACATCGCCCTCCTGGAGCGCAACCACAGGCCACTAAGCGCCGAGATGCTGGTGCGGCTGGCCCAGACCTACCGGCTGGACGTGGCGGCCCTGGCGGCGGAGAGCGGCGACGACTCCGCCCGCCTGCAGTCGGTCCTTCGCGACCCCATGTTCGGCGGCATCGAGCTGAAAGCCCTGGAGGTCGCCGATGCGGCGGCCAACTTCCCGGGCGTGACCGAGGCCTTCCTGCGCCTCTACACCGCCTACCGCGAGGAGCAGCTGGCCCTGGCCGACCGCACGGTCGAGGGGCGCGACGGCGAGGAGGCTGCCGATCCGGTGGCGGAGTCCCGGCGCTTCCTGGCGGCCCGTCGCAACAGCTTCCCCCTGCTCGACGACGCCGCCGAACGCCTCGCCCAGGCCGTCGCCGCCAACGAGGGCCTGGCCGGCCACCTCAAGGCCCGCCATGGCCTGCGGGTGCGCCGCCTGCCCCCGGACGTCATGACCGGGGCCACCCGCCGGCTGGACCGGCACCGGCGTGAAGTGCTTCTGGACGACACCCTGGACGGCGCCAGCCAGGCCTTCCAGCTGGCCCTGCAGACCGCCTACCTGGAACTGGAGGCCGAGATCGGCGAGGTCCTGGCCGAGGGGATTTTCGAGACTGAGGGCGGCCAGCGCCTTACCCGGCGCGCCCTGGCCAGCTATGCCGGGGCGGCCCTCCTCATGCCCTACACCGCCTTCGCCCGGGCGGCGGAGGCGCGGCGCTACGACGTCGAGGCCCTGGGCCGGCAGTTCGGCGCCAGTTTCGAGCAGACCGCCCACCGGCTGACCACCCTGCAGAAGCCCGGGCAGGAGCGGGTGCCCTTCTTCTTCATCCGGGTCGACGAGGCGGGGAACGTCTCGAAGCGGCTGGACGGGGCGGGCTTTCCCTTCGCCCGGCATGGCGGCGGCTGTCCCCTCTGGAGCGTCCACCAGGCCTTCCGCACGCCTCGCCAGATCGTCACCCAGTGGCTGGAGCTGCCGGACGGCCAGAAGTTCTTCTCCATCGCCAGGACGGTGACCGCTGGCGGCGGTGGGTTCGGCGCCCCGCGGATCGAGCGGGCCATCGCCCTGGGCTGCGCCGATGAGCACGCCCACCGGCTGGTCTATGCGGCGGACCACCGGGGCGGCGGGCCGGACCAGGCCACCCCGATCGGCGTCACCTGCCGGCTCTGCCACCGGGCCGAATGCGCCGCCCGCTCGGCCCCGCCCATCGGCCGCCAGATCCTGCCCGACGACTTCCGGCGCACCCTGGCCCCCTTCGGCTTCTCGGACGCCTAAGGCCGCCTGTCCCCATTGAAGCGCCGCCCTGCGCGGAGTATGGCAGCGCCGCTGCGGCAGGCTTTGCAGCCGCGCCCGGACGCCCGCTGGCGACCGGTTCTGAAAGGTCGGTATGTCATGCAGGTCAGCCCCTCCCTCGCCGTCGCGGACCTCCTCCACGCCTTCGTGGAACAGGAACTCCTGCCCGGGACGGGCGTGGAGCCGGCCCGCTTCTGGACCGCCCTCGAGGCCCTCCTGAAGGACTTCCAGCCGCGCAACCGCGCCCTGCTCGAGCGGCGGGACGCCCTGCAGGCCCAGATCGACGCCTGGTGGAAGGCGCGCAGGGGCCAGCCCTTCGACCTCGCCGACCAGACCGACTTCCTGACCCGGATAGGCTATCTGCTGCCCGAGCCCGGCCCCTTCACCCTCGGCACCGCGAATGTCGACCCCGAGATCGCCAGCATCGCCGGACCCCAGCTGGTCGTACCCGTTTCGAACGGCCGGTACGCCCTGAACGCCGCCAATGCCCGCTGGGGCAGCCTTTACGACGCCCTCTATGGCACCGACGCACTGGAGCCGCCGACGGGGGGCAAGGGATATGACCCGGCACGGGGCGCCAAGGTGATCGCCTATGCCCGGGGCGTGCTGGACCGCGCCGCCCCCCTCGCCGGCGCCTCGCATGCCGACGCCACGACCTACGCCATCGTCGGAGACGCCCTGTCCGTGACCCTGACCTCGGGCGGAAAGGCGGCCCTGGCCGATCCGTCGCAGCTGGCCGGCTGGCGGGGCGCGTCCGAGGCGCCTTCGGCCGTTCTCCTGAAGCACAATGGCCTGCACCTGGAGATCCAGGTCGACCGGACCCACAATGTCGGCAAGGACGACGCTGCGGGGGTGGCGGATGTCCTGATGGAATCCGCCCTGACCGCCATCCAGGACTGCGAGGATTCCGTCGCCGCCGTCGACGCCGAGGACAAGACGGGCGTCTACCGCAACTGGCTGGGCCTGATGCGCGGCGACCTGGTCGCCGCCTTCGAGAAGGGCGGCCGCACCGAGACGCGCCGGCTCGACGAGGACCGGCGCTACTCCGCTCCTGGCGGCGGCGAGGCCGTGCTGCGCGGTCGCTCGCTCCTGCTGGTGCGCAATGTCGGCCACCACATGCTGACCGACATGGTCACCCTGGACGGGGCCCCGGTCTACGAGTCCGCCGTCGACGCCCTGATCACGGTGGCCGCCGCCCTCCACGACCTGAAGGGCGCCCGCCGCAACAGCCCCGCCGGCTCAGTCTATGTCGTGAAGCCCAAGATGCACGGGCCGGACGAGGTCGCCCTGGCGGTGAGCCTGTTCGACCAGGTGGAAGACGCCCTGGGTCTGGCCCGCAATACGGTGAAGATGGGCATCATGGACGAGGAGCGCCGGACCAGCGCCAACCTCGCCGCCTGCATCGCCGCGGCGAAGGACCGGATCGTCTTCATCAACACCGGATTCCTGGATCGGACGGGCGACGAGATCCACACGGCCATGGAGGCCGGCCCCATGGTCCGCAAGGACGCCATGAAGGCCGAAGGGTGGCTGGCCGCCTACGAGAAGCGGAATGTCGAGATCGGCCTCGCCGCCGGCTTCCCCGGCCGGGCGCAGATCGGCAAGGGCATGTGGGCCGCGCCGGACATGATGAAGGACATGCTGGCCGCCAAGGTCGGGCACCCGAAGGCCGGCGCCAACACCGCCTGGGTCCCCTCGCCCACCGCCGCCACCCTGCACGCCCTGCACTACCACGAGGTGGACGTCCCGGCCCTCCAGGCCAGCCTGGCCGGCGGGCCGCGCACGGGCCTCGAGGCCCTTCTGACCCCGCCCCTCGCCCGCTCGAACTGGAGTCCAGGGGAGGTGCAGCAGGAGCTGGACAACAACGCCCAGGGCATCCTCGGCTACGTGGTCCGCTGGATCGACCAGGGCGTCGGCTGCTCCAAGGTGCCGGACATCCACGACGTCGGCCTCATGGAGGACCGCGCCACCCTGCGGATCTCCAGCCAGCACATCGCCAACTGGCTGCACCATGGGGTCTGCACCGAGGCCCAGGTCCGGGAGACCTTCGCCCGCATGGCGGCGGTGGTGGACGGCCAGAACGCCGGCGACGCGGCCTATTCCCCGATGGCCGGACATCCGGACAGCGTGGCCTTCCAGGCGGCGCTGGAGCTGGTCTTCGAGGGCCGCGCCCAGCCCAACGGCTACACCGAGCACGTCCTGACCCGCCGCCGGCGCGAGCGGAAGGCCCAGCTGGCGGGGTGAGGCGGAGGACCCAGGCGGGGGGCGGCGGCGCTTCAGCTGACCCCCTCACCGCGCTTCGCGCGGAGCTCCCCCTGATGGGGAGCAATTGGCGCCTTAAATCCTCCCCCAAGGGGGAGGTGGACCGCGTAGCGGGCCGGAGGGGGTCTGCTGAGTAGCCGTTGACCCCCTCAGTCAGCTTTGCTGACAGCTCCCCCTGATGGGGAGCAATTGGGCGAGGACGGGTGAAGTTCCCTAACCCGCCAGGGCCCGGGTGTAGGTGGGCAGGTCGAAATAGTCCCTCCAGAGGGCGATCCTCCCGTCCCTGAGGTGGAAGACGCCGCAGCAGGGCAGCTCGATCCATTTCTCGCCGACGCGGATGCGATCGATGCGCTCGGCGATCACGGTGTCGCCGTCGGCGACGAGGGAGACGACCTCCCAGCGGGTCTCCGCCCAGGGGCGGATGAAGCCGGCGATGAAGCCGCGGATGGTCTCGCGGCCCTGGACCGGGCCAGAGGGCATGTTGTGGTAGACGCCATCCTCGGTGAACCAGCCGGCCAGTTCATCCGGGTCCAGGCGGGGCCAGGCGTCAATGAACTCGCGGACGGCTTGGGCGGCGTCGGACATGTAAACTCCCGGGTTCGTGGATCAGGCCGGGGGCGGAGTCGGCAGGGACTTGCAGTTGCCCGCCACCGGCTTGCCGGCGAAGACCGCCTCCACGAAGGCGGAGGACTCCCGGGTCGAACCGTTCACGGCCCCGGAGTGATCGAGCCCCGGATAGACGTGGGACTGGATCACCGTCCCGGCCCTGCAGGCGTCGGCGGCGAGGCTGAGCTGCATGCCGGGCGGGACGTCGCGGTCGGAACCCCCCGTGCCCATGAAGACGGGCGTGGGGATCTTCAAGGTCGGGTAGCCCATAAGGGCGTAGGCGGGGAGCATCCGGTCGGCCGGGTCGGCCTTGTAGGCGCGGTTGAAGGTCCAGCCGCCGCGCATGACGCCGCCGGCCAGCTCGCCAAAGCAGGTGGTGGCGACGGAGCGCGCCAGGGGCAGGGCCGCGTCGGTGACATAGTCCTCGACCCGGAAGCCGGGATCGATCTGCTCCAGCAGGCTGTGGATCAGGAAGTTGTAGCCCAAGGTCGGGTCGACGGCGTCCCGGGGACGGGCGGCCTGCAGCGCGGCCTGGGCCTCGGGCGAGAAATAGGGCGTGCCGGTGGCCACCGTGCCGCGGATGTCGAGCTCGGGGGCGTAGGAGGAGGCGTAGCCGGCGGTGGCGAAGGCCGCGCCGCCGCCCTGGGACTGGCCGATGAGGACCACGCTCCGGGAGACCGGGAAGCCCCCTTTTTGGACCGCGCGGACAGAGTCCAGGACGCTGTAGGCCGAGGGCCGGGTGGCGAGGTAGGGATGGCCGCCGGCCACACCCAGGCCCTGGTAGTCGCTGGCCACGACAGCATAGCCTTTCGACAGCCAATAGCCGAGGTAGGTCTTGTCCCGCGGACTGCGGCCGGCGAAGGACGGGGCGCAGACGTCGGCCACGCCCACCGTACCGTGCGCCCAGGCCAGGAGGGGCCAGCCCCCCTTGGGCGCCTCGCCCCTGGGAATGAAGACGGCCCCGGAGACCACCACCCTGTCCTTGCCGCCCAGGCCCTCCGTCGAAGTGTAGAGGATGCGCGCACCGGAAGCGGCGCCGTCGAGGACCAGGGCCGGGGCCAGGGGCTCCTGTCGCAGGAGTTTTCCCGGCTTGCCCTTCACCTTGCCCGACCAGGCGTAGAAGTCAGGCACGCCGCCATCCCCCTGCAGGGATGACGCGGCGGCGGCGGGACCGGCCAGGGCGGCGGCGAGGGCGAGGACGGCGCAGAGGCGCATCAGGAACTCCGGGACCATGGGACCAGCGGGTAGGCAGGAAGCCTCAGGCGAATTCCAGGCCCTCGAACTTCCCAGATTTCCGCCAGCCATCGATGTAACGGAAGTAGGCGCTCGCGCCGGCGGGATAGCCGACATTGTACTTCGCGCCCGGCCCCATCGCCTGGCCCTCGTTGTTGTAGTAGCCGGGGGTGCAGTCTGCGGAGCCCATCATCATCCGGCCGGGACCGGTCAGGAGCAGGGCGATCCAGGCGTCCTGCGCCTCCTGCGTGACCTCTACCCGCGTGGCGCCCCGCCGCTTGGCCTCGGCCACCACCGTGGCGATGGTGCGCCCGGAATCCGTCAGGTTGTGCGGCACGTTGGAGATCAGGTTCGCGCCCTGGGTCGGCTGGACGAAGAAGGCGTTGGGGAAGCCCCGGACATGCAGGCCGTGCAGGGAGCGCATGCCGTCCGACCAGGCCTGCGACAGCTTCAGGCCATCCACGCCGGTCAGGTCGAAGCCCGTGCGTCGGGTGTAGTCGGTGCCGACTTCGAAGCCCGAGGCGTAGATGATGCAGTCGACAGGATACTCCACCCCGGCCACGACGACTCCGGTCTCGGTGATCCGCTCCACGCCCTTGCCGTCGGTGTCGATCAGCCGGGTGGAGGGTTCGTTGAAGGCCTGCAGGTAGGCGTCGTGGAAGCACGGCCGCTTGCAGAGCTGGCGGTACCAGGCCTTGAGGTTCTGGGCCGTCTGCGTGTCGCCGACGATGGAATCCACCCGCGACCGGATCTCTTCCATCTTCTCGAAGTCGGAATCCTCGAAGGCCGCCAGCATGGCCTGGGGGCTCATCTGCTCCCTCGGGATGGTCTTCATCTTCTCGCGGATGCGGCGAGACAGGTCAGTCCAGCCGTCCTGGACCAGGTCCTCCTCGGCGCCGCCGCCGGCCTGGTTCTCGGTGAAGTTCTCCAGCCAGCGCTGCTGCCAGCCGGCGGTGGCGATGGAGGCGAACCACTCCGGGTCGATGGGGGCGTTGGCGCGCACGTCCACCGAGGATGGTGTGCGCTGGAAGACCAGCAGTTCCTTGCAGGCCCTCGCCAGGTGCGGGACGCACTGCACCGCCGTGGCGCCCGTGCCGATGATGGCGACCCGCTTGTCACCCAGCTTAGAGAGCGGCGCGCCGAGGGGGTCGCCGCCGGTGTAGTCGTAGTCCCACCGGCTGGTGTGGAAGGCGTGCCCCTTGAAGCTCTCGATGCCCGGGATGCCCGGCAGCTTGGGCACGTGGAGAGGGCCGGTGCCGGAGCCCAGGAAGCGGGCGGTGAAGCGGTCGTCGCGGTTGGTGGTGATGATCCAGACGTCGTTCGCTTCGTCCCAGGTCAGGTCCTTCACCTCGGTGTGGAAGAGGGCGTTGTCGTAGAGGTTGTACTTGCGGCCGATGCGCTGGCACTGCTCGAGGATCTCGGGAGCGTGGGCGTACTTTTCCCGCGGGATGTGCCCGGTCTCCTCCAGGAGGGGCATGTAGATCATTGAGGCGGTGTCGCACTGGGCGCCCGGATAGCGGTTCCAGTACCAGGTGCCGCCGAAGTCGCCGCCCTTCTCGATGATGCGCACGTCCGTGATCCCGGCCTCGACCAGGCGGGCGCCGGCGACCAGGCCGGCGAAGCCGCCGCCGATGAAGGCGAACTCCACGTGGTCGGTCTTGGGCTCGCGGGGCTGGAAGGGCGTGTAGGGATCGTCGAGATAGCCGGAGAAGACGCCGGCCACCCGGATGTACTGGTCGTTGCCGTCAGCGCGCAGGCGCTTGTCGCGCTCGGCCCGGTACTTGGTCTTCAGGGCTTCCTTGTCGAGGGGGCGGACGGGGGCGGCGTCATCGGCGGGCGTCATGGGGTCGTACTCCTGACCGGTCCTGAGGGTTCCTCTTTGGCGGCGGAGTTTGGCGCCGCCGCCGCAGGAGGCAACCTCAAAGCGCAGGTTCAGCCAGAAACCGCCGCTCGCCAGGCGGCGTAGGGGCCCCGCGAGAGGACCCGGTCCTGGACGTCCGACAGGGCCTTGTTCACGGCCGTGGTGACGGTGGTGTCCGGGTGGACCGGTTGGCGCAGGGGGCGATCCCCGGCCGGCAGGGCGATGAGGCCGGCGATGGCGCGGGCCACGTCCATCGGATCCGACCGGCGCGGGGCGGTCATGGAGGCCCGGGTCATGGCGATGTGCTGGGCGTAGGCCTGGACGCGCTCGGGTTCATTCCGGGCGATCATGGCCTCGACCGCCCGGGAGCCGGTCTCCCAGATCCGGGTCGGGTAGCCGCCGGGTTGAACGATGGTGACCTCGACGCCGAGGGGGGCGAGCTCGTAGGCCATGGCCTCGAAGGCGGCCTCCAGGCCCCACTTGCCCGAGCAGTAGCCGCCCATGTTGGGCATGATGATCCGGCCAAGCTGGGAGGAGACGGGCAGGATGAGGCCGGCCTTGCGGGCCCGCATGCCTGGCAGGACGGCCCGGGCCATGCGCAGGCCGCCGAGGAGGTTGGTCTGGAACTCGGCTTCGAGGGCCGCCTCGTCATGCAGCTCCAGGGGACCGGAGAGTCCGATGCCGGCGTTGGAGACCAGGACGTCCAGGCCGCCGCCGGCGAGGCGCTCTGCCGCGGCGACGCCGGAGACCACCTGGTCCGGCCGGGTGACGTCGATCTCCACCAGGTCGAGACGACCCGGCAGGCCGCTGGCCTCAGCTTTCAGCGAAGCCGCCTCGGGACGGCGCCCCTTCTGGAGGTTCCGCATCGAGGCGATGACGTGGGCGCCCAGACCGGCGAGGTGAAGGGCGGTGAGGCGGCCAAAGCCCGAACTGGCGCCGGTGATCAGGACCGTTCGGCCCTTCAGCGCCCCCGCGGGCAGGACCTCCGCCGCCAGGGCGGGTGCAGCGGCGGCGGCCAGGGGCGCGGCGGCGAGCAGGGCGCGGCGGCTGGGGCGGGCGGATCGGGACATGGGTTTCCTCCGGTCTGTGGACACGGGAGATAGGCGCCCGGACCGGCCGCGCAAAATCCCGTTGGGAAACCCGGCGGGCTCGCTATTCTGACTCCGAAGGGCGTCCGCGGGGGCGGATGCTCCGCGCCATGGAGGCCTGAATGTCCGACGCCGAATACGTCCCGCCGAAGATCTGGACCTGGAACCGCGAGAATGGCGGCCGTTTCGCCAACATCAACCGGCCGGTGGCGGGAGCAACCCACGAGAAGGAGCTGCCGGTCGGGCGCCACCCGATGCAGCTCTACTCCCTGGGCACGCCCAACGGGGTGAAGGTGACGGTGATGCTGGAGGAGCTTCTGGCCCTGGGCCATTCCGGCGCCGAGTATGACGCCTGGCTGATCCGTATCAACGAGGGGGACCAGTTCTCCAGCGGCTTTGTCGACATCAACCCGAACTCGAAGATCCCCGCCCTCCTGGACCGCAGCGGGCCCAAGCCGATCCGGGTCTTTGAGTCCGGCGCCATCCTGGTGCACCTGGCCGAGAAGTTCGGCGCTTTCCTGCCCACCGAGCCGGGCGCCCGCGCCGAGTGCATGTCCTGGCTGTTCTGGCAGATGGGCAGCGCCCCCTACCTGGGCGGCGGCTTCGGCCACTTCTACGCCTATGCCCCGTTCAAGATCGAATACGCCATCGACCGGTTCGCCATGGAGGTGAAGCGCCAGATGGACGTGCTGGACCGCCGGCTGGCGGAGAGCGAGTACATCGCCGGGCCGGACTTCACCATCGCCGACATGGCCATCTGGCCCTGGTACGGAGGCATGGCCAAGGGCGAAATGTATGGCGGGGGCGAGTTCCTCCAGGTGCACGAGTACGTCCACGTGAACCGCTGGGCCGACGCCATCGCCGCCCGGCCGGCGGCCAAGCGCGGACGGGCCGTGAACCGGCCCTTCGGCAAGCCGGAGAGCCAGCTGCTGGAACGCCACGACGCCAGCGACTTCGACAAGCTGGTCCTCTAGACCCAGCCGGCGAGGCGGGCGGCCTGGTAGGCGGCGAGGCTGGCGACGAGCACGCCGACGGCGCCCGTCAGGATCCGCTGGGGCGCCAGCTTGACCATGAGGCCGGCCAGGGGGGCGGAGACCAGGCCTCCGGCGATCAGGCCCGCCACCGCGGTGGCGTGGTCTGACAGGCCCCCTGCATCGGCCCAGTGTCCGGTCAGCAGGGTCGCCAGGAAGGTCGCCGAGATGGTCGAGGTGACGAGGAACTCGGCGGTGTTGGTGGTGCCGATGCTGGTGCGGGGATCGCCGCCGGCGCCGACCATGGCGGTGGCCACGGTCGGACCCCAGCCGCCGCCGCCGATCGCGTCGAACAGGCCGCCGAAGAAGCCCAGGGGGCCGCTGTACTTCACCGGAAAGAGGCGCGGCGCCGGGCCACGGATGGCGCGCCAGAGGATCACCCCGCCCATCAGGGCCAGGTAGCCGGTGATCCAGGGCTTCAGGATCGCCCCGTCGATGCTGGTGAGGACGAAGGCGCCCAGGGCGCCGCCCACGCAGCCTCCGATCGCGAGGGGGACGAACAGCTTCCAGTTTACGTTACGGTGCCAGGCGTGGGAGCCCGCCGAGGCCGCGGTGGTGAAGACCTCCGCTGCGTGGACGCTGGCGGAGGCCGCCGCCGGGGGCACGCCGACGCTCAGCAGGACCGTTGAGGACACGACGCCATAGGCCATGCCCAGGGCGCCGTCGACGGCCTGGGCCAGGAAGCCGACCAGGGCGAAAAGCAGGAACTCTTCCAAGGGCGCACTCCTCCGGGAAGGAAGGCCCATGCCCGATAATTCCTAGCGGATCGATAGATTAAAAGTCCGGGCCTGATCAGGAAATCTGAAAGGGCGGCGCCTCGCGGGCCGCCCGGGCCAGGGTCCAGCCCTCCAGGACGGAGGCCACCGCCTCCCGGGCAGCGACCAGGGCCGGATGGACGGGGCAGGTCGCAACGTCCGGACAGGCCTCGCAGGGGCGATAGGCCGTCTTCGACGCGCAGGGGGCCAGGGCGAGAGGTCCATCCAGTACGCGGATGACATCAGCGAAGCTGATGGCCTCGGCTGAGGCCGCCAACCGGTAGCCCCCGGACCGGCCCCGGCTGGACACCAGCAGGTTGTGGTTCCTGAGGTCCAGGAGGATGGCCTCCAGGAACTTGCGCGGCGCCGAGGCCAGGCGGGCGATCTCGGCGATGGAGGCAGGGCCGTCCTCTTCCCGCTGGGCGAGGTGGATGAGGGCGCGCAGGGCGTAGCGGGATCGCCGGGAGAGCATGGAGGGAGTATTGCGGTCGCGGGGCCCGGCGTCCACATGCCCGCATGTCCCCTCCACGGAGAGACTGACCTGTCCGATCCTGAACCGCCCTCGCCGGCCTCCGTCGCCCTCGTCATCGGGTTCGAGGGCGGAATCGGTTCGGCGCTTGTCCGCGAACTGGAGGCGTCGGAGCGGTTCAGCCGCGTCATCGGCCTGGGACGGCGCAGCGAACCGCCCCTGGACCTCCTGGATGAAGCCTCGGTGGCCAAGGCCATCGGACAGGCCGCAACGGCCGGGGAGCTGAGGCTGGTCATTCATGCCGCCGGCGTCCTGCACGGGGCGGGGCTCACGCCGGAAAAGAGCCTGTCGCGGATCGACCCCGGGGCCATGGCCCTGGCCTTCGCCGTCAACGCCACCGGGCCGGCCCTGGTGATGAAGCACCTGGCGCCACGCCTGCCCCGACGGGGCCGCTGCGTCTTCGCCGCCCTGTCGGCGCGCGTGGGCAGCATTGGCGACAACCGCCTGGGGGGCTGGTACGCCTACCGCGCCTCCAAGGCGGCGCTGAACCAGCTGGTGCACACCGCCGCCATCGAGCTGGCCCGGCGAAATCCCGAGGCCCTGTGCGTGGCCCTGCATCCCGGCACCGTGGCCACCGGCCTGTCGGCTCCCATCGTGGGCGAGGACGCCCGGGCCCAGTCGCCGGAGACAGCGGCGCGCAAGCTGCTGGCTGTCCTCGACGCCCTCCCCGCCTCGGCCACCGGCGGCTTCTTCGACGCCGAGGGCCTAACCGTGCCCTGGTAGAGGCGCCGGTTCAGCGGGACAGGCGCAGGGTCAGGCCCACCGTCCGCGGATCACCGGGCTGGCCGGCGATGAGGCCGGTATTGCCGGGACCGACAGCGAGGAACTCGTAGTACTCGGCGTCGAGCGCATTGCGGACCCAGGCGAAGACCTCCAGGCCTTCCTGGGCCCGGAACCCCGCGCGAAGGCCCGCCAGCCCGTAGGCCTTGACGTTCGTATAGGCCGACGGTGAGGCGCTGGAGGAGAAGTCCGACCTCCAGGATCCATCCAGGCCCAGATAGACCTCTCCCTACCGGCCGAAGAGCGCCACAGGCCGGCGGGTCTCGGCGCCAAAGGTGAAGGACCACTCGGATACTCCGGGAAGGCGGGCCCCGGAGATGTCGCAGTTGGCCGGGCTGACCCCGCCCGGGGTTCCCGGCGGGCTCGGCGCCTGCCCGGCGGCGGCCGTCGTGCCGCCCGAGAGCTCCGGCGGGCAGGGGGCGTCGACGAAGCGGACATAGCTGGCGTCCGTCCAGGCGGCGTTGACGTAGGCGCTGAAGAAGGCGGTCGGAGCGATGGAGGCGTCGATCTCCGCACCCTGGCTGCGCACCCGCCCGGCGTTGGCGAGGTAGCCGCGCAACACCCCCAGCTGGCCGTTGGTGACGGTGGCCTGGTAGTCCCGGATCTCGGTGCGGAAGAGGGCCAGGTTGACGATGGCGTCAAGGCCAGGGAACCGGGTCTTCAGCCCCGCCTCAAGGTGATTCACGTCCTCGGGACGGATGGTCCCCGCCGCCAGGATGGGATTGCCCGCCGCATCCGTGGGCAGGCCGTTCTGGTTGATCCCGCCGGTCTTGAAGGCCTTGGCGTAGGTGGCGTAGGCAAGGACGTCGCCGTTGATCCGGTAGCTGGCCGTCAGATCGTAGCTGAGGTTCCAGTCACTGAAGCGCGGGGCGCTTTCCTGGGGCGCATATACGCCCCGCTGCGCCACCTTGATGGGATCGGTCTGCCCGAAAAGAACGGGATTTCCCTGCCCATCGAAGACCCGCCGCTGGTAGTAGCCTTCCTTCTCGTCGTAGTTGATGCGCAGTCCGGGCTGCAGGGTCAGGGCCTCGGTCGCCCTCCAGCTGACCTGTCCGAAGAGGGCGGCGCTGGTGTTGGTGAGCCACTGGGTGTTGCGCGCGACCAGGCCGTCCAGGACCGCGGGATTCGCCGCCAGGGCGCCGGTGAGGGTCCAGCGGCTTGCATTGGCGCCCTGCTCCTCCGTCCCCTGGGTGTCGATGCGCTGATGGAAGGCGAAGAGCCCGGCGACATAGTCGAAATCGCCACTGGAGCCATCGTAACGAAGCTCCTGCTGGTACTGGTCCTGTTGGGAGGGGTTCTGGGACCTTCGGACGATGGACAGGCCGAGGAAGTCCCTGTCGTTCTCGGGCTTCCAGTCCCAGAAGCGCCAGGCGGAGACCGAGGTCAGGGTCCCGGGCCCGACGTCCCACTTCACCCGGGCCGAGGCCCCGCCGATGATGTTGCCGGCGCTCAGGCTGGCGTCGACGTCGGTGATCCGGTCGAAGGCGTTGGTGCTGGGAACGGCGTATCCCTGGACGGCGGCCAGGGCGGCGTACTGGCGCGCCAGGGGGCGCTGGGTGGCGCCCGTCCGGACGAAGATCTGGGCGCAGCACTCAGGATCCTGGGCGCTGTAGTCCGCGGCGAGGAGGATATCGAGGTCGGCCCTCGGGCGGATCAGGAGCTGGCCGCGAAGCCCCAGGTTGTCCTGGCTGTTGACCCAGGTTTGCGTCCTGACGTTCCAGATTGTCCCGCGCCGGGCGGTGGAGGACAGGGCGAGACGCCCCGCGACAGTCTCGGTCAGGGGTCCCGAGACCGCCGCCTTCACCTGCCGGAACTCCAGGTCGCCAAGGGTGACCTCCCCCTTGGCCTCGAAGGCGAAGGTCGGCGACTCCGTCGTGATGTTGATGGCGCCGGCGGTGGTGTTCTTGCCATAGAGGGTCCCCTGCGGGCCGCGCAGGACCTCCACCTGGGCCACATCGAGGAAGTCGAAGGTCGCCGCCGCCGCCCGGGCGAAATAGACATCGTCGACATAGACGCCGACCCCCTGCTCGAAGCCGTCGCTGGTCAGGCCGAAGGGCACCCCGAGACCCCGAATGTTGACAGTCGTGTTTCGGGGGTTGGACGAGAAATACTGGAAGCTTGGCGCCAGCTGCTGGAGCCGGCCCACCGTAAAGACGCCGGCATCCTCGATCCGGGAGGCGGTCAGGACCGAGACCGCTACAGGAATATCCTGGGCTGCTTCGGACCGTCGGCGGGCGGTGACGATCACCTCCTCAAGGGCGCCGGGCCCGGTGTCCTCCACAGACTCTGCAAAAGATTCATAGGTTTCCGCCCGGACCGCTGGCGGCGGCGCCAGGATGGACAGGCCCAGGGCGGCGACGCCGCCCAACATAAGAGTACGCACGGGAACCCCCGGATGCAGATTGAAGACCTCCGCTCTTTCGAGAGTTATTTCCTACCAAACAAGTGGGGTTTATTTGCGAGAAGCCTCAGTTTCTCTAAAGACCCGGCCGCAGGGCCCCTGCCCCGCAGGATTCCCCCTCTCGCCTTTCGTGGCATAGTCGCCCCATGACCGACCTCGTCCTGATCCTCGGGGACCAGCTGACGGCTGGCGTCTCCTCCCTGCGCGGGCGGGACCCGGCGCGCACGGTGGTGCTGATGGCGGAGGTCATGGGCGAGGCGACCTATGTCCGCCATCACCGCAAGAAGATCGTCCTGGTCCTGGCGGCCATGCGCCACTTCGCCGCCGAACTGGCGGCCGGGGGCTGGGCCGTCGACTTTGTCCGGCTGGACGATGGGGACAACACCGGAACCCTGGGCGGCGAACTTGAGCGGGCGGTGCGCCGCCATGGCGCTTCAGCCGTCTTCCTGACCGAGCCCGGGGAATGGCGCCTGCGCCTGGAGGCCGATGGCTGGGCCGCCTCCCTGGGCGTTCCGGTGACCGTGCTCGAGGACGACCGCTTCGTCGCCTCCCACGCCGATTTCGAGGCCTGGGCGGAAGGCCGCAAGGCCCTGCGCATGGAGTTCTTCTACCGCGAGATGCGGCGGCGGACCGGCCTGCTCATGGAAGGCGACGCCCCGGCGGGCGGGCGCTGGAACTTCGATGCGGAGAACCGCTCGCCGCCGGCCGGCGGGCTCTTCCTGCCCGAGCCCCTGCGGCATGCGCCCGACGCCGTGACCCGCGGGGTGCTGGATCTTGTGGCGCAGCGCTTTCCGGACGGCTTCGGCAGGCTGGAGGACTTCCGCTTCGCTGTGACCCGGGAGCAGGCCCTGGCGAGCCTGGCCCATTTCGTCGAGACCACCCTGCCCGGCTTCGGCGACGACCAGGACGGTATGCTGGCGAACTCGCCCTACCTGCACCATGCGGTGCTCTCGCCATACCTGAACATCGGCCTCCTGGAGCCCCTGGAGGTCTGCATGGCGGTGGAGGCGGCCTGGCGGGCGGGACGCGTCCCGCTGAACGCCGCCGAGGGCTTCATCCGCCAGGTGATCGGGTGGCGGGAATACGTGCGGGGCGTCTACTGGCGGGAGGGCCCGGCCTACATTTTCCGCAACGCCCTGGAGGCGCGCCGCCCCCTGCCCGACTTCTTCTGGACGGGTCGGACGGACATGGCCTGCCTGAAGGCCGCCATCGACCAGACCCTGGACCTGGCCTACGCCCACCACATCCAGAGGCTGATGGTGACCGGCAACTTCGCCCTGCTGGCGGGGGTGGACCCCCACGCCGTGCATGAGTGGTACCTGGGCGCCTATGCCGACGCTTTCGAGTGGGTGGAGGCGCCCAACACCCTGGGCATGAGCCAGTACGCCGACGGAGGGCTCCTGGGCTCCAAGCCCTATGCCGCCAGCGGGTCCTACATCCACAGGATGTCCGACTATTGCGGCGGCTGCGCCTACGACGTGAAGGTGCGGAGCGGACCGGGCGCCTGTCCCTTCAACCGGCTCTACTGGGACTTTATCGACCGCCATGCGGCGCGGTTCGCCTCCAACCCCCGCATGGCGCAATCCGTGCGCACCCTGGAGCGCATGGGCGAGGACCGCCGGCGGGAGATCCGCGCCGACGCTACGGCCTGCCTGGCGGAACTGGGCCTGTGAAGGCGCGCCGCAAGGCGGACCTTCCGACCAAGACCTGCCCGGTCTGCGGCCGCCCCTTCGCCTGGCGGAAGAAGTGGGCGAAGGTCTGGGACGAGGTGAAGTACTGCTCGGAGCGGTGCCGCCGGGCCTGACAGCCTCAGCGGAAGGCCACGCCCGACTTCACGCCCAGCTTCCGGAAGGCCATCGCCGCCGGGCAGAAGCCGGTGAAGGCGGCCTGGATCATGTTCAGGCCGGCAAAGACGGCCAGCAGGATCCAGAGGGGATGGACAAAGCGCGACAGCAGGACGCTGAGCAGCACCACAGCGCCGGCGAAGACGAGGACAGCCTTGTCGAGGGTCATGGGAGGTTCCTTCAATTTCTCTACGGGACACGGGTTGAGGCTTGTGAATATCTCTTTTTTCGAATATACGCAATTTCTCATTTATGGAGACAGCGATGTTCGGACCCAAGGCCCAGGAGCGGGGCCCAGCTGAACTTCCGGAGATGCGCAGGACACGCGCATTGAGGACGGCGTTGGGCCTGGCAGTCGCCCTAGCGCTGGCGGCCTGCAGCGGCGGCCAGCCGCCGGTGGCGCCCACCGCCCGGGCGGCGGCGGAGGGACGCCTGGTCCTTCAGCTCCGGACCGTCCAGGACCTGAAGCCGGTCTCGGCCGAGCTGACGACCCGGGACATGGCCGAGGCCAGGTCGCGGATCGGCGGATTGCTGGTCAGCCTTTCGGTGAAGGAAGGTGATCTCGTCCGGCGGGGACAGCCCATCGCCCTGGTGCGGGATGACCGGATCGGCCTCCTGACGGGCGCCTACGACGCCCAGGCCGCGGCTGCATCGGCGGAAGCCGCCCGGGCGGAGGCCGACCTTGGCCGGATCCGGACCCTCTTTGACCAGGGCGTCTACGCCCAGGCCAGGCTGGACCAGGCGGAGGCGCAGGCCAAGGCGGCCCGCGCCCAGCTGTCGGCGGCGAGGGCGCAGCGCGCCGCCAGCGCCGAACTGGGCGCCCAGGGCGCTATATTGGCGCCGGCGGACGGCCGGGTGCTGCTGGCGGACACGCCGGTCGGCTCAGTGGTCTCGGCCGGCCAGAGCCTGGCCCGCATCACGGCGGGCCCACCCGTCATCCGCATCTCCCTGCCCGAAGCCCAGGCCCGCGCCCTTAAGCCGGGCGACATCGTCCGGCTGGCGCCGGAGGACCTGGACGGACAGACCTCGGAAGGGATCATCACGGAGGTCTATCCCTCCGTCGGTGGCGGCCAGACCACGGCGGACGTCAGCGCGCCCCGACTGCCCGTCGACGCCGTCGGCCGCCGGGTGCGCGCCTGGGTATCGCTGGGACAGCGTCAAGCCCTGGTGCTTCCTCGCAGCCATGTCGCGACCCGATACGGGATCGACTACGTCGCCCTGGTGCGGGCGGACGGTTCGGCCGGCGAGATCCCCGTGCAGACGGCGCCCGGTCCTTCCGCGGCTGAGGTCGAGATTCTGTCCGGCCTGAAGGCTGGCGACGTCGTCGCACCGGCGGGAGCGACTCGATGAAACTCGGCCTCTCCGGCGCCCTGACCCGGGCGACCATCGCCTCACCCCTCACGCCCCTGTTCCTGCTGGCGGCGATCGCGGTCGGCCTCCTGGCCCTGGTCTCCATTCCCCGGGAGGAGGAGCCTCAGATCAGCGTGCCCATGGTGGACATCCTGGTCGCCGCCCCCGGACTCAAGGCGGCCGACGCCGTGGAACTGGTGGGAAAGCCCCTCGAGACCATCGTCAAGAGCGCGGCGGACGTGGAGCACGTCTACACCTTCGCCAATGACGACCAGGTGCTGGTGACCGCCCGGTTCCGGGTGGGCGTGGACCCGGACGCCGCCGCCGTCCGCATCCATGAAAAGGTCCGCGCCAACTATGATCGGATCCCCGCCGGTATACCTGAGCCTCTGATCCAGACCCGGGGCATCAACGACGTCCCCACCGTGGTGCTCACCCTTACGCCCCGGCCCGGCGACGAGGCCCGCTGGACAGACCAGACCCTGTACGAGATCGCCGGCAAGCTGCGGACTGAGATCGCCAAGGTCGAGGACGTCGGCCTGACCTTCATCGTCGGTGGGCGGCCTGAGGAAATCCGGATTGAGCCCGACCCGGCGCGGATGACGGCCCGGGGGGTCACCCTTGGCGCCCTTACCGAAGCCCTCAGGCAGGCGAACCGCAGCTTTCCGGCCGGCAGCCTCCGCGAAGCCGGCCAGGCTATTGATTTGGCCGCAGGGCGGACCCTGTCCAGCGCCGCCGAGGCGGGCATGGTCACGGTCACCTCAGCGGGCGGCGCCCCGGTTCTGGTCCGGGATGTCGCTAACGTCGTCCAGGCGCCCCGCGAGGACCAGGCGAGGGTCTGGCGAATGGCCTCGGTGGACGGCGCTTGGCGGGAAGCCCCGGCGGTCAGCCTCGCCATCGCCAAGCGCAAGGGCGCCAACGCCGTCGTCGTCTCCCACGCCATCCACCAGCGGGTCGAGAGCCTGAAGGGGGGCCTGCTGCCAGCCAACCTGGAGGTCGCGGTGACCCGGGATTACGGCGAGACCGCCAACGAGAAGGCCAATGAACTCCTGTTCCACCTGGGGCTGGCGACCCTCTCCATCGTGGTCCTGATCGGCCTTACAATCGGCTGGCGGGAAGCCGGTGTCACCGCCGTGGTGATCCCCACGACCATCCTGCTGACCCTCTTCGCCTCGAACCTCATGGGCTACACCATCAACCGGGTCAGCCTGTTCGCCCTGATCTTCTCCATCGGAATCCTCGTCGACGACGCGATCGTGATGATCGAGAACATCGCCCGGCACTGGGCGATGAATGACGGCAGGAGCCGGGTCGACGCCGCTGTCGAGGCCGTGGCCGAGGTGGGCAATCCCACTGTGGTCGCCACACTGACCGTGGTCTCCGCCCTGTTGCCCATGCTGTTCGTCTCAGGCCTGATGGGACCCTATATGGCACCGATCCCGGTCAACGCCTCGGCGGCCATGGTCTTCTCCTTCTTCGTGGCGGTGGTCATCGCGCCCTGGCTGGTGGTGCGTTTCGCCCGGAAGGTCCTGGCGGACAAACCGGGGGGCCATGGCCACGAGGCCGAGGGCCGCCTGGGCGCCCTATACAGGCGCATGGCCGGAAGGGTCATCGCCACCCGCGCCAGCGCCTGGCGCTTCCTGATCGGTGTGGGGCTGGCGACCTTGCTGGCGTGCGCCATGTTCGCCACCAAGACCGTGACGGTGAAGCTCCTGCCCTTCGACAACAAGTCTGAGCTTCAGGTGGTGCTGGACATGCCCGAGGGCAGCTCCCTCGAGGCCACGGGACGGGCCCTGGCCGACGCCGCACTTGTGACCCGCAGCCTTGAAGAGGTCACCGCCATCGAGGCCTACGCGGGGACCGCCTCGCCGTTCAATTTCAACGGCCTGGTCCGGCACTATTACCTGCGCAACCGGCCCGAACAGGGCGACCTGTCGGTCACGCTGAAGCCCAAGGGGGAGCGGTCGCGCAACAGCCACGCCGTCGCCCTGGACCTTCGTCGCCGACTCGCAGGGCTGGACCTGCCGGCCGGCGCCAGCCTGAAGGTGGTCGAGGCGCCGCCCGGCCCGCCGGTGATGGCAACCCTTCTGGCGGAGGTCTACGGGGCCGATCCCGCCCAACGCCGGGCGACCGCCGAGCGGGTCAAGGCGGCCTTCTCCAGCGTGCCCTACATCGTCGACATCGATGACAGCTGGGGACAGCCTCGCCCCCGCCTGTCCCTCACGACCAACCGGGAGCGGATGGAGGCCCTGGGAGTCCAGGAGCGGGAAATCCACGATAGCCTGGGCGCCGCCCTGGGCGGCCAGGTGGTCGGCTACGCGCACCGCGGCGAGGGACGGGACCCGCTGGAGATCGCCGTACGACTGCCCCAGTCCGCACGGACCTGGGGCGGGTCGCTGGCCTCCCTTCCGGTGGCCCATGGTCCCGGCGGGCGGCTGGTTGAGCTCGGCGAGGTGACCCGCGCCGAACAGACCCTGGGCTCCACCGCCATATTCCGGCGCGACGGAAGGGACGTCGACATGGTGATGGCGGAGCTGGCGGGCGCCTACGAGGCGCCCATCTACGGCCTCATGGCGGTGGACAAGGCGCTGAAGTCGGCGGACTGGGGGGACCTTCCCAGGCCAGACATCCGGCTCCATGACCAGCCGGACGACGAAACCCGGCCGACCGTACTCTGGGATGGCGAGTGGGAGATCACCTGGGTGACCTTCCGGGACATGGGCGCAGCCTTCGGCGTCGCCATCCTGGGTATCTATGTCCTTGTGGTGGCGCAGTTCAAAAGCTTCAAGCTGCCGCTGGTGATCCTTACCCCCATTCCCCTGACCCTGGTGGGGATCGTGGTCGGGCACATCCTGTTCCGCGCGCCCTTCACAGCCACGTCGATGATCGGCTTCATCGCCCTGGCGGGGATCATCGTTCGCAATTCGATCCTGCTGGTGGACTTCATCCGCCACACGCCAAGGGAGGGCCGGTCGCTTCGGGAGGTGCTTCTGGAGGCCGGCGCCATCCGGTTCCGGCCTATCGTCCTGACGGCGGCGGCGGCGATGATCGGGGCGGCGGTCATCCTGTTCGACCCGATCTTCCAGGGCCTGGCCATCTCCTTGCTCTTCGGCCTCGCCTCCTCCACCCTGCTGACTGTTCTGGTCATCCCGGCGATCTACATCGTCCTGCGCGATGACGAATTACCCCTCGTCAAGGGAGACACGGCGTGACCGACCTTGCGCCCCAATTTCGGATCGCCGACCTCCAGGCCCGGGCGGGGGCGGCGGCGCGCCTCCTGAAGCTGATGGCCAATGAGCAGAGACTGCAGCTGCTCTGCCGCCTTGCGGATGGAGAGGCGCCGGTCGGGGAGCTGGCCGCCTGCGTCGGCCTCACGGCGTCAGCCACCAGCCAGCACCTGGCGCGGATGCGGGCGGAGAACCTCGTGGCCACGCGCCGGGACGCCCAGACCATCTTCTACCGGCTTGCCGACCCCGCGGCGGAGCGGGTGCTGGAGACCCTGTGCGACGTCTTCGGGGGCCCGGCTCACGGCGGGCGCTGACGCCGCCCTCGATCCGGGGCAGGATGGGGGCATGAAGCTCGTCCAGTCCGGAAATCGCCGCATCCTCTTCATCATGGCCGCCCCGCCGGAGTACGGCCCGGCCCTGCGCGCCCGCTTCACGCCCCTGATGACGGGGGTGGGGCCGGTGGAGGCGGGGCTGGCGGTCGGCGCCGCCCTGGCCAGGCTGGAGGCGAGCGGGCAGACCCCGGACGTGGCCGTGTGCCTTGGCTCGGCCGGATCGCGGACGCTTGAGCAGACCGGGGTCTACCAGGTGGCCAGCGTGAGCTATCGCGACATCGACGCCTCGCCCCTGGGAATCCCTGCGGGACTGACGCCCTACCTCGACCTGCCCCGGGAGCTGCCGCTGACGGTGCTGCTGCCGGACCTGCCGACGGTGCGCCTGTCCACGGGCGGGGCAGTGATCTCGGGGGCCGCCTACGACGCCATCGACGCCGACATGGTGGACATGGAGACCTTCGCCGTCGCCCGCGCCTGCATGGCCCACGGCGTGCCCCTGGCGGGCCTGCGCGGCGTGTCGGACGGGGCCGAGGACCTGCGCCACATGGACGACTGGAAGGCCTATCTCCACGTCATCGACGAGAAGCTCGCGGGGGTGGTGGACCGGATCCTGGCGCTGGCGGACTGAAGGAGACCTAGGGGTGGCTGGACAGAAGACGGGAAAGTCGGCGAAGGCGGCGCCCGGGCGGATCGCCGAGGGGCGGCACGCCGAGATCAAGGCCCGACACCGGGCGCTGAGGGCTGACCTGCCGACCGCCATCGACCTCAAGGTACACCGGGCGCTGAGCTGGCTGGACCGGGCCGAACAGGAAACCGAGGACGAGGACACCCGTTTCATCCTGCTCTGGATCGGCTTCAACGCCGCCTATGCGAGACGGATTGACGAGAGCTTCTCCAGCGAACAGGGGCGCTTCAAGGCCTTCTTCCGAAAGCTGGTCGACCTGGACGAGAAGGGCCGCATCTACGCCGTACTGTGGTCGCGGTTCTCGAATGAGATCCGGACGCTGCTGGTCAATCCCTACGTCTTCCCGGACTTCTGGCGGCACCACAATGGCGAGCCGGGATTCGCCGACTGGCGCGCGCGGCTCGAGGACGACCGCCGGGAAACCCTGAGACTTCTGGGCAAGCAGGAAACGCGGGAGGTGCTGGGTCCGATCTTTGAACGCCTCTATGTGCTCAGGAACCAGCTTGTGCACGGCGGGGCCACCTGGAACGGTCGGGTGAACCGCGATCAGGTCCGGGACGGCGCCGCCCTGCTCGGCCGCCTGCTTCCTGCATTCATCGAGATCATGATGGACCACCCGCGCCGGGATTGGGGGGAACCCTTCTATCCGGTCGTCCAGGCCTAGGTCGGAAACCGACCGCAGGCGGGTCTTGACTGGCGTAGGGTCAGCCTTTCGAAATGGCTTCAAAGTCCCCCGCCAGCGGGGATCGCACGGGACGGAAGACGCATGAACCTCGATTTCTCCGACGACCAGAAGCAGCTGCAGGACCAGATCCGCCGGTTCCTGTCCGAGAAGTGCACCCCGGCGGTGGTCCGCAGCGGGCTTGAGGGCGGCGAGCCCTTCAGCCGAGAGCTCTATCGCGGCCTGGGCGAGATGGGGGTGCTGGGCGTCGCCATCCCTGAGGCCTATGGCGGCGTCGGCCTGTCGCACCTGGAGCTCTGCCTGGCCGCCGAGGAACTGGGCCGGGCCCTCGCCCCCGTGCCCGTCGCCTCGTCCATCTACCTGGCCGCCGAATTCCTGCTGCAGGCGGGTACCGAGGCGCAGAAGAAGGCCTGGCTGCCCCGGCTCGCCAGCGGCGAGGCCGTCGGGACCTTCGCCTTCGTCGAGGGCCAGGGCCGGATGACCGCCGACAAGGTCGCCGCCGCCGCGCGCGATGGCCGGCTGACTGGCGCCAAGTCCCCCGTGGCTGACGGCGACATCGCCGACCTCGCCATCGTCGCCGCCCGCTCGGGCGCCGGCCGGGGAGAGGCGGCCATCAGCCTCTTCGTCGTCGACCTGAACGGTCCCGGCGTGACCCGTGAGACCCTGGCCTCCATCGACCCCACCCGCAGCCAGGCGCGCCTGGCCTTCGACGGCGCCCCGGCCGAGCGCCTCGGCGGCGAGGGCGAGGGATGGGCCATCGCCAGCCAGGTCATGGACCGGGCCGCCATCCTGATGGCCTTCGAGCAGGTGGGCGGCGCCGACCGGGCCCTGGAGATGGCCCGGGACTACGCCCTGGACCGCATGGCCTTCGGCCGGCAGATCGGCTCCTTCCAGGCCATCAAGCACATGCTGGCGGACATGTACGTCTCGGCCACCCTGGCCCGGTCGAACTGCTACTACGGCGCCTGGGCCCTGGCCTCGGGCAGTTCGGAGCTGCCGGTCGCCGCCGCCACGGCGCGGGTCTCGGCCACCCAGGCCTTCCAGCACTGCGCCAAGAACAACATCCAGGTCCACGGCGGCATGGGCTTCACCTGGGCCTTTGACTGCCACCTCTTCTACCGGCGCTCCAATGCGCTGGCCCTCGCCCTCGGGTCGCTCTCGACCTGGGAAGACATGCTCATCACGCGCCTGCAGGGCGCCAACACCCAAGCCGCCTGAAGGAGTCCCGACCATGGATTTCGAAGACACGCCCGAGGAAGCCGCCTTCCGCGCCGAAGCCCGCGCCTGGATCGACGCCAATGCGCCCAAGCACCTTGAAGCCGAGCTGAAGCGCGCCGGCTTCGCCTCCAGCGGCATCGACAGCGAAGACCCGATGGAGGCCAGCAAGGCCTGGCAGAAAAAGAAGGCCGAGGCCGGCTGGGCCTGCCTGCACTGGCCCAAGGAATACGGCGGCGCCGCCCGCACCCCGATCGAGCGGGTGATCTGGGGCCAGGAAGAAGGGATCTACGGCTCCCTCTCCAGCCCCTTCATCATCGGCCACGGCATGTGCGGCCCGACCGTCATGGACTGGGCCTCCGAGGACCACAAGCGCCGGCTCCTGCCGCCCCTGGCCTCGGGCGAGGAGATCTGGTGCCAGCTCTTCTCCGAGCCCGCCGGGGGCTCGGACCTGGCCGGCCTGCGCACCAGCGCGGTCAAGGCCGATGACAGCTCCGGCGACTGGATCATCAACGGCCAGAAGATCTGGACCAGCGGCGCCCAGCACTCGCAGTGGGGCCTGCTGATCACCCGGACCAACCCGGATGCGCCCAAGCACAAGGGCCTGACCATGTTCTTCCTGAGCATGTCGACCCCGGGCGTCGAGGTGCGGCCGATCAAGCAGGCCAATGGCCAGTCGGGCTTCAACGAGGTCTACTTCACCGACGTGCGCATCCCGGACGACCAGCGCCTGGGCGCCGTGGGCCAGGGCTGGGAGGTCTCGCTGACCACCCTGATGAACGAGCGCCTCTCCATCGGCTCGGGCATGTCGACGGGCTTCCCCGAGCTGTTCGAGTTCTGCCTGGAGGCGGAGATCGACGGCCGGCCGGCGGTGGACGACGCCTCGGTCCGCTCGCGCCTGGCCCAGTTCGCCGTGAAGCAGTCCGGACTGAAGTACACCGGCATGCGGGCCATCACCGCCCTGTCCAAGGGCCAGACCCCGGGTCCGGAGAACTCCATCGGCAAGCTGGTGGCCGGCGCCACCATGCAGGAGCTGGCCATGTTCGCCCTGGACATCCAGGGGCAGTCCGGCGCGATCCAGGATGAGTCCTCGCCGATGAACGCCCGGTTCCAGCAGATGCTGCTGCGCTCGCCCGCCACCCGCATCGAGGGCGGTTCGGACGAGATCCTGCGCAACATTATCGGCGAGCGGGTCCTGGGCCTGCCCGGCGACATCCGCGTCGACAAGGACGTTGCGTTCCGCGACATTCCCACGAGTGGGCGGAAATAGACCCGGCCCGACAGGAGACGCCTCATGCCCCGGCTTCGCGGACTGCATCACCTGGCCTTCAGCACCACCGACATGAAGGGGCAGATCGCCTTCTTCAGCGAGGTGCTGGGCATGCGGCTGACCGCCCTGTTCTGGATGCACGGGGTGCCGGGCGCCTGGCACGGGTTCCTGGAGCTGGACGACAACGCCTCGGTGGCCTTCGTCGCCATGCCCGACAACGCCAAGGGCAAGAGCGAGCTGGGCTCCAGCCACGCGGCCCATGGGGGCGGCGCCTCTGCACCCGGGACCATGCAGCACGTGGCCTTCAACGTGGAGTCGATGGAAGACCTCATGGCCTTCCGCAACCGCATCCGCCAGAACGGCGTCCCGGTCTTCGGGCCGGTGGACCATGGCTTCTGCCAGTCGATCTATTTCGCCGGGCCCGAAGGTCTGAACCTGGAGATCTCCACCTCGGTGAACCCGCCCGACCCGGACGAGTGGATCGACCCGGAGGTCGTCGCCCTGGCGGGCATCTCCGCAGAGGAGCTGGCCGCCTTCCGCAGCCCGCCCGCCGGCCCGGGCGCCAGGCCCGAGACGCCGCAACCGGCCTTCGATCCCGCAAAGCCGCACCTGAAGTACCCGCCGGCGCTCTACGAAAAGCTGCTGGAGATGCCTGACGAGGTCTATGTGGCCCGGGCCTCCTACAACGAGCCGCCGGCGCGCAAACTCGCGGCGGACCCGGCGGAATGAGCGCACGCCCGGCCGTCACCCGGACGCCGATCACCATCGTCTCGCGCGATCCCTCCGCCTTCAAGGACACCTATGGCGGCGCCGTGGGCCTGGTGGCGACGGGCGCCACCCTGATCCGGCCGGAAACGCCCTCCGACACGGTCCTGGTCACCATGCATCCCATCGGCGGGACCGGCGGCCTGCCGGTCATGCGGCTCTTCGCCGAGGCCGGCGTCCACGTCCTGGCCGCCGACAGCCGCTACCGGGGCGTCGACAACGCCCTGATCATGGAGAAGGTCGCCCTGGACCTGGGCGCCGCGGTGCGCCACGCCCGGGAGAAGCTGGGCTACGCTAACATCATCCTTCTGGGCTGGAGCGGCGGCGGCGCCCTGTCGGCCTTCTACCAGGCCGAGGCCGAGCAGCCCTCCATCACCCACACGCCGGCGGGAGACCCCCTGTCACTGGTGGACGCAGTCCTGGTCCCGGCGGACGGGATCATCCTGATGGCCGCCCATGTTTCCCGGCACGGGACCCTGACGGAGTGGCTGGACGCCTCGATCCAGGACGAGGTCGATCCCGAACGGCGCGATCCCGAGCTGGACCTATATGGCCAGGTGGTGCGCCCGCCCTACTCCGAGGCCTTCCTGGCCCGCTACCGGGAGGCCCAGACGGCGCGGAACCGCCGCATCACCGCCTGGGTGAAGGCGAAACTGGACCACCTTCGAAAGACAGGGCGTCCGGATGAGGAGTTCGGCTTCGTGGTCCATGGCACCATGGCCGATCCCCGCTGGCTGGATCCGGCGGTGGACCCCAACGATCGGGCGCCGGGCGTCTGTTACCTGGGCGATCCCCGCATCGTGAACATGAGCCCCATCGGCCTCGCCCGATTCTCGACCCTGCGCAGCTGGCTCTCGCAGTGGAGCCTGGACGACGCCCGGGCCGACGCCCCGGCCTGCCTGGCGCGGGTGAAGGCGCCCGTCCTGGTGATCAACAACAGCGCCGATGACGCCTGCACGCCCAGCCACGCCCAGCGGCTGTTCGACGCTGTCGCCCACGAGGACCGGCGCTTCCATGAAATTGCAGGCGCAAGCCACTACTACCAGGACCAGCCCGAGCTGGGCGCCCAGGCCGTCGGCCTGGTTAAGGCCTGGCTCGAAGACCACGGTTTCAGGATCTGACGGCCGAAGGGCCCAGGAAAGAGGACGACATGCAGTTCGACGAGGTTGTGAAGGGCCGGCGGAGCATCCGCGGCTTCAAGCCGGAGCCGGTGCCCAAGGCCGTGATCCGCGAGGTGCTGGAGCTGGCCATGCGCGCGCCCTCCTCGCTGAATACCCAGCCCTGGAACTTCTATGTCGTCTCGGGCCCGGTCCTGGACGCCATCCGCGCAGGAAACACCGAGCGCAACCTGGCCGGCGTGCCGGACTCCCGCGAATTCCGCAGCCACGGCGCCTACGACGGGGTGCACAGGGAACGTCAGATCGAGATCGCCAAGCAGCTGTTCGCGGCCATGGACATCGAGCGCGAGGACAAGGCGAAGCGACAGGACTGGGTGCTGCGGGGCTTCCGCCAGTTCGACGCCCCGGTTTCCATCGTGGTCACCTACGACCGGTCGATCCACGGCGGCGACATCGGCCCCTTCGACTGCGGCGCGGTGACCAACTGCCTGGTCAACGCCGCCTGGTCCCGGGGCCTGGGCTGCGTGATCAACAGCCAGGGCATCATGCAGTCGCCCGTGGTGCGCGAGCACGCCGGCATCCCCGACGACCAGGTCATCATGATCTGCGTCGCCATGGGCTGGCCCGATGACAGCTTCCCCGCCAACGCCGTGGTCTCAAACCGCAAGTCGGTGGACGAAGCGGCGGTCTTCATCGGCTTCGAGGGGGAGTGAGGCGGGCTGGCCCCGTCCGCAGCGCCCCGATTTGACAGGGCCCGTCCGCGGCCCCACCTCAGCCGGGCCAAACCGACCGAACCGGAGACCCCGCCATGCCCGTCGCCATGTCGCCCCCGCCCATCGACATCGGGATCCCCGAGGCCGAGCGCCGCCGGATCGCCGAGGGCCTCTCGGCCCTGCTTGCGGACAGCTACACCCTCTACCTGATGACCCATAACTTCCACTGGAACGTGACCGGGCCGCAGTTCAACAGCCTGCACGCCATGTTCATGGGCCAGTACACCGAGCAGTGGTCGGCCATTGACGTCATCGCCGAACGCATCCGCGCCCTCGGCTTCCCCGCGCCGGGGACCTACGCCGAGTTCGCGCGCCTGACCTCGATCCATGAGCCCGAGGGCGTGCCGGACGCCAACGAGATGGTCCGACAGCTGGTGGTCGCCCAGGAGGCCACGGCCCGGACGGCCCGAAACCTCTTCCCGGTGGTCGACGCCGCCCGCGACCAGCCCACCGCGGATGTCCTGACCCAGCGCATCAACGTCCACGAGAAGACCGCCTGGATGTTGCGCAGCCTGCTGGAGGCCTGATGGCCGGCGCCGCCCCGCCACCGCCCCTGACCGCCCTGGTCGTCGGGGCCGGGGTGGGCGGGCTGACCACGGCCCTGGCCCTTGCCCGGACCGGCGTCGCCGTGACCGTGGTCGAGCAGGCCGGAACGCTTGGCGAAGTCGGCGCGGGCCTGCAGGTTTCGCCCAACGCTTCCCGGGCGCTCTTCAGCCTGGGACTTGAGGCCGGCCTCTCCGCCCAGGCCTTTCGGCCGGAAGCGGTTGAGGCCCGGGGGTGGCGGCGGGGCCAGACGATCAGCCGGGCGCCCCTGGGCGACGCCGCCCTGCAGAAGTACGGCTTTCCCTACCTCCACATGCATCGGGCGGACCTTGTCGCCGTCCTCGGCGCGGCCTGCGAGGCCGAGCCGCGCATCACCCTGCGCCTCGGCCAGGCGGTCGCCGCCTGCCCCCGCGACGGGACGCCCGCTCTGGTCCTGGCCTCTGGCGAGCGGCTGGAGGCGGACGTCTTGGTGGGCGCCGACGGCATCCGTAGCCTCGTCCGCCAGGCCCTGTTCGGGCCGGCGGCGCCGCGCTTCACGGGCAATGTCGCCTGGCGGGGGCTGGTCCCGGCCGAGAAGCTCAAGGAGGCCGGCATCGGGCCCGTGGCCAGCCTCTGGATGGGGCCTGGCGCCCACTTCGTGCACTACTACGTCCGGGGCGGGACCCTGGTGAATTTCGTCGGGGTGGTCGAGCGGGACGACTGGCGCGAAGAGTCCTGGTCCAGCCGGGGCACGGCGGAGGACCTTCGGCGGGACTTCGCGGGCTGGCACCCGACGGTGCGGCGGATCGTCGAGGCTGCGCCGGAGGACGCCTGCTTCCGCTGGGCCCTCTTCGACCGGGATCCCCTGCCGAAATGGAGCCGCGGCGCTGTGACCCTGCTGGGCGATGCCTGCCACCCCACCCTGCCCTTCATGGCCCAGGGCGCCTGCATGGCCATCGAGGACGCCGCCGTCCTGGCCGCCTGCCTGTCGGGTCGCGCCGTGAATGAGGTTCCTGCAGCCCTGGAGCGCTATGAGGCCCTTCGCCGTCCGAGGACCGCCGCCATCCAGGCGGGATCGCGCCGGAACGCTGCAATCTACCACCTGCGCCCACCCTTCAGCTGGGCCCGCAACCTCGCGATGCAGGCGGGCCTGGGCATGGGTTCGACGATGGACGACCTCTACAGCTACGACGCCCTGGCGGCGGCGGGCGAGCACTAACCCCGGCGACCGTTGCGGTCCCGGGCCATGAGGTTAGTCTGACGAAAAGTCCGGGGGGCATGGAATGACGCGCAGACTCCTGCTGGCCATACTGGCCGTGCTGCTGGCCGCCAAGGGCCCCGCCCTGGCCCTGCCCCGCGCCTCGACGGCCACCACGCCCATCGCCACCCTCGAACGGCGGCCCGAGACCCGGCTGGTGATGGAGGCCTACATGCCCAACATCACGAAGCATCCCGCCTACCCGCGGTTCTCCGGCATGTCGCTGAAGCAACTTCAGGAAAGGGACCCGAGGATCACGGATCAGACCCTGGATCGGATCGACGCAGCCCTCGCCGCCGCCCAGGCGCCGCCGTCGGTCGGGACAACCCCCATCTTCCTGCTGGCCGGAAGTCCGTCGACCCGAGCCGTGCTGGACTCCCATTTCCCGGGCCTCGTGGCGCATCCAAACTATCCGAGGTTCCGTTTCCTGAGCCTGAAGGAACTCCAGGGGTTCGATCCGAGGATCACGGACGCGATGCTCGCAGCGACCCAGTCCAGCCTGGACGCGACGCAGGCGCCAGCGGCGCCCGCCCCCTGATCGCCGGACCTCCGGGCCCCACCTCTTCAAACTGTCACGGTTCCGGGCCAGTCTCCCCGGACGTCCCAGGAGCCTCCCAATGATCACCGCCCTGCTCGCGGCCGCACTCTCCATTTCCGCCGGATGCGATCTGGAGCGACCCTCAGGCGCACCCGGATGCACCCGGGCCGAGGTCGACGCCCTGCCCATGACGGCCATGCAGGTCGTGGGAACCCACAACAGCTACAAGCAGGCCATCGCCCCGGCCGAGATGAAGCTGCTGAGGGCGATGAGCCCGAGGACGGCCGACAGCCTCGACTACAGCCATCCGGCCCTGACCGAACAGCTGGCGGCGGGCGCCCGGCAGCTGGAGCTGGACCTGGTGCGCGACCCTGAAGGCGGTCGGTGGACGCGACCCCTGGGGCTCCGGATGGCGGGCGGCGGCGACTACGACGCCGGGCCCATGGCCCAGCCGGGGCTGAAGGTCATGCATGTGCCGGACATCGACTACCGCAGCGTCTGCCCCACCTTCCGGGCCTGCCTGGAGGAGGTGCGCACCTGGTCAGCCCGGCATCCGGACCACCTGCCGATCCTGATCATGATGAACCTGAAGGACGAGCAGATCAGCGTTCCGGGGGCGACGCGCCTCCTGCCCTTTGATGCGGCTGGCATGGACGAGG